>JABXHY010000040.1 GCA_013373375.1 Gammaproteobacteria bacterium
TGCTGTATAGATCGCTCAATAGCATAAGATCCCATTATATGCGCCAGTATATTATCAATAAATTCAATTGCTTAACGATTTATCCACAGACATATATACGCAAATACTTTGTTTTTATGGTGAAAGCCTAAATTTTGAAGCCGCTCTAAGCGAACTAGATTAGAAATTCATTTGAAGGGCTTTAGCGACTGGCCCACCAAAGCGATTTAAGTCCGCTATAAGATAAAAGCTAACTATTCAATTTCTCTAATTCAACTTCTCTAATTCAAATCTCTCACTCAGCTTTTTATCGTAATCGACATCGTTTTTAATATCACCGAGAAATAGATGTGTGCAATTGCGTCCATCACTTTTTGCATTGTACAAGGCTATATCCGCAGCTCTAATCAACTCTTCTAAATTACAATTGATGTCTTGTGTGGTTGTAGCGACACCAACCGAAATAGTAATCGAGAATTTATTACCTTGATCAACAAAATCGTTCGAGTCAACCGATCGACGAATGCTTTCTGCAACCGCTAGAGCGCCTTCTTTCGGAGTGGTGGGTAAAATAATGGCGAACTCTTCGCCGCCATAACGGCATATTTTATCAATGTCTCTTCGCACAACTTTTCGTAAACAGTCGCTCACAAATCTTAATGCTCTGTCACCAACCACATGCCCCCAAGTATCGTTAACGCTTTTAAAGTGATCAATATCGATTAATAACAAACTTAAATAGTCGTTATTACGTTTAATACGATTAAGTTCTAGTGATAATGTTGTATCGAAGTGATGACGATTTTTTAACCCAGTCAACTTATCGGTTGCCGATAGCTCTTCCAAAACAAGATTAGCGGCTTCCAGATTTTCCATCGCTTCTCTGAGTTCTAGTGTTCTGTCTTCTACTTGCTTTTCTAAGTTTAAATTGGTGGACTCAAGTTCACTTCGAAGCGTATTAAGCCTGTCGGCCAGCGCCAACGAGAGGAGTAACATTTCAAGTCCAGCGCCAATTTGCATACTGTTTTCTGTAAACAGATTTACCGGAAGAAATCCTAACTGCTTAAATAAATAAGTGACGCTTCCTATTACCATTGCCACCCAGGCAAGCAAATAAAACCGAGCTTCCCTAAATCCTTGTTTATATCGATAAACCGCCATCCCTATCACAACGAATGCACTCACAATAACAGAAACGGCTAAAGGCTTTATGACCCATGTATAAGGTAAAACCAAACTGGCAAATATAAAAATACCAGCAATAACTAAAAATACATTATTGATTTTGACTAATGTTTTTTCAGACTGAATTTGCAAAAACGTTCGCGCAAATAAGTTTAAAAACAACAAGCTTAATGCACCTGCAGTTGCAACGGCGTAGTCATTCAAAGCAGGAAGGTTTGGCCACACAAATTGGAATCCAACACCTTTTAAACCCGCTTGCAGTAAAGTAAAAGAAGCGACAAATAATACATAGTGTAAATAAGCCAATCGCCGAGTAGAAAAATATAAGAACAAACTATAAAAAATCATTATCGCCATAAGGCCATAAAAGAACCCTTGACCAGTTTGATGATAAGCGCGCTCTTTCAAATATCTCTGTTCAGAAATAAATGAAAATGGGAGTTGCATGGAGCTGGTGGTTTTTATACGAAAATATAAAGTTCGAATATTGCCGGTATCAAAAGGAATAGAGAACACATAGTTAGAATCGAATATTTCTCGCTTATTAAATGGATAATGATCACCTGCTTGGTGATAACTGACAACTTTGCCATTTTTGTTGAGCATGTGCAGGCTAATATCATCGAGCAACGGCCAAGCGACAATTAAATACAATCGTTTTTCTGGAAAAGGCGGCTTAACTTTTATTTTCACCCAGAGTGGTTGATCAACCCACCCAAAAGAAAGCCCTGTTGTGCCGGGCTCTTGAAATTGTGACTGCATGTAGGGAGAGGTTACTTCTTTTAGGGTCAGTTCTGCTTCGGACTCAAAAAGATAGGTGACCTCGGTTTGGACCAAAGGGTCAATGCTTTGAACCAAAGACTCATCTTTGGCATTTAAACTTTTAGCCCCTAATAAGAGCAAGCCAATAAGTAAAGTAGTGATAAGTTGATTTGATTTAATAATAAACATCTATTATTTTAAACAGCTCTATTAAAAATTCTCAACGATGGGCTATTAATCAAAAGCTGGTGCCTGAATGCTTTTCAAATCAGATTAGAATCATGCATTTCAAGCAATTTCCATCGAAGTTGTGCTCGTTTAGTCCATCAGTCACATGTTAGGTAACAGTCTAGCCAAAAAATCATATTAAGAAAGGTATAGCCGCACAAACAGCCACGATTCGCTCAAAATTTGCTGACAGTTACCCAAATCATCTATTTTTCAAACAGTCTGGAGCTTGTTCTGAATGAACAATCGGATATATGGTCATGCTTGCAGCAAGGTTATCGCCCGTTCCATTAAAATGAACTCGTCCACTGTACCCAGTAAAACTTAGCTCTTTGTGCTTTTTAACAAGGGTAAGAATATTTGAGTAATCATCGTGATTAATCGCATAACCGTCTGCTGTAATGCTTTCTATGGCAGTCTTAACCGGAATATTAAAAAACTCCGATATTTCCAATCCCATCGCTAATAAAATAGTCGCATCGTAAATATAAGCAGCATCAAACATGGCCGTTTCAAACTTGAGCTTTTTCTTCATGTTGCGCTTTAACTCGTTAGACAATTCTTTAGGTGACGCCACATAAGTCATAATACATTCCGAAATTTTGCCTAAACTCGCATCAGTTAAATATTTTGGAGTGACATTATCGCCTAATAAAATCATTGGAAATGGGCCGTTCCAATGTTTTTTGATTTTGTTAATCATAGGAATCACTTGTGCGTTTTGAACAGTCATCACTATTGCAGTTGCGCCACTCGATTGAATCGCCTTTATTTCATCTTCTAAATCCATCGACTCAATTCGAACAAGATTGCTGACAGCGTAATAATTGATTTGAGTTTCCTTTGCTTGCTTAAATTTCTCGATCAATCCACTGCGTATTTCTTCGCTGTACAGTTCTCTTCCAGAAATGATGTATACATTTCTGTGGTTCGTTTTCTTTAACAGAAAGTTAAACATAAGTTCAACTTGCTGGGCGTTATTGGCGACCATACGCCAAAATGCATGCTGTCCACCAATCTCGGTTAGCGCCATAGTGGAAGCAGCATGACTAATGAGTGGAATATTATTGGGAATTGCTACTTTTTGTAACACGTCAGCGACGCTATCAGAGGTTGCCGGGCCTAACAGTGCTTTTACATTAAACTCTGTCGCTAATCGCTGAGCCAAAGCAGCCGACACTGGCGTATTTTCATAGTCATCCGCTCGTAAAATCGCAAGCCGATTACCCAGAATTCCACCATTATTGTTGATATGTAATGTCGCTAAATCCGCCGCAGCTACGACCTCCGCCGAATACAAAGGAAACTGACTTATGGGCACGATAAGTCCGAAGTTTATGGTGTTCTCATCGATTGGATTGATGTCTGATTGATATATCTGGTGTTTACTGTAATCGGTGTTCAGAGGAATGTTCATCAACTCTTCTAAACTCAAAGCATCGAGAGTTGGTTCATCATAGCGAGCATCTTGCGTAAAAGCCTTATTAGAAAGGACTATCGCCAAAGAGAACAGTAAATAATTGAGATAAGTGAAGCCTTTATTAAAACAATTGAATAAGCGCATATTAAATTCGAGTCATCGTTGAACAGTAGGTTTAAACGTACATTTTGCCAACTTCTTTAACTGCTTAAGGCTTATTTAATATAGTTGAAAATTTTACTTTTCGTCGCTTTGGCTGTTTTAGCAATAAAAATAACTAACTCGTACTAACTCGTGAAAATAAACTGGTAAGAGCAGACTCATGGGAAAAGACTAAAGAGTCCGCGTGTAAGAGCCTGCAGGCTACTATCGCTGATTTTGATAAACTCTACCTTGGTAGTCCACCGCAATATAAGGCAAACTAATTGAATTTAGCCAGTCGCCCCCTTGCTCACAAGGTTTTAACAGGGCAATGGTTGCGACAGAACCCGCAACAAGACAAGTCTCTGCTGTGACGCTTACAGCCGATAGCCCCTGAATTACCATGTTTATTCTATAACTCTCATAATATTCAATACTTCATTTAACGCTTTGGCGTCCACGCCCAAATCATTTCACATTCAATGGGTTCTTTCCCGTCATTATCAGTGACTGTAACAGGAATCAGAAGCTCTCCCTTCTCATTGTCGATTATGTATTGGATTTGCGCTCCGCTCAGCTGAGCAACCGCTTTTAAATCGCCCTTTACTCGTTTTAAATAATTCACTTTCATTGATTTAATTACTGGCGTGCGATCATCGGGAACATTCATTCCAACAACCATTCCAGTAGCGGTTTCCGCTAGCAACCCCATTGCCGCAGCGTGAATTCCTTTAATATGATTTCTTACTTTCTTTTTGTTTTTTAAAATCCAAACACTTTCTTCTCGATTCAAGCTAATACACTTTACCCCCGCAGTGCCAACAAACTTAATTGTTGATCCTAATAGATAGTTTAATAACCAGCCACGATACCAGCGAGGTTTGCTGTTGATCTTCTCAACAACACCAGCTAAAAAATTTTTTTTCATTTAAAACCTTCTTACTATATTGTTTACTAACTATATTGTTTACTAAATTATTTAGAGAGTTATGCAACTTCAGAAACGTTAATTATCAAAAGGATATTCAAGGAACTTCTGATGCATCGGTAAATATAAAGCACATCGAATTGGATGAGTATCAAGTTGCATCATAATATTTTTATATTGCTCCAATTGAGCTTTATAAGTCGCTAGCTCCTGTCGATAAAAATGCTCTAGTTCACCAGTATTTTTATGATTAAGGCTTTCACTCGTTTTAAAATCGATTACCCAACGAAATCCACCATCCACAAATGTTCGATCAATCACAAATGAACGAAACTGTTCATTATGACGAGTTGACAAAGGTAATTCCGATTGAGCGTCTTTATGCTTAGTTAATATCCAGCGACCTTTGGCATCTGACAGAGTATTCTCAAGTGCAGATTCTGTTTTGCTAAGACAATCATTCAAATCTCGTAAAGCAACATGTTGGCGAATTAAAAACGACCGAAAATGTTCTCTGCTGGCTTTTACTCTGTCCACATTCCAATTATCAACACCCTGCTCTGCTATTTTTTGCAACATATTATGCACTAGATTGCCCACTATCACAGCGTTATTACTATTCCACTGAATGTCTTGACTGGACTCATCTGCCGCAAGTGTTTTTAATCGACTCTCAATGTCGACACGTGCAGGAGGAAAAACAATCGAAGAATTTTGTTTAATCCGGTTCCATACCCGCGGTAACTCAACTTGTGCAACCATATTATCGTCCGCAACATCAGAATGCTTTACCTGCTGCATTACCGACGCTTCCACAACTGGCCAAAGTTGTGATAATAATGAATTAGGATTTGGTTTACGAACCGTCAACTCATCTTTACTCTCAGATAGAGGCGACTCCGCCAGAAGGTAAAGTCGTTTTTTAGCACGAGTTACGCCAACATAAAGTAACCTGCTATTTTCATACAGTTGTTTTTGTTTATTAATGGCGTCGAGAAGCTGATATAACCGGTCATCTTCCGGCTGATTAATTTTAACTGGTGCTACCAAAAAGTTTTCGCTGGTTTGGTTAGGCAATTCTTGCCATAACATTAATTGAGTCCCATCTTGCGCCGATCGCTTTTCAAGATGAGGCATTATGACATGATCAAACTCGAGTCCCTTTGACTTATGAATGGTCATGATAGTAACTTTAAAACCATCAGTTGAAGTATCGGTCGCAGAGAACAGGCGCTCCACCAATTCCTCCAACTGAGTTACTTCAACAATTTCTTTCGTTGCTAGCTTTTGATTTAAGGCATTAAAATATTGAGCAGCGTCTTTAATATCTCTTTCACTGGCAAAAGCATGCATCCCTCCTACTCTAACCCAGGCCGCTCTAACCACATCGGTAATCGGTAATCGTCCGTTATCGCGAAGCACAGGCTTAACTCGCTTATAAAATCCAAGTAAGCGAGTTCGCTGTTCTGGCTCTATGGCATTTAAAATTCTATTGGCTTCCTGCGCAAAATCGTTGGGTTCTTTTTGCTCGGCCAACGACAGTTCATCACTCTCTTCATGCTTATCCCAAATTTGAAAAAGCCGAACTGCGGATAGTTTTGAATTAAACAGGTGCGTTAAAGTGGAAATAGAGCAGCCAACAATATGACTTCTTAACAATGCAGCCAGCGCCAAATTATCCGAAGAATTTAATAACCAACGGGTTAGGTTAAGTAATATTTTTATCTGTGAGCGTTGACTGAGTGATTCCATTTCAACAGCTTCGACCTGAATATGACTTTGTTGCAGCAGTTCTATAATAGCACTGGCGTGATTTTTCGAGCGAACCAGCACCGCAACAGTCTCTTGAGGTGAAGTTTGTTGTACCTTTTTAATTATTTCGAGCGCTTTAGTTGCTTGATATTCGGCGTCGCTACCAGAAAACTCGTGAATAAACTCAACAGCAGGAGAATCATTCTGACTGTTCGCCTCCGCCAAACTTAGTGAAACAGCTCCAAGTGTTGCATCTTCTTTTGCTGGAAATATTTGTTCAAATGACTTGTTTACCCAGTTGACTATGCCGGCATAAGAACGAAAATTCATGGTAAGCGTTAACGGAGTAAGTCGAATATCCCCCAATCCTTCTTTACGACAACTCAAAAACAAACCAACATCGGCCTCTCGAAACCGATAGATGGACTGCATTGGATCGCCAACTAAAAATAACGTTCGACCATCATTTTGCTCCCAACCAGCAGTTAACTGTTTTAATAACTCAAATTGACCGTGAGAAGTATCTTGAAACTCATCCACTAAAATATGATGTATCTGATAATCCAGTTTAAGTCCGACATCTGTTACGCCCTGTTCGTCATTCAATGCATACATCGCTGACATCGATAACTCAACAAAGTCAACTTTACCTTGTGCTTGAAACTCAATTTTCAAATAAGCTAATAGCATATTTAAGCACTGCATCAGCGCATCAATAAACTCCCACTGCCACTCGGAATAACTTGAACTGGGCAGGTTTTTAATTTCTGCCAGTCGTTTTAAAAATTTTGGATAGGTATCAAGGGCATCAAAAACTCGGGTTCTAAATTCTTTTTGCTGCGCATTTATTTTTTTATCAATGGTACCCGGTACAAAACCTTCTGTTTGGCGAGGCGACTTTCGTAAGGTTCCTTCATTTGTCAGAAGCCAATCCGCCAAGGCTTGCCAAAATGTAAGCCTATCAACATTTGAATCTGGCCAGCCGTCAATATTATGCAGGGTGAATAAACTGTGACTTTCCGGAAGCGGCGCTTTTAATAGGTGATTTGATTCAACTAACTGTGAAATCAATTCAAATAAATCGGTACCGACTGACTTAGGACATTCCTGTTCCAATTGTTCGAGTTGTGTCTCTAAATAACTGTTTAATGCTGACTCTAATGCCGCTCTTTGAATTTTATTACCACTTATAAAGTGTCTTATCCATTGGTCACGACGCGCTAGTAACGAGGTAAAAAGTTCTGCAAGTTTTGGGACATTATTATTGAGCGCTTTTAAAAGTGTCAGAATGGCTAGCTCGAGCTCTACTGGCTCACCTGGCTTTTCGGATGTTGAAAACTGCCGTTCAACTACCACGCCTTCAATAAATTGCTCAGCAGCTTTTCGATAAATCGAAACAGCATTTTCTTCTATACCTGGTTGAGCACCAAACCTAGCAACAATTGGCATCTGCTTAACAATTGAAGCGGATAAACTGTCGATGGTTTGTATTCTTAGCCGAGCAGGATTTTCTAGCAATGACCAATTGAGTTCGTTATCTCGGTCTAACGCCGCATTTGCCAGCGTCCAAATTTTTGCATCATGCTGATTTTCTGGCTCAGGTAAACTTGCCTGAGCTAGCGCTTCTACTATTCGTTCTCGCATTTCATTGGCCGCTTTACGCGTAAATGTAATGGCTAAAATATCTTCCGGTTGTTCGACAGTGGCCAATAACCGTAAAAAGCGCTGGGTAATTAGTCCTGTTTTACCAGAGCCCGCAGGCGCTTGGACAATAAATGACTCTCTTGGGTCAATTGCCTGATTACGAGCTTTTTGGTCACCTAACATTAATCAGACTCTCCAACTTCGCTTGCATTACGGCTTAATTCATCAACACGACAAACAGAATCAAAGGCGCAATAGTCGCACGCCTTAAGTTTTTGCTCTGGAGTTACGGTAGCAACACCTAACTTTATCTCATCGGCTAACTCAAGTAATTTAGTTTCGAGATGGTCAACGAAAGTAGCCCAGTCATCAAAGTCTTTACTTTTTTCGATTGATTTAACTTTAGGAAGCTGATTTTCCGTAGCGCTAACACCTACAAACTTGGCTTCCTCATGATGTAACTGAGCAAAGCACAGCGCTTTAATATTATGTTTATCCGATAACAAATAGAGCGGTAATTGTGGCTCTCCGAGTCGCTCATGAAACCAAAGATTTTGATTTACTTTTCCTGTTTTATAATCGATAAGAACTCTTGAAGTTTTACCTTTCTCAAAATGCGCAGATTCATTGGAAGTAATCGATACATCATCAATATAATCCATTCGGTCGAGCCGAGTTTTAATCGATAAACCATTCAATAGAATCGTTTGATCAAACTCAAGATGCTCTACAACAAAAGACTCTCGCTTTTTCTCTTGTTGTAACAATTGATATATCAACTCAAAGTATCGATTTTTTTCAAGTTCAGCCAATAATGAATATTGGTTTATATTCGAGTCGAGACTATCATTTAACGCAGATTTGATTATAGCAACAAGCTCTTGCTCTGGCGTCCCAATTAATTGTGAATGGGACTTTAGCTTGAGCCAAAGTTTTTGCATGACCTTATGAACAAAAACACCTCGATCTCTTGGATCAATTCCCTTTGTTGGTGATTCTTGTTCAAGCAAATTGACTCTATGTGCTAAGTAGCCTTGCATGGGGCATTTTGATTGTGCTGTTAAAAATTGATTTCCAGATTTTAAAATAGTCTCGTTATAGCTCAAGCCGGTTTCATCATTGAAAGCTTCAAAATCCAGTTGTTCAACTTTAAATCTTTGCGCTAAAGGACTTAATTCCATCCAATTAATCGCCGCATAAGGTTTATTTAAAGTCGGTAATGTCAATGTTTGTTCATCGGTACTAAACGAATTCAATAAGGGTGACGGACTTAAGTGACGGTCACCGTCATACTTAAAATAACTTAACCTAATGTCATGGCTGATTCCTCGCAATTGCTTGAGCAGTTGCTTTGCATAATTCAATTCTCTTTCTGGACTTGAGCCAGGTATATCAAACTCTTGAGCGATGGTCATTGGGATAAATGGATTCATCTGTGGTGGCTCTGGTAAAACTTCATTGGAAAGACCACTAAACCAGACAGCGTCAAACTCTAGTCCAATGGCTTCATATAAGCCCATTACTGCGATAGGCTCACCCAAACTTTTCGCCTGAAAGACTTCTCCTTCAATCGTTTGGTTTAATAGTTTTATTACCTGTTCAATCCTGACAGTTTCGAACAAAGTGTTAAATTGCCTTAAACTATGAATAACCTGAACAAATTGCTCGCGAAGCTGAAAATCGTAACTGCTTAATGTTTGTCCCCTAAACCACTCCCAAATCTCAAGCCATTTAATAAATACTCGGGACCATCCATCAAATGTATCACGCTCAGGCAAAGAGTCATGTAACTCAATTATTTTGTCAAAATTCGATACTTCATCGCTGTCTAGCTTTAACTGTGTTTCGATAAATCGAATGACCTGAATTAACGATAATTTTTTATCACCCAACTCTGGCAGGTTAAACGCCAAACGCTTCAACGCAGATTGCTGATGTGAATGCAATATTTTTTGCCATAAGCCAATAGAATCACTGACTAAAATTTCAGCCAGTTCATGACGCGATATTGGTTGTTTTAGTAATTTAATTAAGTCTAAAGCGATTCGAATGATAGGATACTCACGTAATGAAGTACCGACAGAAATGTTGTACAGCTTTTTGCTCTGAAACGCACTGGTCAAATACTCGGGATGCAATTGAGTCATAAGTATTTGCTCAACTTCGTAACGACGTTGTTCCAATCCAGGAATAACAATTGCAATGCGTCTCTGACTTTCCGTTAGCGCTATTTGCTCAGAGGGAAGCTCTTTTGAAGTACTGTTACCTCTTGATGAACTTTCGTTTGAATCAGTACGAGTGATTTTTTCCAACGCCCACTCCGCAGCACTTCTTATTTCGTGTTCAAAATCCTGAGCAACGAAAAATTGAACATTTGATGCTTGACTCGCATCGACTGGCTTTGCTGATAATTTTTCTAAACTCCCACTAAAGCAATCACAATAGGTCTCTAACAATGCCTGTTGAGCACTGGGTATTTGGTGAAAGCCCAGAAGTTTCAAATTGACGGCTTGAGAGTTAATCGCTAGAAACAACTCATTTAGCCCAGTTTCGTCAACTAAGGTGTTTACTTGATTTGCAATCCAGTTCGATAACTGACTCGGGTCAAGCCACCTATTTCTTGTCAGCTGCGCTTGATACTCTTCCGCCCAATGCAAAAACAGTTCATGATCTAATGACTCAGCACTAATCGATTCAAATGGCAGTTGCCAATCTCCTAGTAACTGAAAAGCCTCTTGAACTTTCCTCGCTGTTGCCTGTAACGAAATCAGGTACTCCGTCACTTCGGAGCGACGAATAATATTTTCCCACAAGGTCAAACTTTGTGTTTTGTTTAACAGAAGAGGTGTTTCTGAATTCTGTGCAATTAATTCATAGGTGCGTAATAGCCAAGAGCCAATCGGAAGAATGTCTGGCATTGGCCAAACATTCTCTTTACTCTCAGCATGCTGGTGATATTGTTCGGTCCAAACTCTCGCCTGTCTTTTACTCGCAGTAACAAGAGTGACTTTTCGATCAGCTAACGATCCAAAAAGCTCTGACTTGTACCAAGTTTGTTCATTCATTATTTTATATTTTTCATATAGTTAGGATTTATTTTTATCTTTTATTTGAGATAAAAGATTTAACTGTCTGTTTTTTATACCGATTAATATTTAATCAATCAATACCCATCAACAACGCTATCTTTATGATTAATCCAGTGCTAATCTGGTTAAAAATAATAATGACAACGCTGCCAAAAACGGTAAACACAGGGGTATTCCGCACCTTCCAAACGAGAGAAATATCACTCCCCTACACCAACTTTGAAATCAAGCGCTCAATAATAACAGGGCGTTAGGCGCAGTATAAGTAAGAATAAAAAATAGAAAGCAACAAAATAAAAAGAAGAAACCCAACGGATACAATCACCTTGGGTAGAAGTACGTGAGTCGCGGCATTCACGTGTAAGGAAAAGCCAGTCAGTCAACTTGGGTAGTATGCACGATAAAAGCAATTTGCGAGATCTAATCGGACGACTAGATCCATCTCTTATCGAACGCTCTAAATCGGGGAAAAAAATCAAACTTTCCGCGCTGTTCGAAGCTGTCGCAAAAGAATACCTACAGTTGAATCAAAAAGTGAGCACTGACCAGCAAGCCAACTCCCTCGATATAGCTCAGCAACTCGATCCACTAACACGTTTACCTAACCGAAACTTTTTTACGACTTATGTTCAGCAAGCGATAAAGCGAGCTCAACGATCTAAAAAGCCTTTTGCGTTGGTGTTTATCGACGTTGATCATTTTAAACAAATCAACGATAACCACGGCCACAGAATCGGCGATCAGGTATTACAGGAAATATCAGCCCGTATTCAAAGTTCCATAAGAGATACTGACTTGCTTTGCCGACTCGCTGGCGATGAATTCTGCTTACTGATAGAAGAACTAGATATCAAAAAAGATATTCTTCGAGTGGTTGAAGCGGTAAAAAACAAACTGGCAATGCCCATGCAGCTAAAAGATGAGTCACTGACCGTTACCTCCAGCTTAGGCGTGAGTCTGTATCCTGATAATGGAAACTCTTTTGAACAATTGCTTCATTTTGCGGACTTGGCCATGTACGAAGCAAAGCGCGACGGCCGCAATAGTGTTCGACTTTTCACTGAAGAACTGTCAGAAAAAATAGAAACCGTTCGAAACCATCAATCAAAGCTAAATCAAGCGATTCGTTCAAATCATTTTAACTATTTAATTCAACCTGAACTCGAACTTCATGGCAACAACATTTCCGCAATTCGACAACACATTCAGTTGTTAGAAGAACCCCAGTTAAGCGAACCGGAAATATTAGATCTGGCTCGTAGAAGTAGCCGAGTGACCCATGTCGGGCGAACATGGATTGCAGGAGGTTGTCAGCAGATAGCCATTTGGCAACAACATTTTACACAAATACCACGTCTAGCTTTGCCGCTTTATCGAGAAATGCTTGCGACTGTTCAAACCGCGAACTTAATAGCCGAGCAACTTAATAAATACCGCATCGATGGCAACCAGCTGGAATTTGAGATTGATGAAAGTGAGTTATTAAAGTCTGAGGATCAGGGTTATCAATTACTGAAAGAAATTTGCATGATGGGATGCAAAATCAGCTTAATTAATTTTGAAGTTGGCCCGTCATCATTAAAGTTATTATCATCCGGTTTCATAGAAAAAATAAAAATGGGTGGGGAGCTGATTGACTCCATTGCGGAAAATGACCAGTCTCGACTATTGATGGAAGCACTAGTTGAAGTGTGTAATAAGTTTTCAATTAATACTGTCGCTCTTAATGTGCACAATGTTAAACAGGTAAACGTATTAACGGATTTGGGTTGTGGTGGTATTCGAGGCAACTATGTAAGCGCCCCCATTTTTGCTGATGAGTTTACTCAATTGCTGGACGCATTCAACCAATCTATTCAAGATGAACAAAAAAGTTAGTCTAATTTCATGCAAATTTAATTAACCTTTTGCTTATTGTATCCCCACTTTTCCATCAGCTTTTGTTCAACACCTAAGTGATCGAGTACACGAGCCACCATAAATGAAATCAAATCATCAACCGACTCTGGTTGATGATAAAACCCAGGGGCAAGAGGCATAATCGTAACGCCTGCTCTAGCAAGTTGCGTCATGTTTTCAAGATGAATTAAAGAGAAAGGTGTTTCTCGAGGCATTAAAATCAACTGCCCTCTTTCTTTAATAACCACATCTGCGGCTCGTTCCAATAAATTATCGCTCGCTCCGGTTGCAATCGATGACAAAGTGCCAGTGCTGCATGGACACACTACCATCTGTTTTGGTGCCGCCGATCCAGATGCGACCGGTGACATCCAGTTGTGAGAGCTGCACAATACGATTTCACCTTCGCCAGGAATTTTCTCATTCAGCGTTGCCATTGCTTTCGTAAGATTATCGCTTAACGACCAACCAAGCTCGGTTGCAAATACAACTCGAGCAGCATCGGACATTAACAAATAAATCGTTTTATAATGTTGACGCAACTGAGAAATCAAAGCGACCGTATAAGGGGCACCAGAAGCGCCAGTGACACCCAGAGTTATTGATTTTTCTTGAGACATAACAAACCTTTTCGATGTCTGTACTTTTTAACACAGTACTTTTTAACACCAGTACCTTTCAACACCAACACTTTTCAATGCCTGCACTTTTCACAATTTAGAGCGTATAACAAACAATCATTCAAACGTGTAAGCTCGGTATAAGTTTAGTCGATTTCGTAAACTCTACTGTAATCGAACACATGACGTCATTCTAATTAGCAGTTAACTAATTTCGTTTGGCCAAAGATTGTAACAATCGATCGTATATTCCACCAAAAGCGCCATTACTCATCAGTAATACATGTCCACCTGTTTGAGCATGTTCAAGAATAGCTTGCTCTACTTTATCGACGGTATCAGCCACTATAACAGACTCATCATCGGTCCATTTAATGTGCTCAGGGTCGTGAATAATTTTAATATCCGCCTGAGCCAAAGCAGGTACGATTTTATCTTTATGATATCCCATTCTCATAGTGTTGGAGCGGATATCAACGACCGCAATGATTGGGGACTTGCCGACACTCTTGCGCAACCCGTCTAAGGTTAATTGAATTGCCGTAGGATGATGCGCAAAATCATCATAAACCTTTACACCACCCTGCTCACCTTTAAGTTCCATTCGGCGTTTTACATTTTTAAATTGTCCTAACGCTTCAATGGCGACGTCAATGGTAATTCCGGCATGATGAGCTGCAGCAATTGCCGCCAATGCGTTGTTCACATTATGAAGCCCCATAAGTGACCACTTAACTTTGCCGACTAATTGTGTTTGATGATAGACGTTAAATTGTGAACCATCGGGTTCTACTAACTCAAATTGCCAATCACCATTACTTCCAAAGCTTTGTTGAGGAGTCCAACATCCGCGCTGTAAAACTCTATCAAGTGCAGGAGAGTCTGTTGGATGCACAATCAGTCCATTACCGGGTACGGTTCTCACTAAGTGATGAAATTGAGTTTCAATGGCACTCAAATCATCAAATATATCAGCGTGATCAAACTCGAGGTTATTCAATATTGTTGTACGAGAACGATAATGAACAAACTTCGAACGTTTATCAAAGAATGCCGTGTCGTATTCGTCAGCTTCAACAACAAAAAATATTGAATCGGTCAGACGTGCTGATACACCAAAATTTTCTGGCACACCACCGATAAGAAAACCTGGATTGCAATCAGCATACTCAAGAATCCACGCCACCATTGACGATGTCGTGGTTTTTCCATGAGTTCCAGCAACAGAAATAACCCACTTGTCGTGCAAAATATTATCAGCCAACCACTGTGGACCTGAGCGATAAGTAATCCCGCGCTCAAGCATATATTCCACTTCGGGGTTTCCGCGAGACATAGCGTTGCCAACCACAACACATTCTGGTTGAGGCTCTAGATTGTCCGCAGAAAAACCTTCCATTAATTGGATACCAGCCTGTTCTAGCTGAGTGCTCATCGGTGGATAACAGTTCTTATCGGAGCCAGTAACTCGAAATCCTTTTTGTAATGCTAACTGAGCAATACCGCCCATAAAGGTTCCGCAAATAGCCGAGATGTGTATGTGATTGGCCAAATTTATCTCCAAAACGCTGTTAACAGCTTGTTTTACTCGTGCGTTATTATCAACTTATTCAGACTATTTTACATCGAAAACAGCTTTCAATTGCGAACACTACTTAAAATTGAAAAACTAAAGTAACCTAACAATTCAACTTTAACCGCCCGATCAATTGCTCATTTAACCATAGGGTCACATATCTTTCAGTCCCAATATTTCAGTCCCAACCTTTTACTCGAAGCCTATTAGTCGTAAGTATTAAGGACGCGGCGGTTATCAGAACAACTCAACAATAATGTGACTCGTCACTGCATCAAGAATCCCACTTTTACTCGTATCCGACTTCTGTATCATGTAAGAAGTTCGATCGGATATTTAAGACAGCAACGCAATACTCTATAATGACTGCTTAGAAAACAACTCATAATTTCAAACGTGCACTTGGCTTAACTCACAGTTATTGACAGCCGAGTGCTCACAATGGAGACTCTAATGGCGCGAACTCAAAAATACAATGCCTTTTACGCTCAGTCGGGTGGAGTAACGGCGGTAATAAATGCTTCTGCTTGCGGTGTTATCGAAGCAGCAAGAGAAAATAAAGACAAAATTGGTAAAGTTTACGCTGGACGCAATGGCATTATTGGGGCTCTCACCGAAGAACTCATTGACACGAGTAAAGAGTCAAAAAAAGATATCGCGGCTCTTAAATATACCCCGTCGGGTGCTTTCGGTTCTTGCCGATATAAGTTAAAAAGCCTGGAACAAAATCGTGCCGAGTACGAACGATTAATTGAAGTATTTAAAGCGCACAATATTCGCTATTTTTTCTACAACGGCGGTGGAGATTCAGCCGACACTTGTTTAAAAGTGTCTCAATTATCCGAGCAACTTGGCTATCCAATACAAGCCATTCACATTCCTAAAACGGTTGATAATGACTTGCCTTTCACCGATAACTGCCCTGGATTTGGCTCGGTCGCAAAATACATTGCAGTATCAATACGAGAAGCCGGCTTTGATGTTGCTTCTATGGCAAAAACCTCAACCAAAGTTTTTGTTATGGAAGTGATGGGACGCCATGCGGGTTGGATTGCTGCTGCTGGTGGACTTGCAACAGAAAACGAAGGCGATGCACCGCATATCATTTTATTCCCGGAAATTGCTTTCAATCGAGAAAATTTTTTAAAGCGAGTGGATCGTTGCGTTAAGAAATACGGTTATTGTGCCATTGTAGTTTCCGAAGGTGCGCAAGATAAAGACGGCAATTTCCTCGCTGATGCAGGCACAACAGATGCCTTTGGTCACAAACAACTGGGCGGCGTTGCTCCAGTGGTCGCACAGATGATCAAAGACGAACTCGGTTACAAATACCATTGGGCGGTCGCCGACTACTTGCAAAGAGCCGCACGACACATTGCCTCAGAGACCGATGTTGAGCAAGCTTATGCCGTTGGTCGAGCTGCAGTCGAGTACGCAGTAAAAGGTAAAAACTCGGTAATGGTGACTATTGACCGTAAGCCTTCTAAACGCTACGGCTGGAAAGTTGGTGAAGCACCATTAGATAAAGTTGCGAATGTGGAAAAAATGATGCCACGAAACTTTATCAGTAAAGATGGCTTTCATATTACCGAGGCATGCCGTGATTATTTATCACCACTGATAAAGGGCGAGTCTTACCCACCATACAAAAATGGCCTGCCTCAATACGTTACATTGAAGAATAATCTCGTCGCAAAGAAACTGAAAAAATCGTTTACCGTTTCTTAACGATAGTAAGATAATTTTAGTGCTTTTATGAGTCACCCAATTAAGCTTCTAAAATAAATCTTTCAAACTAAAAAGCACGCTTATGGCGTGCTTTTTTATTGCTCTCAATAGTGTGCTCTTTTACTTCGACATCCACTTCTGCGATCAATCGGCTACACTTATTGACGTGTAAGGAGGAATATTCCATGAGTCAGTTTCGCAAACTAACCGCATACTATTACACAGCCATTGCCAGTGTGATTATTGCTGTGGCCACATTTACTTATAATACCTGGCGACTGGAAGTGACCGAGAGCAATAACAATATTCGTACTGCCAGCTTTCGTATTTTGACTGAACTGGCAGAGCTCGAGCAACATATCTACATCGCACATTACGATCAAAACCCTAATGAAGGAAGCCCAAGAGTTGGCTGGGTGAAGGTCGGACTTATCCATGACCTAAGTTCATTGGTCAACAAAGATGTGTATAACAAAACGCTAGAACTTAAAAATTATTGGGCTGCACATTGGCAGAAAGTTTCTGACGACCGAGGCAGTGTTGATAATATGGTTACCCATATTGATCGCGTGAGAGCAACGGTGACAGCAACCTTACAGTCACTCGACTAAGTTCACACAATAAAGTGTAGAGGTTACCGACAATTCGAATTCTTATAAACTCTTAAAAAGGTTTAAACAATGTCGTCCGCTATTTTTTTGCGACAAAGTGACAACTGGTTCCCGCCAAATCACTCAAGCTTTCAATGTCCAGAATCGTGACTTCTTTATCCTGAACTTTAATCAATTGCTTTTGCTGAAATTTAGTAAATAACCGGCTGACGGTTTCAACCGCTAAACCCAGGTAGTTACCTATGTCAGAACGAGTCATGGTTAAATGGAAAACAGCTGACGATAACCCACGACGAGCAAATCGTTGCGATAAATTAATGAGAAACGCTGCGAGTCGTTCGTCTGCTGACTTTTTATTCAACAACATCATGAGCTCTTGATCTTCACGAATCTCTTGACTCATGACCTTAAATATTTGCTGTTGTAATCCCGGCATCTGCCGAGCTAATACTTCCAGTTTTTCGAAAGGAATAGCGCAAATAGATGATGTTTCAAGTGCTTTAGCAAAACTCGGATGTTGATGGTCCGTTATTGCATCCAGACCAACGATCTCACCGGGAAGGTGGAATCCTGTGATTTGTTCTATACCGTCTTCTGAGAGTGTATAGGATTTCAAACTACCGCTTCGTATAGCAAAGACATTTTCAAAGGTTTCATTCGCCGAATACAAGTGCTCACCTTTTCGCACTGGTCGACTTCGCTGCACTATCGAATCGAGATGCTCAACTTCGGCTTCAGCCAACATCACTGGCAAACAAAGCCGACTAATACTACAAGACTGACAATGTACTGCGTATTTGTTAGTTGTTTGACTCATTATTTGACTGACCGAATTTATTAAGTGCTGAGCAAATCAAAAGTATAAAGCAATCCCACAATAAATACACAGGTATTCATTCAAGTCGACTTGAGATAATGGCAAGAGCTTTGCAGCTTATACTTTGGTTATATCGCTTTTGAATATGCGTTGGTCACACCAGAGCTCGAGTGGAGCAAGTTTTCGCCAAATCGCCCGCCAAAAAAATAGCTATCAAAAGCCATACACACATTACGAACAAATAAACGGCCTCGGTCTGTAATCGAAATGTTACTCTCTGACATAACAATCATGCCGTCATCCTCAAGCCGATTCAAAGCTTCAATACTGCTGACAAAATAGTCTCTAAAATTGATTCCCCAGTGCTCTTGGCTCGCAGTTATATCCAATGAAAAATTACAGATCAGTTCGAAAATTATCGACTTTCGGATCTGATCATCTCGACTCAAGTGAGCCCCTCGCCACACCGCAAGCCCTGAATGTTTAACTTGTTGCATGTAGTCGGTTAGCTCTCGCGCATTCTGACTGTAGATTCCGGCACTCTGCTCGTTTGCCTGTAATGAGGAAATTGCGGAAACACCCAACCCAATTAAATCGCAATGCTTTTGTGTGGTATAACCTTGAAAATTTCGATGCAACTCTCCCTTGCTTTGAGCAATGGCTAATTCATCGGTCGGCAAAGCAAAATGATCCATCCCAATATAGACGTAACCCGCGCTTTGCATTCGATCAATTGTGTTGTGCAGAATATTTAATTTATCATCGCTACCTGGCAATTCTTCTGCTTTTATTCTGCGCTGAGGCTTAAAACGATGGGGCAAATGAGCGTAGTTAAAAACCGACAAACGATCCGGTTGCAGCTGAATAACTTTGTCCAAGGTTGCATTAAAACTTGTGACCGTTTGCTTTGGTAAGCCATAAATGAGATCAAAACTAATTGAGTCGAATTTGAGTTCACGAGCCGCTGTCATTAATTGTTCAATCTCATGCTCACTCTGAACACGATTCACTGCCTTTTGGACACTCGAGTCAAAGTCTTGCACTCCCAAACTCAGCCGATTAAAGCCTAATGTTTTCAGGTGCTTTAAATCATCAACCGTCACCGTTCTTGGATCAATTTCGATAGAGCATTCAAGTTCTTGGTTATCGGCAAAATTAAATGCGTGACGGAGCTGATTCATTAGCGAGTTAAGATCATCACGATTTAAAAATGTTGGAGTACCCCCGCCAAAATGAACCTGGGTGACAGTTTGCCCTTTCAACTGGGATGAAACCGTCTCAATTTCTTTGAGTAAAGCATCCAGGTAAGGACTTACCCGATCATAATCGCGCGTTACCACTTTGTTGCAGGCGCAGTAATAGCAAACATGCCAACAAAAAGGAATATGCACATACAGCGACAAATGGTTTGATTTAGGTAAGTCTTGAAGTGCTTTAAGATAAGACTGGTTATTGACTGTGGGAGAGAACTCCAAAGCCGTCGGGTACGAGGTATAACGCGGACCACTGACGTTGTAACGATTGATTAATTTTTGATCCCAATGGATTTGACGGGAAATTTCAAGGGTTTCGGAACGCCTCCGATTGTCAGTCGACATATACAGCACCTAATTAATGATTTATTGGTTCAATAAAAAGTTTTAATTTCGCTTTTTATTGAGCTTTTCACATTCGAGCATTAATTGTGCAGTTTAAACCTAAGCGTTTGTCATACATTGATCCGGATCAGGCAAAGGTTTAACTCAATTGACTTCTGGAGCATCCCTGCTCGACTTTTCTTTCAATTTCCGAAGTGCAATTTAGGCTTCTTTATTCTTTTTAAACAATTTTGATAGTCCACTCATCATAGGAACCAATAGGCTGCCAGCTATTAACCCAACTACAAAATTGACCAATACCGCCACCGTCCAGTAAAGCATTTCTGGCAACCATTGTAGCGAAGCAGCCCAGTGCTCAACCGAATGCAACCCAGCAGCCAACCAGGGTATTCCATGAACTAAAATACCGCCCCCAACTAGAAACATCGCAATGGTGCCTGCTATCGCCAAAAACTTCATCAAAAAGGGTGCGAAGACCAATAAACCGCGCCCAAGTGCCCGTTTCACATCAGAAAAGAAGGATTCGCCCTGATTTGCAGTTAAATAAAGCCCGGCATCATCAAGCTTTACAATCCCAGCCACCAATCCATAAACAAACACTGTCATGCCAAGAGCAATGCCTGATACTACTGCAACTTGTGTAACAAAAGCTGAGTCGGCCACAGTGCCGAGTGCTATCACTATAATTTCTGCCGATAGAATAAAGTCGGTTCGAATAGCCCCTTTAATTTTGTTTTTCTCAAAATCCACCATCGAAACCTGAGGGTCGTGAAACGCTTGAACCACTTCTTTTTTCTCTCTTTGGTCCTCTGCTTTATGGAATAATTTATGGAATACTTTTTCAAACCCTTCGTAGCATAAAAAGCAACCGCCAAGAATCAGTAAAGGCGTTATCAACCAAGGGATAAAAGCAGAAATCATCAAGGCTGCTGGTACTAATATCAACTTGTTGATAAAGGAGCCTTTCGCAACAGCCCAAACAACAGGAATTTCGCGTTCGGCTTTTACGCCGGAAACCTGTTCCGCATTCAGCGCCAGGTCATCACCTAATACACCTGCTGTTTTTTTAACCGCTACTTTCGACATTGCCGCGACATCATCCAATACCGTTGCAATATCATCGAGTAACGTTAGTAGACTTCCACCCGCCATAACCAGTCCTATTCGTCATTATCATTCAATTCTTGTCTGGATTAACCGTCCGAGCCTTAACCCGACTCGACGGTTACCAATTCAAGAGTTTCCAATTCAAGAAATACCAAGTCTCGAAGCTTACGTTTAGTCAGCAATAACCTGAAACCACAACGTAACGGTTCATGGTAAGCTTAATTCTTGGTATGTTAAGTGTTGAGGGCAATAATAGCCGAGTTAACTAGGTATGCAAAATTGAATTCAATATTGGATACTTTTACAGACTAATTAAATAGGTGTGCAGAATAATTAAAACTTCAGCTCAGAATAAAAAGCCGCTTTAGAAAAAGTATGTTTTAAGAGAACGATTTAAGTATTTTTTAACCATGCCGCTTCGCGGAGCCAACATTAACGTATTATTAAATATTAAATTAATAAACAATGGTCAGACAATTTTTATGATTTTTAACGGTTTGCTCGGTCGACAAGAAAAAAAGCGACATTATTCAAGTTTAGTGATGCTATCAGCTCTATTAATATTTTCCGGATTAACGAAAGCGAAAGACGATAGTGATTCACAACTGTCTATTCTGCTGTATCATCATATCGACGATAGCACACCAAAGATTACCAGCACTGCTCCCGCATTATTTAAGCAACATTTAAACTACTTAAAAAAAAATGATTTTAATGTAATGCCGCTTAATCAAGCACTGGACCAGTTATTTAAAGGTAAAACATTACCTGCGAAATCGGTTGCTATAACGTTCGACGATGGATACGAATCGATTTATAAAACCGCATGGCCAATTTTGAAAGAATATAACTATCCATTCACAGTGTTTGTAGCAACAGAGCCGGTAGAAAAAGCTTATGCTCTGATGATGAACTGGCAACAATTAAGCGAAATAAGTAATGCAGGCGTTACCTTAGCAAACCATACTCATACTCATGCTCACCTGCTGAGTTTATTGCCCAAGCAATTTATAAACGAAATCAACATGGCCGATAAAGCACTTGATAAACAAAGCAGTCTTTCCAAGCAGTTTAGTCATACAAAAAGTTTATTCGCTTATCCTTATGGAGAGTACTCCAAATCGATTACCGATCATTTAAAACAAGATAATCGATACGCTGTAGCACAAGTTTCGGGCGCCGTCAGTCGATACAGTAACCCACAAGCATTACCCAGATTTTCCTTTTCTGGCAATTACGGCTCAATGGAACAATTCAAACTGAAAGTGAACAGTGTTGCAATGCCAGTAATACAACAGGCTAATTACGACCCACTCATTAATCCTTCGGTTAAGTCTTTTACTTTAAAATTTGATTCTCTACCCTTTGCAAAATCAGGTTTCAATTGCTTCTATCAAAATGAAACCATCGACAATATCGAATGGGACCAATCCAAAGTCACCATTACCATTAGCCAAAAGCCAATCGAAGGTCGCTCGAGAATTAATTGCACAGCCCCTGCTTCAAATGGCCGGTTTTTTTGGCATTCAATTCCTATTTTTGTAAAACCCTCAAGTGGCAACTGGCCCGAATAGGTTCACTCACATAGGTTTACATATATAAGTTCACTCAAATAGACTCAGCCTGCTACTTTACTAACAGCTGGCTGAGCGTCCACTTTAACTATCTCAACGTATAGATAGAGGGTAGACAAATTACCGGTATATCCAATCAATTTAAGGTTCACATTTGATTTCAGGATGTGCGAGACTACCAGCCAGTTTTAGGAGACAACAATGTAGCCTCCTACACCTAACAATAATAATGCGCGAGATCTTTCTTATGCTGTCGTTAATACACTCAATAAAATCATTACTTTTGACGATTTTATTCACCTTAGCTCTTATGAACATTGCTGTCGGCGATCAAACCAGTCACGTTTACGGTATCCATGATCGAACCCCAGATAAAATTGCATTTATTAATGCCAACATATACATCGAACCAGGCAAACTGATTAAGCAAGCCACTCTTGTAATCGAGAATGGCAAAGTTGTATCCGTTGAGAAAAAAGCTGCCGCTCCATCGGATGCTCGCGTTATCGATGCAACTGGCCATACTATTTACCCTGGCTTTATTGATCCCTACTCCGATTATATTTTTGGTTCGACCAGCTCAGGCTTTAACTTTGGCGAACCACCCAAGTATGACGGCGATCGTTTTGGAGGCAACGCCTGGAACGATGCAATACATGCCCAAATTAATTGGTATTCAGAGTTTGAGCCTGATCCTGAGACAGCAAAGACATATATCAAGAATGGATTCACTGCATTACAAACCGCTCGCCTCGATGGTATTTTTCAAGGCCAAGGTGTTGTAGTTTCTTTAGCCGATGGTATTCCAAACGATTTAATTTATAACGCCAACGCTCAACATTTCGGAAGCTTCAATAAAGGCAGCTCAAAGCAAAGCTACCCATCTTCACTTATGGGAAGCATTGCACTGATTAGGCAAACTTTATCAGATGCCAATTGGTATAAAGAAGCTAAAGGCAAAATGTCGTCCTTACCAGAAGGTAAAAAAGTTGAGTTTAATGCGGCTTTAGAAGCACTTAATGAACTGGCGACAACAGGATTGATGTTCAACTCAGACGACAGCCTTTCAACGTTAAGAGCAAGTAGCCTTTTTAAACCATATCAGTTAAACGTAAGTTATATAGCTGACAATCAAGAATACGCTCGCTTACCAGAAATCAAAAATACTCAAGCTACTTTTGTGTTGCCCGTTAACTTTCCAAAGCAACCAGATGTGTCGAGTTTTGAATCACAACTCGACACTTCACTGGCAGAGCTTCGACATTGGGAGCGTGCGCCGGGCAATGCGGCCGTTTTAGAAAAGAATAAAATTGAGTTCGCATTCACCCAGTACGGCTTAGAAAAAAAATCTCAGTTTTGGGATGAGGTTAAGAAAACTATTCAGCATGGATTGTCAGAAAAGGCAGCCTTAGCGGCATTAACCACAGTTCCGGCAAAGCTGGCAGGAATTGAATCAAAAGTAGGTCGCCTGCAACCAGGTATGATGGCAGATTTTGTTATCACTGACGGAAACATATTCACAAAAGGAAAAGTAAAAAGCGTCTACCTTCAAGGTCAGGAACAAAATTTTGAGCCTTTATCCCCGATCAATGTAGCAGGCACTTATCAACTGACCATTAACAATAAATCTATACGATTAACTCTCACGCAAGAAGGCGAAACCGTATCAGGAGAACTTTTTGCCAGCGAAAAATCAGAATCAACTAGCAAAAACAATGATTCTAAAAACGATAAAGCAAACCTTAAGCCTGATGACTTAATATCGCTAGAATCCGTTTCACTCAGCGGTAACCAATTAAGCTTTCATGCAAACTTAACTCCCCTTGGGCTTGATGGCGTATTTCGATTTTCACTTCACAAGTCTCAACAACAATTCAGCGGGATAATTACTTTTCCAGGATTCGCTCGAGAAAACATTTCACTAACTTTGATTGAACCCGCTAACAAGTCATCGAAAGATACAAACGAAACAGATAAAAAAGCCATAAACTATGTTGGCAAACTTACGTTCCCTAATCGCGCTTTTGGACAAATAAAGTCACCAAAGCAAGTCAGCTTACATATCAAAAACGCAACCGTTTGGACGTCAGAAAAAGCGGGAATTTTAGTCAACACCGACATTCTGATACGCAATGGTGAAATCACTCAAATTGGTAAGTCATTATCCACACCCAGTGGCTATCAAGTCATAGATGCGACAGGCAAACATGTGACGGCCGGTATTATTGATGAACACTCTCACATAGCCATTAGCAAAGGCGTAAACGAAGGCAGTGATGCCATTACTGCGGAAGTTAGAATTGGCGATGTGGTTAATCCTGACGATATTAATATTTATCGAGCACTTGCAGGCGGAACAACCGCTGCGCAATTGCTGCATGGTTCTGCTAATCCAATTGGTGGACAGGCACAAGTTATCAAACTTCGTTGGGGGGCAAATGCAGAGGAACTTAAATTTAAACAAGCCCCGCCTTCGATTAAATTTGCGCTTGGTGAAAATGTCAAACAAAGTAACTGGGGAGATCAATTTACAATTCGGTATCCACAAACTCGTATGGGTGTTGACACGATAGTAAGAGACGCTTTTTTGCGTGCACGTGAATACAAACAATCCTTTGATGTTTACGACGACTTAAGTCGCTCACAGCAAAAGCAAACCGCACCACCTAGGGTCGATTATCGTAAAGAAGCATTAGATGAAATTATGGCTAATAAGCGGTTCGTTCATGCGCACTCTTATGTCGCGTCAGAAATTTTAAATTTAATGCAAATCGCCGAAGATTTCGGATTTAAAATCCAAACCTTCACACACATTCTCGAAGGCTATAAAGTCGCCGATGAAATGGCTAAACATGGCGCCAGCGCTTCTACCTTCGCTGATTGGTGGGCCTACAAATTCGAAGTCTATGATGCGATCCCGGGTAACACTTGCCTAATGATGAAAAATGGGGTCAACGTTTCGGTTAACTCGGACAGCGGAGATTTGATTCGACGCTTAAACACCGAAGCGGCCAAGTCCATCAATTACTGTGGCATGACACCAGAAGACGCGATAAAAATGGTCACGATAAATCCAGCCAAACAACTGAAAGTCGATAAATACACCGGCAGCATTAAAGCGGGTAAAGATGCAGACTTTGTCATCTGGAGCGGCAACCCATTGTCAATTTACAGTAAAGTTGAGCAAACCTGGATAGAGGGTCGACGCTATTTTGACATTGAAGAAGACGAAAAAATGCGTATTCAATTAAGCACAGAGAAAAGTCAATTAATTCAAAAAGCACTGTCGTCAGACAACGCATCTTCAACTGCAAAAAATGGTCACTCTGAGTCAAGGAGTGCAAATGATTCAGAATTACAACGCTATTTACTCAAAGACAATACCGTTTGGCACTGTGAAGATAATTTTGATTTTTGGCACTTTATAAATAATAAGACCTCAACCAAACAAAGCGTTCAGCAGGGAGGACACTAAACATGACACTTAAACATTTAATTACGGGTCTTGTTATTGCGACGGTTGCATTTAAGTTAACTGCCAACGATATGGTCCCTGGCAAGCAAGCCAATACAACAACATTAATCAAAAATGCGACGGTTCACACAGTGAGTCAAGGCGTATTAACCCAAACAGACGTATTAATTACAAAGAGTACTATTAGTAAAATTGGTAAAAACCTGCCTTCACCAGAAGGCGCAGAAATTATTGATGCCACGGGTAAACATCTATACCCAGGATTAATTGCATTAACCACAACGTTAGGATTAGTTGAAATCGGTGCAGTGAGAGCAACACGAGATGCTCAAGAAGTCGGTCGCGCAACACCAGAAGTTAAAGCACATGTTGCCTACAATGCCGACAGTGAAATTATTCCAACGGTACGCAGCAATGGAATTACTTATGTAGAGATTGCGCCGACCGGCAACGGAATTACCGGTCAAGGCTCGGTAATGCAACTGGACAGTTGGAATTGGCAAGATGGGTTAGTCAAAGCAGGCGTATCCATGCATATGCAATGGCCAAACACCGGAATTAATAAGTCGTTCTGGGAGCAACGCTCTCCGACAAAACAGAAAGAAGATAACGACAAAGCGCAAAAGCAACTCGAAGAATTATTTGAAAAAATTAAAGCTTATGCAAAAGCCCGTAAATCCGACTCTAATACAGCTATTGATGTTCGTTGGGAAGCCATGCGTCCTATTATCGATGGACTAACGCCATTATTTATCCATGCTAACGACTACCGTCAAATTGTTCAGGCTATAAATTTTGGCAATCAACATAAAATTAAAATTGTTTTGGTAGGCGCTCGAGATGCTGCAATGGCTCTCGATTTAATTAAAAGCACACAGACACCGATTATCTTTACTGCGCCTTGGGGTCAACCTGCCAGAAGTGACGATGGTTATAATGTCGCATACACAACACCCTCTTTACTTGAGACTAATCAAATACCGTATGCACTTGCCATTGAAGGAGACTGGAATGTTAGAGATTTGCCGTTTGCCGCCGGCCAAAGTGTCGCACATGGTACTTCAAAAGCGATGGCTTTGCGCTCAGTTACTCTGGAACCTGCTCGTATCCTTGGGCTTGAGCAACAACTTGGCTCAATAGAGGAAAACAAACAAGCCACCTTGATTCTCAGTAAAGGAGATATTTTCGATCACCTTTCCCATTCTGTCGAATGGATGATGATTAATGGACGCATCGTTGATTTAAATAATCGTCATAAGCAGCTTTACGAAAAATACTCCAATAAGTAATTCAAAAGCACCAACTCATTGCTAGATAATTAAAAAAGCCCTATACCTCAGTGTTATCCGCTTAGGGCTTTTCTGGGATTTTCGAACGTTAAATCTCAGTGCAGTCGACCCAGTATAAAGTGCATCCATTTTGATTATCATTTAAAAATAATGGATTCCAACTTTACCATTTCTTTTTCAAACGCTATATTCAAAAGAAAACCCAGCACTCTATGCCAAATAGTTTTCTTGAGTCAATTTACAAACAACTCTCTGAGTACATCAATGTATCAGCGGTATCACTTTGGTTGATGAACGAGCATGGTTTTAAAAAACGAGCCAGCATTGGAACAGAAATCGATTACAACGAAGAGCTAACCTTTATTCGTGATACTTATGTCGCCCCTTCAGTCAAGATAAAGGATAAGTGCTTAGGTATTTCACTCGCAGGTAACTTTAACCTATCGATTATTATTTTTATTCAAGCTTCAAAAAACCTTACCCCAGAAATCGCTAAAATTGCTAAAGATGTCTGCTCACATTACCGATATTTAACGCAAGAGGTTACCTACCATGATGAGACTGACGATTTGTCTGTTTCGACTTCTCGTGCCATAGCCATTACAAATTTGCTGGATCAAATAAAAAGCTGTGACGACGTACTCAAAGATCACAACACCATTGCGTTGATTGCTCGTACCATCAACAACATTACTCAAACGTTAAATTTAATAATTGTGCATTATGACGCAGCAAAAGATTTGGTTGATGCATGCTACTACCAAGATGAATTCGATGAGTCTCGATTTCCGTTTAAAGTTGAGCAAGCTTTGGTTGACGGTTCAGTGTCTGCTTTTATTGTGAAATTCGGCAAAACATTGAGGGGAAACTCAGAAGACATTGCTATGGACCTGGGTGTTAACCCTAATCAAATGTACGGAACACATGCTTCAGATCTAATTGGTGTACCGATAAAATACGGCGATCAAGTTTTTGGCGCCATCATTGTACAAAGCTATGAAAAAAACTCTCGATTCGATGAATATGTTGCTGCAACTATTAGTAGTATTGCCAATATGCTGGGTAATAAAGTCCAAAATGAAGAGAGCAGCAAAGAGTTAAATAAAATCATACAAAACCGGACTAATGAACTGCGCGAAAAAAATATTGTACTAACAAAAACCATCGATGAATTAAAGCGCACTAAAGAAAACTTAGTTAAATCAGAGTCACAGGTTTACATCGCCGATATACTCTGGAATATCGTTCATTATTTAAACACCCCCATAAGCAATGCCAAAAGCAACTTGCTAATAACCTCCAGTTCTTTGTCAGGATTAATCGATGACATTGAGCAATTAGAAAAACCTGTAGAGCCTCATGTTCTACAAGATATTCTTAATAATTGTTATTTATCAGAAGCATCGCTTGGAAAAGCGTCCGATGTCTTAAATCAAATTAATAAACTGGCCACTCGACCGAGTGATGTAAAGATTGAAGAGTTTTCAATAGACTCATTATTTGAGGAATTAAAAATAAATTTTTCAGAACAATTAAACGAACAGGATTTACAGCTAGAAGGAAAAGAATTCACACAAAAAGTCACCGGACCAAAACAAATCATAATGAATGTTTTAACTCCCCTCATTCAAAACTCCATCGATCACTGCCACTTAAAAGTCGGCAGCCTCAAAATAAAAGTCGCTGTGGAAATTGCCGAAAATAAACTTAAAATTGAAATGCAGGACAATGGCATTGGTATCGACGAATCTATGAAGAACCATCTCTTTGAGCCTTTTTC
Source organism: Gammaproteobacteria bacterium (assembly GCA_013373375.1). Classification (GTDB taxonomy): domain Bacteria; phylum Pseudomonadota; class Gammaproteobacteria; order Enterobacterales; family Kangiellaceae; genus Pleionea. The sequence goes on from JABXHY010000040.1 coordinate 29,203, forward strand.
AACCAGCGCAGCTCTAACCGGAAGTCTTGGCTTAGGACTCTTTACCAGCCACTATCTGATTACTCAGGTTTTAGGCGGTAATATCGAAATCGACCATGACAGCGCAGAAGGCGTTCGATTCAATGTGCAAATACCTTTAGTTCAATCCACAAATTAATTTCTCTAGTCGCCTATTTCATCTACCGAATCGAAAGAACCAATAATGAGCTGTATAGACAAGCATACTTATCTGGTCTGTCAAGTTTGAACCGGTTTGCAAAAGTTAAGAACAATATCTCAATATTTGACGAATTCCTCTTCTTTACATATTTTTAATAGACGACCATTGGCGCGAGTTATCTTTCTTGTTTCGAGTTCCTGCACCTCTCATCCATACCACTTTACTGCTTTCGGGACTCGCCTGGAACGCATCAGAGGCACAAGACAGTCTTATGGATTTGTCACTAGATGAGTTACTTGACGTCAAAGTTGCCGTAGCCTCAAATCTAAACAGGGAACTTCAGAAGCAGCCCAGCAGCATTACTCTGGTATCCAGCGGCGACATTAAGCGCAGTGGCGCGAGAACTTTAAATGAACTCCTCACCTTAACGGTGCCTGGATTTTTCATGGTGCACGACCAAGACGACATAATTGCTGGATTCAGAGGGTTAATTCCCGACAATAACTCTAAAGTAATGTTGTTGTTAAATGGGACGAATATCAATACCGAATGGTTTTGGGGGCCTTCCGACGCTATTCTCAATGGCATAGATCTTAATTTCATCGAACGAATAGAGGTGGTAAGAGGACCAGGCTCAGTAACCTTAGGTCAGGGAGCTTTATTGGGCGTTATCAATATCATCACTCGCGAGGAAGCGTCGGGGGCACGAACGGCATTTTCGGTGGGAGAACGTCATCTCGATACCTCTTATTTCAGCACTCGTGTCAGCAACGAGGATGTCAGTCTGTCGCTTTATTACAGCGTTGGGAGTTATGATGGTGATTCGATACAGAACAGAGGTTGGCATTCCAATCGAAGTGATCAAGGTCTAACGATCTACGAAAGACAACATAGAATAAATCGCAGTGAATTCACCAACACTGTCGGCAATGTCAGACTCGATAAATTTCATGTGGAATTTTTTCGATTTCACAACCAGCGTGATCTTTTTAACTTCTACCGTGACAGAGAAGTAGTCGAGCAGCGCCTTGATGGTATCAACTTACATTACGAATCTGATTTCACCGACAATTACAAAATCAAGCTGAGCACTAAGTATCTTGCCGACGAATACGTGCTTGCCAGCCACGGAGGTAATTTTCCAAACAGCTCGCGAACTCGGTTTGAAAGTCAAGACAGTGTGTTCTCGTCCATTGCTAATCAATTGGGGCTTGCAGACTCAAGAGTGAGTGAAGGTTTACCAATGGGTGGTACTCGAGAAGATCGCAAAGGCATTAAAGCAACCTTCACCAGTCATTTTTCCGAGAGTGCTTTTCAGTTCGCGGCCGGGTTTGAATGGAACGAATTTAACATGGGTCGGAATAATCGGTTTGGTCATAACTACATTATTAATGAAGAAATACAACTATTAGGAATACAAGCAAACCAGTTTGGTCAGCTGGAAGTTGGCGTCCCTCTTAATGAAGCCAACACCTGGGTAAAACCCGGTAGCTTTGAAATAAAAAGTCTCTTCTTTGAATCAACCTGGGATCACGCAATTCCCGTCCAAAGTTTTATTGCCTTTCGTTGGGACGACCATCCAAACTGGGGCAATCAAATTAGCCCGAGAATCGGTAGCTTGTGGAAAATCGACACCAATAATCAACTTCGTGTCTCTTGGCAACAAGGCTTTCGTGGTGCCGTTGGCTTACAGTACTCTGGCGGATTTGTACAAGATGGTTTTTTAGCAGAAGAGAACTATTCCTTTATAAACGCCATTGCCGACACGGTTGTTGATTTCGACTTCGACGGTGATGGCACCAATGACACCGGTGAATTACTTCCTGTAAAACCTGAAACCATATCGTCGTTTGAAATCGAACATCAATATTCCAGTAACTCACTGTCAGTCAGTACCGTGTTATTTTGGAATTTACTGGAAGATATTATTGCAGCCCAAGCCCATAGTTACGATGGGCTGAATTATGGCGATGCCATAGGAACCGATATCATAGGCACCTGGGGCGGTAACTGGTATTACCAAAACCAACAAGGACAATTGAGACAGTTCGGCCTAGAAGTCGACGCTCGCTATCGATGGCAAAACGGCTTTTTCCGATTAAGTCATGCCTATGTAGGGATAGATGATATTGATTCGTCAGCCACTGGCATTTACACCGTTGGCGATCAACATTACGCTGCCTACCCCGAAAATGTTACTCGACTTACCTTACAGCAAACTTACGGGATGCCAATCGGACAGGCTATCGTTAGGCTTACTCACCTTAATTACTGGGGCTTTTATTCACCTGAAGATAGAAAAGTTGAGGGCGCCGATATCAATAATTTGCATTTAGAGCTATTACCAACTGCTTATCCAAACACCAGTTGGCAAATCGAGATTAAAAATGTCACCAATCAAAACAACCTTTATCCCATCAACGGTACCGGGAATTTGTCGGGTGCTGTAGGTACGGCATCCATCGAAAGTCGACAAATGGAATTAACATTTGAGTATCAGTTTTAAACTGGCACTCAAGCAATATATCAACTGCACTTTCTTAATATTAATTACCCTTTCACAGCTTTGTTGCAATATTTCATTAAGCTATGCAAAGAATCTCATTTTTGAAATCTTAGCCATTTTTAATTGCCTTATCAAAAAAATGTGATATCGTCATAACAGGAAAAGAGATAAACGTATCTAAATAACTAACGGATTAGATGTATTTTCACGAGCTCAACCGTAGCGAAACGATAGAAGTAATAAGAAACAATAGAATTAATAATTTATTGTGCTCGACTGGAAAATATTCTCGAGGAAAACTGATGAATAAACTGCTGACTGTTTTAAACGGTGTTATTCTGCTAGTGCTTATAGGCTTATTGCACAAAATTAATATTCTTGATAACACCCTTAGTGAATTAAAAGTAGATATTGCATTCCAACAAAAGTCCGAATCAAGTCAGCGCGATACATCAAACTCGCCAAGCCAATCACCGACTTTTTCATCGTTTGATAATGATACAAATAATAATTTATCGCTTGATACACTCCGCTTAATGGTAAGGTCAGAATTAAAACAATGGGCTGAATCCAATAACCAATTTGCAAGCAGCAATTCCAATCAACAAAGCGATCAAATTCGGTATGACGATCTTTCCGAAACCGGAAAACAAAAGCGTGACAACGCAAATGTCATTATCAACACAGTACTTGCACAGCAACAAGTATCACCGACCGATTTAGAGCAAGTCTACTCAGCTCTCCGGCATTTACCTACCGAAGAAAAAAAATTGGTATTAAGAAAAATTGCCCAGCGTACTAATTCAGGCAGTTTAAAAGTTACTGACTAGTTTCATCAACACAACAAGGAAAAACTATGAAAATTAAAATGTTTGTTGCTTCACTCGCTGTTGCTTTAATGTCTGCAGCAAATGCTGGCGTGGTCGTTGACGTTCCTGTCGAGATCGACTTCGACGAGCAATTTGCAGCAGGTAACATGCTTACGGCACGTTACTCAAAAAATGAATCAGAGCAAATTGGTTGTGGTATGCGTACTTACGCAGCGACACCAGAAGGTGCACCTGCATTTACCTTCGGCTTTTGCCAAGCAAGAATTTCTGAAGAAGAAAGCGTAATTTGTTACACCTTCGACAACGCAGAGTTAACCCAGCAAATTCAATCTCTAGCGGATAACTCTTTTGTTACTTTTCGTTGGGATGAAAATAATGACTGCACTTACATTGGTTCATCAACCCAAAGCCAATACATAATGTTCAGCAAAGACGAGAAAAAAGCTCGTAAAAAGCGCGATAAAGATAATTAATATTTAAACACGATGCCGAGAAATCGGCATCGTGTTTCATTTTTTTACAGAGTTAACACTGCCAGACATGCAGTTATTTTGAGTGTCTTCTGAATTCTTTCCGACAGCGTATATCCTGGAAAACGCAGTTAAATTATCGCCTTTTGCATCAAACCAGACTCGCCCACTAACACCGGTAAACTGAAGCGTCTTATGCTTCTCGAAAATATCACTAATATTTGCATAATCGCTTGTTTGGATCATAAAACCATCACTGGCAATAGCACTGATTGCTTCACCCACAGGAATATTAAATTTGTTCGAAAGTTTAAATCCCATCGCTAATATTATTGTGGCATCATAAACATAAGCGCCATCAAAGCCCGTCGGAAATGTTTGAATGGCTTGAGTAATGTCGGCTCTTAGTGAATGAGAAAAGTCATTAGCTGTACCCACATAGCTAAAAACACAAGAGCGAATTGTACCAACATCTGCTTCTTCCAGGTAATTGGGCGTAACAGTATCGCCAACTAATATGGTTGGGAACTTACCTTCCCAATGTTGACTGATTTTTTTTAATAAGTGGCGTACTTGAGAGTTTACCAAGGTTACCACTATTGCCGAAACACCCTCGGATTGAATAGATTCAATTTCATCTTTCAGTGTCATATCCGCTAGCTGCACTAAATTGCTAAGGTTGACTTGATCGATAAACCCATTTTCCAGAATTCTAAAATAATCGGCTAATCCTTCCGCTATTTCTTGACCATAAAGATCTCTTCCAGTAAACAAAAATATCTTTGAATGACCTTTCCTTTTATGCAAAAAGTTCGTTATCAAATCTATCTGCTGATTATTATTAGCGACCATACGCCAAAACCACTGGCCCCCTGAAAACTTACTGAGTGCCACTGACGATGCCGCTTGAGATATCAGTGGAACTTTTCGTGGAATGGTAACTTGTTCAAGAACAGATGCAACACTGCTCGAAGTTGCCGGACCAATAATCGCTTTCACCTTGTAATCGGTTATTAATTGATGGGCAAGCTTAGCCGACACTTGAGTATTTTCTTTATCATCAGCGCGTAAAATCACAAGCCGTCGACCGTTGACACCGCCATTTTGATTAATATAGGCCGCAGCGCTGTCAGCCGCTGCAATAATTTCCGCAGCATAACCAGGAAATTCACTAATAGGCGCCAAAATACCAAAGTTAAAACTTGAGTCACTTATTTTATTGTCGCTGGGTTGATGAATGGTGTGATGTGAGTAATCAGAATTAAGCGGTATATTAATAAGCTCTTTAAGGCTCAAAGCTTCCAGGTCATGCACGTCAAAATCTTTTAACAGCACTTCTTTTGAATCATTGCCTTTTGACTCGTCATTTTTTGAATCATTATTTTTTGAGTTATTGTTTTGCGCTTTCACTTTAGTCTCAGAACTTGTGCTATTTGGCTCTGCAAGTTCTTGTGCAACAAAGTTATGCTCATTGCTGAAAACAATCGAACACCAAAAAACGAAAGATAGACTCAGTGAAAAAAAATAAAAGCGCTTTGCAGTGGCGCAACCTGACGCTACACCACGGAAACATAATTCCCAAAAGTTGACTCCAAAAAAAGATCTCATAAACTCTCTAGTGCCCTGCATAAAACAGATGAATGTGATAATCGCTTTGTACTTAGCACTCTATCAGTTACAAACATTAAAATAGTTAAAAAATGTATTTTTTGTCTAGCACTACTACTGAGTAAGCTTTTCCCAAAAACCAACAAATTCGTGATCGTCTTCTGAATGATCGTAACCCGAGATCATACCCGTAACAAACCCATTCTCTCCGGCTGCCTTTTGATAATTTTTAATATCGGAAAGCTCCATTTCATAACCGTCCATTTGCGTGTCCAGCCGTTGAGCAAAAATAACTGAAACCAGCTGACCTAAGTGGCTAATAACGCCATTAACATAAATGGGATGTAAATTTTTCTTCGCTACTCGCTCTTGGTACTCTTCAAATTTATCTGCATTTATAGCATGAAAATATTCCTGCTCTCCTTTCATATCAGGTCTGAATAATGCCGTTATTATAGGATCGTCATTTTTGTACTGGACTGAAATCGCCGCAGCGCCAAATCCCTGTTTGCGCGCTTGATATTTTAACTTGTTAAAATCAGCCAGAGTCATCGAGTGTTGCGTTAACACTTGAGAAAGATCTTGTATATACACAGTATGAAACCTAAGTTCGCCATTAACCAATGTTGTGTCCAGAATTTTTAAAGAGAATCCTTCAATAAACGCTTGCTCCATGGTTTGCTTGTGCTGCATTGCTGTTAATAAGCCGTACATTAACCATGGCGTTTTCGACGGTCTCCAGCTCACGTTAATAAAAGCTTTATTTCCAACTTGATAAACATCACTGTACGCAGGCGAAAATCCCGACTCTCTCAGCCAGGGTAGTTGCCGCTCATGCTCTTCAAGTGAGAGCTTTATCTTTGGCAAATCGCTCACAATAGAGCGAACGGGCCAAAAAAAGGCCGAATCTAGAGGAATAGCTCGATTCTCAATGGGTTGCCATTTTAAAAACTCTTGCTTCATGGCTTTCATCGAAAACAAACCTCTTTCGAATACCACGGGTTGCAGTTGGCCATTTTTTTCAAATCTTAATCCCAACTGGGTTTTGTCACTTTTGCCGCTGTTACCGACACGTCCTAAATATAATCCCTCTGAAACCGTTGGCTGCTTTGAGCTCGGCACAGCTGTTAGCGAGACCACTTCAGGTGAACTCGGGGAAGCGATAGGAGTTTTAAATAAAGCGTCTTGATTGGGGCAAAGTGTTTTTGGAATCGATTCTTCTTGTAGATACGCATAAAGTGTTCTTGAACCATCAGAATGCTCAATCCAAAGATGATTTCCATACTCTGGCATCAAAGTATCGACTTCACTGGTCGAGAGCCCTAGCGCATCATTGTAAGAGCCAATGACTTTATTATCCGGAGCTCCACGCCAACACGCGACAACTTTACCGCCCTTAATTGCTCTCACTGACTTATTAAAAATAAATGCCTGGGTACTTTGATTACCCTCAGAGTAACTCCAGCTCTCAGCTTGCGGCTTAACAGCAGTTAAACTGTAGAGTTCCCCCTGCTTTTGCCAATGAATATAAAACTCGCTCTCTCCTTCAATTGGAAACCGATCGGCATGAGCGACAAAAGTCCCTAAACAGATAAAAACAGCCAACAAGCGATTGTATTTCATTATTCTTTCCCAACTAAGTCCACATTGATTACTACAACTTTAGTCGAGAATATGCCTCAGAATCTAAAAACATGTCTCAATTTTCAAGAACTTACGTTAATGTCCATCAAGCACTTAAAATAATCTCAAATCAGCGATAGATAAATTTAATAAATACTCATCTGCGATGTTTTTATTCGTTATAATTTATAGAGATTTTATCCTTTTCCAGTGATATTGATTCGCCAAAAATAGTGCAATCAATACCTGACACGGGCAACGACTTTAGACGTTAGGATTTATGAACGTGAACGCACAAAGCTTTACCCAAACACTATCACAAACGTTTTTTGCAATAGTCTTATTCTGTGTTGCAACCTTAATCAGTTCTTGCAGCAGTTCTAGTAATGACAACAATAACTCTGATGATGAGCCGCTAGTTCTTCAGGATATTCTTGATCAAACAATTTCTTACGGCGCTAAAGGGATTTTTGTTTATATTCAAACAGCTGATCAACCTGCTATTTTGGCGACCTCTGGCATACAAAATGATACCAGTGGAGAATTGGCTGACTCGAGGGCATTATTTAAGATTGCCAGCATCAGCAAACTGTTTATTGCCGTCAGCACCATTAAACTGACTCATCAAGGAACTCTAACTTTAAGCGATACACTGCAAGATTGGTTGCCAGAGCTAAGCTCGCGCATAGAAAACAGCGAAGCGATTACCATTCGCCAGTTACTTCAGCACCGCAGTGGCATTCCAGACTTTGACAGCCAAACGGGATTTAGCTGGAGCAACTCGCACACCGATATCGATGACACTTTGGAATATGCTTTAGACTTACCTGCGGACTTTGCTCCCAATGAACGCTATGAATATTCCAATACCAACTACTTGCTGCTCGGAAAAATATTAGACCGCGCACTTAATTACGATCATCGAATTTACATTCAAGACACCATACTCACACCAAATCAATTGTTTGATACTTATTCGTTACTAGAAGAAATCGACATTTCGTTGTTGGCAAGAGGTTACTGGAATGGTAACGATGTTACTGAGCTCAGTTACTCTATTCCTGGAGGCTCGATGATCTCTACGTCAGAAAATATAGGTGTTTTTATTCGAGAATTGGCCACTGGAAACCTGCTGTCGTTTGAAGAGCGAAGTCTCTATCGTGAGGTATTTTCGTCATTTGAGCACTCCGGTTGGCTTCCCGGTTATCAAAGCATTGCTCGCTATTCGCCAAATTTAAATACTGTGATTATTCAATTTATGAACTCAACGGGTGCCAACACAGAAGCACTGGCTCAGGAAAATTACAACAAACTGCTACTTTGGGTTGACCAACAGACCCCATAAGAAAAGTTTCACATGTAAAGCTGTGTTAGTTTACGTTTAATACTTGGTCAATCAGGTCAATTTGTTGTTGTGCTTTTTCTCGGTATTTTAGCACCTCTGGCAAAAACACTTTGTAGTGAAAAAAATAGTAAGACGCAACTCGATTCCGGTAATCTTTATCATTCAAGGCATACTCAATAAATGTATCGATACCTTGATTCGAAAGATACTCTGACCACCAATCTTGAGTCTTTTTCCAATAGTCAAAATTCTGGTTTTGATCAGTGTAACGAAATTCATCATCGGCTTTGACTTCTTGTGTCGAACGATAAAAAAAGCTAATTAATTCTTCCGAAAGGTTAAGATGAGTCTCCACGTCTTCACTATTGAATTGTTCAAGTAGCTGAAACCCCCTCCTATGAAGAGACAACTCTGGAAAACCCATAATCACATAAGCATTAATTTTATTATCAATAAAAGTTGCTCGGTCGTATTGACTAGCGAGAACACTTTCTAAAAACGCTCGGTGAGTTTCATAATAATTCTCAACTTTATTGGTCTCTAAAATGTCTTGATTGAGATCGGATTTCACTAATTGAAGAATTGAGTTTAGCTCATTACTTCGCTTTCTATTTTCATTCCAATTATTCAAAGCGACAGCAATTAATATCCCCAACACAACTAAAATTATTTCAGTAATGGCGTATCCGAAGAATCTACGCCAACCTTGGTAAGAAGTTGAGTTATTAGAGCTATCTTTGTTTAGTAAGCCACTTAATATCGGGCGTGTAAATTTATCCATGTAACTTCTCCTAAAGATCTCTAGCTCAGTCAATAAAATAAGCTATCGAAATGGATAATAAGCGTTCGTCTTGATAAGCCTGATCATTGAATTCGTACCATCGAGCTTTTGCCGTTATTGAAACAGCAGAGCCAAGATCAAACTCAATGCCCGCCTCCGGATAAATTGCAAATACTCCGTTATTCACACAGTTTGCCTCGGAGCTAGAACATTGTCGATCTTCGCCAAAAAAAGTGCCCACTCCTAAATATGGCCGTACAACTTCAAAATCTGGATGAATCAACATACCCGCTTGAAACCCACTTAAATTGATTCGTTCGTCAATTAATGGATCAGGTGTAACAGGATCAAGACGTAACCATTGATAGCCAGCATAGACGGTCATGAGTGATTGACGAGCCAAATAATTAACCGACCATCCTTTAGCATCATAGTGGCCATTACTTTGTGTTCTCTCCAGCGACGCTCCATTAAAGCCATCTCTGGAGTAACTCAAGACTGAATAAAAACACAACACGAAAATAATTGTTAGCGCTCTCATTCCATAGTTCCTCTTTGTTAAATCGAACTCAACTTAACATGCAATATTATCATTGTTCTCACCCCCTAACGATTAATTGCTTACTCCTACGCCCACTATAATTTATTATGTCTGGTGAACACAGAGTCAATTAATTACTTTTCATTTGGTAGCTCTCTATGATTCTTTATAGCTCTTTGCTCTCCGGGTCGAGAAAAATAATCTGTCCAAGACCCAGGAAGTGCAGGGTGACCTTTTACAGGGACATGTACGCCGATATTTTTCTTACTGTTGATAATAGAATTAATCACTTCCCTCCCATCCGGCGTCAGGGCTAACCAGTAGGGTACCAATGCAACATCAGTAAGTTTTTTCTTCCAGTGTTGATGGTGTTGTCGATAAAACGTTGGGTTTGCGTCAGCGTCGCCAAAGTGAGCGACAGTAAAATTTGATGGAGTACTAATTCGAAACACTGTATTTTGAATGTCTTGGCGTTGCGGCCATCCTGCGTGCGGAATATAAACAGCGTCAATGTCCATATTATTCAGATTAAAAGATATCGCTGGATCTCCCAGTTTAAGCTCAACTGATCGAACTTGGGCTTCTATCTCGTTATACGAGGACAGCTGTTGAAGTTGTAGCCTACCTTGCTCAGGTATAAACAACAGAGTGTCTTTATTGGCTTTCAAATATCGTAAAGTATCTTTCGCATCGAAGTGGTCGCCATGAACATGACTGACAAAAATCGCCGTTATATTATCAAAAGGTGCCTGCCCTGAAAAAATTTTACTCCGTATTGCGTCGGGAACTAAAATATACTGTCCATAGTGATTATGAAAAAAAGGATCAAACAAAAACTTCACTTCTTTATCCTCTACAAGAACTGCTTCATTACCTAAATAATGCAGTATAGTCTCTGACGATACTGCCGATTGAGTATCTTGTAATGGAGAATTTTTAGGCCTTACTATCTCTTTCTCTTTCTCTTTCTCTTTCTCAACAGTACTAGAATTATCCTTATTACTGCCCGTCAGATTTTCAGCGCAGCCCTCAGCAAAATAAACATTTGTTTTAAAGTGGTTAGTTTGGTGCGCACTAACAGTAATGCTACTAAATAGGCTGAAGAGAATCAGAAGTAAACACTTATAAAAGTAGAGTCTTTTCATTATTCATTACTCTTTATTTAAGTTTATTCATGTAGAGCGGTGTTATTCAATAATGACAAATTCAACAGCTGCTTTTTGAAAACAATTTCAATACTTTACAGCAACTATAACGCATCTATTGTCAGATACTCTTTAACCACTAACTTTGGGGTTCTATCCGCTCGATAAATACCCCAATTTTTTTCCGCTATCGACTTTGGCTTTTCCATACCGCCTTTCCAGTTTTCATCAAACGCCTGAAAATAAAACGATACAATTCTATTATTGGTTAACCATTGTCGATAACCTTTAAAAAATTTAGCTTGAGCTTTCTCACTGGCTTCCGCAATGATTAATCGTTCATCGCCGTTACTGCTAAGCGAACTCGTCGCCCAACCTGACTCGCCAAGAACAATTTGCTTTTCAGGATACTGAGACTGGATTCCACGGAAGATCTTTTCGGTCCATGCAACGGAATTTTTTAAAAGTTTGGAGTTCCACATAGCGTATGCGTGCAGAACAATAAAATCGACTTGGTCTGCAACTGACTTGCTCCATGGTTTATTCCAGAAATTATAATCATCCGCTAAAGTAACTGGCACTGCTACACGTTTTTGTACGCTCTTCACCCATTTCAAATATTGCGGAATCTCGTCTTTTTCGAACTTATGGTATGACCATTCGACAAAAATTTCATTGCCAAGATTAACCGCAATAATAATATTGGGAAAACGATTTGCAAAAGACACCACTTGGGCTAATTGTTCTTCATTTTCCTCAAGTGTTTGATTGCCAGACAGCCAGGCTCCTTGCATAACTTTGATGGGTAGCTTATTTTCTTTAATGACCTCTAGTACTCGCTCACTCGACAGATCCGCTGCATATAAACGAATCAAATGCCATGATAATTGCTCATTCGAAGTCAATAAGGTGAGATCTTCTAAAATTTGTTTTTTTGAAGGCAACTGTTTATTATCAGGACTTTGACCGTCTCGATATGGACTGTAAGCAATCCCAAGACCTACCCATGCTTCGTTGAGAGTTGGTTCAAGAACCGTTTCAGCAGTTAAATCTTTCTCTTCCGCTAACAGTTGACCACTAAAAAGCAAAATCACTATTAGCCAGTAATTTACATTCAAGATAAACCAGCTTATCTGACTCAGCATTTATGCCTCACAATTTCACACTTTAGAAACGAAAAGACACTATACCTGAGGGATAAGAGATTATGAAACCTGTTGAGATGTGAAAGTCGGACGAAGATGACTCGGACAAAGATGACAATGAAAATTGATAGAGGCTTACGGATTATGCTTGTTCGGGTAAAGTTCGCTCCAACCGCAGCCCATGCTTTTCCAATTCAGACTCGCCATGTTGAGCGTCTAAATTCATCAATACGAGCTTTTTAGCGTCTGAAACAGTTTTATCACTGGAATGAAGTGTGGTCGCCTGATTTCGACCTTTGTCTTTTGAAATGTACAGCAATCGATCGACCAGTTTGGTTGAATCATCCCAAGTTAACCAATGTTGATCCAAGTCCGAAAATGGAAATAACGCGTAACCCATCGACATAGTTACTTTTATAGAAACGTCCTCAACTTGCATCGATTCCTTATTGCGTCGATCTAAAATGCGTTTACAGAAATGTTGAACGCCTTCAATATCCGTATCAAACATAATAACTAAAAATTCTTCACCACCCCAACGAACTGCGATATCACCTTTGCGCAGATTTCCAGTGAGTTCATTGGAAATATTAATCAGAACTTTGTCACCAATATCATGGCCAAAGTCATCATTGATTTTTTTGAAATGATCAATATCGAGCAATACCAAGCCTATTTTATCCTGACTGTGTTGAGTGACTTGACGCCGAACCACAGTTGCCGCAATTTTTTCCTGAATCTCACCAATAAACCGACGATTGTGCAATTTGGTCAATGGATCTCTAAGCGCTTGCTCTTTCAATTTCGAATTCAGTTGATCCAATGTGGAGTTTTTCTGTGCAATTATTTTGTTACGCTGATACAAATGGAACAGTGCTATCGCAATAACAATACCGATTAAAACGGCAGAAATCATCATGATTTTCTGAGTTCTTAACTCCGATGCATTGAGTAGGTTTTCTTGATTAAGTCGCTCTATTTCACGCTTACTTTTTTCACTTTGATAGATCTTTTGTAGCTCCAATACTTTTTCGCTATTAGTCTGACGAATTAAATCCATCGAGTCTTGATGAAACTGTTGATAGAACTCAAGTGCCTTTTTAAAGTCACCTTGAAGTTGATAGATAATTGAAAAGTCTTCAAGCGCCCATAGCATTGACTGTTTGTGATTAAGCTCTTTATATACTAGATCGGCTTTTTCGAGCGCACTTATGGCAGCCTCGTATTTTTCTAAGCTGCGCAAAGCAATCGACATATTGTTATACGACACTGCTTTTTCGTAAGGACTTTTATATTTCTCAGCAACTTCCACCGTCCTTTGGGCTGCAGCGACAGCGTCGACAAACTTTTCTTCTCTTAAATGCTGATTTTGTAACTGGATAAGCGCTCTTAAATAAGGCTTGAAGGCACCAACCTCTTCCGCTTCGTCGAATATTTTCTGCCGATATTCATTCGACAACTCGATATACTTTAGTCGTTTATCGAGCTCAACTTTTTGCTGCTCTTCATCTTCTGTCGCATTAATAACTGCAACTTGTCTTACGGCCATCATGTAATAGATATTCATTGCATTGGAATAGCCAAATATTCTTATAAAATTATCCTTCAGATCACTCGCCAGTTTGAGCATTTTTGTGTTGCTATCGAGAGATTCCTGGTACTGCTCCATGTAATACAAAATGTTTACCAAATGCGACATCACGCCAATCATTGCATTAGTATCGCCAAGCTCCTCGGCTAAATTTTGTGCCGTGTTCAGAGATGTAATCGCTTCTTCATAAAGACTGCTGAGCGACCGCTGATTTCCCATTAAGTAATGGTAGTGCAACAAAAATTCCGGCTTAGTTTTAATGTCTTCAAGTTTGACTTGATCCAAATACTCTTTTGCTTTCTCCGCTTTTACTTCAGCAAGCCAGTAGGCGGCTTTGGCATAGGTTAACCATATCTGCGCTTCGTCATCGAGCACGGATTCTTTCGCTTCAAACAGTTTTAAGGTTTCTTTGGCACTGTCGGTATCGCCTACTTTAAAGTTAAGCTGCATCAGTCGGTAATAAACCTCACCGTCAATCGAGGTTGGATCAGGCTCATATTGAGCGGCTTGAGTATATAAGAGTGCAATCGCCTGGTAGGGATCTCGATGCTGAATAGCTTTATAGTCATCACGCCAAGATGAACTCCCGGACTGGTCTGCACCGTGTGCCCACGGTATCGAGAAGACTAATATGAGTAATAAATGGCGAATTTTCTTGGTCATATCCCAGCAGTATAATTGATAGAACGAGTTCTGATACAAGTCTTCAATATAAAACTATTCCAATTGAGATGTATTAGGCACTTCAGGCCGGTCAGCGACCCTGCCTTTATCCAAAAGCATAGTTTAATGATAGAGCACCCATAAAATATCTCAAGTAGATATATAAAATATACGAAATGATCGACATTTTCTCGAAATTGTTCACCAAAAATACTCTGCGTACAGGCCAAAAGTTAATCTCAGACTAGAAAAATTGAGTATTATTCTACCTTTCCCTTGGTTTTCACTTTTCCCTTGGTTTTCACTTTTCCCCTGCTTTTACTTTGTCCGTCGATTCTACTTAGTCTAGTGGCTTTGCTTTTTCAGCTGATTCGGCTTTTCCAGGAGGTACAGAAGACAAAATAGAGGTTTCCGCCATATTAACACCAAACGGCTGATCACTGGTTAATTCTACTCTTATCAACTCGCCAGATAAATAAATCACGGGATGATCACCCAGCAGCTTTTGCCATTGCTTGTTTGGGCTCTGTCGTCTCACTCCACTATCTGGGCGCAAAAGATACAGTGTTTTGCCAATCAGGCCTGTGTCAGCAAGGTGTAATAGAACCGATCGATCAACCAGTCGATGATCATCCATTTGAATCAAGAGATCATCGACTCTCAAGTCATAGGCCGCGGCTAACTCTGTATTGGTAATTGCCTGTATCTTAAGAACCGATTCACCGGGATAACCTATTTGACGCCATGCTGCCCCTTGGAGCGGTGGTTTTACCGTAATTGCTTGTACTGCTCCTTTGCGAATCACCGTTACTTTGCCACCTCCCTGGTTAACCAAATTGACTGTAGCTTTCCAGATTGCGTCAGTCGTCGAGAAATTCTGTCCGTCAACTTTCACAATACAGTCGTGATCTTGCCAACCACTGTACTCAAACAAAGAACCTTGCTGAATACCACCAACACATATAGCGGGTAATGATACTTGCAGGCGAATGTCTATGAAGGATTCAATGTGCTGAAGAAAATCTTGCGCTTGTTTGTACCATTGATGATTCTGATGGCCAGGTTGATCAAGTCCGTAACTTCGCATCGTATTCAGCTCTTGCTTCAGTAACGCCTTCGCTTCACCGTAATAACCTAGATTGAATAAATCAAATACCAACCGACTTTTTAAATTGGGTTCCACCATTGCCTGTGGAAACATCATTAGTATCGAGTAAGCTTCTATGGTTTGCCGACTTAAAATCGCAGATTTAATAAAATTAGACCTCACTAAATTGAGCAATCCTGCGTAACGAACTTGATTATTCATTTTCGTTGTAAGTTGTTTCAGTGCTAGATAGACAGAAAATGGAGACTGATTAACTCGATTAAAAGATTCTATCGATTGGATGTAGTAATTATCTTCATCCAAACTTTTTAACTTCTCAACAGACGAATCCGATACCTGCCCTTTCAAAAGTCCACCGAGTATCGTCTCCTCCAGCATGACAATTTGAGACTTTAAATTAGCCGACTTAGTTGTATTCGTGACATTGACAGTAGTGTCAGTTAACCAAAATCGAGGATCATCAAGATTTGAGAGGATATTGTCATCTGCCGCTTTAATTTTATTAATTCGACTGTTTTGCATATACGCAGGAGAAGTTTCTTGTTTAATAGCTTGAGATAAGAATAGTTTTTGACTTTCTAATAAATCGACGCCTTGCAACCTGTACCCACTTAGCAATTCAGCAAACTCCGCGTTTTCAAATTTTGAATTCTGCTTTTCCTCTAGCAGGCTAGTGTAGTTTAAGTCTCCACCATTATTAGTCCAGAAAAGTGTTCCCGTATTTTGTTGATACTTGAGGGAGTAAATTGCCATTGCATCTAGCGGAAAAGTAGCACTGCTACTCCAATCCGTGAGATCGAATAATGAAGCAGGCACGGTACCATCGCCAACTTTCAAATCAATGAATAACGCAAAGTTGTTCTCGGAGTCAAACAGCACAGGAACCTTTCCTTTGAGAGGTCCTGTTAATTTTTGGGTAACCGACAGATCATCTGCACTTATTTCAAATGTATTTTTCATATTTGAAGTAATTAATGTGTTTTGATCTTTCTTAAATAAGTAGCGATAAAAGCCATTATCTAAAATCTTATCAGGTGTCACGTCAAAGTTATCGACCGTCTTATCTTTTATTTTTTCCTTATCAAAAAGCTGAATTACGCCTGTATCGGTTAGCGTTATTAAACTTTCTTTTGTTAGAAATGCTTCTTTAATCGGAGTTTCAAAAGATATAAACCTGCGTGCGGCATCGATAGACTCTGTTAATAAACTATTTAGGTCAATAAGATCGCAGTAAGTCTTCATACAAATAACAAACTCATTGTCATTCGAAAAGTTCATCAGACTGTATTTTTCGCCTAGAGCCAGTTCTTGCTGAGTAACTTCAAACGCCTTTGAAGTATCCTCTAAATTAATGAGCCAAACTTGATGTTGATCTTGATTTTTATACGTGATGAAAAATAACCAGTTACCCTCTGGAGATACTTTCACTATCCAATTTTTAAACTTTGGAAATCTTCCTTCAAAAACGGAATCAACATCACCACCTGACGATATTCGATTAATGATAATCTCATCAACCACTTGTGTTATTTGTAAAACACTGTCTTGACTGGCATAAAACCATTTTTCTAAGGTCCTTGAAGACAAATACCATTTTCTTGCTGTAATCTGTTTCGGTTGGTATCGACTTAATGAGTCATCCAAAGAACGAGTAAGCCACTCATTACCCATAAACAAAATCCATGCTTGCTGAGCAATATAGGGTAGCTTTTGTATAACTTGTAATTTTGCAGTTGTGACTGAATACTGAACAATTTCTGACGCTCGTTCATCTTCCGCTACATTCACATAAATCGAATCCTGTAATAAGCCATTTTTGTTGTATCCACTGACAGCATGAATTTCAGTTGCAAAACAATCCGTAGAAATAATTGGTAATGGCAGCTGAAGTACTTTTCTAAAACTTGACTCATCCCAAATGTAGACCGAACCATCAGAATGACCAACGGCTATCTCACCGGAATTAAGTTCACACATATCGGTTACAGCAACTCGACTGTTGTGTGACCAACTCGATAAAAGCTTGTTATCTTTTCTATTAATTTTCATCCCGTTATATAGCGCACTGCCAACGAAAAGAAATTCACCATTTTTGGAGTAATTCACTTTAGTCGGAAAGAACAGTCGTTCAGAAAAACCTTCACTTAACATCACAACGTCTTGTTCAGCAGTAACCAGAACGATTGCTGAATCATCATCCGTCGCGAAGCTTCCTTCAGCTAATAAGGCAGTGTCGCTTGAAGAAAACTGCATATTCAAATACGCTAATGCGAGTTCTCCCGATCGCACGTCCAAATCACAGTCAACTGGATAAGCATTTTTAATATCAACAGCCTTTTCAAAAATAACGGAATCTGAAATCCAGTTGTAAAGAGTTACTTGCTTTTCATTTACCACATACAACTCATGTGAATGTCGACTCGGACATATAAGGTCACTGGATTTAACGAGAATATCTTTAGGCTTGTTCGACTTAATTAATTCGCCAGACGCGAAGGAATAAACATTCAGTCGCCTATGAGGTGTAACACCAAATACGAAGCGCTGATCGTGACTAATAGTTAGTTGGCTGTCTTGCGCAAGCCATGACTCCGAAGGAAAAATATCAGAGGCACTTATGTTCATTGACTCTTCACTTTGAGCCAACTTAGTATGCAAATGTTGCTTATCTGAATCTCTAACTGGGTATATACTAAAATCGCCATTCGAAAACATCTGATTTCGAAGTGCCTCTAAAACATTTTCAGATCTTGCCACCAACCACTGGTTAGCATTGGTAATCGAGTTAGTACTAAAGGATATGTTATTTGACCGACTTTGATTTGAACTTGATATCAAGTCAGTGGCAGACACTACTCCATCGAGGGTAACCAATTCCAGTTGATTATCTCGATTAAATTGTACTGCATCGATTTTGATGCTGGCATTATTGAGTTCTATAGCAATTGATTTTTCATCAGGAGATAACACCTCTGTATAATTTTCTTTATCACACGCAGGTGAATTTAATAGCTCCGATGGGTCTTTTGATAAATTTAATGGCTGTTCTCGAATCAATTTACCAGTTGAAACATTAAACACTTTAATCTCATCAAGAATCACCGCCCAGTTCGTCGATTTATCCGATCCATCTTCCAGTTCAAATAAACAATAACTCATGGGTATTTGTGCAAACAATTGGCCATCGTTCGACGTCTGAAAAAGAGGGCTCGGCTGATCTGTCAAGGGACCGGTTATTTCTACGTCGGATTGATCATTTGCGTTGAAGGGTATCTTTATTACGGTTCCACTTCTGGTATAAACAAACCAAAACTCATCATTGCTCAAACCTTTCATGTGGCCTAAGCCATCGATCAAGGATTCTTCTATGGTTGATAGTAACGCTGCATCATTTTCCCATAACATTTCTGCCGGTAGAGTAAATTGAATCGAGCCATCACTTAAATTGTATTTATGTAAATTAAATCCAATATCAAGCACTAAAATACTGCCATCATCTTTTCCCGGAAATAAAATTAAGCTTTGGTCATCCGAGTTAATATCGAAGGTGTTCCGTTTACCTGCTATTGTATCAATGACAGAAAACTGTTGCTGTTGCAGTTGTATTAGGAATATCTTATTGCCATCACTCGACACAGTAATAAAATATTCGTCAGATAAATCCATACTATAACGAAAACGTTCGACATTCTGCTGCAAATCAAAAAGTATTATGGTGTCGCCTTTTATACCAGCAGCAAACCGATTGTTAGGAGAAATATAAGGTGCGGAGTCGAAATGTAAGCCTAATGATCGTCGGTAAGTCAGTCGATTTGCCTCTGCAAATGCGATTGACTTCTCATGGATACTGACGCTGTCTGGATTAAGTTCTGTAGCATAAGAAAAGTAAACATTAGCATTTACAAAACGCTTCTCTTCGAATGCTTGTCGGCCATAGCCAGCATAAGCCTCCGCTAAGCTTTGCTCAGCTTCCTGCTGTTTTAAATTGGCCAACATTTCATTTTTGACAGCTTGTTGCTGATTGGTATAAGCCAAAATTCCTGCGCCGACAGCAATAATCGCTAGCGCTGCTACTCCAGCTAACCAACGACGTAATCGTTTTGCTCTTTGCTGCTCCAGTTGCAATTGATAAGCTTTATCTCTCTGAGTTAATTCACCTAAAGGTACCCCCAATATTCCAGCGATTATTTTCAAGAGCATTAACTGACGTTGTTCTTCATATTGCTCAGTGATTTGTTTCAATTCTTTTTCTGCTAAATTGAATTGAGTTAAATAACCTTTCAAAGCCAGACTGTTGGTAAAACTCTGCTTTAAGTTTCCATTAATATTGACGCGAAAATCCGCAGCAATAGGTTCTGCTCGCTTACCTGTTGGCTCTCCATCACTGGAATACTCAAACTGTAAAGGTTGTGGAAAACATTCCTGATTAACTTCGAAACCCAAGGATAGTTTTTGTGTATCCCAACTAACATTGGGCTCACCATCTAAAATAGCCGCTATAATCTTGTCAGAATGGCCCAACTTTTTAAAATACTGAATTTCTTCTGCAACATAAGTTGAAGCAACTGCATTAGGCGAACACAGGACAATCAGTACCTTAGAATGCTCTAGCGCATTTTGAATAGAGGAACCCAGGTTAGCATCGGCAGGCAACTCGTCTTCATCACGAAACACTGGATAGATTTTTTCAGGAATTGTTTCTCCACGAGTGTTTTCAGTTCCAATAAGCTCTTGAGGAACTTGATAGGTCTCTAATGCTTGATGCAGCCAGGTCGCCCACTGCCGTCCTTGTTGAATATTGTCTGCATGCCGATAAGAAATAAAAGCATAGTATTCTTTATACGGTTGTTTCATGCAGTTGCCCTAAGCTTTAATGTTTATTACCAGTGTTACTGAATCAAAAGGTCGAACTTGCGACCTTATTGACCTCGAGCTTTTACTTAAATTAACTTTGGCAGTAATTGCGAATATTATTCAAATCCTTTTAAAATGAGCACTTGTTAAGCCTTTTTAACAAACTCAGACTTCAACATCATATTACCAGCACCATCGACTTTACAATCCAAATCATGATCACCCTCCACCAATCGTTTAATGGTCGCTTTAGTACCAACTTTTAAAGTGGTTGATGTTCCCTTAACCTTTAGATCTTTGATCAAGGTTACCTTGTCATTTTCTGCCAACACATTTCCATTACTGTCCTTCACTATCATACACTCACCACTCGTTGCCTCTGGGCTGAGCTCCTCTTTCGTTTCTTCCCATTCGTGACCACATTCTGGACAAATTAACATTTGACGGTCGATGTAGGCATACTTCGAATTACATTCTGGACATGGAGGTAAATTTTCTAACATGGCGGCTCTCAACTCATTATATTATCAATCGTAAAACGACGAGCATTTTATACTAATCCGCCGCCATTGTTGACGTTTTGTTTCCAATTAAGGATTGCGCCTTTTCGATTAACGATTGTCCAAAACTTAAAATTCTCATACTCCGATAGCTACCTTCTTTAAACAGTAAGAATACACTGGATTCATCTTCCGATATGGTCGCCATCAGGAGTTCACGTTGAGTTTTGTTGATATCCAGTAGCCGCCCGGCTCTTCTGTCCCACAATACTATTTGGGAGCTGGAGTAAAGCAATCCAAATTGTTCACTCATATAGATTCTGTATGGGTTAGTAGCAAAGTTTGATTCGACAATTAAAGTACCGTAATTTTTTTCAAGCTGCCCAGTCTCTAGGCTCCAAAGCTGCACAATTCCCTTACTACTTACGGTGTAGAGTTGGTTGTTGTCCACAATAAAATCCGAGATTGTGCCATCCACCCCCTGAATCACTGATTGCAGCTTATTTTGCACAGGCTCTATGATACTCAAGCGGTTATCCGCAGATTGAATTATTAATAGCTTGCGACTTTTAGCAAGCCGAGCTAAAGGGTTGCCCATCATTGAACTCTTCTTTGCCACATAACGATGGAGCAAATAGTTGCTCTTGGCTTCTTTTAACGTCGGCACAATTGAGTTGGTGTAAAACTGCTGTTCTGGTATAAATTCATTAATTCCAATTAGAATTTGTCGCTTGGAGACTAAATCATATTGCCAATGTAAATTGCTATTAACTTGTGCTCTTAATACACCGCTGCCTAAAACGAGCTTTGGTGTTTGAGGTGACATCGAGATATTATCGACAGCAACCCCACTTTCTAAGTCTATAACTTTCATTTCATAAGTTTGCGCAATATTATCATAGTTGGGAACGAATAATTTCATACCTATGTCGTCGATCAACACTTTAAAATCATACTGACTGACATAGTAGTTTTGTACTTGATGCTGATAAACAACTTTCCCATCTAACACTCGAATAACATCGAAGCCGTTCGAATGATTTTGTATGACAAATCGCCTGTTCTCGGACAGTACGATAAAGTCGTACTCTTTTCTTTCCATAATTGATTTCAAAGACTGCAAGTCAAAAATTGACAGATGATCAATGGATTTTTTAACTATTCGATTTTGAGAGTCATTTATCCAATAGGACTGCAGCTCTCCGAGCTCAATTTCAGAGATTGAGTTTGAATCGGTATTCCATATGAGGGAGTTGCCATTTGATAATATCAGCAATGCTTGCTTGGACTTTTCTAAGTACTCTATGCCCATAAAGTAAGAACTAAACGAAGAGGAATCCAATGAAATTTTCTGCTCACGAATGACACTGTTGGAAGTAAGATCCAATAATATCGTTGTCATATTTTGATCAATTGCGATTATTTTATTGGCAGTAGCGTTCAACTTGTACGCCAGCAAACCCTTCGGCAGCCCAATAGGTTGCAAATTACCTTTGTTGTTCAGCGGCTGCCAAAGTAATAACTGTCCATCCGCTCTCTCAATGACGAAGCTTTTACCGGATTCATCACTCGTGATATTCCTCATTCCACCTTCTAACTCTTTCTCAAAATCAAAAGTCGCCACCACTTTATTTTCAACAAGGCTGTAAGCAGAAAGTCCTTTATCGTTATCAAAATACAAAAACACTTCTGACTCAGAATTTATTTGAGGTAATACATAATTTATGTCCGTTTCTACAGTTGATGCATTCGTACTATTTTTATTATTTACGATTAATATCTTATGCTGTTGTTGGTAAATTACCTTACCATTATCGAGCGGAATTGTTTGATTAACGATGGACTGTTGGCAATTATTCAAATCCGATTTATTATAATTTGTATAAAGATTCGGAGTGGCTTTAAAATCCCAAGAGCAGTGCTGTCCGTCAAAACCAAATACTTCCACAGAGTTTTCCGATAGAAACCTTAGGAAGGAATAGTTACCTATTAACTTAGCGATTTGTTTTCCAGTAGTTGTATTGTATATTTCGAAGCTCTGTTGATTAAAAAGTACCAAATATACACCATCATCTGAGACGATTGCTTTACCTTGTGAATAAGAAGTTTCAACACTTCCTTTTTGTTCAAGCGTATCGGTTTGGTAAACCTGATACTTATCTTTAATGCGTGCACTCAAGTACTGTTCATTTTCACTTATTGTAATTAATGAAGGCTCATCGTCTTTACCCCAGCTTAGTTGCTTTACGATTTTGCCGGTAGCTTGATCGAGCGCAAACCATGCAGTTTTTGAATACACTATTATAATTTTTTTATTAACAGAGAGTATTTTAAGGTCCTGTTGCTCTAACTCGGTCTGCCATAGGCTTGCGTCTCGCTCATATTGGGTGGTGTAAACCAAAGACTTTTCGACACCTTGTGTGTCAGTGAACTCCTCGATGATCAATAGCTCATTCGAGTCGGGTAAAAATTTCGCATCGACAAAGCGCTGATAACTTTTCGAGTCGCTATGTAATTGCAGCGTTTGAATTGCGGCACCAGTTCTACTCTCATAGATCAACACATCGGAGCCTTTCCCCATAAGAACAAATTTGCCATCGTCGGACATAGAGCTTAATCCAGTAGAACCATGACCAATTTGATAGCGAGCGATCAGTTCTCCAGATTCTAAATTTATTAATCCTAATACATTATTATTAAAGTCGAGCACAGCACGATTATTGTCCCATGAAAAATAATTGTTAGAAAAGCCAAAAGGATTAAGTGGTGCTGGCAACGCAACTTTCTTGCCTCCAAAGCCCTTCTTGATAAAGGGTACTGACATTTGACTGATCCAACTATTGCTCTTATCGTTGTACACCATATCGAGCATTTGTTCCTTCGACCAATGCATATACTCCAGTGGAGTTTTCGCACTACTGAATCGGAGTTCACCCTGCTGTAATGTATCGACACTTATTACTTGAGAGTTCTCAGAAACTCCAATGTTAAGAACCTTATCTTTATCCGAGTAAATGAGTTGTTCTATGGTAAGTTCTTCTGGTCTCTCCGGTGGTGCGATCCCAATCAAGCCGAATTCCGTTGAGAAAACTAATTTACTACCGTCCGGGCTGTAGGCCATTTGATTAATCGCCTGAGTTGTTTTAACTGATTTGGCAATAACTTTCTCTTCAGTACTGCCTTTCTCTTCAATACTGCCTTTCTCTTCAATACGGTCTTTCTCTGCAATTTTTTCTACTGCTTTTACTTTGGAGTCAGAATCTATTACTGCAAAATAATCTGAGCCAGCCACTGTTAATTGAGACTTGTTTGCTGGATTTATCGCTATATTATTAATTGGGCCAGTCAAATGGTGCAGCGGACTCTTATTGTTATTGCCAATATCGTAAAAGCGAACACGTCCATCAGTTCCTGCGAAGACAAACTGATTCCCTTTTTCTGTTCGTACAGCTTCTACTTTAGGATAATTGAAGGCAGCCCCTGGGTTAATATAAGGAGGCGAAAGCGCAAAAACAGGTGAGTAACTTTCTGTAGAATAAACATTAACTGACTGATAGTTGTACAAAATCAAGCTGTTATCAGCCGAATGATATAGCAAGCTAGCGCCAAAAGGCTCATAATCATCCAACAGCTTTTTCTTCTCACCATTTACTAAATCAAACCTCCATACTGTTTGATTTTTATTATAAATAATTTCACCATCATTCTCTGTTAGTGCAATCTGATCGGCAAAGCTCAGTCCAAAATCTGAGTAAGTAGCGACTGTCTTAAGGCTTTGAAAATCAATCAGTTTCAACTCTGTTTCTAAGTAACTGATAATGTATTTTTCATGGCTCGAAAAACTAAGCTTTTCGATTGCTCGAGGACTTCCATAATTGTCATTAAAGTTTTCATACAACACTAACGTTTGCTTCTTATCTAAATTAGTCAGTGACGTCTTAACTATTTCGCCAGCAATTGAATAAACCAGCGACAAATTATCGTCGCCTAGAACAAGGTTATCGGGATATCGGTTGTCACCAACGACCTTCTGGGTTAAATCTTTGCCATCAGATAGATCGTATATCGCAGCCACCTGCCAGCCATTAACAACGAGATAACGATTGTTATTACTGAAGGTAAGCGCAGGATTCATACGCCCAAATGAAAATTGATGTAACTTAGTTCTCGACGCCAAATCCCATACACATAATACACCCTCCTCATCAACACTCGCCGCTAAACTCCCATCGTCACTCATCACCAACTCAATAATATTCGCAGTGTGATCATTAAAGGTCGCTAATAAAGTACTCGATTGAACATCCCAAAACTTAACTTGAGTATCATTACTCGTCGTTACAATAAACTGCGCACTCTTATCGGCAGCAATATGAGTGATAGCTCCTTCGTGCGCTTCGATAATTTTTGATTCCTCGTAGCTGGCAACGGCACGATACAATGCAAGCTCAGCGTCTCTCAGGTAAGGTCTTTCAGGATTAGTGTAATCTTGAGGCAAGGCTTTAAGAGCAAGCTTAAGTGCTTGAGTTCGATCGCCACTTTGCAAAGCTTTCTCTGCCTGTTGAGTCAGGTTTTGACTTTCTTCCAATAATTTTTGTTGCTCTATGTTTTGCAAATATTGCCAATAATAGACGACACCGATTACAGCAAACAAAGCAATAACACCACTAATTGCCATTCGTTGCTTTTTTCGTCTTTTTTCTCGACCAAATAGGTTATCGAAGTCGACACCCAATAAGCCTGCCAATAGTTTTAATTTACTGCGCTCTTTACCATCTTTATTAAAATCGGCAGCAATTGGCTCTTCGCGTTCATCCGATAAACTTCCATCCGCTAACACTTTAAACCTAAGTGGTGCGGGAAAGCATTCATCATCCTCACGGCCATCGTCGGAAGCGTTTGGCTCTCCATCGATGATAAGGCAAAGAATTCGATTCGCTTTCCCCATCGTTTTAAAGGATTTAATTTCTTCGCCGACCCAACGCGACTTGGCAGAATTTGGGCTACAGATAACAATAAGGTAATCGGAAGCTTCAAGAGCAGCCTGAATTACGCCCCCGAGATCAGCTGAGGTTGGAAGTTCATCACGATCGCGAAAAACTGGCTTTAGTTTTTTAGGGACTTTTCCATCTCTTCCATCAGCATTCACCAGGTGTCCTGGCGTTCGATAGGACTCAAGACTTTTATGCAGCCACTTAGCGTACTTTTCATCTTTACTTGAATAACTGATAAAAGCCGAATACTGACGTTGTGTCATGGAAGATTCTCAATCAATCTTTTTTTAACAAACTTAGCTGCTTCTGTTGCACTTATCAACTGAACTGGTTAGCTTGGCGTTATCGATTTGCAATTATCGTTTGGCAACCAATGTTTTCGAGCCTCAATAAAAACTCGTCATCAATGTGGGGAACATTAGTTCTTCTGATTGTTGCTGGAGAAGTTATTTTTGCTTTGCCATTCCACATCACACGTTTTTTCCGCCCAACATTTTTATCGGTTTTTCAACTCAACAATACCCAACTGGGTGATATGTTTGCGGTTTACGGCGTGATCGCTATGGTCAGTTATTTTCCAGGAGGAGTTATCGCCGACCGCCTTCCTGCAAAGCCGCTTATGATAGGCTCTCTCCTCGCAACTGCTCTTGGAGGTCTATTTTTACTGACAAAGCCAAATGCCTTCGAGCTGACGTGCTTGTTTGGTTATTGGGGGGTTACCACCATATTGCTGTTCTGGTCGGCAATGCTAAAGTCTATAAGGTTAGGCGCAAATCCCAATCAACAGGGACGTGCTTTTGGAGTGTTAGACGGTGGCAGAGGACTGATCGCCAGCTTGCTAGCTAGTGCAGCCGTATTAATATTTGCCACCATCACAGTGGATCCAAACACATCGACAGTTGAACAACAAAAGTCCGAGAATATTATTACGTCATTTAACCAAGTGATTATTTTTTATACCGCTGTTACTTTGTGCACTGCACTTTTGTTATGGAGGTTTTGGCACCCTGAAGATCGAACACCGGAACAAATCAAAACGACTCCTCCGCACTCTGGATCCATTTCTAAATTTCAAGCCTCGATCAAAGTAATTCTTAACTCATTCAAAGCTACTGCCAGTAACTCCCTTGTCTGGCTTCAAGCTGGAATTGTGGTATGCGCTTATTGTGGTTATAAGTCGCTGGATAATTATGGCGTGTTGGTGACCGATGTATATGGATGGAGTCAACTTGAGTCGTCGCAATTAACGAGTGCATTGAGTTACTCGAGACCATTCGCCGCAATTGTCGCAGGTATTTTAGCCGATAGATGGCGACCTTCGAATATCATCAATCTATGTTTCACCCTGGCCTTAATAGCTTTCGGTTTGATTGCATTCAGTCTTTTGCTCAACGTCAACCCATCGGACTCTAATACACAAGATACACTCACAACTTATTTGTTAATTGTGAATTTATTTATCACGGCATTGGCAGTGTTTGCGCTACGAGCAGTTTATTTTGCTCTATTAGAAGAAAGCCACCTTGCTGTCCATCGAACAGGAATGGCAATAGGCCTAATTTCATTTATCGGATACACACCTGATATATTTTTTGCATCGATAACAGGACGAATGCTAGATTCAGGAGAAATTTCTACTGGTTTTGTACACTACTTCTATTTAATGACAGCGATAAGTGTCATCGGTCTTTGCTTAGGCATATTCCTGGTAAAAAAATTAAACACTAAACCTTATAACTAGCTCCACTCTAACCTGATAAGTTTTTTGAGTTCGGCTTCTATTTCAAATACATGAGCATCGTAAACATTATGGTCTCGTAATGCATTCGCAAGATTTAAAAGATAGTCTCGATTTTCGCCACTTGGTCCTCGACTTTCTAATATTTGTTGCGCGATAGTTGTTGCAGACTCCGGCCCTAAAAAAGCTTCGTTATGTTCATCACCAATATAAACTAAGCCTACTGTTTGTTCTTCCGAAGTAAAAAATATCTCGACCTCGTGCCGCAGATAGCCATTCTTCTCTCGATGATCAAGGTGTTCAAATACATCATCCGTCACCTGATACGCCATGCCAAAGCACTCACTTTCTGGTTTAGGCACCAAGGTTAAAACTCTACCTGGAGCTTCAGGTGTGCCTCTATGGTCATGGCTACCTTGCCAAAAACGCCGCTCCCAATGTTTTATTGTCGCAGGACGGCTTGTTATAAAGGGAAAATCAACCTTATAAATGAGGGATCCATAGCCAAATAGCCAGATCTCAGAAAATTGTGTGAGATCCTGTCGTTGCTTATTTAACTTTTGAGTATCGTGAGGCATAAGGTTACTACTTAATGTGCGTTTGTTAACAGAGTGATCCTAATCGCTACTATATTCTGCATAAATAGAAGCTCAAATGACGCTTAATCTATAATAGTATGCGACTTGATATGAACTCTAATTAGAGAGTTTAAATTAAATGATAATGACTCTAAAGCTTAGTTACTCATTATATTCGATTAATGAAAGGTTCAGCTTTCGATAAATAAAATAAGTAGATGGGCGATTAATAGCCGCTATTTATTAACCCATGATTAAGATTCAGAACAATCTAGCGGTATCGAAACAAATGGTTATAAAGTGCAAATAGTGTGTTAAAGACAATAAAGACATGGCAAATACTGACGGGCAGTTGCTTAATTTTACTAGGCATTGTGTCAGGTTGTTCGTCTTCTCCACATAAAGAATCTACTCAGCATTTTCCTGATGCGAAACGTACAGGGCTTCCGAAAACTAACGGAATCAAAAATAATTTAGATATCCACCGACGATACCAGAGTCAACGAGAGCAGAGTCAACAGGAACAGAATCAGCAGCTATTTCATTTATTTGAACGTTGGCAAGGCACACCTTATCAGCTGGGAGGTTTGTCTCGTCAAGGTATCGATTGCTCAGGCTGGATTTTTCTCGTCTATCAATCGGTATTTCAACACACTATTCCTAGAACGACTTACCAGCAATCAAAATTGGGGACAAATATCAATCAAACACAACTGGAATTCGGAGACCTGGTATT
Source organism: Gammaproteobacteria bacterium (assembly GCA_013373375.1). Taxonomy (GTDB): domain Bacteria; phylum Pseudomonadota; class Gammaproteobacteria; order Enterobacterales; family Kangiellaceae; genus Pleionea. Next base: position 58,119 of record JABXHY010000040.1, read on the forward strand.
TTTCAACACAGGTCCCAAAGTTCGGCATGTTGGTATTTTTATTGGCGACGATCAGTTTATGCACGCATCGACTCGTCGCGGTGTCATCATTTCTAACTTAAATAATTCTTACTGGCGTCCTCGCTTTTGGCAAGCAAGGCGCATATTAAATTAACCCGATGCGATTATTCAACCAATGCAATTACTAGCTAGCAACCGCCGCAATTATTCCACCTAAAATACCAAAAACGAAAAACAGAGCAAAAAAGATCATGTAAATTAACGTGATAATGCCGACGAATTTCCAAAACGACTTTTGATACCGTAAAGCCTCAACAACATCACTCATATTACGACTGCTTTGCGCCTGACCAATTGCATTTGCGTATTTGTGTAACCAATAAGCAGGAAAAAATGCCAATAGAGAAAATGCCAGATAAACAATCCCCATCACAATACCAAACCCTGCACCCATGCCCGATGGCATTCCACTACCAGCCATCAATGTCGACATTCCAACCATCATGGCAACAGCAACTAACACCGTAAAGCCAAACATAATAAATCCCATAATTGAGCAGAGCCGAACCCATAATTTTGTATCAGTCAAATTTTGCAAAACGGATTCTATGGTTTCTTGCCCACCTAATACTTCCGACTGTGGTGCTGAGTAATTATTGTCTGTCATTGTTAACTCTCTTTTATTATTCAATCTTTATTATGGTCGAACAAAAATAATCTGCAACGATGTTTGGGTATTCACTATGTAAAGATCTTCACAAGATAAAGATTTTCACGATATCTAGTTATTCACCACGCTTCCATTGACCAGTGTCATCATAATTTTTCCGTTGAGTAAGCGCGATGGTTGCTGGCTCGACATATTTAACGGATCAATATTCATCACGGTCAGATCAGCAGCGTACCCTACTTTAATTTGCCCCATTGAGTTTTCACGAAATGACGCAAAAGCAGGCCATCGGGTGAACCCAAAAATAGTTTCTTCTGCGGTTAAACGTTGCTCAGGATACCAACCATCCTCAGGATCCATTTGTTTATCTTTCCGAGTGACTGCAGAATGCAAACCATAGAAAAAAGAATGATCCGAACCGGGCAAATCTGAGTTTAATATTAATTTTGTATTAACTCGTCTCAGATCTCGCCACGCATATGCACCAGCAATTCGAACGGGTCCAAGACGTGTTTCAGCCCACTTCTTATCTTCAACAGCGTGAGCGGGCTCCATGGACGCTATGATGTCTAATTCCGCAAGGCGAGGTAAATCATCCGGGTGCAATATTTGAGCATGCTCGATACGGTGACGATTGCTTTTCGCTTCAGGATTTTTGGCAAAATACTCTGCAAAAAAATCTAAGGTTTCTCGATTACCCGCATCACCAATGGCATGAATGCCCACTTGGAATCCTTTTGCCATTAGTCGTTTAACTAAAACCTGATTATATCCGTATTGATTTCCGGAGACTCCCTTATGCCCCGGCTGATCAGCATAATCATCTAATAAACGTGCGCCACGCGAACCAAGAGCACCATCGTAATAGGCTTTCACTGAGCGAACATCAAACCAACCATCAGGATCAATGTAAGGTCCTCGAGAAATCCACTCTTCCACTAACTCACTATCCCGAGCAGAAATCATGGCATACACTTTTATCGGCAATTTATTTTGTCGATGCAATGACTCAAAAGCATTAATGTGGCGACTGTCTGCCCCCGCTTGATGAATAGCAACATAACCATCGTTTGCCATTCTGTTTAAACCAGCGAGCACCCATTGTTCAAATACTTGATCTGATGCAGGGGGAATAGCGTCCATCATTAATGTCGTCGCTCGGTTTAACAAAATGCCCGATGGTAATCCGTTCTCTCCCTGTACAATAAACCCTCCTACTGGCGATTGAGTACTCGCAGAAATATTGGCAGCAACCAAAGCTTTTGAATTCGCCCAAACCGCAAAACCATGCAAACTTTTTAAAACAACAGGATTATGAGGAAAAGCTTTGTCTAGAATTGACCGGGTTGGATAGTTATCGGCCCATGCGCCTTCATCCCATCCTTGTCCTACAATCCACTCTCCCTCTTTTATATTATTTTCCTTTGCATAATTCATTACTCGTTCGACCGCTTCTTGATGTGTTTTCACACCAATCAAATTGGCTCTTGATAAAACCTCTCCTAATTCAGCAATGTGAACATGTGAATCAATCAGTCCTGGTAATACAATATTCCCTTTTAAATCGATCACTTTTTTTGCTGAAGATTCATATTCAGATCGTATAGCATCATCACCAACGGCGATGATTTTTCCTTTATCAATCACGATAGTCGTTGCATCAGGCACCCAGCGACTATTATTAAACGGTGCTTGGTCTGAAGGCTCTCCATTTCCATTCGGTTCCGACCACGAGAAAGTATAAACTTCTCCATTGGTTAAAATTAAATCAACAGAGTCAGTATTAGAATTGGTTTGCATTTTGTCCGAGGGACTGCAGCCAACTAAACCAAAAACAATCAATGTACAAATGAGAAATGCACGCATCAATGACGCCTTTTTATTAGAGTTATTATTAATGTTATCGCCAGGCTATTTTGCTTAAACTTCAAATTAGAAATTTCAAACTAAAGAAGCCTATTTTTAATTTTTAATAAAAGTTAACTTAGCCCGTCTGCTGAATAATTTGTGTTTATTCTTTGCTGAAAACGCTTATTATTTTATATCGTTACGTTTCGCAGCAATGATTTGCAGTTTTTTTCGATACACCGAAATACTATGATCAGATAAAAATGTTTTCCATGGTAATTTTTTATAGATCACAGCTTTCATGCGATAAAAACCACTAACATAGTAAATGAGTTCGACATCTTTGAAATCACCGGGAGGACAATTGGTCAGATATTTCATATCGCCTCCATGATAATAACCTCCAAATGTTGCCAGTATCCATTTATGCCATTGTTTTCCAACCACAGGTATGAGCCGAATTAACCAACTCAATACGGTCATCATATCTTGATCAGGTGGAAGCATGGTGACGCAGTCTGCTGCATTCACCACTCGGTATAAAGGTGTTTTCATACCAGAAACCCAGGTTTCATCGCCTACACGTGGTGAACCAAAAGTATAACAAGCTGCTATACCTGCTTTATGCACTAATTTTTTCGCAGCAATGGTTGCTAATGCACCACCAAGACTGTGACCGGTAATAAACAAAGGTTTACTCGCGACAGACTCTTTCTTTAATTCAGTTTGAATAGATAAGCACACTGTATCGAATGCTTGACTAAAACCTTGGTGAATTCTTCCACCAGATGGACAGGGGATGCTTTTTGCTTTGGCATCAGACTTTATATCTTTGATACTGGTCGCTTCGGTACCCCGAAAAGCCAATACTATGTGATCACTAAACTCAACTAAAATTGCCTGAGTACCATCCTTATCGAATGTTGGTTCAATTAAAGACATTCGAATAACTTTTAATTGCTCCAGTAGGTGCTTTTTCTCAACCTCAGGATCGTAGCTGCCCATTGCAATCAGTTCACTGATCAATTTACTTTTCTTTGACTTGAGCAATCGGTTGCTAAGATCAATAAAGGCTTGTTGCTGTTGCTCCGAGCTAAACAGCGGATTAAATTTTATATAAGCAAGTTCAGAAAGACAGGCCATCAACCAAGCGCTTCTATCGCTGTACGCTTTTCTATAATTGGGTATCGCTTTATCAAGTAACTGTTCAATCAGCTTAAGATCGTCGAGCGAATTGGCAAGTTGTTCTGTCATGAGGTCATCCTTTACTAATGGCTTCCGTTAAAGACATGTTACTTTATTTTAAGTTTGCACTCACAAGAATCAAACTTAAAGTTCATCAAATACTTTAATAATTTCTGTTTTGAGATATTTGTTATTAGGCAGCTATGCTTTTCAGTACTTACCTTTCAGCATTTACTTTTCAACAAAAGTGCCTTTCAAAATCATGCCTTTAAACTTAATAGTGAACTAAACCACCGGAGACATTGAAATGCGAGATATTTTTTAAATTAATCTAATCTTTTTGAGGTGATTAAGTTGGCAGATATTTTCTACCTCGTTATATTATTTAATCAGGGAATTATTCGATGCATTAAAATGAATGCACTATTGAAACATAACACATAAGGAAAGCATCTCTATGTTACATCCCACTCACCAAAAGAATCTCTCTCTAAATTCGAATATTCAAAACTTTGTGTTTAAATGGTTAGTCCTGTTCATCACTTTATCACTGAGCACAGGCTGTGCATTTAAAGTAAAACTGGTAGGACAATACGATGCGTTAGTTGACCAATCAGTTTTAAACTTACAGTCTGAGACCGAGAGCCATATAAACACCATTTTAGAAAACAGTGGCCAGGGCGCTGGCAGCTACGATCAATCAAAAGATTTTTATACCCAATCCATTGGCAAAGTCGATGCGTTGATTACGCGCGCAAAGGTCCTCGAAGATAAATTAAAGCGTCAACCTCTTACAGATAACTTTATTGCATTAAAACAACAGTACGAAGATTTAAGAACACTGCACAAAATGCCTTTCAATCAAAATGCAATATCCAGTGGTCAAAAATCGATGCAACAAAGTTTTGATGCAATAGTCAAACATCTTGTATTCCTAAAATGGAATCAAGAACAACCTGAAATATAAAAAGTCAAGGAGCTGATATGAACGAACAAGACATTCAAAACCTAATTGCAAAAATTGGGGTTGCTGTAAAGGATTCCTTAGGCGATAAATGGGCCGAAGCAAAAACTTTTGCCGATAGTGAAGCAAAAAAATTCGCCCAAAATATTGCCGAAATCGCGTTTTGGAAGGAAACCGGACAAATCACTGAAGAGCAAGCAAAAGTACTCATGCGAATGCATCAACGATCAATGAAAATGGTACTTACAACACTAGAAGGCATAAGCCTTGTAATGGCGGAACGTGCTATGAATGCTGCGTTAGATGCGATAAGAGGGTTGGTAAATGGGTTGGTTGGCTTTGAGTTGATTTAACACGAATACAGACTTTCTTAATAAAAGGATCACTGCGGGCAATAGTGATCTGGACTCTCAAAAAAACACTATTTCGATAGTGTTTTTTTGTTATGGGGCCTGATTAAAAACTTTAATAGGCTTATTAAAGTTTCCGCACACTCAAACAGTTATTCGTTGAGTGTTAATAAAATAAAGCACTTTGAGGAAATAAAAATGCGTGTTTTAAAATTATTAATGATCACATTAATTTTTGTAATTCCATCTATCGCCAGTTCAAAATACATTACATGGCGAACGTCAAATATAGCTGAAAGAACAACATTTAAAGAAACCCTCAGTAACTTGTCATCCAGCAACACCAAGGTGGATGAAATTACCATTAAATCAGATGGACAATGGATAATTATTGCAAACGACATTGTTTACACCAGCAGTAATTTTCCTAGTTCGGTTTACAACAAAGTCACTCAATACATTAACTCTGGTCGTACTATTGATGTTGTTGCATTTACGCCATCAGGTAACTGGGTGGTGGTTGCGGAAGACTGGCTCTATCGAAGTGGAGGCTTACCATCTTCGAACCTTTTACTTGAAAAAGTCAAGAGTCGTCAAAATGCCGGACATCGAATCGATGAACTTGCCTTAACCAATAACGGATGGGTGATCGTTTCAGGTGGATGGGTGTATGCGGAAAATATGCCTCAAAATCTTTTTGACGCACTTGTTGAGCGAGATAAAAGTAAGCGCCGAATCAATCATATTTCAATCAATAGCGATAACAGTTGGGTCCTCATCGCTGACCAATGGTTTGCCAGTAGCGGATTGTCCGATCAAATGATCGATCATTTACAAATTTGGCAAGCAAACAAAAGAAATTTCGAACATGTGACACTCGCTTCTGGTAATAACTTTGTCATGTACGGTGGTAATTATTCTCCAAAATCGGATCGTATGAGTCAAATCGAGTATCAACTCGGTAATAACAATGACAATGTTTATCAACGAATGAGAGAACAAAACATTCCTGGTATGAGTATCGCCATTATTGATAACGGCAAAGTTACTTATCAACGTGGCTATGGGACACTTGAAAAAGGCACGCAAAAATGGGTACGGTCAAGTAGCCCCTTCCCGGTTGGCTCTATGAGTAAATACTTAGCGTCATTGGGTCTAATGTCATTAGTTGACGACAATCAAATAGAAGTTGATACCACTATCAAAGAAATGGAAGGTCAAGTCGCAAGCTGGGTAGGATTAGTCGAGTTCTACAGTGACTTTTTTGAAGTTAACAACCCCATGTCGCCCGAAGTCAATTTAGAAATGCTGTTAAGTCACACTGCACACTTTAACAATGGTGCAACATATATTGATCCAGCACACAGCACCGCCACTTACAGTACTATCAATTATTTGATGGGTTGGGGTTGCGACAGTGCGGGCTGCGCTTACAAGAAAAATGCGACACCCGGTTGGTTTGATGAAAATATGGGTAATGGACATCCTGGCGATATATTTAAATATTCGAACAAAGGCTATTTAGCGGCACAATTAATGGCTGAAACAGCCAGTAACAAAACCTGGCCGGAATTAATGCAAAATAATATTTTAGGTCCATTAGGAATGACTAATTCAATCTATAATGAAATTTTGCCGGCCAACTGGAAAGCTCGTGCTGCCGCCAATCACGACGGCAACGGCAATCCACTGCCGTGGTATCGAATTCCAAATTATGCCGCAGGCGGATTATACGCCTCTGCTGCTGACTACGCCGAAACTATGATTTTGTTAATGAAAGATGGTAAAAAAGATCGAATCTTGACTCTTCCTGACGGAAGTAAATTAAACTGGCCGTTACAAGTTATCTCTTCAAGTTCAGTTGACGAAATCCTCAAAGATCGAAAACCCAAAGATAATTCCGGCGGTATATCCGGCAGCTTAGGTGGACAGTCTGATATGAAACATGGATACGGGTTAGGTGTCGAGTTGCAAAGTAGTGATAATCTTAACTATCAATATTTTACACATGGAGGTGCTGTAAACGGAGGAGGTTCATGTATGGAAGGTGAAATGAAATCGAAAAAAGGCATTGTCATTACTATCAATGGACCTTTTACCAAGAACATAAACTTTTTAAGGGATTTACGACAGGCTTTTAGAAAAGCGTATGGACTTCCATTAGAGACGGTTAAATTTGCACAAAGCTGTTGAGAAAAGTGTTTAATTAAAAAGATCTATAGAGCGCCTATTCTTTTAGACGCTCTAATTTGAGCAGCAATACCTTTTAGAAAAACTCGCATTTTCCCTATTCGAATATCGAGGCAATTCTTGTCTATAAACAATACTTAATTATCGTTCTGCAATCGGTAGATTACTCGCATGCCGTCGGTTACTTCTGATGCTGGCAAATACCCTATCGAGTTCGATGTTGCTTCGATAAAGTCAACAACGTCTTCTGTGGTTGATTTCATAAGTGGAGGTCTTACCCTTCCAGTGAATTTAATCCTTGACCAATAGGCATTGACCCTCGCCAAACTCATGCCAATTAATTGTTGGTAAAAAAGTGCACGAAACTCATCATTGCTGTCGACTGGCGCGGCTTTATCACCATTTGGAAACGCAACATACCGTCCCATAAATAGATCAATGACCTGAGCCTTGCTCATTGCAATCGTGGTATTAGCTTCGTTCACTACAACAACTAAATCATCTGCCAAAATCTTCGCAGGGCTCAACCAGACAACTATGGTCAAAAGAAATTTAGCTGCGACCGTTTTCATCAGAAAATAAAACTCACATTAGCATGCAGCGTGTTTACTTTATCTTCAGCAGAGAAATTGATTGGCTCAGACACCCATAAAGTACCACCGTCTTCATCAATATGAGTTCTGTCGTACTGCAATTTGAGAGCTACGTTTTCTCCAATATTCCATCGAGCACCTAAAGACCAAGTTTGTTGATTACTTGAAAAGAAATTACTGGTTATATCAATCCCCGCAAAAATTTGCTCGACGATCGCAATTGTTTGAGGGTCGGAATAAACATCTGAGGGAGTAAACGGTCGAATAAAGCGATAGTGTTCAGTGTCTGTGTCAGCGACAATGGTGTACAAGGACCAGTCATCAAACTTGTATGTCAGAGAAGCAAACGCACTGTCCAGTGGCCTTATCAAAATGCCATCGCCTCTTACTCGAGCAAACTCCGTTTCAAACTTCCAGTTATTCAAGTTGTAAGAAGCGCTAATAGAGGAATATCGTCCTTGCTTTGACGCTAATGACAAGTCAGACGCGAATGCGGCACTGTCTGGCCATGCAGCAGGCGCCGTCGCACCAATAAAAGCAATGCCCTGCAACAGCTGCTCTATTGATGGGATATTATTCTCTAATGTAATTAATGAGTGGCTGGTTTCAATTAACCAATTGGCATGCTCTAACTCGAGTGTTAATCCATACGCTTGTTCAACTCCCACTTCTTCAACATCACCATTGGCTCCAATATCTGTTTTGCTGGTGCCATAAAATATTTTTGAACGAAAGGTACTGCTTCCAAATTGACGCTGAAAGGTTAAGTCTGCACCATCAAGAAACCGATAAGGCACAAGGCCATAAACTTCATTGGGCACTTTCGCCCAGGTAAGAGCAAAGCCAATGTCGCGGTATTCAGTGTAGTGAAATAAACTTATTGGGACTCTACCGAAACGCGCTGTCCAATTTACTGAAGGGTCATAGCGAAGAAACGCCTGTGCAATGGCTTTATCTAAATCGAAATCGTCTTGTCCGCGATACACCCCCTGAATGACCACATCAAACTGGTTGGAAGCAACATAACCCATCTGAACACCCAGTACGGTCGTATTTTTAAAATCAAAGTCATTTTCAAAAATACCATTGGGTTGGGAGAGATCATTGCGATAACCGTAAACGTCGGAATCAGAGCTGATGTAGCCAAGTGAACCAAAACCGCTGAAATCAAAATCGTTATCCGCACCACAGGATATTGAGGCAACGACAAGACAGACTTTTAACCAATACTTCATCAATAATCCAATTTATTATTGTTGGTAACTTATTTAGTAGATGATTCTCATTTTCCGTAGATTCACATTTTCCGTAATTGTTGCCTGATAAGTTTAGTTCAGAAAAGCATTCAAGGCATAACATGAGTTTTGAAGCTTTTGAAATAAAAACCTATATAAAACAACATCTTCAGAAAAATAAGCTATATACTAGCCGACTCAATTTTTCCTTTTATAAAAATAAGTGTTATTAACGTGAACCTACCACTCACTTCTGACGTCTTTTTATTAACAAGACAAAACAATTGAGGAATAAATGCTTCAGGCTCAAATGGACCTTTTGGTAATCGAAGCACAGTCTGGCAACTCAAAAGCTTTTGAGTGTCTGGTGGAGTACTTTCAGCCAATTTTAAATAAGTTTGCCCGTAGCTTGAGCTCGAATAGTGGAATAGCGGATGACGCAGTACAGGAAGCCTGGATCACAATAAGTCGAAAAGTGCGAGCGCTGAACGATCCTCGAGCTTTTAAAGGTTGGTTATTTCGAACAGTACGATGGCGGTTATTGGATTTAGCAAAATCATACCCAAAGAATCACGCATCTTACGAACTCGTAGAAGAGTCTCATTCAGAGACGTTATCTCAACCATTAAATGAAGACGAGCTGGTTAATCGGGAATTAAAGCAGGCAATAGCCCAGCTGGCACCAACTGAACGCAGCGTTATTCACTTGTTTTATCTTGCCGAGTTGTCTGTGGTCGAAATTGGATATGTGCTCGATATTCCCGAAGGTACGGTTAAATCCCGTTTAAGTCGAGCAAGAAAACTTCTGAAGCAATTAATTGCTTCCGAGTAAAAACCTGAGGAGGTTAACATGAACCTTGATGATAAAATTAAGCAAGCACTAAAAATGGACGAAACAGAAGTCAATCAAATTCTTAACAGTAATGATGGATTGCTTTCTCGTTTTTCTCTTGTGCTAAGCGGATCAATGAAAGGCTGGAATATATTTGGAGTCCTACTGTCGTTTATTCTAGCGGGACTTATGTTTTGGTGTGGCTATCAATTTTTTGCCAGCACGACCACCGATGACAGAGTCTTCTGGGGATTTTTAACGTTAGCCACTATTGTGATGAGTATGGGCATTAAAATTTGGTTATGGATGGAGTTAAATCGTATCTCCACTATTCGCGAAATTAAAAGAGTCGAGTTAGCGGTTGCGCAATTAATTGCAAAGCTGTATCGCTAAGTTAATGAGCTACAGTCTGCTGACGTCATTTGCATTAATTGCAGAAACACTCGACAAAGCTTATGCAGTTAAGCTTTGTCGCACATTGAGATTTGCACTCATATTTTCAACGTCGACGACATTAATTTTCAGACGACTACTCAGAAAAAACACTTTTTAATCTCATTAGAGTGAATATAATACAGGGATAAAAAATCAATAAAATAAGACAATGGACGAAAAAGTAATCGTAGTATTAATCAGTACTATCGTATCAGGAGCAATTGCCTGGGTAATTTCTTGGTCGAAAGTTAAATCCGAAATAAAAAAATTAAGATACGACATGAACGCAAGGACTGCACAAACCATAATAGGTGAACGACTGCAGGCTTATGCAGACGTTTATGCTGTACTACAAACCTATATAAAATCAATTCAGCGCAGAGGTTTTGAACCTGCAATGGCTCGAGACTCATTTTCATCCATTGATGAGTGGCAAACGAAATTCGGCTTTCTTCTGAGCAGTGAAACCAATACTATTTTCTACACTTTTTTGCGAAAACTCAAACGTATTACAGGAGCTTCTGACCAAGCAATAATGGATCGTGTCCAAGACAACGACAAGCGAACTGAAATGGTGCGCGAAGCATTCGCTCTTGAGCTCGCATTAAAAAATGATCTTGGAATATTTTCCGCCGAGTACTTTGATCCGAATCTAAAAATAAGATCTTACCAAGAGCTAGGTGATATTCTTGATAAAGAGAAAAATTAATTGCGTCTCTTTTTTTATTGCTTGAGCAATCCAGATATTGAATAAAGTGTTGTCTTTATGCAACACCCAAAAAGAAAAACAATCCACGACAATACCAATCACTCATTGTTAGACTTTCAACAACTCTCGACTGGATCTTTTGAAAAGGTCATGCTCGAGAATATTGGAATAGCTGAATGAGACTAAACGATGAACAAAGTATTATTTTTAACCATTATACTAATCACCATATGCCCTATCGCCTATGCAAAGGATAGCAAAAGCGATTACAAAGCCATTGAAAACTTATTCGACTCTTACATGAATAAATACAACCGTTACATCAAAGATAGAAAACTGCCAAAAGAGCCTGAACTGTATTTGGATTCAATTATGTTAATGTCGTCATCAAACTCTGCGACAGTCATAAGCTCGGATGACTTTAATGTTCAAGTCACTTCTTTCTTGGACTCATTAATCAACCAAGGCGTGACTTATGTAACCTGGGAGTCAAAGGATATTAAGTTTCTCGATAAAAATATCGCAGTCGTCAGTAATATTGCGATAAGATACAAAGGTAACGGTGATGTATACAATCGTGTTGGTGCAACCTACTTTGTCAATAAGCTCTCTAATGAATGGCGCATAGCTGCCTTCGCAGTACATAGCCCTAATTTTACTGGGAGCCTTTAATTTTGAGTTAATATGAATAATTGGGATGACTATAGGCTACTAATTGCAATTAATGAGGGAAAGTCTCTCCGTCATTCAGCGCAAATTCTTGGTATTAATCATTCCACTGTTTCTCGCCGAATACTTGCTTTAAACGAAAGATTTGGAGCGTCTGTTGTTGAAGCCAATCAAAACGGATTGCTATTAACAACTGTTGGCGAAAAGCTATTGAACACAGCTTATGAAATAGAAAAACTGGTGTCAGCCGACAAGCAATTCCAACATGCGAATAGTATATCGCTGTCTGGTAGCATCAAACTTTCATTACCCCCCGCAATATTTCAATACCTACTTTTTGAAGAGCTAAACCAATTTCAACAAATGAATCCAAATGTAATCCTTAATATTGATTCAAATTACGACATAGTCGATCTCGACCAATGCGAGGCAGATGTCGTAATCCGCGTCTCGAATACTCCCCCTGAGCACTTAATTGGCCACCGACTCTTTCCTATCGGTGTCAATTTTTACGCTAACAAAGACTATTTGCGGGATAAAAAGGAAAGTGAATTAAATTGGATAACACCGTGCTTTGAAAAAGCGGCACCCGACTGGATTAAACACTCACCTTTTCCTCAAGTCAAAATTGGATTAAGAATAGATGACCTTATTTTAAGACATCAAGCGGCGGCCAACGGTTATGGAATGATAAGAGGCGCCTGTTATATTGCCAACGAATTCGACGGTCTAGAGACTATTGATAATTCACCGCCAATTCCTTTACAAGACATTTGGGTGCTTACTCACCCAAGACTGATTAATATTCCAAGAATAAAAACATTGATTGGCTATTTAACAAATGTATTAAAGACTAAGCAGAGTTTGATTGTCGGAGATAATTATTAAGTTGGATTTGCATATTCTGCATACCAAAAACTCTCAACGTTAAGATAAATCATTGAGTTATACCATTATGGTCACTGAAGTAATATAGAGGCACATAAATCTGATAGTTAGGCGAGTTGGGCTTCCCCACATTTCCGAGTTAACGACTAAACCCACCCTTTATCAACGATACTTAGAACAAGTATCACAATACTCAACTTATTGAAGGCTCTCGAAAAGCTTTTCATCAACATTACTTGATTCAGTTTTTGTTCAGGTTAAAGCATTTAAAATATTGATATTTTAATTCCCGAGTACCCGAAATGAAACATCACATTAGTTGGCTTATGGGTAGCGCAATATTAATCGCTTGCTTATCGCTACAAGGTTGTACTACTAAAAATTGGTATCAGGCAGCGCAAGAAAACCGAAAGCAAGCCTGTATTAAGGAGCCCCCCGGGCAATATCAAGCATGCCTGGAACAATATGATAAGTCTTTCGAGGAATACGAAGCGGAGCGCCGGGAAGCCTTAGGTGATGAAAAATAATCCTGTGTATCTTTAATAACTTGTCCTGCAACATTCTTATTTCATGAAGACTTTTCCGCCAATTATCTTGTAGGCGGGAGCACCTCTGATTAAAGTATCTCGCGCAAACACTTGTTGGCACTCAGGGCAAGTTGCGGGTTCCACTGTAAAGTCTTTAGTAATTCGTTCTTTAAAACATTTTACTAAAGCGCCTTTACCACCTTTTCGATACGTGTACAGCTGCTGCTTACAGTTATTACAGAAAATATCGACCGTTCGTACCGGACCTTTTTTATTTGGTTTTGCCATTTAACAGGATTTTTAAGTTAATTTAGTTCAAGACACTCTCTTTTTCAGTTAGGTTAACTTACTATTGTTTAAAATGAAATTAATGCAGTTCAGTTCTATTTTCTTTGATTGCTTGCTGCGCAATTTCTGCCACATGAATATCATAGTCGTTCGATAGAATCTCTAAAGTATCAACGATCAGCTGCTTATCAAAGTTGTCTGATCCAAGTCTTGCAATAAGTCCTTTAGCCGCCAAAGTTCGATGTTCGCTAGCATTAAATAAGATATCAATCAACGCTTCGGTAGAGCTGCTACTCTCAAGGCTGATCAATTGTTCCAGCGCCTGCTTGCTTTGCTCAGTATCAAGATCCTCGATCACCGTTTGCTTTAAATTGTTGATTTCGCTTTCATAGGCCAACAGCTGCTCATCAAGAATCGCTTCATGCTCAGCCATATCCTGTGAAGAATCGACTTCTTCGCTATCATCAAAAAAGGTTAGCTCTAAACCTGTATCTTCAGCATAGGCAATCGCATATTCTTGCTCAGCAGTTGCATCATTTTCTGGTGCCTGCTCTAAATCAACATCAGTGATTTCATTATCATGAAAATTCTCAGATGTAGCATTGGAAAAATCCTTCTTACCCGGATCTGATTTTTCGATAGAAGAATCGTCATTTACAAAAACCGGAGAATCCAGTTGCTCATCAATCACAGGAATACTACTTACTAAATTCGTTTCTAAAGCAGAGTCTTGTTTGGTGAATACACTCTTCCAAGAAAACCAAATGACTAAACTGAAAACACCAATCATTAGTATTTTGTTAGCTGTCAATTTCGACATAATTGATATCTCCCAATAATTTATGCTGTTGCATATAATCAGTGGACAACATGTGCCCACCGATCATACATCACACTAAAATTAGTAATATTTAAATGTAATCAATGCAGAACGAATTTGTTCACGTAGTGACTCACCGCGCATGTCCCAAACGTTTAAGTTATTCAGAGAATCCGCTTCATCAACATATATGCCATGAACATAATGACGTGTCGATATTGCGCCAGAACTGGTTTTGCTAGGCATCGAAACCCAGCCAGCTATACTTCGATAAGACTTGCCACTGAGACCATAGCTTCCAGCTTTAGCAGCAGAACGAATACGACTTTTAAAATCATTGCGCTTAGTTGTCGACAAGCTAATTTTTGCTGCTTCAGAGTCAATAACTGAATCAATATCGCCGTGACCTTGTAACATCAAATCATAAAAAGAATCTCTTACTGTACCTGTTCCTAGGTAACCATTACGAACGGCTTCATACAACCTTCCTGCATCGACTAAAGTGAGTCGATTTGGATTGCTCGATGCATCACTGCCACACCCGATGCGATGATTCACCGAAGTACTCCACATGTTCAAATCATCTGCAGTGTCATTAAGGTTATCTTCGCCATAGTTAACTCGTAACGCTTGAGTCCAACGATTGTCCGAGTTCTCCATCATCATTCGATGTGCAGAATCGCGTCTTACCCAAGTACCTCCAGTATCGCGTGGACAACTTGTGTTAGTGCCATCGCTGTTCTGCCAATAATTTGAAAAGCCGTAGACCCAGTCATTTAAGGTATCAAGACCATCAAATACGCGGCGCATACCATGTATGTGGTGCAACGCTTTTATTGTGCTTGCAGGTTCGAATTGTTTTGTTGAGTTCAACGCTGCATGAGTTGTACTGTTCACTCGCTTTACATACAAACCAAAATCACCACCACTGCGACGAGAAGACAACATGTCTCTTACGCGTGAGGTTTGGCTGTTAACATTATTAATATAAATAACATTAAAACGACGGCTACCATTCACCATATACGTTTCAATATCGATGATACGAGCGCCGTATTGTGAAGTGAAATTACTAACGGTAGACGCCGTCACGCCATAATGCCACCACCATGCTGTGCCACTGTTTTTAACCATGACCACGGTATATCGACCATTACTTTGGCGCTCTAAGTCAATTAAACGCGCACCATTATTTTGAATGTACGATTTAATTTGAGATGTTGTGACATTAGTGTACCACCACCATCCTTTCGCATTACTTCCTGTGTTACGAATCATTACCGCATCGTAATAACGAGTACCATTACGAACATAAGTATCAAGGTCAATTAGCCGAGCGTTATTCTGGCTAATTTTTGATTGTAAGCTACTCAGTGTCTGACCATAGTAATACCACCAACCACTAGCACGGCTGCCAGTATTTTTGATCATGACAACAGCAAACCTACGTTGACCATTAATAAAATAAGACTCGATATCAATTAAACGAGCGCCATTGGTACTAAGATAATTCGAAAGTTGCGATGCCGTTATGCCGTAATACCACCACCAGCCAGAAGCATGAACGCCGCTGTTCTTTACCATTGCAACATTAAATCTGTAACTCGATGTACTAACAACATCCAAATCAACGATCCGATAGCCATTACTAATTTGGTTGGAAATGGTACTAGCTGAAACATTGTAATACCATTTCCAAGCGCTCGGATTAGTAGCTGATTGTTCTAATGGTTCTTCAGCTACTGCAAAAGTTGATGCAAATATAGCAATTAGCAATGCTATATTTTTCCTATAAACCTTTATAAACGATTTTATTTGCCGCATTAGTTATACCTTTCTTTTGATTGTTGGTAATTAAATGGAGAGCCTATAAAGATAACGATCTCCCCAAAGTTAAATCACGAAGAACAAAAGAAATGAATTTAGGAATGGAATAAACGATTCTTGAAATGCCGGTAACAATAGCTTTTGCATCAAAGCTATGATTCGTTATCCCTTCGAAAACTCAACACCTTGCTAATCGTAAGTTGCGCGGATTGTATAGAGTTTTATTTTAAAAAAGGAAGAAGTAAATTTAACTTTGAGACTTTCTGAAAAGGATTTCATAAATTTGGAATTTCGAGCATAGAAATCAAAATTGAAATTAAAACCAATGCATTTCAATTTCAAAATAAAGCAGGCTCTCTATGTTTTTTTCAATGACATTCAGCATAAATATTTAATTTCAAATTCGTTACTGTTTAATTATTTTTATATTTCAATGATTTTTTATTTTTGATTACTGTAAATATTTTTTATCAAAACCCCAATTCTGGGGTTTTGATAAAATCAATAATAACATAAAACACTTACCTTTTATCAAGCCATGAAAAACTTATTCTTTTAATATAAATCAGAATAGAAAAAATAAGGTTTGAACATTAATCGAGAATTAAGAGTGAAGTATTCAGCTTAAATTCATCACTCTTCATGATATAAATATTCAGAGATAAATAAAAATAAAAAAGCCAGTCAATAATGACTGGCGTTTCCTTGATTCCTTTCTATCTTGAACTTAACTAAAGTAGTTAATTCTTCCAACTACGAAATCAGTTACTCTCAATGCATACGAACTAACCTAACTCTTTGAGTAACGCTAAAGCTGTTTCTTCAATTTTTTTATCTATTTGTTCATCCGTAAAATATCGAATACCTTGAACATCGATTAAAATCCCGCCCTTTGTTAATGGAATAAATAACATTTTTCTATCCTTGAATGCTTCTCGACTGTTTAAAGAAATTTTCTCTCCATTTTTTTCGTAATGCTGGGTCCAACGCTTTACGCCATCGGCTCCAAGATAATGAACGTACACCGCCCCCCTTCTGTTACTGCTGAAAACGCAGCTGACACCATCTTCCTGAGGTCGCTCATTTTGCGAAGGTACAGAGTTAATCAGAATATTAGGAAAACTCCAGGCTACATCACCTTGCAGTAACTCGTAAGGTTTAGTGCTTTTAGCGACAGCGCAAATATCGACCGAAGGTCCTCCGACTAATTGGCTATTGGCGGCTTTTACATTGGTCGATTCCGCAATAGTTTGCAGTCGACCTAGCACTTTTTGTCCGATCCAAACATTCGCCTCCATTGTTGATTTATCATTATAAGGAATTTGGGTGCTGATCATCACCAATCGCTCACCCGCTTTAATCATTAAGTGATCACGCCCTTGCAAGGTCGCTTTCCATGAAACATCCCCCAGGCCGAAAGACTCTTCTACTTCAGGGGTAAACTCGCCTTTAATCTGCTGAACTTTAACCCAGCCAACCGGTGTGCCTTGATCAACCGATCGCCACTTACAAGAAACGAAAGGTGTTATAGGACGGTGATTAGGTAATTGCTGAGAAAATCCTTGTTGAGATAAATGCTGATCCGTTGGCAAGCCAATACTGGCTAACTCGGCATCGCTCAGCAGTTGACAGGGATCTAAATTTATCGAGTCTGGTAACGACTCTAATTCTATCGTTGGCACTTCTGCAATTGCAGCCGATTCAGTTTTACTTTGAGTTAATTCAGCTTTACTCTCGACAGAGTTTGATGATGTTGAGTTTGATAGCGCTGACTTTTGCTCAGCGTTATCTTTTGTTTCTGTCGAGTTGTCATTACAACCATAAGTAACAAAAATTCCTCCAAGCAAAATTAATAAAGCCTGTAAGTTTCTCCGGATTATCACTTTAATTCTCCTGAATAATTCTAATCATTAGATATCTTTGATGATTGCAGGTGACCAATGTAGCTCGCTCAAACTCTTTGCAAACCGCGATTATTACGTATGCGTAACCTATCACATATTGTTTATAATCGACACGTTACTTATCATCGACATATTACTGATTATCAATATATTACTGCTCATCGACTTATTACTGCTCACCGACACATAGCTGAGATAAAACCATCACCATCTTTGTCGATATCGCCCACAGTGGTTGCATCGCAATCTTCATCGATTCCGTTTGCGTCACATATTTCCGGATTTCCGGGAAAACGGTTTGGATCGCGGTCATCACAATCATCACCACCACATGAAAGTGCTTTATAACCGTCTCCATCTCGGTCTTCGCAGGGTCGTTCACATATTGCTTCTCGATTTATACAACGCCAACCGCGTTCACAAGGAAACAGTCCAGGCTTACACACACCGTATTCTTTGATAATTTTTTGTTTATTATTTCGAACGCGAGTGACATGACATATCTCTTCGCCATTACAAAAAACACCATCACTACAATCGGTATTCGTTCGACAACCTTCATAAATAATACCGTCATCGCTTGCTGCAAAAATCGAAGTAGCACTTAACAAGCTAACGATTAAACTAACAATCATTAATTGACTGACAATTTTTCTCGAAATCATGTTGTTCTCCCTTAACCGTCGTTACCATCGCAATTTGCATCGATTCCATCACCTTCTACGTCCGATGCTCCAGGATATATTTGGATATTCCGATCGTCGCAATCGTTACCTCGTGATGCATATCCGTCTTCTTCGTGACAGGCTAAAATTCGTTTATCAGGATCGCCCCATCCGTCACCGTCTGCATCAAGAAACAGGTTAGCGGTTACGTTCTCATCCACATCGCCATCACAATCGTTATCGATCCCATCACACACTTCAGCTTGTCCCGGATTTACTGCAGTATCCATATCATTGCAATCGTAAGTTCCTACCCATTGATCATTTTGGCTACGTAGGCTGGTTTGCGCTTGCACTTTATTAGACGAACGTACGAGTTCCATGTCACGAGCCTTAATACGATGCTGTTTCAACTTTTCCTTATAATTGGAATATTCAAGGGCATGACTGTTGAGTTCTTTACGTAAAGCATTTTGTTCTGCAATTGGTAGTACCGAAGGATTTTTTATTTGTGGATTTTTAATTTGCGGCTGATTTATTTTTGGGGAAGTGGGTTGATTGTTTTTCTTTATAGGCTCCGCTGCATTAACAGATAATAACAAGATACTTGCTGCAATGACCCCAACCGAAAAAAAAGGCTCCTTTATTAACTTCATAGCCGATCTCCTTTAGTTGATATAGATAATAGGATGATGATTTTCATTCACTACTATTCGAAACAATCGACTACTGGGCAACTTATCATCTTCAACACTAATTACTTACACCGACTTTTAGTTCCCTGTTACAGTAATTAATCACAGAAGCGCCTCCTGACTGCTTTGAGCAGTGTAACTGCTTTCTTCTAGTTTGCAAAATATGAGATAAAGTCACCGTGTTACAGTTCACACTAACAAAAGACAAAGCTAGACTGGTGCAAGTGCAGAGCAGCAAGAGTGACTCACTAACATTAACACTTAAGTGCAATCCAAGAGTATTTCGAACAAAAAAGGTTATTAACCTTAGTAGCAAAGATTCTTGGTAGAAAAGTTTCTTGGTATCAAAAATGTCAACAACATTCAGAACAAGTGTCATTATCCAGTCAAATTAAGAGGTTTCCTCCAAAAACTCTATCACTTCTGGATGATTCAAAAACTGATCGAGTTCATCTCTAGCATTATTAAAATAAGTGCGATGTGTTCTTATCAATTGTATTGCTTCAGAAAGTTTTGCTGGATCGACCAAGCTTACATCATCCTGGCACTTACCAATTTTCTCACGCAATTTGTTCATATCTATTTTTATACCTGGACAGGTTTTAGTAGTTCGATAATTAGGCTCTACGAGTCCTTTTTGAATGAGATCGTTAATTTCTCGATGACCGATAACATTATTCAATGAAATCGCATACTTTTGCATTAATTGATGAACTAATGTTTCTAAAGATGAGTACTGTGCTTCAGTAAAGTCAGAATGATCACCATGTCCGACACAGCAGATACCTAACGACTTGCTATTGATACCTAACGTATGGGCACCAACAACATTTTCTACTCTACCGACTTCTACTTTGCCGTCAGGCTTACTATCATGCTTATCATTTAGAATAACAAAATGATAACCAATACCACTCCAGCCTCGCGCTTTATGCCACTCATCGATTCGCGACGCATCACAGTTACTTCCCTTAAAAGCGGCAGTATGAATAACAATATACTCAGGCGTCATAGTAATTCTCCTTATTACATTATTTCTCGAGGTTCCCTATATTGAGTTTAAAAGGAATAGTGCTTTGTTACTAACCAGATTTTGAGATATTGTGTTAAGAATTGATTAGACAGAATCACCTTAGAAACGTTTGTTTCTTCAGGAAGATTGCATATAACCTATCGAACATAATCAGACTCGCTTAGATAATTGATCGGTAGATTTACTCGACATCATTGGTTAATTTGATTTGACTAGGAAAATAGTGAAATATTGAGTTCATTTCACATACATTTGGAATCTAATAATATGAAAGGATCGTGTCTTTGCGGAGCTGTTAACTTTGTTATTTCAACCAAAATAACAGGGTTATATCAATGCCACTGTCAACTTTGCCAAAAACAATCGGGCTCAACCTCAAATACAGCCACCATTGTGAAAGACAGATATTTCGAGTGGCTTACTGGCGAAGACTCCATTTCGAAATGGAAGAAAACTTCAGGCTTTACCTCTGATTTTTGTAAAACCTGCGGATGTCCAGTGCCAAATAGACTCAGAGATACGCCTTATTATTGGATCCCAATGGGGCTAATTGATTCAGATGAGCAGTCGAGTTTTGAAGAGGTAAAAATTTCCAGTCATATTTGCTGCCACTCAAAAGCTCTTTGGGATCGACTTCCAGAATCAGGAACGCACTATGACGACATGCCCGATGATCTCGATAGCTTTATTTCGATGCTCTCTGAGTAAAATACTCAAACCAAGGTTGGTGGTGATTTAAACCACTGTTGAACTTGTGCTTCTTCAAAAAATATTCGAACTCTAATGGCAGGGCTGTGGACGCAGAAACGGAAAAAACTCGCATTGTCGATTGCCTGAAATGAATCAATTAGCATCGCAACACGACCTTTAAATAACGATTCATTTGCTAGAATAAAATCAGCAATCTCATAAACATCTTTTTCAGTCAAATTGCAGTTAGATTCTCTTAAGTCAAAAAAAATATCCAAAGTAGAATCTTCTTTAAGGTGTAGCAATATGTCTTTTAAGGCATGAAAGGTATGACCAGCATCGAAATCTCCGGAGAGATTTAGCTTTACAAACTCAACTCCCTTAAGAACTCTCAATTGTGTCATGTTTGACATTCGCTCTGGGATAACGGCCTTTCATTATTCTAGTATCAGTTACCGGTTTAGTCCACTTCATAAACTCTGTGCGATCCAATTAAGGACATCAAGGTCACAATTGATAATTAATAAGGCTCGATAAACTGTTTTCAATAAACATTGGTAATGGTTGTTTGGCTTGAAAAGTCAGTTATACTACTTTTACAAATAAAAGATGCAGTTTTTATAAGAGATATTTCAATGAGTCGTGAATCGGAACCAAAAATTATCATCGATGACGAAGAATCTGTTTCAGAAGAAACAACAAAAACACATCGTGAGACAGAACGGGAAGAAGAAGAAAGAAAGTTTCAAAATGTTATTGTAAAGCGTGTCGACGAATCTTTACGACATCCCGATGATATTTTAGAACGCACTATCGAAGAAGGCGAAGAGCAACTTCGTCGTTCATTTTTGTCATTACTCATATCTTCTGCCGCGGCTTCTATGATTTTATGTTTTACTGTTATGGCAGTTGCAATAGCAACGGGTATCACCAAAGACATGTCCGAAGCATCAGCCAGGTTACTAGTGGCAGCTGTCTATCCTCTGGGTTTTATACTCACCATTTTGTCAGGTACTCAGCTATTCACTGAACATACCGCAACAGCCGTTTATCCCGTCCTGGATAAACGAAGCGACTACGGCGCTCTACTTCGCCTTTGGGGTATCGTTATTCTTGGCAATCTTATTGGAGCTTTAATTGGCGCAAGCTTTCTGGTTGCTGCAGACAATGTTATTAAAGCGAAAGAAAGTTACATTGCCATTGGCCATCATCTGGTCGATATTTCTGCATTTGATTTATTAATCAGCTCGTTACTTGCAGGCTGGCTTATGGCATTAGGCGCCTGGTTATTGCGCTCTAGCTCTAACACAGTAGCTCAAATATTATGTATCTTCATTGTAACCTTTTTGATTGGACTTGGGGGACTGCATCACTCAATTGCGGGGTCAGTCGAAATTTTCGCAGCAAGTATGATCGGTGACGATTTTACCGCTACCGATATATTTCGTTTTATCGGATTAGCTTTAGGTGGTAATTTAATTGGCGGAAGTATTTTTGTTGGTGCGTTAAATTACACCCACATTAGAAGAACTCAGTAGAGATAAAGCAGGAACTTAACAGAAGTGAGTCACATAATAATAAAAACCGCCATGCTGCTCGCGATGTTGCTGGCGCTTGCGGGCTGTCAAAGTAGTATCTTTGGTGATGACTGCTTAAGGAATAAAACATTAGCGCAAGAAAACTATCGACCAACACCTGATAGCACTCAACAAAATAGGAATCAGGAAGGCATAAAACAAGTAGCTGAACCGTTAGCCATTGCTGAGCCTCAATACCCTCGTAATGCTTATCAGTGTGGCATTGAGGGCTGGGTTCAATTTGAAGTAACCGTAAAAACTGATGGGTATGTCAAAGACATTAATATATTGGATAGTTCGCCAGACCGCACATTTGTTCAAGAAGCTCGAAAAGCTGTGAATAAATGGCGTTTCAAACCTGCTAAAAACGATAAAGATGAGTGGGTAGAAAGTACCTTTATCTTCGCCATTGAATTTAAGCTTCCAGATCCTTTGCAGTAGTCGTATCAATTAATAGTTAGACATTTATACATTAGACATTTAAATTTTGAAAACCTTTATAAAAGAACTCTGGCACTTTGGATTAAAACAGGCTTATGCCTGTATTTTTGGCGGCTATTTATTAGCGGTTATGATCATCACCAGTTACTGGTATCCGTTAGAAGCCATCCATCGATATGATTTTATATTTCTTGCGGCTATCGCATTTCAAATATTTTTACTGGTAACAAAACTGGAAACACTACGCGAGTCAGTTGTGATTATCGTATTTCACCTTGTCGCAACAGTAATGGAGTTATTCAAAACGTCTGATGCCATTGGTTCTTGGCATTATCCTGAAGAATATGTATTTGGTATTGCCAATGTTCCGCTGTTTACTGGTTTTATGTACAGTGCAGTTGGCAGCTATTTAGCCAGAGTTTGGCGAATTTTTGATTTTCAATATTCGCACTACCCTTCTCGAGCTTCGACTATTGTTTTAGTCACACTCATTTATATTAATTTTTTTACGCATCATTATATCTGGGATTTTCGCTGGGTATTACTGGCCGTTACTATAGTACTATTCTTTCGAACCAATATTTACTTTAGGGTCATCAATCAGTATCGCCACATGCCTTTACTTATTGGTTGGTTTTTAGTTGCAATGTTTATCTGGTTTGCAGAAAACATTGCAACCTTTACCAATATCTGGCTTTATCCCAATCAATCAGAACAATGGGCCATGGTGTCATGGGCAAAATTATCGTCTTGGTATTTATTGATGTTGCTTAGCTTTGTGCTAGTGTCATTAATTAATAACCTCAAATTAAAAACGACAACACAAACAATAACAGAAACGACTTGATGGATGCAGTTTTACATCCATCAAAAGAGGTTCACTTCAGTTCTGAACTTTGTTTGGTTTGATGTGATGCCGATTTGTATGTTCGTTACGGTGCTCAATCAAGCTTATAGCAATACGATTGCCGTCCTTACAAAAATGGCAACTCAGATTCTTGTAGTTTCCAAGAGCCGCAAAGTGGTCGTTAGCTTTTGATCGGTTGCAATACAATTTTCTAAAGCTTCGCTAACCATTCTATCGTTTTATTCCCTATTCTCTCGTCAAACTTGCCGTTCGGCTCTATCGGATTAAACGCCCCGCTTTCTCGTGCAGACTGATACTCCTGTTGATTCTTGTAACGCATAAACGCATGCTCTGCACCTTCAAGAACCAAGGCCAGGCTCTTGTTATTTTTATTAACGTTAACAACTTGCTCAGTCCAACTCGGTTCTATTGCTTGAATATCTAGACTACCGTAAATCATTAAAACGGGAGCAGAAATGTTTTGCCAGAGTTCAGAGAAGTTATATCCGTTTAAGGACCGAAAGAATGAATAGTGACGAGTAAAGTATCGATCTCCGTCTACAGTAACTAGTCCGGCTTCTATTGCTCGTTTCGTATCCGAATTATCGACGATATCATTCCACGGAGTATTGGTATTTAGTAACAAATTTAAGAAAGGCGTAATTAATTCGACGTTGTTTTTTGCTTGCTCCGGAGACACGCCAAAATGCTTTACTGACTGCACTTGATAGATATCGAGCATGTAGTCGTACCAGTTTTTATACACACCACCATAGCCAATAACACCAGCTACTTTTTCTTTATTTCCAAGAACGCCAGCATGTAGCATACCTAACGAGTGACCCCAAATATAAATTCGATCTTTATCAACAGCTTTATGCTGCTTTAGCATTCGTAAGCCACTTAAAAAAGCATTATTTTCTTCTTCGAAGCTTATATCGGCACAGCCTTTCACCGATTGACTATCTCCAATACCTGGCTTTTCCATTCGAAATACCTGATACCCAGCTTCTACAAATTGATTAACCAATTGTAGCGTGGTGACATTAGGCATCATTCCATAATCGATACTGCTACAGGTATAGCCTTGAATGAAAAAGATCGTCGGTGCTGCCTCATCCTCTTCGATACTCAATGGAGTATGTATAATCGAACGAAGTCGATCTTTACCATGTTCGACAACACCGTATTTAACTCGAGCAATGTCGCTTGTTTCTTTAGGCCTTGCTAGCATCTTGCCAGACAAAATTTGTGGCTCACCGTCTCTAATAACACTTACCTTTAAGGTTGAACCAGCTGCGTTTTCTTGTACAACTGTCAATACATTGCTAAAGCTGTTTATCTTTAGATCGTTAACCTTAACAAGTTTATCGCCGACTTTTAATCCTAATTGGCTCGCTGTGCTAGAAGGCACAATACGTTGAATTACGACCTCTCCATTTTCTTCGGTTGACTCGGGCGCAATACCGAAAAACCCTGATCTTGGCAGATCAGCACTCATCACTTGCACAGTCATTATCACTACGCTAAATAGTAAAATTGTCTTTTTACAATGCACTAACAGGCTCCTTCTTACTTAGATTAAATTCGATTAACTCTTTAAATTGAGAAATGGGGTAATTAGAGAGCGATAAGATTGTTTGATGAATGTCGGAGAGTTCTATCTCTGGATTGATGCGGCGAGCACTTTCAATTACCTCTTCGATCTTCGCCTTACCGTATACGTAGGTAATCACTTGAACCGGCCAGCGTTTAATTCTCGCGATCTCTCTTTTACCTATTGATTGGCGATTTGGTAAATATTGATTCCAAAGTTGCATCGCATCCTTGTCACTCCAATTTTCGTAATGAATGCCAATGTCAATGAGCACGCGTAAAGCTCTCAAGATTTGCCATTCTTGCGCATAAGTTTCGCTGGCCAAATCTTGATAGAGCCCCAGTGATTTACCGAGCGTTTCGACATAGGCGCCCCACCCTTCTTCAGTAACGTAAGTTGCTTGACTGAAGTTCGAGTTTGGGCACATCGCTTTTTGTTGAACATAACTAGCTTGATAGTGATGACCAGGGACTCCTTCGTGCAAATACAGCCAGTCCAAACTTTCTACAGGCAACTCACTATCAGTAAAGTGATAATAAAAGGTTCGGGTTCTGCCATCGTAAATACCCGGCGCAGGGAAAGAATCGGGTAAGCTTGATTTCGCAATAATAAGTTCTGGAATTGATGTAAAAGATGGAAGTATTTGCGATAGCGCTTGCTGTACCTTCTTTTCTTTTTCCTTTAATTTTGCTTCGATTATCTTTATTTGATCTGTAGTGAGTACTTCATTTTTTGCTTGGCCCAACGACTTTATGTTGTCTCGATATTTACTAGCGACTTTCTCGAGCTCTGAATAAGCGATGGATTTGAGCATTGCGATATGCGCATCGTTAACCATCCCTTCTTTTTCTAGCGCCAACCAGGCATTAAGCCAATGAAGGTACCATGCTTTTCCGTCATCAAGGTTGGACATAACACCAGCATAGCTACTTGTCTTACTAAGTGTTTTGACTAGCCGGCTACGATGTTCGATAAGGTTAAGCTGAAAAAGTATATTGTCAGTTCTAAGCTTCTCACACACACTTTTCCCATCGAGCTGAGCAATTTGCTTTCGATACCTATTTATTTCTTGAATGGTTAAATATTCATTATCTTTTACTTCTTCATACCAAGATGAAAAATCGAGAGCAACTGGCTGATACCCTTCACTTAAAATACGTTGCTCAATCGAACTTAACATATCGCTCGTTGACAGGCTTTGCTGTTCATCTGCTTGAATTAGAAAGGATGAGAACAACCCCATGACGAAGATAGTTTTCAGGATTCTTTTAGACAATCACTAATTCCTTTCTCAACAATATCAATAACAAGAGCCTTCAGATTAGCACGCAGATTGTAAACAAGCTGCCGAGAATCGTTACGATTTATGTCTCAGATAGTTCCTTGAAAAAAGAATTTAAAACAATAGGAGGAGCAGAGACGAATTTCTTCTGCCTCTGAAAATAAAAAGGAAGCTTCGGCTTTCCTTTTTTGTTTATAAAAACTTAAAAAAATCGAATTCCAGTTACCCTCGTTACCATGAAAAACAAGTTGCTACATGTCCTTCATCAGCGCGCAGCGAAAAAGACCAGCCATTTCGTTCACACAGCCGCTGAACAATACCAAGACCTAAACCATATCCTTGAGATGGCACTTGGGATGATGAGTTCTGAACCTTCGAGTTTTTGATAACATTATTGGTAATAAAAATCTCATGCTCTTGAATCCGGATCGTAATTGGCCCCTGATCTCCGAGTGAGTGTTCAAACGCATTTCGCACCAAATTATTAATCACAATAGAAAAAGCCTGCGGATGTCCAAAGACAATCGGATTTGCAAGTTCATCGATCTCAATATCAATCGACTTACCGCTCAATAAGTAACGTTGCTGATCGATTGCTTTATTCACCAAAGGCATTACTAAAAATTTTTTATCATACATTCCATCATCGGTTTCGCGAGCCAGGCACAAGAAAATTTCAATCGTTGTTATCATATCGAAAGTTGCACGCTTCACTCGAGCTACGATTTTCATATCTGCGGCTGACAGATCGCTTTTCTCTAAAAGCTCAAGTGCACCTACTATCACCGTGATCGGCGTTCGCAACTCATGACTCGCCGAACCAGTAAAATATCGCTCTCTTTCAACAAATGCACTGATACGTTCTAGAGTCTTTTCAATAGTTCTAGCAAGTACGCCAACCTCATCATCATCGAACTGATAAGACTCGATGCGTTTATGATCGTCAACGGATAGTTTTTCTGGATCAATGTCGGCTACCAATCTCGCGAGTTGCGCAACAGGGGCAACAGCTCTCCGCATAACGACCACTCCCAGTGCAAAACCTAAAGCACCGAGCGTTCCCACAAGACCAGCGATGATGAGTAACCACCACCAATCCTCGGACGACTCGGCTTCTATTCCCGCAACATCGAATACAACAAATGCTTGTCGCTGTTTATTCTCGGAAGGAACCACCGCAACATGCAGTTCTTCAGCACTGAATTCATACAATCCTTCTTCCGGATTTGTTTGCGCCCATTTCCTGAGTGATTCTGGCAAGCTTTCGACTTGATCGTATCCGCGAAGATTGGAAGTCAATTTGGGATAACTTTCGGCGGCTCGTTGCAATTGTTGTGTCAGCACACGATCTTCGCTCAACCTGATCGCCGCGAAGAAAGCAAACCCCCAGGCCACACTAAGTCCAGCAACACAAATCGCAAATGCAATTGCGACACGCTTGCGCAAACTCCGCCGGTACATCGCTAAGTATCCTCTGCAATTCGGTATCCGATGCGATGTACAGTATGAATTAGCGAACTTTCAAACGGTCTATCGATAGCCTGCCGCAACTTATATAAATGCGAGCGAAGCGCGTCACCGTCGGGGGGCTCATCTGCCCACAACAAAGTTTCGAGATCATCACGCGTCACAACCGACGGCGCCTCTTCCATCAAACGTTGCAGGAGCTTCATACAAGCAGGGTTAAGATCGATACGCTGCCCCGCTCTATGCACCTGGAGTGTAGACTTATTCATAGTTAGATCACCAACGGACAGTATGTTGCTAGTTTTTCCGGAAATCCGCTTGTATAAAGCTTGCAGTCTCGCGTGTAACTCTTGTAATGCGAATGGCTTGACCAAGTAATCGTCAGCTCCCGCTTCGAATCCTTTAAGTTTATCGTTTAAAGTGTCTCTCGCTGTAAGCATAAGTACTGGTGTTTCGACTTTGGCATCCGTTCGCAACTTTTTACTGAAACTAAGGCCATCCATTCCGGGAAGCATAATGTCTAATACAATGACATCGTACGGATTAGTCAACGCTAAGTGCATCGCACTAATACCATCATAAGCAAAATCCAAAACATAATTATACTTTTCTAGATACTCAGCAATGTTTTCGCTAATGTCACGGTTATCTTCGACAATCAATAGTCTTATCGGCGCCTCTCCATATACTTTCACCATCAGCTACTTTCTCCTACCAAGCATAATCCAGACGTAAACCAATCAATGGTTCCGCCTCGCTATCGTCTTTCACGACAATACCGCGGCGATAATCAAACTCTGCTTCATCGCTCGATGACGCTGCCGTTACATTGATAACATCGAGAAAAGCGGTTACATCTATGGGTCCAAATGCACGCCGATAATCAACCCGAACATTTAAGAGACTCGAACCACTTTTACGACCCACATTGCGCTCAGTGATCTCTTGCGAGTATCGCAGTGGTTCTCCTGGCCCCAACACATCCGCATAAATAACAAAATTGTCATCTGGCCTACCAGAAAGATATTTGTAGCGCCCGGCTACTTTCCAACGATCGCTTATTTCCCAAGTTAGGCCGAGTGTCGCAACATGCTTACGACTGAAATCTGCGACAACGTCACCACGACCGTCTTTTCGATCGACCACAGCATCATTGTATGAATAGGTTGCGGTGGCATAAAGACCTTCTTGAATCGTACTACTGGCATCAATGTCAAAGCCATACGATACGCCATCGCCAATATTTGCAAAGGTGCCACTTGCCCGATCAAGATCGACCACCAAGTCATCGAGATTTTGATAATAAGCTTCTGTTAACACCGACCAATTGTTGTTCGAATAATATTTAAAACCAACACTACCATGTGTAATTTTTTCGTTTTTAAGATCGTTTGATTCATTAGCAGCAAGCTCTAAAAAGCGTGGGGATTGATGAAAGATTCCTAGGGTGGCAAAATACCTGACAGTTTTACTTGGTCTCCAGTTAGCACTGAACCTGGGTGACATTAAGTTTTCGTTTGCAAAACCATCTCGCTCAACCCGCAAGCCAGTGCGCAACTCCCAATCGGCGATTTCAAAAACTTGGTCTACATATCCGGCATAGCTCGTTTCTTTCCGATTTAATGAAGAATTAATGTTAGCTGGCGTTAGCACAATATAACGCTGATTAGGATCTGGTCTAAAGTCGTCATCGTCGTAAACAAATCGGATCCAATCACCATCTAAAACAGTGCGATAGTCGAGCTCAATTTCCGTCACGCGAACACCCGTATTAAAAACACCCCACTGGTTCACTTGCTCGAAATCGCTTCTCCAGCCGATCTCAGATTCAGCTTCACTTATCGTTATAATGTCCTCTCGCACCGGAAAACTAGACGCGGGAGATCCCGGAGGCACTTGGTCAGGAAAGGCTTCACCCTCTGAGCTGATCTTATCGCTTTTGCGGTAGTAAATCTTGTTGATCCAAACCGCTTTATCACCGATCAGTGAGCGCAATGTGAAACCATATAAATCGCTATCTTGTTCTGAATCCTGAAGCGCGACATCTTCGAAGTTAGGCGACTCAAAAACATGAGTGACATCGCGAGTATAATCCTCCTGAGTATCCATAAGTAGAATTTCAATTGTGTGGCTAAAATTCACTGGTATCACTGATTTAACAATAATATCTCTTAACACTGGATCGCCGATGTCTAGCTCTTCAATAGTTTCAAATAAAGCGCCAAAGTCCAATCTTCGTGCTGAAACGAGCATTGTTGAGTCTTCAGTAATGCCTATTGGGCCATCGTAACCAACTTCATAACCTGCAAGATCGAGGCGCAAACTGGCTGATGGGCTTGGGTTACCATCGGCGACGTCTAGTTTTAATAGCGAAGCGGCACGGCCTCCATAAGCGGCTTCCCACCCACCAGGTGAAAACTCAGCTCCACTAATAACGTTCGGTGCAAAAATGGAGAAACGACCACCACCGCCAACGTCTTCCTGCTCTCCTAATGTCGCATCAAAGTGTACGGCTTTATCAAAAGGAAAGTCGTCAACGAATATTAAGTTATCTCTTGGTCCGCGTCCGCGCACACTAAAGGCTGCAAATTCACTATCGGATGCAAGCCCAGGCAATCCATCCAACGACAGCAGTGGATCTGCCCCACCACCAACAGCACCTCGCAGAGCTTCTCGATCAAGATAGGTGCTGGAAACTGAGGTTGGCTGCTCACGAAATCCAAGTACCTCAACAACCTCAAAAGTTTGTTCTCTAAGTTCGAATTCTAACTTAATATTTTTCCGCGTAACTACGCGCACACTTGGCTCGTATAATGAAACAAATCCGCTTTTGGTTATGTTCACCGAATAAAGACCTGGGTCGAGCATTTCAACAACTATGCGTCCTTGCTCGTTGGTTTCTAAAGATTGAGTAGAAGCAGTTTCCCGCTCTTTAATTGTAATCGTCACGTTTGAAAGTGGCCGATCAGTAATTTGGTCTTTGACTATAAAAGTCAGAGCTCCTGGCGCTTCTGCTGCGTGAGTAATCGGTAGGAATCCAATCAAAAATGTCCAGAAAATTGTGCCAGATAACAGTTTTAGTTGTCTTCTCATATGGCTCTTCCTCAAGGCGTTTACGATTATTTGATATAACTCTCGTAAAGATAACAACTGTAATGTGACCAAAACGTCGCTAAAAAATGAAAACAACATCAGAATTCAAAAGAATACAGCGAATTTTAAGCAAAAGAAATTCTAGTGCCAGGCCAAGTGCTTTTCACTTATTGCGATATCGCAATACGATTGCCGTCCGTACAAAAGTGGCAATACTGAAACCTATACGTTTCAGGATTCGCAAAGAAGGAGGATCCACAAAGTGGTCTTTGATACTTAGAGCTCTATGGATACAATAACTCGTCGGGAATTACGCTACGCTTGCAAGCGCAGTAGATCTTTTTAGGTTGGAATTAAAGTCTTATTTCTTCTGAAGAAAAAAGGAAGCCTCAACTTCCTTTTTTGTTTTACGTCGGATTTTAAAAACGGTTAATAAACCGTCTCTTAATAAACGATTGTAATCGCCACTGGCTCACTTACATAAGGCCCCGACCGAACAACAACTTCACCTTCAAAGTACGTCATCCCCGCATCGGTATAAAATCCAATTTCTGAAATTGGAAGTGAAATTTGAGTACCGGCTGCATTAACACCAGAATTATTATCGTAGGGATCAAAATGAATGAGTCGCTCACCATTAACGTCTCTAAACTCCAGGTAGGTGCTTACACGTATATCTTGCAAGCCATTTCCAGGAACTAATGTCGGATTTAATGAATATCGAAAACTTTCTCCATCGATAACAATGCTATCGCCGGTCATAAAATCGGTTTGATTAATCGAAGTAATAACTGGGAGCTGCTCGTCAACCACAACAATATCTTTTACATAGTAAGTATTAATTGAGCTGCTGTACTGTACCGATAAAAAATATGTGCCGACTGGAACCGTATCCGGTATCGTGAATTCAACTTTGTTTGTCGTAGAGTTAATTTCGTAGGCCACATCATACTCGACCATGGTTTGCTTGTTCTCTAATACTACGGCTTCAATACTTGTAGTGCTAATTTCGCTGTTGATGGTCTTTTTTACATTATGGAAATACGCCCAATCGTCAGCGATTGACGAGCCAGGTGTTAAAGATAAGTCCGCTTGGAATTCATAATCCACATCATTAAAAACTCCAGCTCGTACTAAAAAAGGTTCTACAAAAAATTGTCCTGTACGAACATTCTCGATAGTCAGCTCGTAATTACCGGTTCCTAACGCAGGTACGCCAACCGATATTCTTTGAACAATGCTATTAGTAGCTGTGTATCCATAAGGTGTATCTTCGATGCTATTCAATGTAACGGGGATATCGCCAAGGGTATCTTCAACCAGCGTGATCTGCCACGCACTCAAGCTTCTATCAAAATCCAAGGCTAGAAAAGTCACTTCTCCAGAACCAACAGATTGCAGTAATACGTTTTTCTCAAGCTCTAAAAAGCGAAATTCTGGAGACTCGCCGGAACTACTGCTACCACCAGAGCAAGATATCAACAACAATGCTGAAAATAGGTAGCACAAAAATGAAGTGACTTTCATAACAACTCTCTATAAGAAACCAAACGAACTGTAATTAACATGAGGATAAAATAGGTCGAGAAAATAACCCAAGGTATCGCATCAGTCAATTGTTTAGGTTGGTGAATAGCTAGAGGAGTTCACAGTAATGGCAATTGATGAGTCTAATGAATACTGGCTTCAGCCTTAGATATCAAATAACACCTTTTCGAAATAAGATTATTATTGAGCCGTCTGTTTTTTTGCAGTTAACGGCCATTTGCGGACATTAAGTCCAGCCAAAATATTCTTCAAATTTAGAACGATACGGTGTTCGAATTTGGGCTGGTGTTTTTCGTATATATTCCTCTGCTAAAATTCGTGCTTGATTATCTAGGTTTTCTAAGTATGAGATGGCTTCATTTATTTCAGGTCGCTTATTATTTTCACCATTAAACTTAGGAGGCAAGGCTGTCCAAATAACTGCATTGCATCCAATAGAATCTGCCCAGTCACTTAGACCATTAATATCACTTGGATCTTTGCTTCCTTTTTCCCAAGCACCAACATGGTGCCTTAAAATATTTCCCTCTCGTATTCTTAATTCATTTTTTGCCAACTCAAAGTCAGCTTGTTGCATCTCAGCCCACAGCACCTGGGATGGTGTTCCTTTGTTATCAATAACAAGTGTCAGGCGGCCATCATTCGACTGTCGTATGTATTCCACAGATATATATGGACCATCTTTCTTCCAATCTCCTTTTGTCCTTAACTCTCGCTGGTCCCAAACTAGGGAACCCCAACCTAAGCAAACGATCATAATGTTTCCTATTCAAATATGTTAACGGCCAATAGCGGGCGTTCGCAATTTGTAATCTATTGGCATTCATCCTCTAAAATGTAATACTACAGAATGATGAAGGGTTGTGCGCATAGATTTATTCTATGTCCAGTACGCTATCGGCTAGATATGTCATGATATTTTAGGTAGCCCTAAACATTCTGATAGAGCATCGAAGCAAGTGCTGGCAACCCTTGGTCACCTTTTCTTCTTATAGTAAGCCGATTTCAAGACAACTCGTCTTTCTATTTGCTGAGAAAGCATCGCTTTCTCTTCCCAATTATTTGGGTATTTAATTTCCTCAATAAGCCTAACGTAAGCAACCAAATCTTTTTCGTTCTCATTATCTTTCGTTGATAATGCTAAACCTTCAAATTTCAATAGATGCTCTCGAATCTGATAACTAAACCCTCTACTACTAAACCTTCTGCTTTCAGTGATAGCGTGGTCTGATGGGCTTCGTATTAATAATCTATTTAAATAAGGAATGATATTCAAACTTGAAGCCTTATTCTCTTCACGCCTTCCACTTCTAAACATATGACGCCAAGCGAGTCGCGTTAAATAAATAGTACCTAATACTGGAGAGTTAATCGTTGAAAAACTTTTATATGCTTTTTTGACTTTCTTGCGTCTATCTGTCACTCCCGAAGATCTTGCTCTAATGATTAAGCCTTTTGCTCCTCTTGTTCCAGCATTAACTCTCGACATGCATCTGGCTAAATCAAAAACCGTTGCAGGGGATACTTCATGATGCACGCCGTACTGTTGATTTCGAACACTGACCTCAGGATGAATGTATGCCCAAAACAATTTATTAGAATCACGGTCTACCCAAACAACACAAATACTATGGCTTGTTCTAATCGCTAACTTTTTTGCCCTGGCCTTTAATTCAAATCCATGATCAGATACCCGACCATAACTAGCGCCTGACTTAACTTGCGTCAAAACTAAAGACCTTTCCCCTTTAGACCATGGGTGCTCGAAAGAAAAAATCAAATCTATCTTTGAGTTATCCTCTTCCCTTGATCCCCAACATCCCTCCCCTCGACAAGCCAAAAGAAACTTAGCCATGGCATACGACTCAGCATCACTACCATTAATTAGATTGCGAGCACGATCTTGCTCAGCAAGACTCTCTGGAGAAGACGCAAGTAAGCTCCGGGTGAAGTTCATAATAAAAGCCAATCCATGATTAGAGAAAACATCCACATAACGATTATTTCATTGGTATTTTGAATTGTTTTTAACATTTAATCTTAAAGTACCCAACGAATTCGGCCAAAAGCGGACATCCAATTTTGCTGAGCGGAATTTAGGACCCAGCCCTTTATTGATGGCAGTAGAGGCAAAATAAGGCACATGACAGTATCAAATGACGCTATCTCAGCGTGTGGACATATTGAAAGAGAGTTAACTGAAATGGTATAGGCCCTCTAGTTGCGGCAAGCCAAGAAAGTATGAAGGCGAAGAATTTCCAAATTTACCGTTGCTATTCATACGCTTTTCACAGCGGATTAAAAAACACATTTCTTTTGCTCGAGTAATTCCTACGTAATGTAAGTTGGTTTCCTGCGCGAGGTCACTATATTGTGGGGGATCGTTCCAGTTGCCGGTAAATCTTTGGTGCGGAAAAGACCAGGCTTCTAAATCTAGATGGAATACTATTTCAAATTCTAGCCCCTTGGATTTATGGAGGGTCATCAATTGAAGCTCATCGTTATTCTTAGGCGTATATAAGTCAAAAAGTTCTTGATGCGACAGTATATCTAATACTGACTGTTCTTCTATTTTGTTGCACTCTAGATATAGCTTTTCAGCGATGCGTTTACATGTGCCCAAAATTTCTTCAGGATCACTAATATCCCGAAGAATACGAAATAGCTCTACAGTAGATCGCTTGCGCTCTGGTGATACACGAATACCTGTTTCATAAAGGTATTTATCCAATATCTCTTGGTAGGAATTACTGGTGCCACCAATATAGGCTAGAACTTCTGTCAGTAATGTTGCCGAAGGGGAATCGAGTTTATCCAAAGGTGTGTCTACATACGTTCGACATGCTAGTTTGGCTCCTTTTTGAAAAAGCTTTAAGGAGCTCTCTTTCTTAGCGAGAATCGCGATATTTGAATACTCGTTGATCGTGCCGCTTTCTTTCCAGCCTTGAATCCAGTCACAGATCATCTCACTCGCATCACTTATATTTCCGTTCATTAATCGTCGGAACATCCTACACTCGTTGGTTTGTAATAAGGGAGCATTTGAGTTGAGAAGACGAGCAGCATAGTTCTTTATCGAATCATGAGACCTGTGGTTTATATCTATCACAAAGTGTTCATATTGTTGATCCTGTATGAGGTCACGAATATATTCCGGGTTGCTGCCACGAAACTTATAGATTGACTGATTTGTATCTCCAACAGCGACCCCTATTAGACCCAAATTAACGAGTGCCTTAAATAGCAGGTGTTGTGGTTCCGAAGAGTCTTGATATTCATCGACGAAAATATGAGTATAGCGGGCTTTTATGAATTGCTGAACCGCGGGGTTGTTTTTTAAAATATATAAAGCGATCGATGAGACGCTTTTTAAGACAATCTTTCCAGAAAGGTACAATCTCTTAAATACATCAATTTCAGATAAGAACCACTCTTCATGAAACTCTTTTTGATATTCAGTTTCAAACAGAGCAATTTCATTCTCATCAAAATTTTTGCTGATTCTACATTCTGATGAAGTGCCACCCCAAATATGCGAGATGAAAGGATAAATGATTTCATTCAAACAGAACTTGTCGATAGTACCAAAGTAGCTCTGTGAGACGGAGTGAGAACTGCCACTGGATCGTTGGACGATTTCCTCACTGGCTTTTACTGTAAATGTTATTGCTATGATACCTTGGTGTGCTTTGAGATTCTTTGTTACTTTTTTAATTTTTTCAACCATGACTGTGGTCTTACCTGCACCAGGGCAAGCGGTGATAACCATACTTCCAATATGATCGATTGCTAACTGTTGCTGCTCCGTAAAATTAAAGTTCACGTCAGTTTACTTCCTTAATTTTATCAACGAGGAATTGCAGTGGGCGTGATAGCTCACCATTTTTGAGTGTTTTAAGGTCTGCATTAGGTTCGTTCAAAAGTTCTCTCATACGAGATGCCTTTTTCTTCTGGAGATATTTAACCGCCCCTTCACGATTTTCTGATCCGGAGTACGCTCGCATTATCTCCGGAGCTTCGTCATAAAGGTCGTGTTCTAAATCGTGTTTAGCAAGAAATATTCCTAGCTGGTTTAGCTTATCGGAGGCAACTTGCCAATCATTCCATTCGACGATCTCTTCTGGGGTAAAGGCTTTAGTTTGGTTGCCATATTCTTTTAGGCCAGCGATCTTCATACAACGGTTTATGCCAGCATAACGCCATTCTTCTCTTTTACTGACTTTGAATACATCGTTGTCAGTCCTCATTGTCCAAGGAATGTCTAAAGCTTTTAGAACGTTTATATAAACTTCGAAGTCAATACCATCTACTGGGAGAATCGAGATATTTAGGTAGTCCAAATCAATTTTTAAAGAGTAGGCAAGTGATTCATAGAAAAGTTTTTCTGAAGGTCCTTCTACCAAAAAAACACCACTTGAGAAGAACGCTTCGGCTGGTAAAATAGATAAACGATAACCGAAATCATCGATGCTTTCGCTAATGCAACCTGAGCAGCCGTTGCTGGCGGCGGTGGTTTTTCCATTTCGGGATAGCAACCTAATAATTGAGTTTGGTGAAAAGCTAACGGCAATCTGGGGAGAGTGTGAGGTAATGATCGACTGTCCAGGCAGTTCATCAACTAAATATCTCGCAAGCTTTCTTTGTTGGTGTGGGTGAAGGTGCGCTTCTGGCTCTTCGACAACATAGAAAACAACTTCACGGTCGACATCATGTTCTCTAATGCTTTTTGCTTTCCATAAAGCAATTAGGATCTGATTGTTTCGACCATCTCCCCCTAAAAGCATCCGATTTCCTTCACTGCTGGCAGACAATTTTAGTCGATCAATAAAGTCATTTACGCCGATGGCACCTGCGTCTAGCTGTATGTCGTAGTTTGAATTCTCGTGAGAAAGTTTTTTCATCTCACTGTTTAGCTCACTGGTTGATTGATACACGTATATTAGTTGAGAAACCTTTTCATTGAGGGCGGTTAAATCAACTCCAATCTCCTCAAGAAGGTCTGCATCTTCGGCTTGTTCATCATCAGACAACAGTTTTTGAGACAGCTTTAGTAGTTGCCGTTTTTCTTTATTTATAAATTTTTCTAGATCTCGTTGAGAATCGATACATTTAAGATTAATGAACTTTAAATAGAATCGACTGTTTATTGGTGAAAGGTTATTCTCATCAAATCCAACAAACAGTTGGTAATCAAGATCTTTTTTAGTTGCCTGATACTTCATGACGCATGTCTTATTGTCTGAGACCGCACCTTTAAGAATTGAAATAGCAGCATCTTCAACAATATCGGTGAATTCGATAGTGACAGAAAAAATATCAGAATTTATGTCAGCTGAGCTATGAAAGTCCGTCTCTCTTGGCTCTAGGTCGGTCTCAGAGAAACTTTTATCTAATAGCAGCCTTAGGGCGTATATTAGGTTGGTTTTTCCTATGTCATTTGACCCGATCAATAATGTACTTTTATTGAACTTTATGGTCGCGTTTTCAAAGTTTCTGAATCCCAATATTTTTACTGTAGATATTTTCATTTCTAGTGAAGCCTACCTATGTAGTCTGATATTAGTTTTAGACGCTAGCTACTTGGCATGCTCGGAATAACTAGAATCAGAGTCGCTTTAACTCAATAAAAAATTCAATCTTCTTCAACATCAACTTTATCTCCAATAAATGGAGCAGATACAAGGAGGATAATCCCTCCAATAGAACTAACGACAATATCTAAAGGCATTGTCACAACTAATAACGCTTGTGCTGGATATCCATACCATTCTCGATAATCACCTCTAAATTTTAATTTACCGTCATACTGAGTGACTTCAAATTCAAAGATCTCGCCATCGACTTCTAATTGAATGGTACCCTTCGACTTCGCGTTATTCCATTTAATCTCATCAAACTTAAAATCAACCTCTCCCACTATTTCACCAGCCTGTTCAGGATATAGGTTAGCATAGGGATAAATTGCTCCATGGGCGAAGGCAAAACCATGAACATTCCGCTCGGAATCTATTAAGCTAACTTGTGTAGGGTTTGGTTCACTTGGCACTGTGCCATGCTTCGACCGGGCTCCAACACTGCCAATATAGGAAGAAGTAATACATCCACTTAAAAATAAGGAAGCTATAAAGGCGAAAATCGATTTTCTCAAATTGATCCCTGTTCTGACACTTACATTTAAATTATATGTAGTATAGGAAACATAAGACATTCGTGCTAATTTGAGCTCCAAGAAGCTAGAAAACGAAAAACTCGGTATGACTAGCGTCGTATTTGACTTTTATAAGGAAATAAACAAAAAGTACTCAGATATTTCTGGTGATACAGATATTGAATATGAAAGGCTGTGGGGAGAAATTGACGAGTTTGGACTACATCCCTATTCATGGTTTGAGTCACTCGCTCACGCTTTAAATTAAAAGATGAGCAACGGTACGCCTGCCGAAGACTATATTGACTTATTTAAGTATATTGAGCTTGCGTATAAAACAGGAAACGAAGAGCTTAAAAAGTGTATTGGTGTTACGTTTATAGAAAACTTATTTTGGCAAGTCGATCCTGAAAAGGCTTCACCTTATTGGAAGATAACTCCAGAAGCGTTAAAGAAACTATATCTAGATTTCTTTGGTCTCCCTCCATTGAAATATGAGAAACAAAAAAGCTAGATTTTAAGAGATACCTTATGACAATAAATAACTTTTTATTACTCACATCAATCTTATTGGTCAGCAATCTATTCGCCTGTGGAGAAAAAGAAAAGCCAACGGTCTATATAGAATTAGAACACGAAAGAGGAAATCAAAACTATTACTATTTACTCTTTCCTAAGGAATTTAAAGAAACTGACTTCGACGGTGCATCAATAGCTCTTTATGAAAAAGAGGAAATACTTGTGTCCGTCGGAATGGATACGACACTGATAACGCCTGATCGAGAATTTCTCTTCAATAAATATGGACATGGCTATATATCAGATATGTGGATTGCAAAGGAAATTGAACCTAACGCAAGAATAACTATCGCTTATAGAATGAGGCCGAATAATAACGGGCTTATTCCTGCTTGTGTCGATTGGTTTGAATATAAATTTAGTGAACTAGAAAGGATAGAATCGGATTAATTAAAATTCACTCCAGTTCCTTTTTACTTTACGCTAATAACGACTCAAAAATAACTAATGTCAGATTGGAGTCCATAGAATAATACTTAGACTAAGATTCTAAATCTCATTTCCACAATTATTGCACTTCACAGTATCCTTTTTATTAGTTACTCCGCACACACTACATATCCAATTATAGTTTGGGCGCCATGATTCTTGCTTTTTGTTCATTATATTAATGAAAGCTATTGCTATGGATACTCCAACTAATAAACAGGACAAAATAAGATAACCACCTTCACGATCCATGTATCCAACATCGCTAGACCATATGATTAGAAAATAGAGTGAACAAGTTAAAAAAACCGAAAGTATAAGAGCATACTTTGGCGATTTTGTTGCAATAAAAATATTAGTTATTGCCAATAGAATGGCAGGAAAACCGACGAATAAAACATAAAGCCCGGTAGGATCTGATGCGTAGACTGTGCTGGGAGCGGTCGACAACAAAAAACCATATAAGGTAGCTTTTGAATATTTCATACTAATTTACCTGAGGACAATTAATTAAAATCATAGCCACTCAGCACCCAACGCAAAGTCAGCTTCGCCTTCAAAAGGCTCAACCTTATAATGATTCTTAAATAAATCGTTGACTAACAATGCTTGCTTTTCGGGTGATAATTTCGAAATATTTATATAAGCAATCTGATTTTCATCTGTTCGCTCTTTATCAATTAAAACTCCATAGTTTGAGAGAAGTGAATCAATATTCGGGACATCTTCAACTAATTTTAAATAGGGAAGCTTAACATGCAATTCAAAAGTTGCATGTCCATTTCCTTGCGCGAAAATACCCAACCAACGATCCACTTCGCCTAAACCCTCAAGCTTCTTAAAGACTTCAGCAATGGCATCTTTAGAGCTTCGAATAATTCCATCTGGATACTCGACCAATGGAGTATCAAAATCGATATTCGAAGATAATGAATAAGAGGCACCAAAAACCGCAAGGATCGAAACAATTATTTTTCTAAACATTTTCTCTCTATCTCAATTCTCTACTAACTTAACCAAACTTCCAGTTCACTGACTATAATCAAGGACTTCACATCATCTTGCAGACGCAGTGATCTTCACTGCCACATTAGTTATAGTACCCTCTCAAATTTCGATTTCAAATGAGTTAATAACGTGATCAATCCCATCAATATTGTAATCACCGATATGCGAACGCTTTTCAATATTAAGTGTCACCGTTTTATTAGACAAAAAAAACTTATAACTTTGATTGTACGCACTTGGCTTTCCTTCTATATCGAAACTAGAGGATATTTTTAATGTAATTAGTCCGTTCAATATAATCTTTTCTACTTTCAGCTTCATATTACGACCATTTAATACAGACATCACGCTTTTAAATTGTTGTTTAAGTAGCTCTTTATAAATATCAATCTCCAACTCTCCAAAGCTTTTCAGTTCTTCTTGATCTAATTCAGGCGGTCCAATAGAAACACCAATGAAGCTTGTAGTATACTTAGTTTCTGACTTAGCATTAAAAATAACTTCGTATGCATTCACGTTTAGATTAGGTTTAATCCCTGCCTTATTAACCTTATCTTTGGCTGACGCCGTTATCTTTTCATTATCAGATTTTTTAGAGATATCCCAATCATCGAACACTTTCAGTTTAATTCCGTGTTCTAGTTGGATATTTTTCAATTCAGCCGCATTGTTATAATTACATATCAAAATGCTCATAACGAGCCAAAGAACAGCTTGTTTCTTTTTCATATATTCTAAAACCCTTTAAACATATACTTTACAATTCAAACTTGAATTCAGAGATTTTTTTGATCTGAACCACTAATTTGTTACAAACATCAAGCTTAATTCTGCTCTAACATAAGACGAAAGTTGATTAGTCTAAAAGTCAAATCACTTGTAACCTACAACTAAAAGTTAAACAGAGATTTACTTCAGTTATTTAACCGAGCAGGCTTTATAAATTTCTCTCGAAACTCAATCCAGCATTCTCTTTCGGCTTTGTAGTAATCTGTATCTTCTCTTCGGGGAAATCCATCTTTAAAAAAATGATTCTCATTGCAATATAAAACATCCCATATTTTTTGTGTTTCTGAAAAAAGAAAATCAAGGTGGCTATTTACAAAGTCCAATGCATTAATTGTATCTTGAATATAAGTCGTCACAACCGTACCTGAACTATCCTCAGTTACTCTAATAGAGTCCCTTATCACTTTTGTTATAGGGAGATAGTATCCAAATATTCCTCAAAGCGACTTCTTTAGGTAAGCCTTCTTCAATCAGCTTCTGCCAATCATTAGTTCCTTTCTTTGCTTTAAATACCTCAAAAAAGTACCTGCCAGAGAACCTATGATATGGAAATCCTACAAAATATAAAGAACCATCCCATTCATTCAGAATTATCATCTGCCTGGAGTGTTCGAATTCATATTCATATTGATCAATTGCAAAGGTGTAGGTATATGTAGATTTATTATCACCAAACTCGAATAGATGGCCAAACTTCAACCAATAATCAACGTAATTATAGGTCAATGTTACATCCACTTCCTTTCCGACAAACTTTACCTTTTCGTGATAAACGGTCGTTTCTCCAACGTAATGCTTGATTATTATAAATAGAATAATAGCAGCCACTATTGCAAGCCAAATTCGGCTATTTCCTTTTTCTTTAACAGTTTGACTTTCCATTAATAATTACACTCTGTAATGACATATCTTTTCGACAAGACTGTATTTTGAAATAATCCGGAGCTGAGTCCAACTCTTCTCAACAATCTATTAATTGCGGATGGCAGCCTGATTGCAACTCTTTATTTGTTCTATAAATTCTAAGGCTTTTTTAGTAAGAGGATGGTCTTTATCCACAACACTAAATTTAAGAGTATTATAATCACCATCAGTTAGATAAAAGTTAAAACTATAACCTCCATCTAATATGATACGCTTTATTTCATCTGCCTTAAAACCGGATGCATAAGTCGTTACAGACTGCCATAAATCTTTCAATAGCTCAGGAACAATAGTGCAATTAGTCGCATTAGTCCTAATTCTGGTCATATCGAGGCGTGCTCTCATTTCATCGCGTGTTCGCACTCCAGACTGCCACATATCCATTGCTTGGTGTCCTGATTGTTTTGATAGTTCAATTAACTCCACAGAATAATTCTTCTCTATATTAACAGTAAACCTATACTCCGCATTGCTCCATCCAGTTGGCCCTTTATATAAAAACATAAAACCTAATTGGGGAATATTCTTGTCGCCGGTTACATCGTCTTCCAATTCATGGTATAGCTCTAAAAAGCTTTCATAGTCTGCATCGCGATAATGGGCACAACCAACTACCATTAACGAAAGTAAAATTAAAGCTGACTTTGTTACTGCATTCATTATGTAACTTCCTCTAATAATAATTCCAATCAGTATTCACCTTTATCATTTTGATAACTTACAAGCCCATCGTATACTAGAAATACAATCCCTCCAACAGGACTCATCACTAAAATACATTTTCTTATTTAACTGAAAGACTTCGAAATTATCATTTCTTATTCACTGCATTCTTTATAATATTTACGCTGTTCCTTGTTCACGACCGAAATAATTTTATCGACAGTTATCTTATTAACCGCCCTTTCATTAATTAAATTTCCTTTGACAGAAGAAATATACTTACAGCCATCTATATCTCCTTCCATTGTAGGCGTAAAAATAATTGTTCCAACATTTCTATCATTGAGCTCATTTGGCGCTATTTCTGAAAAATACCGAATGAAAAACTTGGTATTATCAAAGACTAAACTTGCAAGCTTTCCATTTAAAATTATCGAATACTCTCCATCACTTATTTGCTTTAAAGCCGCGATGAGGCACAGGTATTCATCTGAAATTCCGTTTTCCCTCAAGCGTTTAAGAGCACCAAAAGACTCAGACCAAAAATTAGATCGGCTTAGTAAAAGCTCTTTTTCATCCGATTGTTCATGCTTATAACTTTCAACTCTTGCAAATACTTTCTCATACTCATTACTAAACATAGCTTTAGTGCATTCATCATCTCTAGCTAAACCAGAATCAGCAAAAATAGAAAATATGAAAACATGAAAACATGAAAATCATTAAAGTTTTATTCAAGTTGTTCTCCTGTACTTAAATATTCTTCTTGGGAGAATA
Organism: Gammaproteobacteria bacterium; assembly: GCA_013373375.1. Taxonomy (GTDB): domain Bacteria; phylum Pseudomonadota; class Gammaproteobacteria; order Enterobacterales; family Kangiellaceae; genus Pleionea. The sequence continues at coordinate 102,305 of JABXHY010000040.1, forward strand.
GCCCGGTTAAAAACTCATTTTTGATTTGAGTAAGAGCTTTCTAGTTTCCCCAGAAACCAATACGAGAATGGTACAGCTAAAGCGCTCTTACTTCATTATTGTTAGGTGTCGCCCACTCATGAAATAAGTCAGCTAAGTAATCTTGTATTTCATCTACATCTAAATCCGACGGTATTTGGATTCCATCTGCTGCTCGCTTTACACCATTACTCCCAATATAATAAGCAGCCCATTTATTGTTTAGCCGAACAATTTCCATAAACTTTCTACCAAAAATATCAAACTTCATCTGCATATTACATTCCCGATCTTAAACTAAGCAGAAGCTACAACCTTTGCCATATAATAAACATCAACATATGCCCCATTTCGAAAAGCGTATTGCTTAGCTTCCCCTTCTACCTCAAATCCAAATTTCTCGTATAAAGCTTTGCCACTAACATTATCTATATAGACCTCTAGCTCTATTCTTCTAATGGCAAGCCAATTGACTGCAAGATCCAGCATTGCCTCTAGTAACTTTGAGCCAATGCCTTTTTTCTGATGCGTCTCAGATACTCCCATTCCGATATTTGAAACGTGCTTACGCCTTGGAGCCGTATAGACCTCCATGCCTATTTGTCCCACTATCAAGCCATCATTCACCGCTACCAAGCTGTAAAAGTTGTCAGGCAGATTTCCCAAAAAACTTTCCCACTTTTCTCTTTTGGGATAAGGTAATTGCAGGGTCCCAGCATAGCACGACGGTTGTGCATAAATGCTTTTGATAGCAGGAATGTCATCTTTCTCGCTATGTCGAATTTCAATATCCGTTATATTTACATATCCTAATGCTGCTAATTGGTGTTCTTAAATTAGAACATATTCGCTCAACAAAAATGAATATACTTGTTTTGGCATCGTATTTTCAAAGCACAATTGGTTATTACAAGTGGTTATTACCCTACAAAGCAAGCTTGGCTGTGCCTTGGAACTACATCAATTTTACTTATGTCCGATATGTTAGAGTTATAGTCCATGACGTATCATAGATTTCTTTAGCTTAAAAATAACGAGTAGCCTACTGATATTAACATCAAGATTGCAAATGAGAGTCTAGCTATAGGAGCCCGATTTGGATGAGCAAAAATTGGCTTCAAGAAGCCTCCTGATACCAACCAGATTATATCTACAACAACCGCTACTATAAGACATGTGAGACCAGTTGCAAAATAACTTAGGAATGCGTCTGGAAAAGGAAGAAGAAACTGCGAAAATAATGCAAAAAATGCTACATAAGCTTTTGGATTCAAAAGGTTTAAAATAAAACCATCTTTGAAGTCGGGTATGGAAGTCTCTGAATGATTAGGCTCGAGAGGTGCTGTTGCGATCTTATAAGCAATAAATAAGATATAGGCAGCCCCAGCATATTGCACAATACTTTTCACATAAGGAAACTGTGCAAACAACGTTGATAGCCCTACTACCGCACCAACGATGGCTACAGTCAGTCCAACTAACACTCCAATTAAGAAAGGAGTGCCTTTTCTCCGGCCAAAAGTAGCTCCTGTTGCGGCTAGAGCTAAAGGCGCAGGACCAGGAGAACCAAGTAGCAATGCTGTCGCAACCACTAAAGTAATAAACGGCTCAATCAACGTCTTATCCTTTTGAAAAAAATCGTGAAATCCGTTAGGAATTATCTAATAATATTGTTTTTTAAAATTAAAAGCCAATAGCTTCGTCCGCTGATTGAAGAGAGCAGACATTCTAGAGAGCAAATAAAATATGCCACTAAATGTAACATAATTCCTAAAAAGCCTTGCAGCTTCAGATTACATATGTAATCATGAATTACATATGTAATCCTTATTAGAGTTATTTCTATGATCAGCGATGCCGAACTAGAGGTGATGTCTGTTTTGTGGGAAGAAAGCCCTCTTACCGCCAAGCAAATAATAGCTAAATTACCCAAGCAAATAGGGTGGAGCGATAAAACCGTTAAAACCTTGCTCAATAGGCTGGTAAAAAAAGAGGCCTTGTCATTCGGTTATACCGGTCGAGAGTACCTTTACTCTCCAATAATCGAAAAACAAAATGTACAATCAACCGTTTCAAATCAAGTACTCAATCAGTTATTTAATGGAAAACTATCCAGCTTAGTTTCCTACTTTGCTCGAAACGAAAAGCTTAGCGATAACGAGATAAAAGAGCTGGAGTCCATCATCAAGGAAATGAAGAAATGAGTAAGCTAATGGAGCTGCTTCTAGAGATTCACTGGTTAGTATTGGCCAGCTCAAGTCTGATATTAATCATCCGGTTTCTAGCCTATCGTTACCTCAGCCCCATCACAAGGTATAGTCTTTGGATAAGCATTCCATTAACAATCGCGGTGTGGCTACTTTATCCAGAACAACTCCGTAGCGCCCAGTTTTATCCCACACAACTGTCAGAGACCATAAAAGATACCTCAGCAATACTCGCTAGCACGTCTTATTTCAGTTTTGTCGTCTCATTTTATTTAATCATCGCGCTTGCTTTATTTCTATTTCAAATCATTAGCTTGTTTTCAATAGCTTTACAATCGAGCAAGCTCAGTAACCATCGCTTTTCATTTGATAACAGAGCAAGGCTCAAAGTACTGGTTAGCGAAAACAATATTGGCCCCGCAGTCTTCGGCTTGCTTTCACCGAAGCTTCTACTTCCGAAAAGCATAATCGACCATTACACTCACACAGACATTCAATTAATACTTAAGCACGAGCAAGTGCATTGGCAAAGACGCGACCCATGGCTTAACGCATTAGGGCTAATGCTTCGATCGCTATGCTGGATAAATCCCCTTGCTTGGTATTCATTTAAACTATTTCAAAGAGATCAAGAGATCGCCTGCGATGCAGCAGTATGTGCCCGATTTAATGCACAACAAAAAGCTGAGTATGCCACTCTACTATTAAGTCAGACTTCCGGAAGAACCCCCGCCCTTTTGGCCAACTGGGCATCACCTAAACTAATTAAGGAAAGAATAATGAACATCAAAACACTTAAAAATGTAAAGAATCAAACCCTCTCACTGCTGTTCGCGTGTAGTTTTATTTCCATTTCAGCAACTGCATTTACAAATGCCAATAAGAATGAAGAGCCTTTGCCACTAACAATAACTCAACCCAGTTATCCAGTTGATGCCTTAAAAAATAATATTGAGGGTTATGTAAGATTTAGTTTTGACCTAGATGGTAATGGCAACCCCACTAACATTAATATTGTCGAGTCATCACCAGACAATATTTTTGATAACGAGGCAATGAATGCGATTTCAAAATGGAAGTTTAATCAAAAAAATGTCAAAGATGCTTATTATACATTGGAGTTCAAACTGCAATAAACGTTGTAGCTCATATTAAAGCTTGACTCTAGCGTTTGCTTACATATGCAATGCATTCCTGCAAGTTTACGCTAGGGCTCGACATAAATATTAATACTGCAAAGATTAGCGCAAAAGAGTCATAGCATTTAAAGCCATTCTATTAGTTGATGGGTGTCCTGATATTTTACTCTGTCGTTTTCTATAGTCGTAATGACCTTTCCTCGAGAAACAGCACAACACAAAAATATAGTTTTTCCTTACAATTAAATATGGAAAACTAAATGTGAAGAGGGAGTGACTTACCGAAGAGCAAATCATCAGAGTTAAGCTAGTCGTACAGCAAAGCAAGACCTGGCCTTATGAACTCTTTCTGAATAAGAAAGCTTGTCATGAATCACATGCAAAAAAGAGTCATAGATCAATTCACATCATTTATATCAACAAGCTTGCCTTTCATTACAACACAACAACAGTTAAACACATCATGAACTCCCACCAATAATGTAATAGTATTCAACTACTGGAATTTTTACTCAACTACCGATAGCCGACTAACGAACACTAATGAATAAAGCATTAAAAAGGGGAATACACAGAGGTTTTTATCGTAATGGACCGAGTCATCGTGATGGTGCCGATGTTACCTTTGGGGATATCGTTAAAATATTTGGCTTTAAATCGGCAACCGTCGGCAACTGGGTGACGCATGAAGAACAGCAGTTAGCCGCCAACCTATTCTTTGATGCGCTTTGTGACCTGATGATGATATTAGAGGTGGATGAACAAGTCATATCACTCAAGGGTAGCCTTTCAATTGCTTTTGGCAGTGGTGGAAACAAATATTCGTCTGCTCACTATAGTTTGACTACTCGAACGCTAGCTCTGGCCAAAAACGCTGGCGCAGGATCATTGGCTCACGAGTACTTTCATGCCTTTGATCATTTTATAGCGTCTCGCTTATTTGAAAACACTAAGAGAAATGATTTTGCATCGTCGCTGTGGTTAGAAAAAAACAATCCCATTGATCACCCCATTAATTATCTATTGAGCGATTGCTTCCAAAGTATATTCTTAACTCCGAATGGTGAGGATCCAAGTAAGTTTTTCAAAGACAGCTTGAAAGCCGATAAAGCTTACAAACAAATGTATTACGCATTACCAGAAGAAATGGCAGCGAGAGCCTTCGAAGCTTACATTCAAGATCATCCATACAAAAATTCATTTCTCGCGAAGGGTACCAAACAATCAGAAGAAGCTAAGATGGGAATATATCCCTCATCAGTAGAAAGACAAAACATAGGAAAATGTTTTTCAAAATATTTTAGAACGCTTGGCCTCGCGCTAGAGCAACAGGCATAACCGTGGCACCGTTGTTCTGATATTTTTTGATTACTGCCAACCTTCATAACGATTTGTCGAATCGAAACAAACTGTACATTTTTCACTCGTTTTTCTCTTGCTCTTCAAGTTTAAAAAAGAGAAACACCACCTAACGATCATTATTCTTTTAAAACTATGAGACCAAATATATTGCTTATAATACAGTGCGTTAGACGCATTTATAAAACTTAATGTCGTTTGAGTGAAAAGTTCTGTCGTTTCAGTACAAGTTACAGTTGTGGGATTAGATAGCGGAGAATACTAAAATATACCGCTTTATAACGTTACGAAAACAAAAAAGGAAAATTAAGAAATGGTTCGAAATACCACACTTGTGTTCTTGATGGTTTTAACACTCAGTAACTTTGCCAATGCCCAAGAAATGAAGTTTCAACTGGGACAACCCAGTGCTGTTGGCGTAACCAACACATATCCAGGATTAAACTTGTTTGGTCCATTCGATTTAACGATAACAACAACGGCTGATGAAGGCTCGCTAGATAGTACTCCAGATCGAGTAGAACTGAATTTTTCAAATGCCAACAAACTCGTTGCCAGGAACTTCACAGAGTTTGAACAAAGTTATCGTACTGTTGTGAATAATGCGTGGGTGTTTCGTCAAGTTATGGTTGAAATTAATAAGGCAGATTTCAAATCTGGGCAATTAAGCCTTAAAGTATATGTAGTTGAAAACTCAAACTACCTAAACAATATCTCTGATGCAAGTGGACCAGAATTATTCAGCCTCTTTGGCCCACTAACGGATGTAACGCCCAATCCATTGGCAGACATAACTAATGTGAAGTATCAGGACAAACGGCTTACTCTAAAGCTACTGAAAAACCCTGTATTCAAAGGTCCTGATATGGGTTTCGAGATTCAATCCATGTGGCTTGGTCATGGCGAAGGAACACTTTTTGTTCCAACTTATAATAACCAGAATGATATGAAAACTTATAAAGCCATCAGCCTGACGGTTGAAGAAAATGAAGTATTTGGAGAGGTCGTACATTACCTCACGATTTCTTATGTCGACTCTGAAGGTCAAAATTACTCTGATGCAGCTCCATTAAGTCAGTTTATGCAAGAAGCTTATCCAACTGAATAGCATTTTCTTGAATGGAATATAACGCAACCATTCGCACGACTTCTCTTGGTATTGAGAGTCGTGCACTTGCGATTAAGAAAGCTCTGGTATTTATTCAATGTCCAATTAATCAGCATAAGGTATCAACTTTTTGACACTAACCGTACACCTTGATTCTCGTTAATTACTGTTGTAACTAAAATCGGTATAGGACCAGGAACCATTCCATTCCCAAAGCCTTACATAAATCGTTCGATTCGATGGCAAATTACGTGCAGTATAAGAAGTGTTATTAAATACCGATGATGCTCGAATGTTATTTGAGCCTGCACCATTAGAGCCAATTATCAAATCAAAATCCGTAACGTTAGGTTTACGAGCCCAAGAAAAGGTTGTCGTAGAATTTAAGGTTGCCCCCGGTTTCGGACAAATCGCATCGCCAGAGTTAACAGAACAAGCATTAGCTGCATCCGTGTTATACACATAATCGGTCGATGACCATCGACCATTCCACACCCAAAGACGAACATACACAGGAACATTAGTCGGTAAGTTTCGCACTTCTAAAAAGTTTTGGTTAAATACCGATGAGCCTCGTATATTGCGCGAACCTGCTCCGGTAGTACCAACGAGTAAATCAAAATCGGTTGCATTGTCAGCACGAGGCCAACGAAAAGTCGTTACCGGTGCCAGTCTGCTGCCCGGCCGCGGACTAATTTCTCCGGAATTGGAATCATCGTCACCTAATATTTTCATCGATAGATTTAAACCATCAAGATAACGGACCCGATTCGGGATTGTGCCTAGCACAGTTTGCGCGAGTGACTCACCAATTCGATCACGACGAAAGCGAAGAGCAAGGTAAGGCCCTAAAGTTTCGGCAAGGTCTTCTCGAACAGGAAATTCCTGACCATAGTCTGAAATTGAAACGCCATCTCGATTTTGTGCTTGTCGCCAATTACTGTTGTTATCGTGATAGCGATCAAAAGAAATATGCGCGCCTTCATGTATGAATGTTTCTTCTAAAACGCCATCGGCTATGTAGCGTTCACCTCGACCTGTATGGATGGTCACGTCACCGCCGCGACCA
>JABXHY010000029.1 GCA_013373375.1 Gammaproteobacteria bacterium
TGCCAAGCGTTGCGAATCACTCTTAAACAGATTGTTATATGCCTACTCAAAAGCTTCTGTTATTAGATTCTTTAACGTATTGTGTCTTTTTGCTTCGTTCAAATCCTTTCTATGTTCATATTTTTCATCCGTTCTAAACAATGTACAAAGGAGGTTTTTAATACCAGAAGTAAAATACTCGAATTCTTCTAAAGCCGTGTCTATTGAATCGCATACAGATGAGAGGTTAGATAGTTGAATGGTTGCATTTTCAATTTTTTCATTTAAGCGGCAACACCTATCATAGGATTCTATGACTGAATCATATTCTCCTTTACTAAAGTCAAACTCTCCCCAGCAGCCAGATTCAAGTTCAAAAAATTCTTTATTATCTTCAATTTCAACAATTAAATGTTTAGCATTTTTGATAGTAATTTCATCTAAGTTCTTATATGAGATTGAAGTGATTTTATTTTTAAGATCCATAGTGAGTAGATCTTGTTCAGAAAACCAAATAACTTTGCTTTCAATGTTATTTAATTTTGCATCATATAGCTTACTCTGTACGTCTTCGCATTGGATCTCTTTATAGTAAATGTTGGGGGTATCAGTTTTAAAGTCAATTAGCACTAATAATACAGACTCATTCATCATGCTCCATTGGTTTAAATGCTCAGTATCAATCTGTAGCTTTAGTTCTTTACTCTCTGTTGTTTTTATTTGAACTGGTAGGCAATTACCAGTTGGTCGGTTATTTCCATTTAATACTTCTATTTGTGCATCAATACCAATATCTATATCCAACAATCTACATGGCCAACCAAAATTTCTTAATATCCAATACGCAAAATAGTTCTCTCCAGCTTTGCCTTTTGCCGAGTTTTTTGGATATACCATAGTCAATTACTCCTCTTAAATTCAATTGTCAGCTTAGGCATATAACGCCCAATTAAGTAGTGAGCAACGCGACCACCACACCTAAACCATTGTGCCGTAAACACTTAAACCGATTCAAACCAAAAATGCCAAGCGTTGCGAATCTGCTTAAATTGTTTGTTATGCGAATTCACGCGCATAAGCCAAGTTGGGCAGATGAAGATTACCTTACACACGAAAAACCACAAACAAACCAAACACTTCTTGTGATTCACTGAACAACCGGAGTCACTATGTTACAGACCAGCTTCCAACAAGTGACTAATGGTGAATTTCAGCTAGTGACTAAACTTTTGTTTCGAGAAACTCAACGCGGCGGCAGACAAGCGAAGAAGAACTGACGATAAGCTTGTCCTTGCCACACTTTGCGCCAGCCAAACTCTCCACGAACCAACTCTGAAAGCCAATGAGGCAACCCACGAACTTTGGCATGTTTATGGCCTGAGTGATTCACGAATTTGGGTCGACAATACTAAATTGCCGACGCCGAAAACCGACGGCCAAAGAGTGCCAGAAAGAGAGACATAGAAGATTTTTTGCTTAGTCGCATAACGCCGCATTAAGGTGTGAGCAACGCTACCACTGAACCTAACGATACCACCGTAAACACTAAACCCAACGATGGAATGAAAAATGCCAAGCGTTGGGAATCACTCTTAAATGCTTTGTTAGGCAAACGCGTTATCGAAAGTTTTTGAGTACTTTGTATTTTACACTATGGTTATTAGCCTCAATAATCTCTACTTGAGCACCTTTATACCCGATTACTTTTGATGAATTTAAGTCATATTCAACATCATTTGTAAACGCAGCTCGTGCTTGACCATTGCTGAATTCGCGATAGCTAATATTGATTTTATTACCAACTTTACCCGAATAGAGTAGTGTCTGTTGAAAAGATAGCATGTCGTTCGTTGTATGCTTGATATCTTTAAACTCAGCAGATGTACACACCGTACCTCCTAAAGTAGAAACACCACAAATTTCTCGGGTTTTCTGATCTACGTACATGCCACCATAAGGGTCTGCTAATGCGCTAGCTTGAACCATACCGTATTGTGTCGGTGTATAGAAAATTTTGTTTTGGCTGTGTCCTATTTGCGTATAAATGCCCGGAGAAAAAGTGTACCCACCGAGCACACCTACGGAGGTGCTGTGCTTCAAAGATATCGCATTCACTGTGGTTTGCTTTCCTTTCGCTAGCATTTCATCACCCACATAAGCTACAGCCTCAACACCAATCGGCGGGTGATCAATAAGTGTTTCTTCAACACCTCCACCATTATGTTTTAGTGAAGTACAGCCAGATAAAACGCTAAAGCTAGCTAAAACCAGCAGAATATTTCGCATAAATTTGCCCTTTATACTTTATGGGATGAAAGACCATATAATAACTAAGTTCAATCAGACATACGATAAGTTTGAATAGTTTGCCTAACGCCCAATTAAGGTGTGAAGCACGCAACCATGACACTCAATTTGACCGCCGTAAACACTGAACTTAACCCAAACCAAAAATGCCAAGCGTGTTGAATCACTCTTAAATTGCTTGTTATATCACGAACTTTTACGTTTCAGTTTAAGCTCACCTTTCTTGTACGATATCTCGTCATAACCTTTAAAAACTGCGATTATCAACGACAGTCCTAGAGACGCAGCAATTATAATTCCACTAATTTCCAAACCAGTAAGGGCTGCTATTGGAGCAGCAGCGAACATCGACATTCCACCTGTAAAAGGGGTTGCTGCCAGTGCCGCTGTCAAAGCAGCTAAAGTCCCAGCACCAACATAAGCTAGCTTCTTAGTTTTCTTTAACTCATCCGCAAGTTTACCTACGACTATAATCTCGCTTTCTCCGCGATCTTTAGCCCTTGTTAACTCTTCTTTAGTTCTTACTTCAACTGACATTTATACTTCCTTTTTATATGAATTGTCTGCTTTGTGATATAACGCCCTGCTAAGGGGTGAGCAACGCAATACCGAAGCCGCTGCATACCACCTTAATCACTAAAATCAACGCATAGTAAAAATGCCACGCGTTGTGAATCCCTCTTGAGCAGTTTGTTAGTTTGCAAACCCAAAGAGTTGATTTTACGTTATTTTAAATTTTGAAAACAACAAACCTTATGTGCTTTGATGCATTTAAGTCAGGCGTAGTCTCAAAGCGGCTACTCAATGAAACCACTTGGAACAAACAACGTCGCAGAAAACGAGCTCACAGCACCAAAAAGCGCTTTTGGAAAACCAATCTCACAATGCGGACTTTCAACAAAGTTACTGAAACCACGTGAAACTTGCCACACCAAAGAAAACGTCATTTCAGCGAGTAAATCGGCTTTTGTACCAACAAACTCAACGAGCAGAGTTTCAGCAAAAAAGCTCAACTCAGTTAACCCAAAAGTCGCCGCACCAAAGAACAAATCAACCGTTGAAACGATGCCAATTTTGGATTTTTAGCACGCTAATTAACACTAAAATTAAACGCCGATACGACAATTTCAACTTTGAGTTTTTACCACTAGATCTTGCGATATAGCTGCGTTTTTCCTCTTGCAAACTAACGCCGCATTAAGGGGTGAACAACGCA
>JABXHY010000086.1 GCA_013373375.1 Gammaproteobacteria bacterium
ACACCGCCCTTTCACGGCGGTAACAGGGGTTCGAATCCCCTAGGGGACGCCATATAAAAAAACCCGAGTCGAATGACTCGGGTTTTTTTATGCCTAATGAAATTGAGCTCTTGTATTGAGTGGTCACAAATAGGTTAAAAGGACTAGTCTTTTGGGAAGACTCGAATAACGGTATATTGTTCGGCAAGTTGTTATTGATTTCTTATAAAAGGATAAAATCCTTTTACTCCAAACCGAGGAATTTATGGAAGCACTAAATCTACTGCTCAATAGAAGTTCATTTGGTAAATTGCAAGCTCCCGCACCTAATGAAGAGGAGTTGAATGTTATTTATAAAGCTGCGCTAAGAGCTCCCGATCATAAAGGCCTTCGTCCTTGGCGGTTCTTGGTTTATCGCACCGAAGCGGCGCTTAACAAGCTGGGAAATATGTTTTTAGAGGCAACCATTGCTGAGGAAGGTGAGGTTGACGAGGCTAAGCGCCAAAAAATCTTAAATATGCCACATCGGGCTCCTGTGCTAATCATTGCGATTGCTCAATACCAAGACAGTCCAAAAGTTCCGCACATTGAGCAGGCGATCAGTTGTGGTTGTGCGGTTCATGGCATGTTGTATGCCTTGCAAGCACAAGGCTTTGCTGGATATTGGCGTACCGGAGGATTAGCTTTTAATAATCATTTAAAAGCGGCATTGGATCTAAAAGTAACGGATGAAATCATTGGTTTTTTGTATATGGGAACGCCCATGGTGTCCGTTGTAAAACCAGACAGCGTTGAGACTGCGGATTACTTTTTTGAGCAATAGTTAGTTGCAGGGTGAGGTTATATCTCTCAGCAGCAAAAAAGGTATTAAGGCTTAGGTTAGGAAGCTTTTTGGGCTGAGATTTAGTGAAGGCTATTTTGTGAATGCAATACGATCTAAAAATCTTTCCAAATTGAATTGTTTTTAGAGTCTTCGTTAGCTTCGTCTCTTAGTTGATTTATTTGTTTGTACTTTTCAGCTTCCTGCTCGCGAGACTCTGACATTGTATTAGGGTCTTTATCCAGTTCCTCTAAAAACTTATCCATATCGCTGACATAGTTACGATCGATGCTCATGTTCAAGTGGTCTCTTACTGGTGAATTTGCCAATATTAGCTTACCCGGAATATAACAGAGTGTGGCACTGAAGAAATTATTGGTCAAATAAGACAGCACAAGACCGAAAAGTTAATACGGTAATTAGTAAATAAGGCAGGTGTCAATCGAGAGTTCTGCTGCGTTAAAAAACTAATAAAAAAGCCCTCTAATTTACAAAAGAGGGCAGTTTGTAATGCTAAATAAAACCAATGTTAAGTGTAGCTGAACTAAAGAGAGTCTTTGTGCAACTGCACTCTCGCAATTTATTTCATAGCCGTTTTCATAGCCGCACAGGTTTTTACTAATCGGCTTACTACGGCTTGTAAACTGCTGACACGTTTTTCACTGACCAGATTTCCTGACTCATCAAAAGCATCATTCGCTTTAGGTATCGCTACTTGCGTCGAGAGAACAGTAGTGCCAATACCCGAGAGTAGCAGTCGGAGTTGGCTCAAGCTACGAAGACCTCCAAAAGCTCCCGGTGAGGTGGAGAAAATAGCGGCATACTTATCTTTGAAGCTTTCAAGTATCCCTTCGCCTTCAGCTTGTCGAGAGGCCCAGTCGATGGTGTTTTTTAATACACCGGAATAGGAGCCGTTATATTCCGGTGACGTAATAATAAAACCATCAGCTTCATTCATTTTTTGCTTTAGTTTTAAAGCATTTTCGTGGATACCATTTTCTGCTTCATCATCTTCATTGAAAAGAGGCATAGGTAAATCAGCTAGGTCAATAAACTCAACTTCAGCACCAGCTTCTTTTCCATAATCGGCGAGTAGCTTGGCTAGCTTCTTGTTGAAAGATTCCTTACGAAGGCTTCCAGCAAAAGCGAGTAGTTTTACAGTCATGTATGCTCCTAGTTAACTTTATAACGTAATTAAATCGCGTAATTAAAAATCAGCTGACTTTGGCGTTCTCGGGAATGGAATAACATCTCTGATATTTGAAATTCCCGTTGCGTAAGCGACCATGCGCTCAAATCCAAGCCCGAATCCTGAATGTGGAACCGTACCGTAGCGGCGTAAATCTCGGTACCACCAGTAATCTTCTTTATTTAGATCCATTTCATTGAGGCGCGCATCAAAAACGTCTAGGCGCTCTTCACGTTCGCTGCCGCCAATGATTTCACCAATGCCTGGCGCTAGAACATCCATAGCGGCTACGGTTTTTTCATCGTCGTTCAACCGCATATAAAAAGCTTTTATATCTTTAGGATAGTTTTGCAAAACGATAGGGCGGCCAACATGTTCTTCCGCTAAAAATCGCTCATGTTCTGATTGCAAATCGACTCCCCATTCAACAGGGTATTCAAATTGCTTTTTAGATTTCTTAAGAATGTCGATTGCATCAGTGTAATTCATACGCTCGAAGTCCTGGGACACTATATTTTCGAGTCTTTGGATACAGCTTTTGTCAACGCGTTGAGCGAAGAACGCCATATCATCTGACCGCTCGTCTAGCACTGCTTTACAAATGTATTTGAGCATTGACTCAGCCAGGTCGGCGTTTTGTTTCAAGTCGGCGAAAGCAATTTCAGGTTCAACCATCCAAAACTCGGATAAATGTCGGCTAGTATTTGAGTTTTCTGCTCGGAAAGTAGGACCAAAGGTGTAGACCTTTGATAGTGCCAAGCAGTAACTTTCGACATTTAGTTGGCCGGATACCGTTAAGAACGCTTCTTTACCAAAGAAGTCTTTAGAAAAATCCACATGACCTTTGTCGTCACGAGGTAGGTTTTCGAGATCAAGTGTCGACACGCGAAACATTTCGCCAGCGCCTTCACAGTCAGAAGCGGTAATTAGTGGTGTATGAATCCAGCAAAATCCCTGCTGATGCATAAAACGATGGATTGCTTGAGCCAAGCAGTTTCTGACTCGAGTCATAGCACCAATCAAGTTGGTTCTAGGACGTAAATGTGCGTATTCACGTAAATGCTCAACGGTATGACGTTTTGCCGCCATTGGATAAGTCGCAGGATCATCAATCCATCCCAGAACATTCAATTGTTGAGCTTGAAGTTCAAAAGATTGACCTTGTCCTTGAGACTCAACGATCGTTCCTTTCACTTCGAGTGAGCAACCAGTGGTTAGCTTGATAACTTCTGAGGTGTAATTGGATAACTCGCCGTCGGCAATTATCTGTAGATTATCAAAGCAAGAGCCGTCATTGATATTAATAAATGAAAAGCCACCTTTTGAGTCTTTCTTGGTTCTCACCCAGCCACGTACTGTGGCTTCTGAGCCAGCTGGCAGTTTGCCTTTGAGTACTTCGGCAACGCTCAGTTCGGTCATCGCTAAATCTCCGGTTGAAAAAGTTATTTAATATTGTTCTGTTTCAATACGATCTTTCAGTTTAATGCGGTTCAAGACTTGCAGCTTTTGCTGATCTGAGAAGTTTCTCCAGTTTGCAATTTCGCTAAGAGTCCTATGGCAACCGTGACAAACCTGTTCACCACTCTCGTCATCAGTTAGCTGACACACTCCAATACACGGCGATGCAACCATTTCCGACATTGAGTGAGTTTTAGACGCTTCAGGCCCAGACGTCTCAGACATAGTTACTCCAAGTCACCACCCATTAAACAAACGCGCTATGTTACCTGTTGTCGTAGGCAACTGCCACCATAAGCGTTGGGTTTGAGCGAGTTTCATAAAGTAAATTACTGCAAATTTCGTTGCTTTAATCTAATCTAATAAGTAATGGAGATAAAACCGGATGTATTTTAATTGTCACTAGGGAGGAGTATTGCTATCTGCGATGAATAATCTCTCGGTCACCAAGGAAGAAGAACTGCCCATTAGCCTCTGGCAACTCGCGCTGGACAAGGTCCAGGATGCGGTATTTGTTGTTGATGAGGTTGGTGGACTTGTCTATACCAATCAGCGAGCACTAGAGTTAATCAGTGGGAATTCGGTTGACTATGCGACTCAAAGATTCAAGCTACCTTTTGAAAACCGAGTATCAAAAGAATGTCTACTCTTGACAGCAGAGCATATTTTGATGGATTCGGGTTTGCAGATGTTTGAGCAAGAGTGCCAACTGCAAACCGGGCAAAACCAATCAATTAGCGTTAAATTAAACACCACCTCATTATTTGCTGACACTGACGCTATGCTGCCTTCGCATACTTTATTAGTGGTTCGTGATGAGTCAAGCACCGAAAGCTTAAAATCAAATCTTTCATTTCATAGAAAACATGATCCAGTGACTGGGCTTGTGAATCGTGTGGAGTTCGAACGGCAGCTAATAGAGTCGATACATGATGCAAGAGTTAATCATTGTACCCATGGCCTTTGTGTTATCCGGTTGGAACAATTGAAGTTGGTAGTAGACGCGTTGGGGCACTTGGCTGGTAGCGAACTTGTAAAGTCTTACGCTGCTAAATTGAATGATAGTATTCGCTCAAATGATGTTCTTGCGAGTTTGGGGAACGGAGAGTTTGCGCTGCTATTGTGGCAAGTGGATGCCGACACCATAAAAATTGCGGTCGAAAAATTACTCAAGGGCGTTCAGCATTTCGATTTTAGTTGGGATGACCAAGTATTTCGAGTGACCAGCTATATAGGTGTTGTTGAAATTGATCACGCTATTGACAGTTGGGTTCAGGCACTGAATAGAGCGGATATAGCAAGCCAACATGCGGAAGGGCATGATACTCAGCTTATTTTTTATTCTGATGTTGCCGAGTCGGTTCGAACTTATCAAAACGAAGTAGAGTGGGTAGGTAAGATTATCACCGCGGTCAGACAAAATCAGTTTGAACTCTATTTTCAACCCATTCACTCAGTGAATAGAAGTCAGCTCAGTCATGTCGAGGTGTTACTGCGCTTGCGACAAGGAGAGTCGGTTATGGCTCCCGCGGTATTTTTACAGGCCGCTGAAAAATACAATATGATTGACATTATTGATCGCTGGGTACTATTGACCAGTTTCCGGTGGTTATCTGAGCGTCGAGACATAGGAATTAAACACATTAATTTAAATATCTCTGGTATCAGTGTCGCAAGACCGGAGTTTTGTGATTACATCCATGAACTAGTACAAAGGTATTTAGTTCCGACCGAAAAAATATGTTTTGAAATCACCGAGACAGCAGCGGTAAATAATTTGCCGCAGGCGATTAACTTTATCAACAGTATGAGAGCTTTAGGGTGCAAGGTGGCGCTGGATGACTTTGGTACGGGGATGTCGTCGTTTTCGTATTTAAAAAACTTACCGGTCGATTACTTAAAAATCGATGGCGAGTTTATCAAAGAGATTGTGTCCTGCCGGGTGTCGCGTTCTATGGTAAAAGCCATTAATGAAGTCGCTCAGGAAATGGGCATATTAACCATTGCAGAATTTGTTGAATCGCCTGAGATTATGACATCTTTGGCAGAGCTTGGAATTAATTATGCGCAGGGCTATCACATTGGAAAGCCAGAGCCTTTATCGGGGTTGTATCAACAGCAAAATGAACTTGCAAAGGAATCTTTAAGAAATTAACCTAGCGTCCCCTCTCGATATTTTTATTACCTCGCGGAATTAAAGTTTAAACATGTACAATCTAGAAATTGATTTAACCGAATATCAAAATGAACGCGCTGGCTATTATGAGCGTTTAGCAAAGCAGCTACGTTCCTTGTTATCGATTGAACCAAATGCGGTTACCAATATGGCGCAAACGGCGGCTTTTATTTTTACTTCTATCCCCGACCTCAACTGGGCAGGGTTTTACGTTAATGATGGAAATGACCAATTAAGGCTTGGCCCTTATCAAGGTAGAGTTGCTTGTGTGCACATTCCTTTTGGTCGAGGTGTTTGCGGCACGGTTGCTGCAAAACGTCAATCACTATTGATTAACAATGTCCATGAGTTCGAGGGACATATTGCTTGTGACAGTGCGTCTAACTCAGAGATTGTGGTGCCTTTGATCCAAAATGACAAAGTTTTAGGCGTGCTAGATATCGATAGTCCAACCTTAAATCGTTTTCACCAAGAAGATTTAGACGGGTTTGAAGCGTTGGCCGCTGAGTTTCTTGCCGCGACACAATGGTAAAGAATTCGATTGCGATATAAAGGTTAATATTTCGTCTGGCTGCAGTCGTATGTTAGGGTGGCGAAATTGAGTGGCGATAGGCTGTTCCCATCGCCACTATCGGGTTCCTATTATTCTTGTTCTGGATGCAAGTAAAAGTTGAGCGCTTGTTTCAGAGGCTCTGGCAGACGAGGCAATGCAGAACGTGGAAGTAAAAAAGTAGATAAAGCAAACAAATCCTTAAAGAATCGATTATTTTCGGTGGTTTGTCTTAAATAATCAGAGCCACTTGAACCTCCAGTACCAATTTTACTACCAAGCATTCTCATCACCATCATTACATGACGATAACGCCAAGTCGTGAATAGTTCATCAATATCGGTTAGTGCAGTTAGCAAGCGAAACGGTTGCTGGAACATAGGCTCATCGCGATAAAGGTTAATAAATAAAGCTCCGAGCATGGCTTTTTGACTTAATCGAAACTGTTTAGAGTCGAGTAGTTTTTGATACGCGCTTTCATCGAGTAAAGCCGAAAAAACCTGCTGGGTTTTCTCTAGATCTTTGAGCTGAAACTCTCGGTCGTTTTCGGATAGATAATCGTTGGTTTCAATTATTTTTCGATCATTTTTGAGCATGTCGTCAACGGCCTTTTGGTAAGAATCCCAAAATTTAAAATCCCCGTACTCGAAAAAGGGCATTCGTTCTAGCCATTGCTCAACTCTATCAAATAAGCTCGGTTCATTTTCCATTTGTTGAAGATGGGTGCGATCTTTTTCATTGAGCCGCTGATAAAATGAATCTTTGTCAAAGTTAATTCGATGTTCAGATTTCAAACCCAAAAGTATTTCGATCTCTTTAAATTGAATACTTTGAAAGCCGGAAGCGGGCACCAGATAATCACGAAAATCGAGAAAGTCGAGTGGCGTCATGGTTTCCATAATAGAAATCTGATCGATTAGAAGCTTTTGTATTTTGGTAATTCTTTCGAGACGAGAGACAATTCTTCCGAGACTATCATCGGGTACTGTTGCCTGGTTGAACTCTCCGTAAACCGAGCGCATCTCATGTAAAATTTGTTTGAACCAAAGTTCATAGGCCTGATGTACAATGATAAACAACATTTCATCATGCGCTTCATCACCGTATTTTGGGCTTTCTGGCGCTTGTGAACCTAGTAACTTGTCTAATTGTAAATAGTCATTGTAATAACAAGGTGTTGTATTTCGTTGCATTGCGCACATAAATTTTCTCTCGAAGTTCAATTCGCTGAACTGGCAAACGTCTTGAATTGTCGTCTATGTATTAAAGTTCAGTAGTTTAACATTATTACTTTCGAAGTCATTGATTTGTGACAATCTAAAGGCATAAGACCGTGGGTCTAATCACCTTTGTTAAAAATGAAGAACTATTAATTCGATGGCACTTTTTAAGATATCAAATAGCCGCGGTTGAGAAGTATCTATAGTGATTTAAGCTTTATGGATAATTATTGTTTGTATCGAAACGTATCGGCTCTAGTAAAAATTATGCTAGAAGAAATATTAAGTAACGCCATAACTACAAAAAAGGAGCCGTGAGGCTCCTTTTTTGACAGCATTTAAGCTTAGTTTCTGAGCTGAAGTCTTACCGATCTTCAATGCTCACAAATTTACGTTCTTTCGAACCATTGTACATTTGACGCGGGCGACCAATTTTTTGATTTGGCTCACTGATCATTTCGCTCCACTGTGCGACCCACCCAACTGTTCTGGCAAGTGCGAAAATAACTGTAAACATATTAGTTGGAATACCAATTGCCGAAAGAATGATACCTGAGTAAAAATCAACATTTGGGTAAAG
Organism: Gammaproteobacteria bacterium; assembly: GCA_013373375.1. Lineage (GTDB taxonomy): Bacteria > Pseudomonadota > Gammaproteobacteria > Enterobacterales > Kangiellaceae > Pleionea. The sequence goes on from JABXHY010000086.1 coordinate 7,973, forward strand.
CTTGCGATCAACAAAGTAAGGATCTTCAAGTGCAATTTTTTCCAGCTCCATAGCAACTTTTAAAATCGGATCGTCTTTCGCACCCAGTGCATCGAGTACTTCGTGAGCACTTTCACGCATAACTTTGGCTCGAGGGTCGAAGTTTTTGTAAACACGATGTCCAAAACCCATCAAGCGGAACGGGTCGTCTTTGTCTTTAGCTTTCGCTATAAACTCAGGAATGCGTTTAACGTCACCAATTTTATGTAGCATTTTTAAGCACGCTTCGTTAGCACCACCGTGAGCAGGTCCCCACAAGCTGGCGATACCAGATGCAATACACGCAAACGGATTAGCTC
>JABXHY010000069.1 GCA_013373375.1 Gammaproteobacteria bacterium
TGGCGGAGAGAGAGGGATTCGAACCCTCGATACGGGATAAACCGTATACTCCCTTAGCAGGGGAGCGCCTTCAGCCGCTCGGCCATCTCTCCTCTCAGCGGCGGCAAATGTTACCTTAAAAAAATTAAAATGCAAGCCTAAACCAACTATTCGTCGGAATTTCCGGACATTTCCTTTTCACGTTGAATTCTAAGATAAATTTCTTCACGGTGAACAGACACTTCTTTCGGCGCATTTACACCAATTCGTACCTGATTTCCTTTAACGCCTAAGACCGTCACAGTGACTTCGTCACCGATCATTAGCGTCTCGCCTACGCGTCTGGTTAAAATTAACATCCTACCTTCTCCTTGTTCCCTACCATTAGGGAAATATTTTCAGCACTTGATATGAGGGCGCGCATTATAACAACAAGTTGTGGGCTTGTTCACTATTTTGCCATTTGAATACACAATCTTCTTGCAAAGCGCAAAGTAATTAATGATTTTTGTTTTTCTTCTTTCCGATGGATAGACTCATCTTTATACTCTTCCTGAGGCGATTTTAAGCCTTCCATGAGCTCATTATTATAGTTCACTGGTAATGGAAGTCCATCACCAGTGAGAAATCACCATAAACAAAATTATTCAATAGGTTACTGGCTATAGTTTAAGTGCCTTGTTAACTAGCTAGTTTTCGCTGTTACAAAGTTAACCGCAGCTTCTATCGCTAACTTGATATTGCCAGCATCTGGTCCACCGGCTTGGGCCATATCGGGACGACCACCGCCTTTTCCACCAACATGAGCCGCCATCTCTTTAACGATGTCGCCAGCTTTCAATGTTTTCGTTAAATCTTGAGTAACACCGACTATCAAGTTAGCTTTGCCATCATTGTTTAGACCTAAAGCCACCACACCGGACTGAAGTTTGTTCTTTAACTGATCCAACAGATCTCTTAAGGATTTAGGATCAACCCCAGACAGTTCTGTCGCAATTATTTTTATGCCATTCACCGTTAGCGCAGCGTTCACTAATTCCGACCCTTGAGAGGATGCTAGCTTACCGTTGAGTTGCTCAATGTTTTTCTCGAGTTCTTTCGATTTTAAAATTAACGCTTCTACCTTGTCACCTAACGCAGATGGCTCTGCTTTTAATTTGGCAGCTATTTTTCGCACCATGGCTTCTTGTTCTTGTACGTAACGTAATGCGACCATCCCACCGACAGCTTCAATTCGACGAATACCGGATGCAATGCCCTGCTCGGAAAGAATTTTAAATAAACCTATGTCGCCTGTTCGAGTTACATGTGTACCGCCACATAACTCAACAGAAAAGTCTCCCATGGTTAATACTCGAACTTCATCGCCGTATTTTTCGCCGAATAAAGCCATAGCGCCTTGTTCTTTTGCCTCATCCATCGACATTACCGCGGCCAAAACAGGATGGTTTTTAAGCACTTCTTCATTAACACGTCGCTCGACCTGAGCAAGTTCTTCAGGTGTAACTGCCTCAGGGTGTGAAAAATCGAAACGAAGCTTAAACTCGTCAACTAGCGAGCCTTTTTGCGTGACATGTTCTCCCAGCACTTCTCGTAAAGCAGCGTGAATAAGGTGAGTCGCAGAATGGTGAATAGCAGTCGCAGAGCGAAGCGAAGCATCCACTTTAAACTGCGCACTCTGCCCTTCCGAAATTTTACCTTCGACAATTTTTATACGGTGCGCAAATGCTTGATTGATCTTATTAGTGTCGATAACTTCAGCACGTCCAGTTTCGGTAATGATTTCACCGCGATCACCGACTTGTCCGCCTGACTCAGCGTAAAAAGCTGTTTTATCGGTCACTAAAACGATTTCCTCTCCCTGATTACACTCAGTAACCGAGTCCTCTCCTTTAAATAGCTGTAAGATGGTATTGCTGTTTTCGAGAGAATCGTAACCGACAAATTCGGTAGAGTGTTCGACATTTAATGTCGCATTATAATCTTTACCGAACTGTCCAGCCGCTTGAGAACGCTCACGCTGCTGACGCATCAATTCGTTAAAACCTTTTTCGTCAATTGAAAGATTCCGCTCACGTGCAATATCGGCAGTCAAATCAACCGGGAATCCATAAGTATCATAAAGAGTGAAAACCGTTTCACCACTGACAGTATCACCTTTTAAGCTCGACAAATCTTGCTCTAGAATTTTCATTCCATTATCAAGTGTGCGAGCAAACTGCTCTTCTTCGCGGACAATAGTTTGCTGAATTATCGATAACTTATCCTTTAACTCAGGGTAAGCTTTTCCCATTAATCCCGCGAGCGACTCAGCAACTTTAAAGAAGAAACTGTCGGTCGCGCCTAGCTTGTGTCCATGCCGAATGGCTCTACGCATAATGCGACGAAGGACGTAACCACGACCTTCGTTACTGGGTACAACACCGTCAATAATCAAAAACGCAGCGGAACGAATATGATCAGCAATGACTCGCAAACTTTTGTTGTCGATGTCATCAACGCTCAACAATTTTGCGATGTCTTTGATTAAATCGCTGAATAAATCAATTTCATAGTTCGAATGAACATTCTGCATCACTGCAGCAATACGTTCCAATCCCATTCCAGTATCTACAGCAGGCTTAGGCAATTGTTCCATGGTACCGTCTTGGTGACGGTTAAATTGCATGAATACCAGGTTCCAAATTTCAATGTACCGATCGCCATCTTCTTCGGGCGATCCCGGTGGTCCACCGTCTACTTCAGGCCCATGATCGTAAAATATTTCGGAACACGGACCACAAGGCCCTGTGTCTCCCATCGCCCAAAAATTATCTTTCTCACCCAATCGAGAAAAACGAGTTTGATCAATGCCAATTTCATTAAACCAAATATCTTCTGCTTCCTGATCGTCATGAAAGACGGTGACCCAAAGTTTTTCTTTCGGTAAACCTAAGGTTTCAGTTAAAAACTCCCACGCAAATCGAATGGCTTCTTCTTTGAAGTAATCGCCAAAACTAAAGTTACCCAACATCTCAAAAAAGGTATGGTGACGAGCGGTGTAACCAACATTGTCCAAATCGTTATGCTTTCCGCCTGCTCTTACACAACGCTGCGATGAAGTTGCTCGAACATAATCTCTTTTCTCCGCACCAAGAAAGCAATCTTTAAACGGCACCATGCCGGCATTCGTGAACAGCAACGTGGGATCGTTGGCAGGAATTAACGATGCACTTGGCACTCGTCGATGCTGCTTGTCTTCGAAAAACTTTAAAAAGGTTTCTCGTATTTCGTTGCTGCTCATGTATTTCATTGCTTACTCACTTCTGTCTCAGAAATAGTTGTCTTTGTGTTGCTTGGGTCACGGATTCTAATACGACTTGGGAGGCTGGATAAAGCCTAAACAAGAGAGGCATTATACTTTTTTCACGCTGAATTTTTAGCCCAGAGCCATTAATTAGTTAACATAACAGCAAAGCTGTTTAATATTTATACGATTTAATAAGCACAAACTGGGTATGAATGTCTCAGGCAGTGAAAAGTTTAAGGTGTAGCTGCAGGTTTGATTAAAGAATTTTAACTTCGATTGATTATTTAACTTGCTCAAATACAAAATTGATATGATCCATATTAAACCCCCGATACATTAAAAACCGAATTTGCTTGGCTTTTTCGGGCCACGAATCGGGAACCTCATTATACTTCTTGAACCAGACGTCCTTCGCGCGCTCGAACCAGTCGACTTCACACTTGTCAAAGGCAAGCTCTACTATTGAGCGCTCAACGCCCTTCTCAGCCAGTTCTTGCTGGATTCTTTGAGGTCCATGGCCAGATTGAGTTCGATGTCGAATCCAGCTTTCGGTAAATCGAGTATCGCTTTGCCAACCTCGATCAGCTAAGCGTTTGATGGCAGGAGTAATATCCTCGATACAAAAATCTTTAAGCAGAAGTTTGCGCTCAAGTTCTTTTTGCGAATGTTCGCGTCGAGCGAGCAGCTGGACTGCTCGCTCGTACGCTGTATCAGGCTTTTGTTTGGAATTATGCTTCTTCGGCAACCGACACTTCGTCCTTATCTTTGCCCTTACCTTTGCTCTTATCGTTATCCTTGTTGGAACCTGGTAATAACTTAGCTCTTAATTTGCCTTCTAAATCAGCCGCAATTTCTTTATTTTCTTTCATAAAGTTAATCACATTCATTTTACCCTGGCCAATTCTGTCGCCGTTGTAACTGTACCAAGCCCCAGATTTTTCAACCAATCCTTCCTTAACACCTAAATCAATAAGCTCGCCTTCGAGTGATGAGCCTTCGCCATACATAATTTGGAACTCTGCTTGGCGGAATGGCGGTGCAACTTTGTTTTTAACAACTTTAACTCGAGTTTCGTTACCGACTACTTCGTCGCCTTGTTTAATTGAACCAGTACGGCGAATGTCGAGACGAATAGATGAGTAGAATTTTAATGCGTTACCGCCAGTGGTGGTCTCAGGAGAGCCAAACATAACTCCAATTTTCATACGGATTTGATTGATAAACACAACCACACAGTTGGCTCGTTGAATATTCGCAGTCAACTTACGTAAAGCTTGTGACATCAAACGAGCTTGTAAGCCCATATGAGAGTCACCCATTTCCCCTTCAATTTCTGCTTTTGGTGTTAATGCAGCAACCGAATCAACAACGATAATATCCACCGCACCAGATCGAACTAACATATCGGTGATCTCAAGCGCTTGCTCGCCGGTATCAGGCTGCGATACTAATAAGTCATCTAAATTTACACCCAGTTTGTTAGCATAAATTGGGTCTAAAGCATGCTCGGCATCAACGAAAGCCGCAGTGCCACCGGTTTTTTGACAATTTGCAACGGCCTGTAAAGCGATGGTGGTTTTACCTGATGACTCAGGACCGTACACTTCGATAATACGACCTTTAGGAAAGCCACCCACACCTAATGCCAAGTCCAAACCGAGAGAACCCGATGATATAACTTCAAGATCGCGCGCAGAATTTTCATCACCCATACGCATGATAGAACCTTTACCAAACTGTCGCTCTATTTGAGTGAGAGCTGCACCTAGCGCTTTCTTTTTGCTATCATCCATCGTCTAGTCTCCCGATTGAAGTTGTATTGAGCTGGGTCAATTAACCTTATCAGCTGTGTTTTTTCCAGTTGCTAAGGATTATTCCATATAACTACTCAAATAACTAGTCCTTTTCAAAAAATCCTATTAGACATTTCACACCTACTCACGGTTGCCTTCAACTTGCTCTAACAGAATTTCAAGTGCTCTGGTAACGGTAGAGCGTCGAATATCATCGCGTGAACCGCTAAATTGCTGGCATTCGACATAAGCTATGGCTTGCTCCCTTTGGATACATCCAAACCAGACGGTACCAACCGGTTTTTGTTCCGAACCACCACCTGGACCTGCAATTCCACTCACCGCGATCGCGATAGTCGCATCTGAATGAACTAACGCTCCTTCGCACATAGCACTTACAACTTCAGGAGAGACGGCTCCATGATCAGCAATAGTTTGCTCTGGCACTCCTATCATATAATGCTTGGCTTGATTACTGTAAGTGACAAAACCGCCTACACAATAATCAGAACTACCGGGACGGTCAGTAAGCGTTTTAGCAATCCAACCTCCCGTGCAAGATTCTGCAGTTACCACCCGACAATTATTTTCTCTCAATCTTGTCATTAATAGATCGTGCGTTTTTTCTTGTTCCATACTCTTTCTCGAAAACAATTCACTAACAGTTATAAAATTCAACCAAACAATTTAGCGCGTTCCGCTAGAGTAACGCGGAAAGGTTCAGTACAATTCGGCTATGACGACCAGTAACCATTCAATCATAAACGATCTCAAAGCGCATACTCCAATGATGCGCCAATATTTAGGGATCAAAGCTGCCCATCCCGATGAGCTTTTGTTCTATCGTATGGGTGATTTTTATGAGCTGTTTTTTGATGATGCGATCAAAGCCGCTAACCTTCTCGATATAACATTAACCAAGCGCGGACAATCCGCGGGCGCACCGATTCCGATGGCGGGAGTGCCGTTTCATGCGGTCGACAGTTACCTTGGGCGTCTACTAAAGCTTGGTGAATCAGTCGCGATTTGCGAACAAATTGGTGACCCCGCGACATCAAAAGGCCCCGTTGAACGAAAAGTGGTTCGTATTCTCACTCCGGGCACAGTGAGTGATGAGTCTTTATTAGCGAGCGATCGAGATCAATTACTCGCCGCAATATGCACAACAAAAAAACAGCAAGGACTGGCTTGGTTGGATTTAGCAGGCGGCCAATTTTGGTTGGCAGAGTTTTCTTCTCGTGAAGAATTGTTAAGCGAATTGGCAAGAATTCGACCTGCAGAATTACTGATTTCTGAAAAGTCGGATTTAAACATTGAGCATTCATGCTTGCGCCGACTGCCCGATTATTATTTCGCCATTGATGAAAACAAGGCTTCACTTTGTCGCAAGCTGAACTGTAGTTCACTTGCTATCTTTGGTTGCGAAACATTTGAACCTGCAATAGGAGCAGCTGGCGCAGTGTTCGAATACGCGGAAGAAACTCAACGCGGTACTCTGCCCCATATTAACCGATTAATTCCTTTTATTCCGAGTGACTGTATTCGTATCGATGCGGCGACTCGCAAAAATTTGGAGCTCACACAAAATCTTTCCGGTGGTGATGACAATACTTTATTGTCGGTCATAGACCAAACCTCAAACGTGATGGGATTACGCCGACTAAAACGTTGGCTGCATCAACCTCTTGCGTCTCGTGATGAAATTTTAGAACGCCAAACTTGCGTAACAGAAATATTAAATGCAGGTTCAAGCCTTTTTTCTGAACACCTAAAAAACATTAATGATATTGAACGAATAGCCACTCGTATAGCGTTGAAAAGTGCTCGCCCAAGAGATCTCGTTCGTTTACGTTCCAGTTTGCAAGAAGTCCAACTGTTAAGCGGCGTTTTATCAAAGCAGGCGCTAAGCCTAAAAAAACGTGGCGCTAAATTTGGAGACTTCGCACAACTTATTAAATTATTAAGCACATCTATCGTTGAAGAGCCTCCTGTCACCATTCGCGATGGTGGAGTGATTGCCACAGGCTTTAATGATGAGCTGGACAATTTGCGTGGGTTATCTGAAAACGCCGATCAGTACCTCGTTGACCTAGAGCTAAAAGAAAAAGAAGCAACTGGGCTTAATACTTTAAAAGTCGGTTATAACAAAGTTCACGGCTTTTATATTGAAATATCAAAAGCGCAAAGCGAAAAAGCACCTGACCACTTTATTCGACGACAAACACTTAAAAATGTTGAACGTTTTATCTCACCTGAATTAAAGCAGCATGAAGAAAAAGTATTATCAGCCAGAAGTCGTGCACTAACACTGGAGAGAGAGTTATACGCTCGGTTGCTTGAACAGTTACAAGGTGATGTGCAAAACATTCTCATGGCAGCTAATGAAGTTGCCGAGTTAGACGTTCTAAAAAGCTTTGCAGAAATTGCATTACAATATAATTATACCTGCCCTGAGTTTACTGACTCCCCTATTCTTAAGTTAGTCAATGCACGGCATCCTGTGGTTGAACAAAATATTACGCCATTTATTGGTAACGACTTAAACATATCCAACAAACAGCGTACACAGATCATTACCGGTCCAAACATGGGTGGCAAATCAACCTACATGCGACAAACTGCTTTAATCGTATTGTTAGCATCGATAGGCAGTTATGTCCCTGCCGATGAAGCTGTGGTAGGTCCGATTGATCGAATATTTACTCGAGTGGGTGCATCAGACGATTTAGCATCAGGCCGATCAACCTTTATGGTGGAAATGACTGAAGCGGCTTACATTTTAAAAAATGCGACCCCAAACAGTTTGGTCATACTCGATGAAATAGGCCGAGGCACATCAACTTTTGATGGTCTATCTCTCGCCTGGGCAATTTGTGAATACATTCATAAAAATGTTAGCAGTCTTACATTGTTCGCCACTCATTATTTTGAGCTAACTGAATTCGCTAATGTTTTTGAAAACTCCTGCAACTTACACTTTGGCGCTCAAGAGCATAATGATGAATTAATTTTAGAGCACAAAATTCATCATGGTCCTGCTAGTCAAAGTTTTGGGATTCAGGTTGGTAAACTTGCCGGCTTACCGAAAACCGTAATTGAAACTGCGCGTTATCAATTATCAAAATTAGAGTCTGGTGAACAACAACATAAACTAAAACCAACTCCCGTCGACAAACTTAAAGGCAACATTGCCTCAGCGATTAATGATCAAGTTATTAACCAATTAGGTAAACTTGATACTGACAACCTTTCACCAAAAGAAGCCCTGGCATTGATTTATCAATGGCAAGAGCAACTGCAAAAAACGGAGTAATTGAATGGCTTTTGTAGTCACTGAAAACTGTATTAAATGTAAATATACTGACTGTGTTGAAGTGTGTCCTGTCGACTGCTTCTATGAAGGCCCTAATTTTTTAGTCATTCACCCTGACGAGTGTATCGACTGTGCTTTGTGTGAACCCGAGTGTCCTGCAGAAGCTATTTTTGAAGAAGATGATGTACCTGCAGGACAGGAGCATTTTGTAGAGCTTAACGCTGAGCTTGCTGAAAAATGGCCAAACATTAGTGAAAAGAAAGACCCATTACCCGATGCTGAAGAATGGGATGGAAAGTCAGATAAATTTCAGCATCTCGAGAAGTAGTTTTAAAATATCCTTATAAAATAAATTTATAGTTTGAATATAATAAAAGGCTTCATAAGAAGCCTTTTATTTTTTACATTGTTTATCAATTAATTAGAAACATAATACGAGCTACTACGATTCGCTTTAGCTCGTTCCCACATTAGAATGTAGGCTTCTGCTGAATTCATCACTGCTTCGTAGACACGACTTGAATTTTGTTCTCGAATGTCCTGCAAATGATCCGCCAACATTCCATAATGCGCGACACCATCTTGATTCAAATCGAATATTCGATTGCCCGATTTTTGTTTATTAAATACAAAACCAAATTCAGAAACAAATGGATACTGCAAAGGTCGAGACGCGACATTGTTACGTGGACCCGCTTGCCCTCCAAGGCCGCCCATGTCGGTCGAAATCCCGACTCCCGTCATGTAACTGCTATTTTCTTGCTCGTCGATAATCGGGGTCATTCTTCCTGGAACCTCTTGAGCATTTTGATTATACGGAATAATAATACCGCCTAATTGCAATACTCGTTTACTGGTGCTGTGCAATCCACCATCTTTTGCTTTCGGCATCCAGCTGTGAGACGACACCACACCGCTGTACTGCCGAGCTTCAATAATATCTAAAATTTTCTGCGCCGAATCATTACTCGTATGATCAATTTCAATCAACATATTTTTGTCAATTAAGCGATTTACTAAATATTGCCCTATCGACGACAACCCATTTTGATTACAGCTTTCTATCGACTCATCGTACTGTGGATTTAGATCCCTATACACTAATCCAAGCATTCTCGAAATAACCGGAGCACCGGCGAATAAAGGGAAGCCGCTTTCAAACTTTTTACCTTTGGTTTCGCTATCACACTCTTTTACTTGCCAAAAATAACCGGCGTTTAAATAATGGCCGAGATTAATGAAACCATTTCCTTCGCGTACTTGTGAGCCACCGAATTGATTGTCAAACTTGTGCGTTGGAAATATCGAGCGAACACCCAACGAATACAACTCATCTAAATAACGATCAACACTGGATTCAGTGCAAGAGTCACCAATACCGCAATTAAACGTTTCTGATGCTTCAACACCAATCATTACTGCCATTTGTCCGTTCGCGATCACTCGACGCGCTTCTTCTGGAGAATACACTAAACGGAAAAAGCCTTTACCTGGACCGCCTGCTTGAGCATCGACATAGTTTTGTAATTCTCTTAATCGCTGCACTTGTAATCGAATACTGTCCATTTCATTACAGCTGTTTGGATTGACCCAAGATGCAGGATTGATCGTTTTCTGAACCACACATAACGTTTTATTTTCTGTGATATGCGTTACCATCAAGCGAAGTCCTGATAAATAAGCTCGCTCCATCCATTTGTAATAGTAACCAGTGTGAGTCAACTGCTTATGATTCGGCCAGAAAGGAAAATCAGGATAGCCTCGAGTATCGTATCGATGATTCAACCCACCGTACTCTAATAAATTACCAACAAGATCTAAGGAGCCATTTGGGCCATGAATTTTACGGCTATCATTTAATGCCTCCTTTACACCCCATGGATGAAAAGGTTTACCGTGCAATAATTTGCCACCGATAAATTCATAAGAGGTAACGTGTGCGTGACCTTCCATATAACCACGAATGGGGCTGTTGATATTGCCTTTAAGCTTTGAGCGATCGGCCTCAACATTCACGGTAATTTCTGGATAAGGTTTACAGTTCGACTGTTCAACTAAACGAAAATAGCTTTCACTGCGTCGGTTAAACCAATTCCACATGGAAAAGAAATACGCTGTACCTCGGCGATAATTATGTCGAAGAGGCATATTTAACGCGTTGGATTCAAACCGGTAAAGGTGGCCTCCTCTACCATCACTCTTTGAAGTCACTTCCCATTCAGCAAACCGCTCCGCTTTTTTACCCGCCGTTACTCTGAGTGTGAAATGACCGGCTAAAAACCGACCATCTACATCGGTCATTAAATACTTACCAAGCCCAGTTGGCTTCATAAAAAATCGAGTCGCTTGCGAGGCAGAGATATCGCGGAATCGAAAGCTTAAACCGTTATTTAATGCAGTTGCCCTTTTTTTATAGCGCTGCATAAAGTCACCGTTCTTTGGTGACTGAATAACAAAACATTTTTGCGCTAACTGATAAACAGCATTGGAGTTAGCAAAACTTGAAGAGGAATAAATAATGAAAAAAATGAGAAGACTTCTAAAAACCTTAGCACCCATATCTTGCTCCTATTATTTTTTATTGAGATAGTTAGGACTTCACTACGGATGGCCGGATACAACAAAATTTGACCAAGTAGTCTGAGTGTAGTTTTGAATGGCTATGGATAGAAGAAAGATGTGACTGGTTGGGAATAAAAATGACTTTTTATTCCATGAGGAGATTTTGTAAAATAAAAAATAGTAATGCTCATGAAGAAAAATAGGAAAGTGAGTGATAAATGCTTTTCCGAACTTCTATTGGTCATACGGATTTAGGTAACCTGATAATAGATTTATAAAAGCTTAATCAATCCACTCGCGAAACTTGGCTTGCTCGTCCTGATTTAATTTTGTCCATAAAAGTTTAATGCGTTGCAGATCAGCAGATTCGCTTACAAGCTCTTCCAAGTTAGTCGCGCCCAAGGGTGAACGATAAATATTATAAGTCGGATTATTCGCGTACTCTCGAGCATCAAGCAAATTATCGGGTTTATCTGAGGTGACGATATACTGATAACCTTGGTTAATTTCTATTGCGACAATCAAATCACGAGATCGAACACTTGCTTCTGCACCGTCGTGTGAAAACTTATCATTATATTGAACCACTAATTTATGGCTGCCAACTGGTAAGTCTAAAATTGTTTTGTCGCCGGAAATTTTTGCCGGAGACTCATTAACGCTGACTAACTTAAAATGTGGAGCGATCGCGACTTTCGAGGCATATAACCAAGATGAACCAACCATCAAAAAACACAGTGCGAGATATTTCTTCATACTTAACCTTACCCTTTCACATTCCGTTTGTGTATTAAAAGTAAAATGGATTAATAATATTAAACTCTTTGGAAAAGGTAGCACCCTCCTCTCATTTCGACTAGTGACGCCATCACAGTTTATACTTAAGGTATTGTTTATTTATCCATAATAAAAAAGCCGTCAAATGACGGCTTTTTTAATCTCAAAAGACAATTGGATGATAAATTTACCAACCAGTGATCTCTTTTAAAGCTTCACCTATTTGAGCTAAGCTTCGAACCGTTTTCACGCCAGCATCTTCCAATGCTGCGAATTTTTCGTCTGCAGTACCTTTACCACCAGAAATAATTGCACCAGCATGACCCATTCTTTTGCCTTTAGGCGCTGTAACACCCGCAATATAAGAAACAACCGGTTTCGTGACATTAGCTTTAATATAAGCCGCCGCTTCTTCTTCGGCCGTTCCGCCGATTTCACCAATCATTACAATAGCTTCTGTCTTTGGATCATTTTGGAACATTTCCAAGATGTCGATAAAGTTTGAGCCAGGAATTGGGTCTCCACCAATACCAACACAAGTCGACTGACCAAAACCAGCATCAGTTGTTTGCTTAACAGCTTCGTAAGTCAAGGTACCAGAACGCGATACGATACCGACTTTACCTGGTAAATGAATGTGACCTGGCATGATACCAATTTTACATTCACCTGGAGTGATAACGCCTGGGCAGTTAGGTCCGATTAATCGAACACCAGCATTATCGCAAGCGATTTTAGCTTCGAGCATATCAAGTGTCGGAATACCTTCCGTGATACAAACGATCAATTTGATGCCACTGTTCGCAGCTTCTAAAATTGAGTCTTTACAGAAAGGTGCTGGTACGTAAATAACCGATGCTTCCGCGCCCGTCGCTTCTACCGCTTCCTTTACAGTATTGAACACAGGCAAGCCCAGGTGAGTTTGACCACCTTTACCTGGAGTAACACCACCAACCATTTTTGTGCCGTACTCAATCGCTTGCTCAGAGTGGAAAGTACCTTGTCCGCCAGTGAAACCCTGACAGATAACTTTGGTATCTTTATTAATCAAAATAGACATTCTTATTGGCCCCCTGCTGCTTTAACTGCTTGTTGTGCAGCATCGGTTAAACTTGTTGCAGCGATAATATTTAAACCGCTTTTTGCTAATAGGTCGGCGCCTTTATCTGCGTTGTTACCTTCTAGTCGAACAACAACCGGAACTTTAACACCCACTTCTTCAACCGCACCGATAATACCTTCAGCGATTAAGTCACAGCGAACAATTCCACCGAAAATATTAACTAACACAGCTTTTACATTTTCGTCTGACAAAATAATTTTAAAAGCTTCGGTAACACGTTCTTTTGTCGCACCGCCGCCCACGTCAAGGAAGTTAGCAGGGAAACCACCGTGTAGTGCAACGATGTCCATGGTACCCATAGCAAGGCCAGCACCATTAACCATACAGCCAATGTTTCCGTCTAACGCAACATAGTTTAGTTCCCATTGAGCCGCATGCGCTTCGCGCTCATCTTCTTGAGAAGGATCGTGCATTTGCTTCAATTGAGGTTGACGGTATAAAGCATTTCCATCCACACCAATTTTTGCATCAAGGCAATGTAAGTTGCCATCCGTTTTGATAACCAAAGGATTAATTTCAATAAGCGCTAAATCTTTCTCGGTAAACATAGTTGCTAAACCTAAAAAGATTTTAGTGAATTGCTTAACTTGATCGCCTTTTAAACCTAATTTAAATGCTAACTCACGACCTTGGTAAGGTTGTGGCCCTACTAATGGGTCAATCGCAGTTTTGAAAATCTTTTCTGGTGTTTCTTCAGCCACTTTTTCGATTTCAACACCACCTTCTTGTGATGCCATGAAAACAACTCGACGCGTTGAACGATCAACTACTGCACCTAAGTACAATTCATCTGCGATGTCAGTGCACGACTCAACCAAAATTTTACTAACCGGTTGACCATTTTCATCAGTTTGATAGGTAACCAAGTTTTTACCTAACCAATGACTCGCGAACTCTTTCGCTTCTTCTTTCGAAGATACTAATTTAACACCACCAGCTTTTCCTCGGCCGCCAGCGTGAACTTGAGCTTTAACCACCCATTTGTCGCCGCCAATTTGTCCAACAGCTTCAAAAGCCTCTTTCGGGGTTTCACAAGCAATACCTTCTGATACGGGAAGCCCGTACTCTTTGAATAATTGCTTGCCTTGATATTCATGAAGGTTCATTCGATTCTTCCAAGGTTAGTCGTTAGTTTAAAAACAAAAGCACCGAACATGTCGGCGCTTTAAAAGTGCTGCATTATAAATTAAAGCTCCAGTAAAATGCGCGCTGGATCTTCAATATAATCTTTGATGGTTTTCAAAAAGCCAACCGATTCACGGCCATCAATGATTCGGTGATCATAAGAAAACGCTAAATACATCATAGGTCTGATGACGATTTCGCCATTTTCAACCACCGGACGCTCTTCTGTTCGATGCATACCCAAAATACCACTTTGTGGTGGGTTTATAATCGGTGTCGACATCAATGAGCCGAAGGTCCCGCCGTTTGAGACAGTAAATGTCCCTCCAGACAAATCCTCGACTGTTAACTGATTATTCTGAGCTTTTTGCCCAAACTCCATAATGGTTTTTTCGATTTCTGCCATGCTTAACTGATCCGCATCGCGAATAACCGGTACAACAAGACCTCTTGGACCAGATACTGCAATACCAACATCGAAGAAACCGTGATACACAATGTCATCACCATCTATAGATGCATTTACCGCAGGATAGCGCTTCAAAGCTTCAACTGTCGCTTTAACAAAAAACGACATAAAGCCCAACTTCACGTCATGAGTTTTTAGGAATTGGTCTTTATATTTGGCGCGCAAATCCATAACCGGCTTCATATTCACATCATTAAATGTCGTCAATATGGCTGCAGTGTGTTGCGCATCAACTAAGCGTTCCGCGATACGTTTTCTCAAACGAGTCATTGGAACTCGCTTTTCTTCGCGAGGCCCAGCACTGGTATTTAAATCCGCAGACGGTCCTGATTTTGATGAGCCAGATCCACCTTTGATGTGTTTTTCAACATCTTCTTTGGTGATTCTTCCACCCTTGCCAGATGCTTTAATATCAGCAGGATTTAAGCCGTGCTCATTTACCATACGACGTACCGCAGGACTCATAGTGTCGTTGCTATCCACCGCTGGCTCAGGTCTTTCAGATTGCGACCCTGATTTCTCTTCAGATTTCGAATCAGACTCTGATTCTTTTTTATCTGAACTCCCGCTATCGGCCTGTGCGCCAGCTTTAAACTTGGCTATGACTTCTTCTGCAATAACCGTATCGCCCTCAGCCTTAATAATATCTTCTAGCACTCCATTATCTGGAGCCACGACTTCAAGCACAACTTTATCAGTTTCTATATCAACTAAGTTTTCATCGCGCTCGCAATAGTCGCCGGGCTTTTTATGCCAGGTAGCGATTGTCGCGTCTGCGACCGATTCAGGTAAAACTGGTACTTTAATTTCTGATGACATGGTTCGTTAACCCTATACCTTTTTTTGTTAACTTAGTTATGACTTAACGCCTAACGCTGTTTCGACGAGTTTTCGTTGCTGCTCTACGTGTTTTGATGCGTGCCCAGTCGCCGGTGCAGCTGAAGCCGAACGGCCCGCGTATTCTACAAAACCTTTTTTCGGAACTGAAGCCTGAAAGTTATGACGGCTCGAATACCAAGCACCCTGATTTTTAGGCTCTTCCTGACACCAAATAAATTTCTCGGCGTTCTTGTATTGCGCTATCACTTCTTTCAAGTGCTTTGGAAACGGATATAACTGCTCAATTCGAATAATCGCAACATCATCTAACTCTTCCGCACGTCGTTTTTCGAGCAGATCGTAAAACACTTTACCAGAGCACATGACGATGCGTTTCACATTGTCTTTATTCAAATTATCAATTTCATCGATAACTGTTTCAAATTTGCCGCTTGTGATCTCTTCTGGAGAACTGGTTGCTAACCTGTGTCGAAGCAAACTTTTCGGCGACATTACGATTAATGGCGTGCGCCAATTACGAATCATTTGTCGACGTAACATATGAAACACTTGAGCGGGCGTGCTTGGAATACACACTTGCATATTATGTTCAGCGCATAACTGTAAGAATCGCTCTAAACGAGCCGAAGAATGCTCTGGTCCCTGACCTTCGTAACCGTGAGGCAACAACATAACCAGCCCGCAAAGTCGTCCCCATTTATGTTCACCAGAACTGATAAATTGGTCGATAACCACCTGAGCACCGTTGGCAAAGTCACCAAACTGGGCTTCCCAGATAACGAGTGAGCGAGGTTCTGTAGTCGAATAACCATATTCATAAGCCAGCACCGCCTCTTCCGATAAAACGGAGTCGATCACATCAAACACCGGTTGGTCTTCGCGAATATTTTTAAGCGGTAAATAAGTTTCGCCTGTTTTCTGGTCATGCAACACGGCATGGCGATGGAAAAAGGTTCCTCGGCCACTGTCTTGTCCGGATATTCTTACGCGAAACCCATCATCCAAAAGTGATGCATAAGCCATGGTTTCGGCAAATCCCCAGTCCATGGACGCTTCGCCATTCGCCATTTTCTGACGATCGCTCATTAAGCGCTTCACTTGTGACTGCAAGTTTAAAGTCTCTGGGTAAGTCGAAATGGAATTCGCTAAGCGTTTAAATTGTTTATCATTTAAAGCCGTTACTGCCGGCGCTTGCCAATCCGTGTCTAAATAAGGTGTCCAATCCACCGTAAATTCGTGGGTCTGCGTTGGCAGCCAATTGCTTACCACATTTTTACCTTCATCCATTTTGTCACGATATTCAGCAACGAGCTTATCCGCAAAGGTCTTTTCGATAGTCTTGCCTTCAGCTAACTTATCAGCATACAACTTACGAGTTGTTGGATGCTTTCGTACTTTCTCATACATTACAGGCTGCGTTGCGCGCGGCTCGTCCGCTTCATTATGCCCGTGGCGCCGGTAACAAACTAAATCGATAACAACGTCTTTTTTGTAAGTCGTGCGGAAGTCAAATGCCAATTGAGTAACAAATAAAACAGCCTCAGGATCATCTGCGTTGACATGAAATATCGGCGCCTCAACCATCTTCGCAACATCGGTACAATAAGTTGTCGAACGAGTATCCTCTGGACGATTTGTTGTAAAACCAACTTGATTGTTAATAACAATATGCACAGAACCACCGGTCTTATAACCACGGGTTTGCGACATATTGAAAGTTTCCATCACAACACCCTGCCCGGTAAACGCTGAGTCACCGTGAATCACTACTGGCAATACTTTTGAAAAGGTCTCGTCTTTGCGGCGCTCAATTCTGCACCGAACCGAACCTTCAATAACCGGCGCGACAATTTCAAGATGCGAAGGATTAAAGGCCAGTGCTACGTGAACAGCACCTCCAGGGGTATTAATGTCGGAGGAGAAACCTTGGTGATATTTAACGTCACCAGAACCTTTTTGAATTTCTTTTTTCCCAGCAAATTCAGCAAATAGTTCTTCTGGCTTTTTACCCATTAAGTTAACTAAAACATTAAGTCGGCCGCGGTGAGCCATGCCTAGGACAACTTCTTTAACGCCAGAACTTCCCGCTCTTTGAATCAGCTCTTCGAGCATTGGCATTAAGCTGTCACCGCCTTCTAATGAAAACCGCTTCGCGCCAGGGAATTTATTATGCAAATATTTCTCAAGGCCTTCGGCTGCAGAAAGCGCCGATAAGATTTGTTTTTTTACGTTAGCCGAGTAATCGGGTGTTGCTAACGAGCTTTCCAGTCGTTCTTGGATCCATTGCTTTTGTCCGGGATCAGAAATGTGCATGAACTCGGTACCAATAGTTCTGCAATAGGTAGTTTCGAGCTCCTCAATAATTTGCTTAAGCTTTTTGCTGGTTGCTCCAAACATTGAGCCCGTTCGAAATTCAGTATCAAAATCCATTTTTGACAGACCGTACTTCGCAAGATCGAGATGATCAATTTTGGCTTGTTTCCAAATATCAAGCGGGTCTAACTTTGCATACTGATGACCGTGTGCTCGGTACGCCTGAATCAATTCCATGACATTGACTTGTTTGGCATCAAAGGACTTGTCGCCGGAGCCTGAAACGCTAGCGAGTCGATGTCGGTTCAATCCAACTTGCTTAAAATATTGTTGTACTGGTGAATGGGCAATATCAGATTGCTTATTTTGCTCGGCATACTCGTCAAACTTTTGCCGCCAACTTTCATCAATTGAAGTTGGATCTTCTAGATATTGCTCGTATATATCTTCAATATAAGCGGCACTGCCGCCAGTAAGAAAACTTGTTGCAAACTGCTCTTGAAGGGTTTTATCCATGACTGTGCAGACTATTCACTTTGTATTTATTCATGATTCAATAAACAACGACGCTTTGACGATCACGACTCATCAAAGCGCCTTACAGATACCAATAATAGCCAAAAATTGAATATTTTCCGGCTTTTATACACCTTTCGATAATAACATAGAACGAATGTGACCGATGGCTTTAGTAGGATTTAATCCTTTTGGGCATACGCTCACACAGTTCATGATTCCGCGACAGCGAAATACACTGTAGGCGTCATCAAGCTCAGCCAGTCGACTGTCGTCCTCTGTATCTCGAGAATCAGCTAGAAAACGGTAAGCCTGTAGTAATCCTGCAGGACCAACAAACTTATCTGGATTCCACCAGAAAGACGGGCATGAGGTCGAACAACATGCACACAGAATACATTCGTAAAGCCCATCAAGCTTGGCTCTGTCTTCTGGTGACTGAAGTCTTTCTCGAGCTGGTAATTCATTTCGATTTTGCAAATACGGCTTAACTTTCTCGTATTGGCGATAAAATTGTGCCATATCAACAACCAAGTCACGCACAACAGGCAAACCTGGAAGTGGTCTGATGGTCACTTTTTTACCGAGTTGAGAAATCGGAGTGATACACGCTAAGCCATTTTTACCATTAATGTTCATGCCGTCAGAACCACAAATACCTTCCCGGCAAGCACGACGAAAAGTTAAAGACGGATCTTTATCTTTTAACATCATCAATGCTTCAAGTAGCATGATGTCTGAGCCGTCAGCAATATCCAACTCATAGTCTTGCATGCGCGGTCGACTGTCAGTCTCAGGGTTATAGCGATAAATTGAAAACTTCATTAATTACCCCTTAGTAACTTCGCACTTTCGGTGGGAATGGCTCCATAGTCACCGGTTTCATATTAACTTCACGCGTTCCCATATCTTCAGAATCTGCGTGATAAAGTGAATGGACTAACCAATTATCATCGTCTCGCTCAGGATAGTCTTCACGGCTATGAGCACCACGACTTTCGGTTCTAAATGCCGCAGCTTTCGCTGTTGCATATGCTGTTTCCATTAGGTTATCCAGTTCTAGACATTCCATACGCTGTGTATTGTAGGTCTTCGACTTGTCAGCCAATATCGCAGACTTTAAGCGCTCTCGAACATCGCTGATTTCTTTCAAACCCTTTTCCATCAATTCGCCAGTTCGGAATACGCCAAATGAATTTTGCATAATACGCTGCATTTCATCTCGAATTTCCGCAGGATCTTCTTTGCCTTCTGACTTATCCCAACGATTATATCGAGCCATAGCCGTATCGACGTCTTCATCCGTGTAACTGTTGAAATCAACACCTTCACGTAACGCTTCTTCCAAGTGCATACCAGCAGCGCGACCAAATACAACAAGATCAAGTAGCGAGTTTCCACCTAATCGATTAGCTCCATGTACAGAAACACACGCGCACTCACCAACCGCATAAAGCCCTTTGACTAGTCTGTCTTCTGAATCAGATTGATTTCTCGTGACTACTTGTCCGTATTTATTGGTTGGAATTCCACCCATCATATAATGGCATGTCGGAACGACTGGAATTGGATCTTTAATCGGATCAACGTGAGCAAAAGTACGAGATAATTCGAGAATACTTGGCAAACGTTCATTAAGAGTTTCTTCTCCTAAATGATCCAGCTTCAAGAAAACGTGATCCCCTTTCGGACCGCAACCACGCCCCTCTAAAATTTCTTTAGTCATCGATCGAGCAACAACATCACGTCCTGCCAAATCTTTCGCATTCGGTGCATAGCGCTCCATAAAACGCTCGCCGTCTTTGTTGATGAGGTATCCACCTTCACCACGACAACCTTCAGTAACCAATACACCCGCGCCAGCAATACCGGTTGGGTGGAACTGCCACA
>JABXHY010000033.1 GCA_013373375.1 Gammaproteobacteria bacterium
AAGACCGAGTTAATCTTTCGATAACGGACCCCTTTAGCCACACTCTTGTCATAACTGAGTGTAGTTAATATTCGCTACTCATCAACTACTAATTTCAATGGTAGACCCTCTCAGATTTATAGCATCAGAATAATTTTTGCCTTTGCTTAACCCCCTCTTGCGCTGTTTTCGCTTATTTCCTTCGGTGAAACTCATAACGAAGTCAGAACTATTCAATTTAAACCTTTTTTATCACATTAGCGTCTTACTAAGTATTTTTTACATAGGAATAAAAGTCATGCGTCTGACGAATTTACTGGCCAGCATCGTCTATTTTTGTTTTTTACTATCAGGCGCAATATTCCATAGAATTACTCATGCAAATCACACTGTTAGTACAAGCGAACCCCAAAAAGACACCATCAATTTTCTCGAAGAAAAACCTATTGTTGATGGGCTGGTTGACTTAAATGCCCTTAGGCTTGAGCAGAGAAATTTCAATATAACGTATGACTTTGGAAACCAGTTTAAAAACCGAGCTCAAGTATCCTATGCCCTAGGATATCACTTTGAAGGCCTCTACCTGGTTATTCAAACGGATAGTCCTAAGATTTCTTATCATAAGCGTGGCTTCTTATACGGAGATGGGTTTAAATTAATGATAGGTTCTAACAGTGGAACTGGTCGTTCAAAAGACTATGTCGAACTTGCCTTCTCCCCCACCCAAAGTCAAACGGATAAAATGTGGGAAAAATACATTTCGTCTTATAATGGAGATGGCAAAGCTAGAAGGTTATCGGATAAAACAATTTTTGCTAAAGCTGACTCTTCCCAAGGAAGTGTGTTTGAAGCGTTTATAAGCTGGGATGATATTCAACCTTATCATGGTATCTTTAATGATACGATAAGTCTTAATCTTTATTTTGCTAAAGGACTGCAAAGCGTTAATGGAAAACATGTCACTGAAGGATTTTCTTTGATTCATGACGAAGGTATTTGGGACGAGGCTATCGATTTTCGTAACCTTATTACGTTTACATTGGACAAGTCATGGCAATCGTCAAGAGCACCTAAGCAACAAACAAATCACCAAAAAGACATCACAACTGCTGGAGATAAAACCGTCTATTTTGACTTTAAAATTGAGCATCGAACTCTTCTAGCCAACAGAGATTTAAAAATTCTATTCCCTGACTTTATTGAAACCAATAACGCTCAATGGAAAATTGAAAAGGATAACAAGCTAATTGCTGAGGGCTCAGTAATAACATCTGAACACAACAGAATGTCTTTACCTCTGCCCGACCAATATTCTGGAGAACACAGTCTTACCATTACTCATAATGGTCAGCAGCGGATTCAGTCGTTTACTGTACTTCCGGAGTTGAATATAGATAAAGCTATATCGGCAGTAAATACCAATCAACGATTAACCGAGAGCTCTCGCAATACACTTCTTTATTGGTTGCAAACAGTTAGCAATCAACTGAATACGCTTAAGCCCTACGAGTCTAATACTGAACTATTCGCCACTATTCAGTCGTTAATGGATAAACTTAATTTAGCAAACGCAAACACGGATCCTTACGAGAGAATAAAAGGTCCTCATAAACGAGCATTTCGTTCGATGCTGGATGGTAAACTGATGAGTTATACGTTGAAATTACCAAGCAATTATGAGCCCAGTAAGCAGTACCCGGTCATGGTATTCCTTCATGGCAGCGGTGTTGATGATGAGTCACTGCTAGACTTACCAAGAGCAAACTCACAATTCATTGAAATAGCCCCGTCAGGACGAGACAAATTCAACGCTTACGCATTTGAACAATCAAAAATTGATATAAATGAAACTCTCAACGATGTAACAGTCAACTTTTCGATCGATGAAAAAGCCATATTTGTTGGTGGCTTCTCGATGGGAGGATACGGTGCTTTGCTTACCTACTTACGATCGCCAGAAAAATTTAAAGCAGTCGCTATTTTTGCAGGCCATCCTAATCTTGCGAACGAATGGTTTGGAGTAGGTGATTTTCCCAATTTTTTGAAAGCAGAGTATTTGGAAGCGTTTAACGATACCCCTGTATTTATCTATCACGGCACAGATGATCCCGCATTGAGCATCAAGCCGATTCAAGTTTTAATCGATAAACTAAAATCATCAGGTGCAAAGGTGACCTCGTCGATTATAAAGGGACGAGGACATGTTTATCAAGATGAAGATACTCAACAACGATACGAAGAATGGCTAAATCAAGTACTCAATGAATAGATTAGAGTTAAAATTCTTTTTTCTTCGATGCCTGGGCACAGGGGTCAAGCCGGTTGAATATAGTTTAAACTCCTGAAAACATCAGAAAATCGACTCTGACCCTAATTATTGATTATTCCTAATTATTCATCTTCTCCAGGACTGAATTTAGAAAGCTTGTTTAATAAAAAGGAGAATAGCACTGCTAAGAAGAACGAAATAAATCCCCACGTCTCTTAACTAGAAGAAGGATCATCTACAGTACCTAAAACTGCATATGAAGAACCAACACTTCCCACATCTGGCAAAATTAATGAAGCGATTATAAAGAGAGAGTTGCTGATTATGGATAACATTAAAATTTTATTGTTAGGAGCTTTCACTCTTCTTAACGCTTTCTCATGCCATGTAATGTGTAGAGTCAGAATAGGTGCTACTATGATAGCGGTACCTGCGGTTGCCCAGCCAAATGTGTAAAACCGGATAAGAACACAAGACATCATACTGAAAATGAGGATGCAAGCTATAGCAATTTTCAATTTAAACTCCCTTTAAACCGGTACGACTCGAATCTCGAGTTTGATTAAAGAACTGGTGCCATATTCCAAGAGTTATAACTACGGCCTCCAAGCCCTTCTTTTACTTATTAGATTTCAAATCATTAGTTTATTATGAAATAAGGATAATTGGTACTTGTTATTCGCCTAACTCTTCAGCTATATAATACAATAACTTTGATCTAATTTTTTGGAAATTCTAAGAGATGAAAGTAGTACTACCTTTGTTAGGCTCTTTATTCTTTATTACTAGCTGCGACCTATTCTTCGGCAATTCGAGCTCATGGGTATTAATAGAGGAAGGTGCCATTCAATTCGATAGTAAAGGAAAGGCTTTTATTCTAAAAGAAAAAGCTAAGATTACTGGTAACGTAAATAAAGTCTGTTTGACTTTAGGGTTTTCAAAGTTAGAAGAGTTAGACGACTGGTTAAATTCTGACTTAGCCAAAAAGATATCGTTCACCGTAAAAGGTTTTAGCAAAGAAAAAGGGTATACATTCGGAAACAAAAATATTTTGCTTATGGGAGATGCTGTAAGTGAATGGTCCAATAATGTATGCTATTCTGGGAGATCATCTGACTTAGATGATTTTAACAGTTTCGATAAATTTAAAATCAGCAGTAATTTTAATGTAACTGTCTATGAAATTTATTGGTATTCAGATTTAACGTAGCAATATGAGTTTTGCTTTCTGGAAGTTTTCGACTCTGACCCTAATTATTCAAAAACTCTGTCAAAGAAAAGAGCGTATTTCATCCAGCTTGGACTTCTCAATATCTAAATTCTGAAACTGTTTTTCCAGCAAAGATTCAGGGCATTCCATGTAAAACCTTTTGGCCCAGTCAACCATTCTGTGAACATTGTAGCTACTATACGGAGTACCAGGTCTGGGAGGCAGCTCTGTTGGGGCAGATCGGTTCTTATTATAAGGTGGCTCGGGGACAACAACTTCTATTGACTCAATACTACTTTTACTAATTAATATCGCTTTATCAAAATTGTAATCCCAAATCAGAGAATAATCTCCAATATTAGAAATATGGTGCGCGCATAGATAACTAGTTGATGGGGTTGTAAAAGTATGGCGAGTTACAAATCCATTTTTTACCTCATCGGAAAAATCAGAAAATATATTAATTGAGCTAATCACTAATACAAAAGGTGCCAAACAGCCAATAAATAACCAAATAATTTTGTTTTTATTCTCTATATGTTTACTTATAGAAAGTAATATCATGTACACAAAAATAAGTAACACTGCTAAAACAGAGAAAAGCAATAGAAGATTATGGCTTAGAAAAACAAAGTAATCAGTAAAATAGGCGAGTTTTCTGAAGTCAACGTCAAACCGAGAAAAGTAATTTGTAGCTATGACATATGAGATTAGCCAGCCGGAAATAGTTAAGAGTGAGCCTACAAAAACCCAGTTTTTTTTGACACTTGAAAAAAGGTAAAACAATATGTGTAACCAATCGTAAACGTTACTTCCCTGTTTAGGCTCGTTCATATACTACTCTTATCTATACATAACTAGTTAAGAAAGGTAGCAGACCATTGAAAGGTTTTCTAGCATTAATATTGTCGTGGTTAGTCGACACCGTTGGTCTATGAAATTTAGACATTAAAACTTAGTTATGACTGACATACCGATAATAATAACTATATATGAGTACAGCTCCTAATAATAAGAAATAATTAGGGTCAGAATGAACCTCCCCCAGTTTAACGGATACTTAAAATAAGCGACAATATCGCTAAAGGAGTATCTAAAATGGTTACTAAAAGAAAGCCTTATAAGACGTTTACAAACCATACAATGCAAGACTTGGTAGACCCCTTATTTCTTTTCTTATTTATTAACTTCCTTTAGAAGCAATAGGTTGGTTCTTTTGAAGAATCTTAACAACAGATTCAGTTGGTGTTATATGGCCATAATCAGCAACGATTCCAGTTTGAGAAGTTCTAAACAATACTTCTAATGCTAAGCGGCGATCTTCTTCTTCTTTTAACTTTCCTTCAAGCATGAAAGCTAAGTAAGTTTTAATCATAGTCTGTCTTTCATCCGCTTCCATTCGCAAATGAGAGTGAGCACTATAGTGTTTTGAAAATATACGTATAAAAAAGCTAAATATTGAGATTAAAATAATTATAGATGATAACTCTAAAGGATTGACACTAACCCCCATAATAGTAGTCTCAATTTTCTCCTTAAATAAAAGATCAATATATCCTTTGGCAATTGCAGGTGACAAAAAAAGGAGTATAGAAGCGATTATAACGCCCCCAAGCCACCATCTAGATGACTTTTTGTGCCGCTCTTCTTTTTTTTCCCAGTACTTAACCGAAGAATCAAGTTCAACTTGCGATTTATAAGTATCTTTAGCGTTTTTAGTTATTTCCCTTGCTTCTTGTAGCTCCGCTTTCGACCGTTGTAACAATTTATTATTGTAACACTTATCTTTTAGACGATAGCTCCTATACTTTTTTAGTAAATTATTATACGCGTCAGTTTCAAACTTATCCCAAAGATTCTCTTTACTTTTTTTCAAGCTATTAACGTCTTGTAATAGAGATTCAATTTTATCTACTTTGTCTCTAGCTTCGTCGCTGTACTGTGTGATTTTACCTAAAATAATAGAAGTGGGTTCATCATGATTTAACGTATTAATTATAGAAATATATTCGTTGGCTTTAAGTATTGTTGGAAGGTGTTGTTTTGCGTTGTCAGAGAAATTAGTCCAAATTTGACGGTAAGGGTTATTATTTCTAGGATAATTATTATTTTCTGGAGGAATAACTGTCAACAGCAACATCCAAAGCGCTATATCTTCATCCAGCTTACTTTGCTCAAGTATAAAGTT
This sequence comes from Gammaproteobacteria bacterium, assembly GCA_013373375.1. GTDB lineage: Bacteria > Pseudomonadota > Gammaproteobacteria > Enterobacterales > Kangiellaceae > Pleionea. The sequence continues at coordinate 5,647 of JABXHY010000033.1, forward strand.
CCCTAGTGGGGATATTGAGAGTGGAAACTTATTTTCTCTTAAAAGCTTATTTATATTGGACTTCTTTTCTTCCACATTCACTTCGTCGGACAGGTAGTTATGAATTTTATTGAATATATTATGCTTAATATGAGATACAAGGGGTTTTGAAACAGTCCCAAACTTCGTATTATGCATTAAGTTAACCCAATCCCATTTACCCTCTTCACTTTGAAAAAATTCCTCGCATTCTTTTTCGTTTTGGAAAGTCTTAGGCTTTGTAGAGAATGGTATTTCTATTAGAAAGTCATCTGACATTTTCTTCCCTTTGTTTAATGAACTTCTTAAAGAAACAAATCTAAAATCAAAATCAAGCAAATAAATTGCTTAACATGCTTTTAAAAAAGTATTAGGAAATGACATTCCCTCAAAAATACTGCACCAATCCCACCGATAAAAACTGAATATCTTCATACTGCTCGTATTCAACTATCACCGCTTGCTCTTCTTTACCAAACGCCCAACGCCCACTAACACCAAACATTTCAAAGGTTTCGTTTTTTGTGGGAATAAAGTCGGACGTGGCGTGCAAACTCGCCGCACCAATTTTAAAATTAATCGAGGTTTCTTTATTCACTCGATAACGATAACCACCCGCTACATACCCTAATTGATAACGAATAAAACCGGTGTCTTGCAACGCAGGATTTAAACTGTCGAATTTCGCCATACCCAAACTGGCATAAGACACTTCGACTTGAATTCGATCGTCAATGACGTCGTTATTAAAGTCGCCGTCTTCATATGACATTTTTCTTTCACCGCTGAAGCAGACGTTTTTTCAATGAAAACTAGTCGTTAAAAATATTATAGACAAGGAATGTTTTACAGTAAAAAACCAAACTACATAAATATCTCACCAGCCAATACCTCACTACTTTAATGTTTTGGATATAAACATTCTGGGCTATATCAACCGTGTTTAATTTGACAATCGCGTAATATCCCCCAGCTTTTATTAATTCATATTCGTCGTAAAAAAATATTCAGATTGCCAGAGGCCTTTAATAAAGGCCTCTGGAGTGAATGTTTATTCGATTGGCACGACATCTGCTCCCTTTGAGTGTGAATTCAAAATAAAAGGAGAGCACATGAGTAACACTCAAGCAGCAATGTTAAAATCTGTACCCAATGAATCGAATATCGATAACGGTGTCAACCGAGGCGATAGAAGAGAGCTTGCACTCCGTTTATCAGAAGCTCTAGCAGACTCCTACATGTTGTATTTGAAAACTCAGAATGTGCACTGGAACGTTGTAGGGCCTAACTTCTACAGCATTCATGAGCTAACTGAAAAGCAGTACGAAGATATGGCCGAGGCTGTTGACGTTATTGCCGAGCGAATACGGGCAATTGGGTTCACGGCGCCAGGATCATTTACAGAGTTCGCCAATTACACAGCTTTACGTGACGATAATAAGGAGAGAAATGCGGAAGAAATGGTCCGTCATTTAATGGAGAGTAACGAAATGATATCGAAGCGTCTAAGGAGCGCAGCCGAAGAAGCTGAGAACGTGCAAGATGTTCGTACAGCCGATTTATTAACAGAACGAATTGGCCAGCATGAAGAAAACGCCTGGATGTTACGCTCGATTATTTCCTAGGCTATGCAAGAGTTTTAAACGGTCAAAGATTAACACTCAATTTTTTCTTCCTATTTATGGGCGCGCCAGCGCCCTTTTTTATTGCTTAGTAATTGATTAGCTTAAAGTTTCGTTGACTGATAGATTTTGCCTAATGAACAATTTAAGTCATAATGGTGAAAATTAAAGACAATCGAGTCGTCATGAGCAGCAGACTGTTAATCATTGAAAGTGAGAAAACCGTAAAGTCCGAAATAAAGCGTAGCTTTGAGTCGCTCGGTTGGAAGGTTATGACCTGTGAAAACTTTATAGAAGCGGATCATTTAATCTGCAAAGACGAATTTAACCCTCACGTAGTATTAGCGAATGTTGGACACCCCAATCAACAAACGCTGGAACAAATCAAAAAACTTCAGGAACATGCCGAGAACAGTCAATGGATTGCAGCATTAGATTCTGATGCTGATTCTGATGATGAAGAGATTGAAGAGCTCACCTACGATATTGTTGAAAAACCGTATGATCTCAAACGACTTAAGTCACTTGCAAAGCGCGCTTTAAGAACAGGAATGACGCTGCGCTTGGCCAACAACTTTACCAAGCAATCTCGTGAAAATTATCAAGTCGAAAACTTTTATGGCACCAGCGAACCAGCATTACAATTAAAAAGTTTATTGAAAAAGTTTTGTGACATTCCAGTAAGCACACTTGTGATAACGGGAGAAACCGGAACCGGAAAAGGTCTGGTTGCACGAATAGTTCACCATACCGGCTTACGCAGTAACGGTCCGCTTATTGAGTTAAATTGCGCTGCATTACCAAAAGATTTACTCGAGTCACAATTATTTGGCCACGAAGCGGGAGCCTTTACTGGAGCTGCTAAACGGTTAAAAGGATTATTTGAGCAAGCGGATCATGGCACCATATTTCTCGATGAAATTGGTGATATGGATATAGAGCTACAATCGAAATTGTTGAAAGCGATTGAAGATCAAACCATTCGTCGACTCGGAAGTGAGAAAGAGATTCCCATCGATGTTCAGGTGATTGCCGCTACCAGCGTTAATCTGGAAGAAGCAATAAACGAAGGTAAGTTTCGAGAAGACCTCTACCACAGAATTAGTGTCTTCAGCGTTCATCTGCCAAGCTTAAGTGAACGGAAAAACGATTTGGTCGAATTGGTTCCTCGGATTATTGCTGAATTTAATCAAAAAGCAAATCGACGTGTTAATGTGATATCGGATCGAGCGTGGGAAAAGTTATTGGGATACGATTGGCCAGGAAATGTGCGTGAACTTCGAAATGTTCTTGAACGTTGTGTGCTTTTGGCTTCGGACGAAAATTTACCCGATGAGTGGTTGCAATTAGGTCGAGAAAAAACCAGTACGCATCCGGCATTAAACGAAGCCAGTCTGGTTATTCCTCTTGATGGCAGCATGGCATTAGAGGATGTCGAAAAAGCGATGCTGGAAAAAGCGTTGGTATTGGAAGATGGAAACGTCACTGCAGCGGCTCGACGACTGCAAGTGAGCCGTGAAACAATGCGTTATCGCATGAAAAAATTTGAGTTAGTCTGAAACTGACGATTGTACTCAAAAAGCTCGATAACTCACCCACTAAATCAACCGGTTGATTTGACTAGTGTCACTTCCTGAAATGCGCCATTTCCACCAGTCAGTGGCTTAACCTGTCTTACCGGCACTCTTACACAGTGGCATTCCACTAATTGTGAACGATAACTTCATCGGCATAAAAGCTGCATTAATCTCCTTCGAACGTTAATACTGTTTCCGATGATAAAAACGATTCTATTGGTGACATCCATCGATTAGTGTTATCGAGCAATTAATGTTATCGAGCAATGCCAGCCAATAGCTACTGCGCCAAGGGGTTGCGCACAGTTAAAGATTATAGGAGCGATTATGTCGATCAAACGAGTGCTTGTGCATTTAGACGATTCAACGGTATGCGATGATCGTCTTCGGACGAGTATGTTGTTAGCGCATACTTTCAACGCAGAAATAAATGGCGTGTTCATCGAAAAAGATCAAGCCGCCTTAGCGATGCCAGCGACAGCATCCATGGCCGAAAATCCTGCACTCGTGCAATCTGAAATGGAACGATTCCAAGAATTAAATCGTGAATCCAAGCAACATATCGCGGATAAAATTTCTTCGTTGGAATCTCCCGTTTTCAATGAGTTGCCTTGGCAAGCTGAACAAGGAGACGTTCGGGAAATACTAAGCGAGTTGGGTTTGTTCAACGACTTAATCGTTATGACCAATTCGGTCGATAACGATCCACTACTCACTATCAAACCGCTTGCCACTGATATAGCTGTACACACTAGCTGTCCGGTGTTAGTAGTGCCCAAAGGAAAACCATTGAAAGCACCTTTGAGAAATACGTTTGTTTGCTGGAACGGAACTGTAGAAGCATCCCGTGCCATTCAACAGTCGATACCTTTTTTGAAAAGCAGTTACCTTGTCACTTTGTTTTGCTATCGAGATAATTCAACGTCGTTGCATCATTACGCCAATTCGCAACAACACATGCTTGAATATCTTCGTGCACACCACATCAATGTAAATTTGATTGATGATCAAGAGCCGATGGAACAAGACGATATTTTGAAACGAATCTATCAGCTGGGTAAAAAAGAGCCGTTTGAACTCTTAATTATCGGTGCCTACGATCATTCCAATATCAGAGAACTTTTATTCAGTAGTCCAACCAAACAAATATTGAAAGCCGAAAGCTTTCCCGTGCTACTGTCGCATTAAGTATTTAGTATTTAGTATTTAGTTACTCGAGTTCGCATCGAGCCGCTTTCGTCAATGTCTTACCTTTGCCTTTTAGCAAACTTGCATTTTGACCAAAGGCTGCAGCATTAGTTTTATTCGGCATTGGATTCAGTTTTATCAAACTTTTGAGTGGCTCTTGCTGTGTATCTTTTTCTGCGGTGTCTTGGTCAATAGTCGTTACTACGCACCGCTCGCATGGAAAATCTAAACTAAACTCTGTATCGCCAATAATTAATTTTTTAGCTCGATGTTCAATAAATGGTTGTGAAGTTTCGATTACTATATTGGGTCGAAATCTATCCATTCGGAATTGACGATTGGTGAACTCATTGAGTGCATTGAGCGATGCTTGATTAGCGATTAGAAATGGAAAACCATCGGCAAACACTGTAGTGACCGAAGCGCCCTCTCCCAACTTGTTCGATTGATCCACTTCTCGATTAAATCCATCTCTCATCCGGACCAGGCGCAAAGGCCAGGGGGCTTGAAGTTTTTTTGTTAACCATTCACTGACTTCTTCACTTTCTGCGATTACCTCGCATGTGTCGTTCCAAATTATCGCATTAAAAATCTCTTTAGTCTTATCATGATCAACATCCGTATTTAAAGCAACAACGCATTGCTCACCATCCATCGACATTATTAAATCATGTTCAGATAACTCTACTTTAACTAAAGCGAACCTTGGTAACTGTCGCTGCGTTACAAACTGATTTTTGGGATTGATCAACATCCAGTGCCGATCGTAAGCAAATCCTTTATCGGTTAATGTTGCTGACTCGAGTTCAATGCCTTTAAATCCCTTAACAGGATAAATATGAAGAGACTTTACCGTTGCATCCATGATGTGATTTTATATTCGTTGTCAATGCCCCAAGCCTATCACAAAACTCAACACCAGGATTAAAACAGAATTAAAAAAGGCGCCTAAAGCGCCTTTTTATTCTTCGTTTTTTTCCGAACAAAGTATTTTTTCGAACGATGGATTAATATCTATCGACAGTGGGATCTCGCGCAATAGTATCACTCATTGAGACTGACGCTTTAGGACGGGCGCGGAATAACCCTTTAAAGTCTTCCAGCAACATATAAAGCGCAGGGATTAACACCAAAGTAATAAAAGTTGCAAACATAATCCCGAATGCCAGTGAGATCGCCATCGGAATTATAATTTGAGCTTGCACACTGGTTTCAAACATGATTGGAAACAACCCAAAAAAGGTCGTTAACGACGTCAGCATAATCGGACGAAAACGCTTAACACCCGCTTGCATAATGGCATCCTTAAGACGCAGACCTTCTTTACGTGCTCGATTAACAAACTCAACCATAATCAAACTATCGTTCACCACAACACCGGATAACGCTATCAAACCAAAGCCCGACATCATACTGAAGCTTTGACCAAAAATAAGATGCCCCACTATTGCGCCGATCAATCCAAACGGTATCACCGACATGACCATTAAAGGCTGTGCATACGACTTAAGTGGTATAGCGATTAATACGTAAATCAAGAGCATGGCAACCAACATTGATAAACCCAGCTCTGACAACATATCTTTTACTTCTTTCGCCTGACCCGCAGGTTCTGAGCTAACGCCGGGATATTTTGATAACAATTTTGGCAAATAGGTTTGGTTAATATCCATAACCACCTGGCGCGACTGAACCTGATTAGGATCAAAGTCGGCCAATACCGAAATTGCGCGCTTCCTATCTTCTCGCTGAATCGTTGAATACCCTTCACCCAGTTTAATTTTTGCAACGGAGGAAAACGGAATCCAATCGCCAGAAGCCGTACGTACTCGCATGGTTTCGAGATCGGCAATCGATCGACGTTCACTCAATGGATAACGCACCATAACTTTGACTTCATCTTTACCGCGTTGAATGCGCTGTGCTTCTTCACCATAGAACGCCTGTCGAACCTGACGACCCAGATCACTTAATGAGATCCCTAAACTTTCAGCGCCCGGTAATAACTCAAGTTCTATTTCTTTATTACCCGAACTGTAAGATGTACGAATATCGTAAATGCCCGCATACTGCTCCAGTTTCTTTTGCAGTTCTTTAGACGCAGCCTCTAAATTTTTGTAATTGGAACCGACTAAGCGGAAACTGATACTGGAATCACCACCCGCCCCCATTTCCGACATAATGCGCAGCTCTTTGACACCAGCAACAGTGCCCACTTCTTTTCGAAGTCGCTTTTCAAATTCTACTGCGGTGACTTCTCGTTTATCGGACTTGACCAGCTCGATAAACATACCGCCACCCACATCGCCTTGCGTCCAAGATAAAGCATGACTTAAAACCGGATTGCCACCATTTTCTTCTTCACTTAGTAAATCACCGGTTCGTTTGGTCGCCTCCTCCATTCGCTTGATAAGCGCATCGCGTTGCGACGGAGGACTTCCTTCATTAAGACTAAAATTGGCACGAACAAAGTCACCCGCAACTCGAGGAAACGCTTCTACCTTGAGCCAGCCGGACGAAATCAAAGCAACTGAAAAAACCAACACACACAAGAAAATGATCATGGTTAACATTCGATGCTCAACCGCTCTTTTCAAAAGAGGCTGATATTTATTGACGGCAAAATTTTCCATTGCTTCGCGCACTGAATGCTGAAGTTTTTCGAACCGCGTTGCTTTTGCTTCATCGTAAGGCTCGTATTTCATATGCGCTAAATGCGCCGGTAAAATCCATTTCGATTCAACTAGCGAGAATAACAAGCATAAAATAACGACGACAGCTATCGCTTCAAAAAATGGAGCAAATACAAAGTCTAAGGTTAACATTGGGGCAAAGGCAGCAATGGTTGTGAGTACTCCGAAAGTCGCCGGTACCGCAACTCGCTTGGCGCCTCTTATCACGTTGTCTTTTGAGTGACCGTGCTCTTTTACTTCGGTATAAACACTCTCACCAATGATAATCGCATCGTCAACCACAATGCCGAGTACTAGAATAAACCCAAATAAACTTAAGAAATTGATATTCGTCGCTAATGGACCGAGTTTATCCATAAACAAAAGTGCACCGAAGAAACAGATCGGAATGCCGACCAATACCCAGAGAGCAACTTTGAATCGTAAAAATAATGAGAGCAATACAAAAACTAACACCACCCCCATAAACATATTGGAGAACATCATATCGAGACGTTCTTGAAGGTAGACAGACCCATCTCCCCAAATATCTATTTTTGCGCCTGCAGGTAAGATTTTGCTTTTCTGCTCCATGTACTCGCGAACCGCTTGAGATATTTCAAGATCGTTTTGTTCACCTAAAGATTTAACTCGGATAACGGTTGCAGGTTCACCATTAAATCGTGCGTAACCATCGGACTCGACAAAGCCATCGTTAATGTTAGCAATATCACTGAGCAATAAACGTGTACCATCGGGATTGGTGCGCAATACAATTTGTGCAAAATCAAATCCAGTATACGCCTGACCTTTGGTACGCAACCGAATGTCACCGCCTTCGGTTTTAATTGTTCCACCAGGTAAATCAATTGAATAACTGCGAATCGCCCGAGAAATATCCGACATGGTTAAATCGTACTTTCTCAACTGAGCATCGGTAATTTCGACCGAAATTTCATAAGGTCGATTGCCCATGACTTCTGCTTTGTTTACTTCTGGCAACAACATAATTTCGTCACGCACTTCTCGGGCAATATTTTGTCGAGTTCGACGATCCATATCACCGTAGACACTCAACCACATGACATCTGCAGAGAACTCAGCTTTTGAGATTAATGGCTTTTCAGTTTCGCCAGGAAATGTGGAAATTGAATCCACCTGAATTTTAATTTCATTTAATGCTTCATCTAAGTCGGTGTCATTTTCAAGTGTTATCGAGACCGAGCCCATTCCTTCGCTGGCGTAAGAGTTGATCCGTTTGATTCCTTTAATATCTTGAATCGCTTCTTCGATTTTAATGATGACGCCATCTTCCACTTCTTGCGGAGCTGCACCTAAATAAGGAACGTTGACTTGAACCACATTAGGTTGAATATCGGGCTGCATTCGTTTGGTCATCATCAGGTAAGAGGCAAAGCCACCGATGAATAAAAATAACATCAGCAAATTTGCAGCTACAGAGTTATGAACAAACCAAGCGATGATGCCTGTTTCTCTCGAATTCGAATGTTCTGTCACGGTCAAATTCTCCTATCCGCTTATTGGCGCGGCTGAGTTGGATCGACGTTTTTCGCCAGCGCTTCACCTGAGTCCACCTCAAGTTCGGGCTCTGGCTCGCCTTCAATGCGAAGCTTCATACCTTGCACCGGCGACTCGATGTTGGTGAGCACCACTTGATCACCTTGCTGGAGACCTTGACGAACATATACGTAGTCCGCTTCCGAGCGGATAATATCCAGCTCACGAATATGCAATTCTCGACTCGCATCGGCAACGACCACTTTATCTAAATCTCGAAATGCATCACGAGGAATTTTTATTACATCGGTTAATTCAATACCCTCAATGTTAGCGGTTACGAAAGTCCCTACTTTGAGCGGTTTGTATTGCTTTTCCGGGGATTTAATTCCATAAGGATCATCAATTCTGGCGACGGCATAATGCACCCTTGATGTTTGATCAACCACACCTTCCATACGTTCGAGTGTCGCCCGCCAGGTAATCGTTTCACCGGCATAATTCGCTTCTAACTCAACTAATGGTTTATCTATTTTCACATCCGTATTCCAATTTGGCGTGATGATAAACGCCAAATCATCATCGGTAAGTGGTAATCGGACTTCTGCATAATCGACTGCAAAGGTAACGCCCAACGCGGTGCCCATCGAAACAAACTGTCCTACATCGGCTCGCTTTTCTTTCACCATGCCATCATAGGGAGCCCGAATAACCGTGCGACCCAGTTTTTGCTCTGCCTTTTTTAAATCCGCTTGAGCTGATTGAACATTCGCTTCTGCTTCAAGTAAAAAAGGCTCACGCAATGCAAGTGCTGGCGCTTTGTTGCGACTACGGCCTGATAAATCCCATTCTTTTTGCGCTTGTTCAGCTCTCGCCTTTTCTTGCGCGTACTGAGCTTTTGCACTGATGAGTCTGGCTTTAGCTTGCTCGACTGCGACTTCGTAATCCGTTGGATCAATTTTTAATAAGGTTTCACCTTTTGAAAAGTAGCCTCCGGCATAAAACTTATCGGACACTGACTCAACTAAACCTGCAACTTCCGAAACCAAAGTCGTTTCAGTTCGAGGTTGAACCACTCCGTAACTTTCGACAGAAAATCGATGCGCTTCTGGTTCAGGTAAAATTGCCTGAACTAAAGGCACAGTAATTTGAATTGGTTTTTTTGGTGGTTTCGGCTTATTGGCTAATAAAAGCACAATGCCGACGACCGTCGCCAGTACAAACACTAAACCAGTGACGGTAGCTTTACTCTTTGTCATATTCACCCCAGATGAAAATTCCAGATTTTCTCTATTCAGACTTGCTCTATGAAGAGGGTATACGTTTATTGTAGCCCTTTATATCAGTGAAGGTATTATTTACCGATACAATGTTTTTGGGTATGACCAATTGTATCTGATTGTAAATAATAGGATTTAATCAAAAATATCCATGAATTTTTTTACCTTTTCTATCGCTTCATTTTTTCCTACAACCAACAATACATCGCCTGCTTTTATAGGGTGATCAGGCGACAAATAGCCTAACTCAGGCTCAATTATCTCACTTTGACCTAAATACCCGACCAACACGACGTTAAAATCTTTCAGTTGCAACTCTCCAATTGAGCTAATCTTTGATGATAGATCTTTCGAAATTGCGATTTCGACGAGCTCTAAATCTTGCTGTCCGAAAATAGTGTGTTCTAACACTTCTGCGACTAATGGACGAGTCATGATTTGATAAATGCGACGTGCTGACAAATGATGGGGATCTATTACCTTATCGGCACCAGCGGCTTTCAATCGATGTGTTGCGTCCGGTTGATGTGAGACAGCCATAATACGAAGTTCAGGAGCCAACGCGCGCGACGACAAACACAAAAATACATTTTCAGAGTCATCTTCAAATAAAGCAAACAACAACTCCAGCGAATCTCCAACCCCAGCTTTTTTTAACAATTCATCATTCTTAAAATCTAAATATTGAGCATCAAAACCCTTTGCTTGTGCCGAAGCGACCTTGTCCGCATGGTGGTCAAATAATGTTAATTTTTTTCCGATATCTTGCAACGACTGAGCTAAGGTTTGCCCCAGTTCACCGCTGCCAAATATAGCAATTTGTTGACTCATGAGTTAACTCGAAACCATTAGCAATAATTAAGAACAAAATGTTGAGCTCTTTGATAGTTTCCAATCACAACTAGAGTATCACCTGATGTTAATTGAAAGTCGATGCCAGGATTAAATCGAAAGCGTGCATTGCCGACAATATAATGTTGAGAACTGTCATCTGCTTCTCTTTGCAGTACACCCAGTAAAACAAGCCCAGCTTCTGCTAAAGCTAACTGCTCAATTGTGATGCCATCTAATGCACTATTTTGGCTGACCGGTATTGTTTCAATACCGCTTACTTCGTTACCGTTAGCAATACTGCGGATCACTTCAAAAGCTACGGGCTGGCCTGCGAATTCCCGTCCAATTGTTGCGACAACGTGATAGGGGCTGATTACTCTACTGGCACCAGCGATCATCATCTTTTGGTGATTTTGTTTATCATTCAACCGGACCAATATTTCGGCTTCAGGATTCAGCTGACGAATACTCAGCGTGATGTATAAATTAATCACATCGTTATTGGTTAAACACAACACTGTTCGCGCTTTTTTTGCAACCGCCATATTATTTAACAAAGTTAGATCAGAAGCATCGCTTTCAATAGCAAGAACGCCTGATGCTCTCGCTCTTGCTATTTTTATTGGATCACGATCAACAACTATCAGCTCCTTTTTTCGCTCTTTAAATTGATGAACTAGCGACTCTCCAATTCTACCGTAACCACAAACCAGAATATATTGAGATTTTTTCTCTACGTCGGACAGTAAACGGTCGTGCTGAATATTGTTTCTTTGATTGTTAAATGCAGTGACCAAGGTCGATGTAAAGAATGCGATTAAGCCAACACCACACAAGATTAAAATCATGGTGATAACCTGACCTTCAATGGTAACAGGGGTAATATCGCCATAACCAACGGTTGAAATAGTGATTAACGCCCAATAAAAGGCATCGAACAAACTGTTTATTTTTGATTCGGCAAGATGACCTTCAAAGATATACAGTCCAACGCCTGAGATTGTAATCACCACAATGAGCACCAGAAAAATTAATCGGAGCTCAAATTTTTTCTCTGAGAATATACTGCCAAAACTTCTCAAAGTACGCGAATATCGAAACACTTTAAATAAGCGGAATAATAGAAACAGTCGAAACATTCTCAGTGGTCGATATAAGGGAATAATCGCCAGTAAATCAATAATCGCCAAGGGTGTTTTAATGAATTGCCACTTTTGTTTGAGCCAAACTTTTAACACGTTACGCCATTGCACCGGCGTTCTCGATAACTGAGCGGTTTCATAGGAAGCAATACCAAGACTATGAAAGTCTCCTGAAGTCCAAAGTCGAAGCAAATATTCGAGCGTAAAAATGGTGATGGTTGCCCACTCGAAGTAATAAACCCAATTACCCAACTGATATTGAATATCGAGAATCATAATAATGACACTGCACAAAACCAACGTCATCATTGAAGAGTCAAACACAATACGCTTTCTGGAATTATTATTGGACAGCATGTCGCGAAAAAATGACTTTATGCTTTGGTAAAACAGAGATTCGGACGCCCAAATTGACCAACTTAAAAATGGAGATTGCATAGATTCGCCCATTATTGGCTGATTATTTTAATTGACCTTTAACTGATAGCGATTTCCGCAATAAGGACACTGCACAGGCTTTTCTGAGTCGACCGTCAAAAACACTCGTGGATGCTGATTCCAGACTTTATGTTTATCCAAAGGACAAGCTAATGGCAGATCGGATTTACTTACCCAGAAAATGTCTGAAGCACTACTTTTGGACTTAGCGTTTTCAGAGGCGCTGTTATCTGATGGATTTACTTCAGTCATATTTGCTCCTTACTAACTGTTATTATTGGTTGAAGCAATTAAAAAATTCAACTTTAAATGTATAGCTTACTCTGTATTTTTACGATGTAAGTAATAGTGAATTCCATATCCGGCTAACCGATTCAGTGTATTGCCGAATGAGTTCGCTGTCGATACGTTTTGGTTGACCACTCAATACACACTGGTTACTTAATTCTCGATAATGTCGATAAGCTTCAATTAAAACTTCAGAATCTTGTTCAACAATCACGTCAAGCTCATGCAATTGAATAAATTGTCGAGTGGTTCGAGTACTCCACTGTATTTCTGGATAATGACGTCCATGGAGTAAAAGCAGATATTGAGCAATAAACTCAATATCCACCATAGTTCCGACTCCTTGCTTTAAGTCGATTAAGTTTTGTTTGGACTTATCTAAACTGTTGCGCATTTTTTCGCGCATTTCAATTACAGCATTTTTTAACTCGCCAGCGTCTTTTTCAAGCCGAATAATCTCGTGACGTAAATTTTCGAACCAAAGTGCCAGCGCTTCATCACCTGCAACCGTTCTTGCGCGTGTAATCGCCTGATGCTCCCACACCCAGGCATCGCTGTGTTGGTAGTCGGCAAATGCATCTTTATGACTGACCAAAAGACCTGAGTTTCCTGATGGTCGCAAACGAGTATCCACTTCATACAAAACACCGGATACGGTTCTTAAGTTGAGAGATGAAATCACCCTCTGAGCAAGTCGCGTGAAAAACTGACTATTACTAATCGATTTAGCACCAAGTGTTTGCTGTTCGGATTCTGCGTCGTATAAAAAGACAATATCCAAGTCCGAACCAAACCCCAACTCTTCAGCACCAAATTTTCCGTAGGCAACAATTGAAAAACCCTTAACCGTTAAGTCATTCGCACCATCAACTGTCGGAACACCATGCCGTTGACAAAGACGCCACCAAGCCTGCTGCAGTACTGACGTCATAACCGTTTCAGCAATTTGGCTTAAATAAGAACTCGCCTTTCGAATATTAAATGTTTTATTCAGAACAGCAGCGGCAACTCTTAGTTCATGACATTGTTTGAATATGCGCCATTGTTCTTGCTGCCGCTCTTCATCATCCGGCTCAATTCTTAACATTTGTTGACTCAGCTCTTGTTGTAGCTCAGTTGCATTCAGTGGTGTGTAAAGTGACGTGGGATAAAGTAATTCATCGAGTAATATAGGATATTCCGCGAGCTGTTCACTCACCCACTCGCTTTGACTGCACAGCTTCACTAAATGCTCCAATATGGGTGGATTTTCCTCCAGTAAAACCAAATAGGCAGTACGTCGATTAATCGCGCGTAATAAATTGAGCACTCGAACCAATACTGCTACCGCATTACTTTGTTTTGCAATTACTTCGAGTAGTTTTGGAAATAGACTTTCTAGTCGAGAGCGTCCTTTTTCAGACAATTGTTGAAACGCCGAAGAGTCAATAAATTGTGAAATTTGCTGAGTTATTAACTCGATATCCTGTTCCGAGTGACTATCAAATATAGCCTCTATGTCATGTCGATGAATATTATTGAGTTGCAACATTGAAGAGCCATTTGTCGAAGACTCTTCTGCTTCGCGGAATGTGTTGGCAAACTCCGTTTCAATAACCGATTGATGCGTTTTCAAATCGGTTAAGAATTCATCGTAATGAGAGTAGCCCATTGCGCTGGCAAGTCGAACTTGCCATTGCGATTCTGACGGCAATAGTTGTGTTTGCTGATCCGCAAACATTTGTAAGATATGTTCGACTTTTCTTAAGTACAAATAACTATTATTGAGTTGTTTTGCAACTTGCTCCGGTAGCATTTTAGAGTCAGATAAATGCTGCAAAGCCGTTATAAAACTTTTTTCTCGAAGCTGAATAAGACGGCCACCTCTGACGAGTTGCAATGACTGAACGATAAACTCAGCTTCTCTGATTCCGCCGGTCCCAAGCTTAATATTTTGCGATAACCCTTTACGCCTCACTTCAGTTTCGATCATTACTTTCATTGATCGGATAGATTCAAGAACTCCATAATCGATGTAACGACGAAACACGAAAGGTTCGATTAACTGATAAAACTGTTCGCATGACTTCGCCTGTTGATTAATAACGCGAGCCTTAATCATGGCAAAGCGCTCCCACTCTCTTCCTTGTTCTTGATAATAGTCTTCTGCTGCATCGAGACTCATTGCTAGCGGTCCGCTTTCACCATAGGGGCGTAATCGCATATCAACACGAAATACCTGACCATCGGCGGTTTTTTCATTCAGCAATTGAATCAATTGCTGGCCTAAGCGAATAAAATAAGTTTGATTTTCCATTTCTCGACGACCACCACGGGTCATGCCATCGTGCGAATAAAAGAAAATCAAATCGATGTCGGAAGAAAAATTTAATTCGTAACCGCCATATTTCCCCATTGCAAGAATCAGCATTTCAGCTTCTAAGCCTTGATTGTCATGTGGGGTGCCAAACGACGCCTCATGTTGCTGCGTCAACCACTGATAAGCTGACATAATCAGTGCATCTGCCCAATGCGAAATAGCCTGAAACTCTTGCTCAATGGTCGACAGCTCATTGAGTCGTTGAATCGCAACAATACACATCACCCGGTTGCGCCATTGCCTCAGAATCTTTTTCGCAACATCGTTGCTCGAGCATAACGCAAGGTCTTGCCTCAATTTAGTCGTCCAATCGTTCACTTTCAGCGGCGTCTGCCACTGGACGTTAGTTTCGAACCAATAATCAGGTTCTCGGGCTATCTGATCGGATACAAATTGACTGTGCGCCATAGCAAAAGCCAACCAGGAATGGACCGATTCTGGTAGGGTCGCATTGTGAGACAGGAGCAACTGATTTAATTGCTCGTTTGCGCTATTGATAAATGTTGTAATATTTTCGCTCAAAGTTCGACTATACCTATAATGAATCGCTGTGTGGCAGGGTGACTTAACTGCATTAGTTACCCTATACTAGCTTCAAGCTAGATTAATAAATGACCTAAGTGATCGGGAGCGTCCTTCAGGAGTACTATAGCGTTAACCATGCTCTACCTCCAGTAACTCAGGAAACAGTAGGTCAAGTATTTGGAGTGCGTCAGTTATGGAATTTTTTAAATGGGCAGCCGTTATAGTTTTTCTGGTTATGTCTGCCGAAGTCATTAAGTATTATTTGAAAACCAAACACGACAAAGGCAGCTCTGATGAAAAAGTTGATGCGCAAAATGAACGCATTAATAAACTCGAAGAGCGTATAAGAACTTTAGAAAAAATCATCACTGACCCAAGTGAAACCTTGCGGCGTGAAATTGATCAATTGAAATAACCAAAAGAGGAATAAGCATGGAATGGGTAACTCTGGCGATTATCGTCATCGTCGTTTTTTATGTAATTGCCATTTACAATAAATTGGTCAGTCTGCGTAATCGTTTTAAAAATGCATTTTCACAAATTGATGTGCAATTAAACCGTCGCTATGATTTGATTCCAAATCTTGTCGAAACAGCAAAAGCTTATATGAAGCACGAGCGAGAGACGCTCGATGCGGTTATTTCTGCACGTTCTCAAGCAGTATCAGCGAGCAAGAGTGCTGCAGCCGATCCGGCAGATGCAGGATCGATTCAAGCTTTAATGGGCGCTGAAACTGCATTAACCGGTGCGATGGGCCGTCTTTTTGCGGTTATGGAAAACTACCCTGATTTAAAAGCTAATGAAACCATGAATAACGTAATGGAAGAGTTGACCACCACCGAAAATAAAGTGGCGTTTGCTCGTCAATCTTTTAACGATTCGGTTATGTTTTACAACACTTACCGTGAGCAGTTCCCGAACAATATCATCGCAGGTCGCTTTAGCTTTAAAGAAGCTCAACTGTTCGAGATTGAAGACGATACCGTACGTAAGGCCGTTAAAGTATCTTTTAATTAATCTTGCTTTACCTGTCTCTGTGTTGTCTTTAAAAGCAGGCGAATAAAACGTGAACTTTTTTGAGCATCAGCACCAAGCGCGCCGTCAGAGTAAAAAGCTTATTGGCTTTTTTTCACTGGCAGTGGTCGCCATTGTTGTTCTAATTAACTTAGGCGTCTACTTTGGTTTGTGTCTAAGTAATATTTATTGCACAACTTTTCAATATTATTGGTTAACGCCTCTCGCCTGGTGGATCACCGGAGGTACCGTTGCCATTATTGTACTGACCAGCTTAATTCGTTGGGCGCAATTGAAACGAGGCGGCGGATTTAAAGCGGTACAAATGGCCGGAGCAACTAAAGTAAAACCGGATACCAAGGACCCTAAGCTTCGCGTTTTAAATAACGTGGTGGAAGAAATGTCGATTGCCGCAGGAGTGCCGGTTCCTGCTATTTTTATTATGGAAAATGAAACGGCAATTAATGCATTTGTTGCGGGTACCGAGCCACATAACACCTGTCTTTGTGTCACTCGTGGTGCCGTTGACAAATTAACGCGTCAAGAACTGCAAGGTGTTATTGGACACGAATACAGCCATATTTTTAATGGCGATATGAAAATCAATATTTATCTTATCGGCATTCTTGCCGGTATTTTAATCATCGGACAGCTTGGCGAGTTTTTAACACGATCCGGCAGTGTTTCGAGTTCAAGTCGTCGCAACGGTGGACAAGCAGCCATTCTTGGACTTGCAATTATGGTTGTTGGTTACGCAGGACTCTTTTTTGGTCGTTTAATTAAGTCTGCTATCTCTCGACAACGAGAGTTTTTAGCCGACGCGTCAGCGGTGCAATATACTCGAGACAAAGATGGCATCGCCAACGCTCTCTATAAAATTCAAACCGACTATCAGCACTCATGGTTGTCCACCAGTAAAGCAGAAGAACTCAGTCATATGTGTTTTGAACAATCTCATAAAATTAAGTTTTTTAGTGGTTTACTGGCCACACATCCTCCGATTGAAAAAAGAATAAAGAAAATTCAACCGAACTTTATACCATCTAAACCCGAACAAAAACAAAGTCAGTCTGAACAGTCGGAATCAGCAACGAGTTCAAACCGTCAAGCTAGCGCAGAAGCTGCATTTACGAATACTGTTGTCGCAACTTCCATTCTATCAAGTGTTGGACAGATTGATCCTGCCGCAGTGGATAAAACACAATGGCAAATTAGCCTGTTACCTGAAAATTTAAAGTTAATTGCTCGAGGTCAGGATAATCAGATCACGCCAGCAATACTGATCACATCTTTATTAATCATTCATAACACATTACCAAGATTAGATATTATTGAGTTTGTAAGGTCACAGTTATCTGAGGAACAATTGAATCACGCCATAGACTTACTCGCCGACTTATCACCCTTGAACTTAAAGCAACATTATTTGTTGCTCGAATTAGCTCTACCTCGAATGAACTCTATAGAAGAAAATGAGAAACAACTGTGGACGGAGAAATTTAAACGGATTATTGACGTCGATAAGAAAGTATCTGTCGTGGAGTATATTATCTTTTTGCTGGTCAAGCGCTCTATGACCGAAGATGAACCTTTCACTAAAAAAATAAACAGTTACCAAACGATATTGGATGATTTATCGGTTTTATTATCAAGTTTAATTGCTTTCTCGAAAGTCAGTGATGAGCGACGAACAAATCTCTTTAACAGCCTGATGCAATCGTTTGGAGCAAACCAAGCTTATGAACTCAACACAAAGTTTAATGCAAATCAGTTTCACCGAAGTTTGCACAGGGTAGCGAACCTCAATCCTCTTCTAAAACAAGGTGTTCTAGAAGCTTTGGTTGCCTGTGTGAGCGAAGATAATAAAGTGTGTGAAAATGAGTTTATTTTATTACGCGCTATCTGCAACGTACTCGACTGTCCAATTCCAGAGTTGTAAGTTTAATCACTAAGATTATTTCGCTCTGGAATTATCCGTTGAGCTCGCCTAATAAATTACCTTAAGCAAAACTTAAATCTTGCCAATGTTCATTAATATGAAATAAATGTGCATTTTGATACTCCGCAATTGTCAGGTCGCCATAAGCAAAATGGGATTGTACTTTGTCGGAGCTTTCGAACATTTCGATTGCCGCAATTAGTCGATTAACCGCTTGAGACAAAGGTAAGTCTGGAGTAACCGGTTTTGTTCCGGGAATTAACTCCATCGTATTATGAGTCGATGCCCCTTTACTGGAAAACACACTAAATGCTAGCGGACCAACGAACGACTTAAAGGTATCAGAGCGATGAACGGGATAACCATTAATTGATAACTCAATACTTTGCGCCATATGAACAAAGTGCTGGGCTGGAGTCCAAGCATTATTCGACGATACGAACCTTGACACCTCAACACTCTCATTCTTTGATAAAGCATCCATTAATGAGCGTAACTGAACTTTCACTTCTGCTAGAGTATTAAAAGCGTTATCGGGCTTAGAGTTAAGTGAGGCATAGCCAATGGTACTACCTGCGGCAAGTACACCTGCCGCCCCTGCTAGAAAATGTCGACGTTTCATTATTAAATTAACTTCTGTTAAATCAAACGATTGAGATATTACTATATCAAAAACACGATTATAAGGAATAGAATTCTCATTAGTAATAGAAATCTGGATAAGATAAACTGACATTTTAAACATACTTTTTATTTCCGATCAGGAGCAGACTGAGTGCATCTCATTTTTTCAGATCAATGCATCAAACATGAAATGGGCGAAAGTCACCCTGAGTCACCTGACCGGTTAACTGCCATTTATTCGAATCTTGAAGACCTGATTGATAGTCATAAACTTTTCCAACAAGAACCTTTGCAGGCTGATGCTGAGTTAATACAACTTGCTCATCAGCATGGCATGGTGGAACATATTTTTAACTTAAGTCCTTGCGAAGGATATGTAGTCATCGATCCGGATACACAGATGAACGCACACAGTTTGAAGGCTGCGAGACTTGCCGCTGGAGCCGGAATTTCAGCTCTACAATTGATTGAGGATGAGACGCAAAAAAGTAAACAAGCCTTTTGCCTTACTCGCCCCCCCGGCCACCATGCTGAACATAATCGAGCTATGGGGTTTTGCTTATTTAATAATATTGCGATAACCGCAATTTATGCTGCGCAAAACCTCAATTACAATAAAATCTTAATTATTGATTTTGATGTTCACCATGGCAACGGTACCGAAGATATTGTAAAAGGCCATCCCAATATTTCATTGATTTCTTCTTTTCAACATCCTTGGTATCCAGGCTCCGGTGTACCAGCACAGTCCTCTAACATTTTTAATTTTCCTCTTTATGCGGGCAGCGGCTCCGAGGTTATTGGTCAATTATGGCGTGACCAGATTATCCCCATTACCAGGCGGATTGCACCAGATTTAATTCTGGTGTCTGCTGGATTCGATGCACACCAAGAAGATCCTCTGGCACAGCTTAACTTTCTCGATGAAGATTATTTTTTCTTTGGCAAAACTCTTGCTCAACTTGCGAATGAATTCTGCAATGGCAAAGTAATATCATTTCTCGAAGGAGGTTATCAACTGGATGCACTAGCTCGATCGGTTCGTGCTTATATTCAAGGGCAGTTATCGGAAAGTCGATAACCTTGCTTTTCGGGTATTTCAAACTATTCAACTTATCTTTAATGGTCACTGTTATTAAGCAGATTTACATTATAAAAGCTTATTTTGAGTCAGAACTCCGGTTTCTATCGGCTGTCATTTTTATTTCATGATTTAGGCAAATAACTGTCATCCACAACCTCTAGACTTCCATTATTCGTTAAAAAATTCAATTTTTGCTATGAATAATTTAAAGATCAACAAGCTCATAAATCTTCAGCGAAATAGCACTAAAACAAATTCACTCACTTTTAATGATCAGCGCCTTCTCGGGCATTTAAGCGAATTGATCAAACGTCCCTCAGTGACTCCTTATGACGCGGGTTGCACTGACTATTTAAGTCAACAATTAACGGCGTATGGTTTTGAAACAGAAACATTTACCTTAAATGGCGTTACTAATTTAATCGCTAAAACTGGTAAAGGTAAAAAGACCTTGGCGTTTGTTGGGCATACCGATGTCGTTCCTCCGGGAAATGAAGAACAATGGCAACACGCCCCTTATTCGGCTCACATTTCTGATGGGATAATCTGGGGTAGAGGATCAGTTGATATGAAAAGTGGCTTAAGCTGTATGTTAGATGCCACACAACAATTTCTTGAATCAGGCAATAGTTTCGACGACTATCAATTTTATTGGTTGGTTACCTCGGATGAAGAAGGTGAGGCCGAATACGGAACTCGCGCAATTGTTCATTATTTACAAAAAAAAAATATTACGATTGATGCCTGCATTGTCGGAGAACCCAGTGCAAGTCGCTCCTGCGGTGACACAGTAAAAGTTGGTCGTCGAGGTGCGATATCAGGAAGTATTTCCATAAAAGGTAAAGTGGGCCATGTTGCCTATCCGCAACAAATAGATAACCCGATTCATCATATGGGTTACGTGATAAGTCAACTGAATGCAATTGAATGGGACTCGGGAAGTCTCGATTTTCCAGGAACCAGTTTACAAATTACCCACATAGACTCAGGGCAATTTACCGACAATGTTAGTCCTGCAGAATGCAAAATTCACTTTAATATTCGGTACAGCCATAACTGGTGTGAAACCTCTTTAAATGCTCTTATTAAAAAACAATTAGCCAGTATCAATTGTCAATACGACATAACCTTTGATCGCCCTTGCCAACCATACTTGACGCCAATGGAATCACCTAAAACATCTTTGTTAAATGTCATTGAATCTGCCATCATTAAAACAACTGGGCGCTATCCGTTACTTTCAACTTCAGGCGGAACATCAGATGGTCGTTTTGTGGCACAGTTAGGTGCAGATGTTTATGAACTTGGCATTCCTAATAAAACAATCCACCAAATAAATGAGCGAGCAGAGATTGAAGATATCGTTCAGCTTCGTGATATATATGTAGAAATACTTAAGCATTACGCCTAACAGCTTTGGTATATAATCGAATCTATAATACGCTAAATGACAACTCAATATTCCAAAATGATGTTGTAATAAAAAGAATACAAAAAAATAAGGCCATCTCTGTGGCCTTATTTTTTACTTCCTGATAATGAGTTTTGAGCTTAATTAACATTTATCTGATAAATGGTTGTTGTTCCACTCACTTCATTCGCAACGACCAATAATGGTTGTTGATTTGGACTAATCGATGCCGGAATAAATACCATTCCCTCTGGTCCTAAATCACCAGCAGCGTATGCTGGCTCAAGGCCATCTTCAATTAATCCAAAATCAAATTTATAATCACGATTATTGATATACTGCATAAACTGTGGCGAACCTGGATTACTCACTTCGTAAACTATAATACCGCCTGTTCTCTCCAATCCGATAAACGCGTAATGATGTCCGTTAATTTCCGCGACCGCTAAAGCTTCAGGTTCTGGCCCCTTATTGTCTGAACGGTTATCACCTTCGTTATCATCATTGTTGTTATTAAAGTTAAGGCCTAAAATCTCTGCCGTTTTAACTTCAAAGTCATCACCGCTATCGAATACCAAACGACCATTTTGATCCCAAATAGAAAAACTTCTTGCGCCATAACTCTGAGCTAAATCTAAGTCTCCATCACCATCGGTATCATTAGCTAACGACGTTTTTAATCGCCCAATTAAATTGTTATCTGAGAACGGAGTAATATCCGAAACAATCCCAGCTTCGAAGGTTACATCTTTGAAGCTTACTTCTTCAACATAGGCATCATATTCTCGAGCATCACCTTCATTAGCCGTAACATAAAAATTCTGTCCTGCTACATGATAAGAAGCGATACTGTCCGGCATATACATGCCTCCGATTTCATAGTTTTGAATGTTGATTGCTTGATCACGATCACTTCCATCTAAACCATTGCCAGGCAAATTGTGATTTTTTGCTCCCAAATTAACAATTACATCTACTGCAGCAGCATTAATATCGATAACTGCAACTGCATTGTTTTCTTGCAATGTAACCCAAGCTTTTGAACCGTCAGCCGAAACAGCGATATATTCAGGTTCTAAATCTTCCGCTACCGAAGATTGACCGTCATGAAGATATACCGTTAAACCAGTAGCCGTCGCCGCAGCAACTTCACTATCACCATCGAACTCATCGGTAAGAGTAATTGAGTTAGCTGAAATAGACGCAACTTGATATGGAATTGGATCGCCTTCGCTGCTCGATAACGTAAACCATTGTCCTGCTTGTATTCCAGTAACATCACTCAACGTTAATACAGCAGGATCAGTATCGGTAAATGCAGACACTGTTTTAACTGATCGATTTTTATTTCCAAAGATTCTTAATCCCTCAGGTAACTCACTATTGCGAACTGCACCAACATTAAATTCATTAAAACGAATAAGTTGAGCCGTTAAAACATCAGGATTTGAGGCATCGATTATACTAACCGTACCTTCAGGATCTTCTGAATAATCGCTGTTAGGCTCACCCTCATTTGCAGTGAGTGCGGTTGTGCCATTTGGTGCAAAAACAATATTGTCCGGTAAAACACCAACCTCAATTTGACTACGAAAAGTCAAATCATTTGCATTAAATGCCTGAACGCGACCATTAGCCATATCATCGTCGTTCGCTACGGCCAACAAGACAATTCCGTTAGCGACAGCCACACTATTGACTTCGCCAGCTTCAGGCCAGTTGTCACTAGCAGAAAGAGTGGCAACTTTCACTGGAGCTTCTGGGTTCGTAATACTTAAAACGTCGACAGCCCCGATATTGGCATTAACGACAAACAAACGTTGGCTTGCTGCATCAAACGCAACAATTTCTGCAGCAGATTCGTCAAATGGATTGTCGTCTGTCGCGAAGCGTCCTATTTCACTCAGTTGAATGAATTGACTTGCAACTCCATTACAATTAAAAGATGTACTAGTGATTTCAGAACTGTCTAAGGTGCCATTGTTATTTGTATCGACACCGGAATCTATTTGAGTACCGCCGTTCGGGCAGTTTGCGTTTCCAACGCTTAATGCTGTTTGCGACACCAACGAGGTGAGTCCATTTGAGCCATCTTGCCCATCGGTTCCATCGTCGCTACATCCGAGTACAAACAGCACGGCAGCAGAACTTAAAGCAAGTTTAAATTGATTTTTCATAGGTACTTCTCTTTTATTGTTAATTGAACTGATTAATCTGGAAGAAAATAGAAGGCATCAAAGAAGTCAATATCTTTCTGAGTCAATGAATTATCGAAATATTCCTTGGAGCGTCGAATAAAAACCCTGACTATAGTTATTATTTTTTTATAAATTTCTTTTAGAGCATCCATAACAATTGACGAACAACATTGAGTTTCATTAAGCCAGATATCGTTTTTTCTTCTTCTCTTTTAGTAGATGAGTATCGACTAATACCAAACCATCTACGCACCCAGCAAATTCCGGATCTCGTCCAAAGTCTAAAAACTTAACACCACCTTCTTCACACAATTCTGTGTATTGCTTGTACAAAGTTGGCACTGATACTCCAAGATTCCCAAGTAAACTTTTTAGTTCAACAAAATCCTTCTTATAATCATTTCCAGTAAAGTTTGTTTTAAGTTGCTTACTTAATTCATCATCAAAAACATATGGATTGTATGAGTGTGCGTTTAGACTATTCTCAGAAAAATAAAGTGAATAAAAATAAACGAGAAGATCTTTTGCTCTTTGAGGCAGTTGATCACTGATACTGACCGGGCCAAATAAATAGCGGTACTGTGGATTCCTTTTTAAAAAAGCGCCAATTCCATACCATAGATAGTCCAAAGAACGCTTACCCCAATATTTTGGTTGAACGAAACTTCGTCCGAGTTCTAATGACTGAGACAGATAGGACTCCATATTTGAACCAAACTCAAACAAACTATTGGTATAAAGGCCGTCCAATCCTTTTTCTGAAATAACTTTTGCCGCATCACAAAATCGATAGGCGCCCACTATTTCAAGTGCTTTGTTATCCCACAGCACTAAATGAAAATAGTATCGGTCGTACTGATCAGTGTCTCGCTTAAATCCCGTGCCTTCTCCAACGGTTCGAAACGAAAACTCCCTCAATCGACCAATTTCTCTGAGTATTGGAGAATCACTTAAGTTTTGACATAGAAAGATCTGTTTCCCGTCAGGTGTTTCGCCAATCCGGTCATGCTTTGATAAATGCTCATAAACTTCAGCTGACTTTTCTGGATGTGCTATAGGTGTTTCGCTTTCAAAAATAGGACGTTTTTTTAATCCAACTGAATAAACATGTTTGCGGAATAAGCCAGCAATATGACGATTGTCAAACGGTAGATTATCGAAATTTTTGAACGGTATTGGATTTCCTATTTTAACGCCAACAGTTTTGGTCGCTTGTTTGAACATTTCTTTCACGAGCAAAACAGTCGCCATAGGCTTGTAAATAATCGACGTTAAATAAAATAAAATCGAGTTTCGAGCGTCTAGGTAAATCGGTAAAATAGGAGCCTTCGCTGCGGCCGCAATACGAAGAAAGCCTGTCTTCCAATGTCCATCTCGAATACCTGCCAAGGCCATTCGAGAGACTTCACCCGCAGGAAAAATGATCACAACGCCTTCGCTATTTAAGTGCTCATTAATTTCATTAAGATTTTCTTTTGGTGTTCTACCACCCATATTGTTCACAGGTAAAAGCAGTTTTCGAAGAGGTTTTAGGCTCATTAGCAAATCGTTTGCGACTATTTTTACGTCGCTCCGTATGTCGTAAACCAACTTAATCAATGCTAATCCATCAAGCGAACCTATTGGATGATTAGCAACAATTACGGCTTTGCCTTGAGAAGGAATTTTTTCACGATCGGTATTTGAGACACTGTAGCTAAAGTTAAAATACTCGAGTACTTTTTCTACGAAATCAATACCTTCAAGATAGGGATAGTTTTGTCCAAACTCTTCAAACTCAGTTTCGTGTAACAAGTAGCGCAAAACACCAACCAGCGCCTTGTACCGCATGGGTTTGGCAGAAATACTGGGGTACTTTTCTTGTAAAAAATTTTCAACCTGAAACATACACGAACTCACTTTCTTCTATAATGAGAAGAGTACGAGTCGATGATGACGATTATTTTAACAACTTATGGCAGTTTGATGACAATTAACCGCTTACGTTAAATACTTTCCTAAAGTTTGGAAGTTTAAAAAAGCTTGTTCAAATAAATTCTCGCCAACTTAATCCGTAACAAGAGTCATTTACTTGATGCTCAATTAGGCCATTGTGTAATTGTTCACACATTTGATTAGCGAAAGCATCATCGATAAGAAAACCGATCAAGCCATCCGCAGGAAGAATCTGATAACTATTAATTTTATCAAACCACTGATACTTCACATGCTCAACAGTTTCGTTAATCCAATGATCGTTTGTTGTGCTTCCCAATATGGTAATTAATGATTGTTGATAACGCACTTCAACTTTACCTAACGAGGTTAGCAAGCTTTCAACATCAGGCTGTTTCATCTCTGTATTTGTGTACAGATACAATCCCCCCAACGTTGTATCTTTAAATAAGTTAACCCGGTCAAACCCAGCAGGAATCAAGATTTTATCAACAACAGATTGCTCTTGTGCAATCACCTGCACTAAGTTTGACTCAATGGCCATCGCCAAAGCCTCTTGAGTATCGCCCTTATCCGTTGAGATGATTGAGCCAGGGTTATCGGGTAAAGCCGTGGATTTAATGATTATAGGAATATGTTTCGAATGTGCTGGTTGCAAAGCTCTGGGGTGAATGACTTTAGCACCTGCCGTCGCCAAAACTGTTGCCTGACGATAATCAAGATAGGATATTTGCAAAGCGTCGGCATTGATTCTTGGGTTAAAAGTAAAAACACCCGGCACATCCGTCCAAATTTCAATTTTCTCTGCGGCTAATTTTGCGCCAAGATAACAGGCAGATGTATCCGACCCTTCTCTTCCAAGCAAAACCGTTTGATTCAATTCATCTCGAGCAATAAATCCCTGCGTGACGACTATGTCCTCTGTTTGAGACCATTGCGATTGCAAGTCGGAATCCTCTGAATAACCGCATTGATTACTTGTAAAGTGATGCCAAGGATCATCCATTGAATTATTCGCTAACAACACTTCTCGAATATCACACCAATTCGCAGGCAAATTGTGCTGTTGTAAATAAGCAGCTCCCAAAGTGGAAGACATTAACTCTCCTAACGCGACAACTTTTGCGTGCGATGCAGGACTTATTTGTTCTTGTTGATAAATATCATCACAAAAAGCAGCTAATTGCTCAAACCAAGGTTCTAGCAATCGATTGCCATCCAAACCTATTTGTGACGCGAAAGTTGAATGCAGCTCTCGCAGATGAGTGATAGCTGTTTCGTGAACGCCAGAAAGCGCTTGATGAAGTAATGCTTCAAGTAGGTTTGAAACGTTTTTTAAAGCAGAAAGAACTAGCACTGGCCGTTTACCTAACGCCTGCTGTAATTCTACTTGCGCTTTAATTGTTTGCCAAAGATTAGGGTCAGCAACACTGCTGCCGCCAAATTTTAGAATTATCCAGTTGGTCATTTTAATAATGTTTGATCAATTGCTTTTAACTAAGCCAGTAGGGACGAGATTTAAACATCGCCTTGCGAGTTTGTTCCATTGCTTCGAGTACTGCTTCATTTCGTTTGGAAAACCAATGCTCGATGTCTTTTTCATCTTTTATATCATATTGCTGTGAACAATCTGCGACATATCTAAAATAAGCGAGCTCTCTTGCACCTGCCATTAAATCCAACCAAGGCTGACGATATTTCTGACGTAGTTTAGAATCAAATAAACCGCCAAAAAATAATCCGACATCAAGTGCTTTACGTAATCGTGGAATTTGCCCAATATATTCACCGACCGAAAGCGCCGTCTTACCTCCGAGTTCGCGTTTTAGATCTTTCAATATGTGTTCAAGCTGTGCTCTGGCAAATTCGATTATTGGCTTATTTAATCGTTCTTGCTCCGACTCTTTAATGAATTCTCGCCAGTTCTTAAAAAACAACCACTCTGAAATACCAAGCATCACTAAGTTATATCGTTCCGACTGCTGTAGGCGTTTGAATTGTTTAATCGCGTCGTTGAGATCCGCTTTGTTTTTCTTCATCGCAATATCAAGTTGCGCTTCAGTCGCTAAGTCGTCTTGCAGCATTTGTTGCAAATGATGACGCTCACGCGCGACATCAACAATGCGAGAGATTATCTCGGCGACCCATTCCCAATTAGCTCTTAAATCGCTGGTCGCATGGCGAGGAATAAGCGCACCAAATACTTGATACACATGCTGCACAAATAACAGTGCTCGGTACATTTGTAAAATCGCTTCTGGCGCTAAACTCGAGTCTAGAAACTGTTCGTAATACTGCCAGTGCTTTAATCCCGAATAGCAAATAATTTCAAACGCTTTTTCAGCTTCCGTTCCCTGGCTTAATTCAATGGTCGACATTCGCCTGTGAGTCACCGGCAAATTTGAACAAAGTGCATAGCCTCGGCGTGCTTTGCTGGCATTACTAATGGAAAAACCATATTCAGAAATTAAAAAGCGGCTTAATCGAAAAAGATGTTTCGCATCGCCTCGTAACAATTCAAGTTCAACTTCAGAAATTGGAGAGGATTCGTCTTCATAAAAAACATGCCCAACATCAAGTGCAATTTCTATTTCAGTTCCATCTTCAAAATAAACACAGTTTCTGTAGCGTTTAAAGTTTGTCGTAAAAACTCTATCAAACTCGCCGTCTTCCGTTTCTGCTTCTTCCAACAAGATTTTTAAATAGGGATCTTCAACTTTATCAACGTCGATTTTAAATTCGCTAAGTTCAACTTCAGACTCATTACGTTCGTGCAACCCACCAATTGCTCGACCCGACGCTTTAACCGTTTGAATTAACTTGTCACCATCAACTCGAATGCGCAAACCAATTTTAAGTTCTCTCAACTTAAAATTAGCAGTATCAAAGTAAGTGTTTTTTAAATCGGACGAGCGCCATTGATCGATCGACTGAACATCGGGGAAAGTCGCTTCCAACAGTTGTTTCACCTGCTGCTGTTCAGCGATTAGTTTGACTTCAAGTTCATTAGCCATCTAGCAGTCTATTACATTTATTTTCAGCGAAATGTCAGTTTAACCAGCATCCCTACTCGTGTCACCCCTTTCCTAACATGCTAATATTCTCTCCGAAAAGTCGTCGTTGACGCGGCTGGACAAGCTTCGGCCTGCCCCTTACAATCGCGTCACATTTTATTCATCTAACTGCCATGGAACTGTCATGAATCTTATTAGTGATTTATTTGCTGCATCTCCCTTCCGTCCCATGCAAGACCACATAGAGAAAGTTCACGAGTGCGTCAGTCACTTAAAACCGTTTCTAGAAGCCGTTTTTGCTGAAAAATGGGATACTGTTGACGCACTACAGCAAACGATCAGCTCACTCGAAAATGACGCTGATGATCTGAAAAAAGACATTCGCCTTAAACTGCCTGGTGGTATTTTTCTTCCGGTGGCTCGAACTGATCTACTCGGACTTGTCACCGCGCAGGATAAACTGGCCAATCGCGCCAAAGACATCGCAGGTCTTATGACCGGTCGTCAAATGACTATTCCGCAGCAGCTTCAGCCTTCATTCATGGCTTATCTAGAGCGCTGCATCGATGCTTCTGAGCAGGCACACAAAGCGATTCACGAACTTGATGAGTTAGTCGAGACTGGTTTTCGTGGACGAGAGGCCAGTTTAGTCGAAAAAATGATTTCAGAGCTCGATAAAATCGAAAATGACACTGACGTATTACAGCGAAAACTTCGTAAAGAATTGTTTGGTATGGAAAACGACTTACCACCCGTACACGTCATATTTCTATACAAGATAATCGACTGGATGGGTGATCTGGGTGACCGAGCAGAAAAAGTCGGCTCAGATCTCGAGCTCATGTTAGCAAGAAAATAATCAATCTATAAAAAACAATAAAACTATCTATATCAGTTAACAATTTATAAAGGTTCGACTATGGAATTTTTTGACCATTACGCACTGACATTGCTGATTTTTGCAGCAATAGTCGGCTTTTTTATGGCCTGGGGTATCGGTGCCAACGACGTCGCGAACGCAATGGGTACTTCAGTTGGCTCCAAAGCTTTAACCATTAAGCAGGCAATATTGATAGCGGCTATCTTCGAGTTTGCCGGAGCTTACCTGGCGGGAGGTGAAGTCACCTCGACCATACGCAAGGGCATCATTTCTTCCGAGCCTTTCGTCCCTCACCCGGAACTGCTAGTACTCGGTATGATTGCAGCGCTGTTAGCCGCTGGAACTTGGCTCGCGATTGCATCAGCAAAAGGCTGGCCAGTCTCGACTACTCACTCGATTGTTGGCGCTATTATCGGCTTTGCTGTTGTCGGTGTGGGAATGGACGCTGTCAGTTGGGGTAAGGTTGGCGGAATCGTTGGTAGTTGGATTGTTACGCCGGCGATATCAGGAGTTATTGCCTATCTCATATTCATGAGCGCGCAAAAATTAATTTTCGATACCGATAATCCGGTGCAAAATGCAAAAAAATACGTGCCTTTTTATATGGCGCTGGCAGGTTTTGTGTTGGCTCTGGTAACCATTAAAAAGGGACTTAAGCACATCGTTAAAGACGGTAATTTGGACATTTCAAATGCCGAAGCTTACCTTTACGCGGTTATAGTCGCTATTGGCGTTGCTTTAATTGGTGCCTTTTTCACCAGACGCGTCAAAATTGAAGCCAGTGCAGATAAAGAAATGCATTTTAACAATGTCGAAAAAATCTTTGCAGTATTAATGGTTGTAACTGCTTGCTGTATGGCTTTCGCACACGGCTCAAACGATGTTGCCAATGCCATAGGACCTTTGGCGGCGATACAGAGCGTTATCGCAAACGACGGTGTGATTGTACCGAAAGCACAATTGGCCTGGTGGATACTGCCACTTGGCGGTATTGGTATTGTCGCTGGTTTAGCGTTATTCGGTAGTCGTGTTATGGCCACAATTGGTAAAGGGATTACTCATTTAACACCTTCTCGTGGATTTGCTGCAGAATTGGCCGCTGCAACAACGGTTGTTGTTGCCTCTGGTACTGGTCTGCCTATTTCAACCACTCAAACATTGGTCGGCGCGGTATTGGGTGTCGGAATGGCGCGAGGTATCGCTGCGTTGAATCTGGGTGTTGTGAGAAGCATAGTGATCAGTTGGGTCGTTACCCTGCCGATTGGAGCTCTGCTCTCAATAATCTTCTTTGTTATTTTAGAGGCTATTTTTATCTAATTACCTCTACCTCTTTGAATTAACGGGACCTTATGGTCCCGTTGCTTTTTCTGAATCCTTGTTAATAAAATCAAGCGCTTATCGCTTTTTTTGGGATGCCAATTGCATCACAGATCAGACTAATTTGTAGCCTGTTCTTCGTCAGCACAATCTTTTACAATGGCCCAAACGATTGTGATGGGAAACTATTGTGAAATACTTAATTTTAAGTTTGTTAGCCGGTGTAACAGCCATTAATGTCTGGGCAGAAAAAACCGCCTACGTTACTGACAATCTCAGCACTGCCGTGCGCAGTGGTGCAACCAATGAATATCGAATTCTCTTCTATCTTCCAGCGGGCACCCAATTAACCGTGCTCGACGACCCAGCCGAAAACGGCTTTGTTAAAGTGCGAGACGGACAAGGCAGGGAAGGCTGGACACTTGAACGTTTCGTGACCGAGCAAAAAGGCGCACGCATTCGCTTGGCAGAAACTCAAGAACAGCTGTCAAAAGCATTGTTGGAAATTGAAAGTTTAAAGCAACAACATCAAAAGCAATTGAGTTCGATCCAAGAGAAAATGAATCAATCGCAACAGCTAATCGAAGAAGCCCAGAATTTTCAGCAGACCATCAGTGAGCTACAAACAAAAAACTCAACACTTATGCAACAAAATCGGCGCATGAATGATCGCTACCTGAAAGAGTGGTTTTTTGCCGGAAGTGGCGTCATTCTTGTTGGGATTATATTTGGTTTGTTACTCGGTCGAATGAGTCGGAAAAAGAAAAGCGGCTGGGCGTAATCTTTGGTTCGTTCTCCTTGCCGCAGCACCTGCAAACTCAATGAGGATGATGTTTGCATTGGCTGTTTTCGTCATATGCAAGACATCGCAAATTGGAACAAAATGTCAGACCGGGCGCGCCACATTGCAATAATTAGAACACAGAAAAGACGCCTGGCTCGACCCTATGAAGAGCAAGATTTAAATCAAGTAAGTCCAGTAGATTCATTGAAACACCGGCAATATAAACAGCAGAATGATTGATGGATTACCTTAATTTATTTCTAATCCTGTGTGCTGGCTCTCTGGTATTTAAAATTGCCGAATATGAAAAACGAAAAGGTTGGCTATGGGCACTGATATGTGTCGCCGTTGGCTTTATTTTATCACCGGCTTTTTCAAGTCCCATCCTATTTTTTATTGCTCTAATTTTCTTGATGTATTCAATTATGTTTATTTTAAACCTGCTAAAACCAACAAGTATTAATAAATGAACGGTATTGTATTTAGATTTTTAAGTTGATTTTTTTATGCAACCTGAATCAATTATTATAATGCGTCTGCGCAGGTTCAATAACAAATAGTAGAGAGTTTAACGACAAACGAGCCAGTCGCATTACTGCAATTGACTCGTTTATTATGGATTACTAAATAAATAATAGAAGATGATTCAAAATTAAAATACCGCCCATGGTTTCCAACCAGTGAACAAAATAACAGCCATCAGAATAACGCTTACAAGTACACCAACTTTCGCTGCAGACTGATCACCTTGATTCGAATTAGAGTTAAACATCATGTTCATCGCGCACGGCGGCGCTAACGCACTGAACATTACAGCTTGCGCTATTACCGATGATAGCGACAGTACATTAATCGCAATCGCACCGACGAGAAAGCCACACACCAATCTAAAAAATACTGTTACATAAGCTTCCGCATCTTTGTAACCTGTCATTGGGAATAAAAATGCCCCAAGGTAAACAAGAAACAATACAAAAGAAGCATCAACAACTGGATCAATCGTTTGATAAACAAGAGACATATTGAAAGGGATAAAGATAAAAATAATACCTAGAACCGTCGCGTACAACCAAGGTTCTTTGATAATCGCAGTAAAGTCACCGCTTTTAATTATTTGAATCACAAAAACAGTTATCAGTACCCCTATTAAAAAGGCACTTGCTGTCCCCAATCCAGAGCCTCCCATAGATAACGCAAGAAATGGAATAGTGAAAAAGCCTACATTTGGCAAACTAACAGAGTTATCCATTTGCACTCTTAAAAGCCGATTTCCAAACGTAAACAGAAGATAACCAGCTAATGCTACTGCAGCACCTGTGAGAGATAGCTTTAAGAACAACTCAAAACTTAAACGGCCTGCAATGGAGCTGAACAGTACTAAAGGAAGACAAACAAATCGCACTATTATAGATAATGTACTCGAGTTTAAACCTGCCCAACGCGCCAATCCATACCCAGCCAATAGAGGAAATAAGAAAGGCATTATTTTGAATATTAAAGAATAAAAAGTCATTGTTTTCACTGCCCTGTTTTAATGAAAGTATATTCCGACTCAACACTACCAACGAGACCGGTTACCCACTTTTATTACATTACTGCAATCATAGTAATTAACTTCAATAGGCTTTTATGTGACGAAGTTTGTAATTAATAGTCATTAAAATAGGCACTATTCACATTCTAAATAGCGTCTTAGAAAAAAATCTACAAAAGAAAGCTTCTCAAAATGAGTCTGAATCGATTTGCACATCAAAAATCATAATATCTTCTTGGTAACCCAGCTGCTCTAAAAATAGCTGTTCTACAGCTTTTAGGTCTCCGATTTTCCGAGAGTGATCGTACAAGACTATCTTTTTATCAGCTTCTTTCTTTATTGTGAACGCTGTTTCAAGGTACCCCGTTGACTTATAACCACCTGAATTAAAATAGCGAATGCGATACCTTTTCACCAATGATTTCTCATCTTTATGAGTCATATATTAAATAGTAGCAAAGCCAGCTATCTTCGAAAAACTTTTCTACAATCACGAAGATAATGTTTTACGTAAATACTCATACAAAGTTGGTTTTATTATTGGCTTTGCCAAAAAGGTTGAATTGCTTTCTTTTGCTTTATCGATGGTTTCGGGTGATACATCACCAGATAAAAATGCCACTGGAATATTTTTTATGGCGGAGTCTTCGCGAAGTTTTTCGAGTATTTCAAACCCACTCATCCCAGGCATCCGAATATCCAAGAATATAACGTCTGGCAAGAAAGATTTGACTGCTTCAAAACTGTCGCTTGCGTTGGACACCATCATAAGGTTGGCATTTGTTGGCGATATAAATCCTTTAAACACAAGTTGGTTTACTGCGTTATCTTCCACTAATAGAATTTTCTTATTCGACAGCTCAGGCACAGATTCATTAACGGCTTCTTGTTCGCTTGCTTTAACTGATTCAACAAAAGGAAAAGTTACAATAAACTTTGACCCTTTTCCAACATCACTTTCTACTGATATTTTACCTCCAAGAAAATCCGTTAATTCTTTTACAATTGTTAAGCCAAGTCCTGAGCTTGGCTGATCATTTCCAATATGATTATCACTTTGCCTGAATGGCTCAAAAATTCTTTGAATATCCTTTTTTGCAATGCCTTTTCCTGAGTCTGATACGATAAAACTCAGTTTATTATCTTCGACCTTAACCGTAATAGAAACTTTTGAGTGAGCGGGAGAGAACTTAATTGCATTGCCAAACAAGTTCATTAATATTTGCAGTAATTTTGTTCTATCAAGTTCTATGTCCTTATCAACTTCGACCTTGGTTGTAACTAAAATATGTTTTTCACGCGCCCGTGAGTAATTTATTTTAGTAAGATCATCAATAAGCACCTTCAAATCGATCGACTCATCAACTCTGTTCATTTTTCCCGATTCAATTTTTGAAATATCGAGAACATGATTCACCATTTCATATAAATTAGACGCAGCTGTCCGAATCATATCAAGTTCCGACTCTAATGAGTCCTCTCGGGAGTCAGGCTTTACCGGATAGCGTTCGGTCAAAAATGTCGACAGTCCCAAAATACCATTAAGTGGTGTTCGAATTTCATGACTCACATGATTTAAAAACTGCGTTTTTAATTTCGCTAACTTATCAAGTTTTCGATTGGCAATAGACAACCTCTTTTTTGCTTTGGCTTCGCTTTTTAATAAAAGCCTCAACTCTAATTGCGACATTAATTGCCGACCTAATGCTTTTAATGCGCATTTGTGTTCGTTGGATAAAGCTCTTGGCTTCCGATCGATGACACAAAGAGTGCCAATGGGCAAACCGCCTCTGCTTAATATTTGAGTGCCTGCGTAAAAGCGGATATCAGGGTGTCCTGTTACAAGAGGATTATCTGAAAAACGATCATCTTTTGTTGCGTCCTCAACATAAAATACTTCCTGTTCGTGAATGGCGTGTGCGCAAAAAGCTAAGTCTCGGTGTGTTTCTTCAGCGTCAAGCCCTACTCTTGATTTAAACCATTGCCGCGACTCGTCAACTAAACTGAAAAGAGCTATCGGAGCGTCGCATATGGTGGACGCTAGTAAAGTCAGATCGTCGAATTCCTGCTCAGGAAGCGTATCGAGAATTTCATATTCCAGTAACGCATCCAGCCTCTGTTGCTCTTTTGGATGAAGTTTCGCAGGCTTCATACAACCCTTTTGCCAAACTGAAAGGTGGTAACTTAATTAAAGTCTAGTCGAAAAAGGCCGTTTGTCAGTGACTATTCTCTAGTTTGCCATCAAGTGTTCAAAAGTGTCTAACAAGAATGAGATACTTAGGGTCGTAAGCATTGGGGGTCGTAAGCATTGGGAAATAACCATAGCGTCACAGCATATTGCGCTCTAAGGCAAGTAGTACGGCTCGAGTTCTATCTCGAACCCCTAGCTTCGACAGAATATTCGAAACATGATTTTTGATGGTTCCTTCCGATTTATGGAGTGCTCCAGCAATTTCCTTATTCGAATAACCGCCAGCCACAAGTCGAAGTATTTCGACCTCACGAACGGTTAGCGCTTCATTAGCAGTAGCACCATAATTATCATTTCCCGATGGACTGTTCCGCAGTAAATTATCGGTAATAGCTGGGAGTAAAAAGCTTTCGCCTTTAGCCACTTGAGCAATAGCTTCTATTAGAGTTTCCAGAGATACGTCTTTTAATAAAAATCCTTTTGCTCCATTTGAAATACTTTGCAATATTAGTTCATGATCATCGAAGGTTGTTAAAACCAAACATGGTGTTGCGACTGCCTCTTGATGAAGCTGTTTTAACGTTGTTAATCCGTCTTGTTGCGGCATCGACATGTCGAGTAATATAACGTCAGGCTTTAGTTCTCGTACGGCATTTAACACAAAGCGACCATCAGAACACTCACCGACGACTTCAACTTGATCACTTAGCGATAATAGACTTTTGATTCCATCGCGAATCAATTTTTGGTCATCGACTAATAACACTTTGAACATACTATTTTCTCTGTAACGCTATTGCTTTGGTAACTCAATGGAATAATGCAAAGCATTATTCTTTCGTTTTAGAACCAGACTTCCAGCCAATTGTTCGACCCGTTCTCTCATGCCAGTTAAGCCATTACCTTCAGAATATGTCTCAAGTAACCGACCATTATCCCAAATATTAACCTGTGTTGACCGCTCACTGTGCGTAACTTCCACCCATAGGTCAGTCGCATTACTGTGCCTTAAACTGTTAGTAACCGCCTCTTGAACGCAACGAAAAATTGCCTGTGCAGCCTGACTGTCCTCTATTGATAAGTTATTATCAATCTTAAGATGAATGGCTAGTCGAGGCACATTTTGAACCATTAAATTTAATGATTTCTTAAGATCAATACCTTCAGAAGTCCGCAAAGAATCAACCGCATCTCGCACGTCGTTTAATAATAATTTAGCAATACTGTGGCACTCTTGTATGTGCAACTTTACCGTATCGTCTGACAGTCGCTCCGCCACCTGCAGTTTAATTGTTAATCCTGTTAAATGATGACCGACTAGATCATGAAGTTCGCGAGCAATTCGTGTTCGTTCAGATTGCCGAGATAAATCCGACAAGAGTGCTTGAGTCGCAATGAGCTGGTCATTTTTTTGCCTTAGCTCGAGTGTAATGGCTTTTTCTCGATGATTAGACATTGCCAACAATAAGGCAAACATGTGAAAAGTACCGTACAGAACACCTTGAATCCACATAGGCTCGCCTCGAACCCAAGCAGCCAAACCAAACCATGCAATTACAACCAGTAAGCTAACAAAAAATGCCCATCGAATCGTCAAAAAGTAAGCCAAGACAGCTGCCCATATGATGGTCAGGATTGCTAAAAAGTCGAACCTCAAGATCCACAATAAACCAAACGCTGCTAAAACCATTGAACACAAAAATAAACTACGAATTTTACCCAGTTGAAACACACTCAAACTTTCTCGAGTGGCAAGTAAAAAACTGGCTGTATAAATCAAAAACAATATGGTGACGGTGGCAAGATGCGGTTCATTTTTGAATTCATTCGTTACCTGTAAGTAAACGGTAATGATGTAAACAGCTGCAATTGTTATAAGTGCAGCGACGTCTCCAGCATCAAGTTTTTGTTTCGCAACGCGTTTCATTATCGGTCTTCTTTAAAGTGTATGACTTAGTATGGCTTAGCTTTAGTTTACCGGCTATAGGCCAAAAGTCATGGTTTACTATTATGACTTTCAGCACGCGCTATCGATAACGCTCCTCATTAAACTATCTCTAATGACTATGAAAGGAGCTTTACAATGTTACTAATCCATAAAATAACGCTTTATTCGCATATTTTTATTGGTTTCATATCTTTAATTCTATTTTGGGTTCCTGTTTTTGCTAAAAAAGGTTCTCCATTGCACAACAGGGTAGGCGGTTGGTTTGTAAATGCTATCTGGGTAGTATCGATCAGCGGAATTATAATGAGCCTGATCGTTTGGTGGGATCCTCTGGCGATTCGCTTACCTGTTGAGTTCGTCGAGCCCGGCCGAGCAGCCAAAATCATTAACTCACAACGCACCTCTTCAGAATTTTTACTCATGCTATCGCTATTAGTTTTAGTGAGTGTGAAACAAGCGATGCTCGTATTGAAGGTTCGCACCGATAGAAGTCGGTTGCGAAAGTGGCATCATTTGATGTGGATTTTTGCATTAATTTTACTGGCAATGGTTATTGGAACTAAAGGCTTTATACAGGGTCACATTTTGCTGATGATTTTTGGTCCTATCGGCTTGTCAGCTGGGTTAGGAGCTCTTAAATATATTTACAAGTCAGAGTTAAAATCTCGAGAGTGGATCTTGGAACACTTCTCGAACATCATTGGTTGTGGTATCGGCGTATACACTGCGTTTTTTGCTTTTGGTGGAAGAGCCTTCATGCAAGAGTTGTTACCTGGTGCATTGCAAGTCATTCCCTGGATCGTTCCTGGAATTGCAGGCACTTTGGCAATCGTTCTCTATAAGCCGAAATATACCAAGCTATATCGAGTTAAAAAAAGCGAAAGTAAATATAGCGCTCAAGAAACACTTGAGACCACAACTCAGTAAGTAATGCGAAAGAAACATGCTGAGAATTAAATAATGCATCTAAGCCAAGGAAAACAAATATGAACGTTTCAACCAAACTTGCCGTACTTATTATCTCAGGGCTTTGTTCGGTATCTTCATCGGTCGCAGCACAAGCTACTGAAGATTCAAAACAGCAGTTGCTTGAGTCAATGTCAGTAAAGCTACAATCTGGAATAAGCGCTTTTGAGGCGGGAGAGTGGAAAAGCGCAGTAAAAGGATTTAAAGAAGTCCTGGCAGAAGAGCCAAAAAACAACACAGCGCTTTTTTACTTAGCCCGAACCTATTTTGAGTTGCAAGAGCTCGATGATGCCGAAGAAGTGTTTGAAGAAGCATTAGAGCAACAACCAAACTCAGCAGAAGAACATTATTGGTTTGCTCGCGTTAATGCTAGCCAGGCGATGGATGCGTCTATTTTCACAGCAGCAGGGTACGCTAATGATTCACTTGACCACTTCAAATTATCGGTAAAGGTTAAACCCGACTTTTTAGCGGGCCATATTGGCTTATTTAATTACTACCTTGGTGCTCCATCGATCGTTGGCGGTTCAAAAGATAAAGCAGCGGAAGTTCTCGAACAAATAAAGCCCTTATCGCTCTCAGACTACCACGTCTTAAAATTAAATTTATTGCGTGCTAACGAGCAGTTTGAAGAAAGCTTAAAGTTTGCAGAGTCTCTTTTGTCTAGCATGCAAACACTTGACTCAAAGTCAGGGTTTTACGCGGTACTTGAGTTACAACGACAAAAGCAATACGAAGCCGCTGCAACAGCCTTTGAATCCTTATCGCAACGATATGCAAAAGATAAAAATGATCGTTACAGCTTAATGGCACTGTACCAACTTGGAAGAACTAGCGTGTTAGCATCAAGCATGGTTCAGCAAGGAATTTCAGCATTTGAAAGCTATTTGAGTCATATTGAGCTGATTGAGCCTGAACCAGCTGGACCGTCACCGGAAATGGGAAAGCCTAATTTGCCCGAAGCCTATTGGGCTCAATTAAGACTTGCACAGCTCAAAGCGGTAAACACCGAAAAAGAAGCCGCTAATAAGATCATTAAGAGTCTGTCAGCAGCCAAGATTGATAACGACTACTTTCAGGATGAGTTAGCCCAGGCCAAGAAATTGTTACGGTAAAAGTTCTTCTAGATATTGCCAACTGCTCGCGCCATCCAAGTGCCTGAGCTGTAAGTTTTCGATTTCAGCGACAGTCGCCATACGAAAGTTAATACCCACTTTCTGTTCTGGCGACGTTTCAGTGGTGTGATAGTGAGTAATACAGCCACAATTCGAACAAAAGTTAAATTCTATGGAACGATCTTTCCATGAATATACTAACGGTTCCTGTCGATAACTCACTGTTACCTGTTCCGGGCTGTAATAAGCCCAATAAGCAGCATATCGCCGGCATATAGAGCAATTGCAGGCTGTTAGATCAACTGGCGATTGCGAAGCCACAACCTGAACATTACCGCAATGGCAACCCAACTCAATCATCTGATTCTCCTTAATTAAGGTGTAACTTCAATTCAGGCTTTTATAAACAACCTAAATTTAGTTGCTCAATGTGACAGTTTTGAGTGCTTAACCATTAAATAAAGCCGCAATATTGAGCTTATAACCTGATATTTTTCATAAGGCTGCGTTGAACGGATATTTTAAATTCGACTTTTTTGTTTCTTTATCAAGTAGTTATAATTTTTAACTCCTTTTAGCATAAAAAATAATCGCAATATTAAATATAACTTATTGCGATTTGCTGTTATAATTGGTTAAATTTAAACCAATTCGTATCGTCTGTGTGCTACTTGCAGCAGACAACATTGGTTTACTCCAAAACTGTACCAACGTTTGATCAACACAGAACGGAGAGGAATAGTGGTTTTATTACCAAATAAGGTCACTGCATTTTACAACTGTGAACGAGTGAGTAGTTTTATCACAGTAAATTAATCAACATAGCCTCGGCTAGTCGTATTGGTGGTTAAGTTAGCGCGTTATTCAAAAGTGCTTTCCTAAAAAAGAAAGCAAACATCGCCAACTAACCAAAAATATTTGAATGGACATTAGCGACTCGCAAGTTCAATTGCTTTTGCCCCAGATTATTGCCGAGACTGAGTTTCGTATTATTAAAGTCACAAGAAACCGGAGCGTCTTGTATGAAAAGAAATATATTGATCGTATTGTTTAACTTTGTATTGGCTGCAGTCGTATTTTTTACCGAAGCTCGAGTAGTTGGCTTCTGGTCTGGAATATTGTTGGTGCTTCCATGTGTATTGATGGTTTCAGCATACCTGCTCGCCAACGGAAAATTTCCATCACGAGTGTCTATTGCCGCTGCACCATGGGTTATCTCAGCTATAGCAGCCTATGTTATTATCCTCGAAATGGCGCCAGTGACAGACCAAATTGGCAGTCTGGACAAACTTTTCTTCGAAGTGACGGTCATGTCAGTAGTTGGAGGCATAATTACGATTGGCGTATTTAAAGCGATTTCGGAATTATTTATTAAAAAGCGCTCTATAGGGCACCAAACCGTTAGCGTACTTTAAACTCTGGATTCGAATCATTATCTATGAAGCAGTACTACTTTATCTTTCTGCTAGTACTGCTTTGCACACTCCTACCTTCAACTGTCTATTCACAAAGTCTAAAGCCCTTTAGCAGTGATGGATGCAGCTTATTCCCGGAAGGCACTCCTAAGCAACAAAAGCTCTGGCTAAACTGCTGTGTTGAACACGACATTGCGTATTGGAAAGGTGGCACTTATTTAGAACGACTTGCCGCAGACCAGGCATTAGAGCGATGTGTTGCACAAGTCGGAGAACCCGGGATCGCGAAGCTTATGCTGGCTGGAGTCCGCGTAGGCGGCACACCTTATTTACCAACAAAGTTTCGATGGGGTTATGGTTGGTCTTTTGGTCGAGGATACGACGCACTGACAGAAACCGAAATGCTTCAAGTTAATTCAATGCTTAAGCACTAGTTATTATTGCATCACGAAAGCCGAAAATAGCAACACCTCGTCTCTTTCAACTACCCGCTCGCTTTCCACTAACCCAAGAGAACATTTGGTGAAGTCAGTTCACCAAAGCTTTATAAGCTTTGGTCAAACAATACAACGGTCGGTCATCGCAATAGTAAGAGTGGGCGTTGAGTTTTCTCGAGCATTTTTGCGGTAAAGCTACCCACTAAAAAGTCTCTTACACGATTATGACTGAATGCGCCCATTATCGTGAGGTCGATATTTTGCTCAAGTTGATAATTCGATAAGGCCTCATGCACTTCACCTTCCAAGAAAACAGTTTTCACCGTGCGTC
Source organism: Gammaproteobacteria bacterium (assembly GCA_013373375.1). Taxonomy (GTDB): domain Bacteria; phylum Pseudomonadota; class Gammaproteobacteria; order Enterobacterales; family Kangiellaceae; genus Pleionea. The sequence continues at coordinate 47,245 of JABXHY010000033.1, forward strand.
CTGCTGATGTTAGTTTTTCTGCGGCAGCTTTAACTTCTAGCTCAATTTTATCGTTGCGACTTCCCACAAACACCAAGTCAATCGGCATACTGCTGAACAAGGGACTCGAAGCAACCATATTTAATGCTTTTTCAGCAGCATCGCTGCCATCAAAAGCTAACATCGCACTCTTGGGTTCGGTAAAAGTTTTATTAACCACCAGAATTGGTTTGTGTAGCGAACGAACCGTTGTCTCTAATTGAGTGCCTATCGACTCAGGGTCTTTGTCGTGAAGCTCACCTCGAATACCTACAACCAAAACCCGAATTTCTTGCTCAAGATCGACCAGCGATTCTGCCAAGCTTCCGTGGCGCTGGCGAGTTTCAATATCATTTACGTCGTTATCCATTGCTCTCTGCTTAGCCGCTTTGAGCATTCGGTTGCCTTGTTCGATAAGTAATTTGGAACGGTTTTGTTCCACCGAGGTTAATTCATTTAATAAATCTTCAGAAGCTCCAAGACCTATAGTGCCAGTTAAGTCGGCGACAGCTGGAGTATTAACGTGCTCAATGGTGTGTAGAAACTTAAGCGGTGCGGCAACTGTTTTCGCAATCCATGACGAATAGTCACAAACTGCTTCTCCTAAACTTGAGCCATCAATACAAGCCAGTACATACCGATTATATTCTGTCACGCCTAATGCCCTCCGAGGACTTTCTCTAGTTCTTCTGGTTTATCGTGCACTCCAAAGCGGTCGACAATTGTTTCACTCGCTTCATTAAGGCCTATCACTTCGACCTCAGCACCTTCTCGGCGAAACTTTACCACAGCCATATCCAGCGCGTGAACCGCAGAAATATCCCAAAAATGCGCTCGACTTAAATCGATCACGATATGGCTCACCGCTTCTTTAAAATTGAATTGAGCAATGAATTTATCGGAAGAGTTAAAAAATACCTGACCGATGACGGTGTACCGACGAGTTGAAGAGTCTTCATCGAGCTGCTTCTCAACGTACATGAAGTGGCTAACTTTATTGGCAAAAAACAGCGCAGCCAACAACACGCCAACTAAAACACCATAGGCGAGATTATGAGTGTAAACAACGACTATCACCGTCGATAACATAACGATATTGGTTGATAGCGGGTATTTTTTTAAATTTCGAATCGATTGCCAATCAAAGGTTCCAATCGACACCATAATCATTACCGCAACTAATGCTGCCATTGGGATTTGTGCAACCCACTCATTTAAAAACACCACCAAAATCAGCAATACTGATCCTGCAATAAACGTGGAAAGTCGTCCACGACCGCCCGATTTCACATTGATAACTGACTGTCCAATCATGGCACACCCGGCCATTCCACCGAGTAATCCTGCGCCAATATTGGCAATCCCTTGGCCTTTACACTCACGATTTTTATCACTATTAGTATCAGTTAAGTCATCTACGATTGTCGCTGTCATCAACGACTCTAATAAACCCACAACGGCTAATGCTGCAGAATATGGAAAAATAATTTGCAGAGTTTCGAAAGTCAGAGGTACATCCGGCCACAAAAACAGTGGTAATGTGTCAGGTAACTCCCCCATATCTCCTACGGTCCGAATTTCCAAACCCACTATCATTGCAAATGCGGTACAACTTAATATGCATACAAGAGGTGACGGCAAAATTTTTCCAACAACCGGGAGATAAGGAAACAAATATATGATGCCTAAACCAACAGCTGTCATCGCATAAACGTGCCATGTCACATTGGTAAGTTCAGGTAGCTGCGCCATAAAAATTAATATCGCTAGTGCATTAACAAATCCAGTGACTACCGAACGCGAAACAAAGCTCATTAAACTGCCCAGTTTCAGATAACCCGCAATAATTTGCAAAACTCCGGTTAGGAGCGTTGCCGCGAGTAAATATTGTAATCCGTGGTTCTTGACCAGCGTGACCATCAATAATGCCATAGCACCAGTCGCCGCAGAAATCATTCCTGGACGTCCGCCAACAAACGCAATGACTACCGCAATACAAAACGAAGCATAAAGGCCTATCTTGGGATCGACGCCGGCAATAATAGAAAACGCAATGGCTTCAGGAATAAGAGCCAGGGCGACGACTAGACCAGCAAGAATATCGCCACGTAGATTGCCAACCCAATCCGCTTTAGTGGAGTGTAATAACATATCAAAACCCAATTAAAAGTTGCCGAAATACGGATTTAAGCAGCAGTGCTGCATCGATTACCCAAAATGACTGTGACCGAAGACAATCGGTGCGCGAAGTGATTAGTATAAATTATAACCGCGACTCTAAGGGCGCGGATTCTACAGAAAAAGCTCTATGGCTGCAATGCAGCACGCAGTGTAAGACGCTCTGACCGAGCATTTTAAACTGCAATCAAGTCGAGTCATTGCAACCAAGTAGAGTCGGAAACAAACTGCCCGCGAAAACCACAAGCTTTGCTGAAAACTATTAAGCAGGATCAACAAAGCTTCTAAAAAGGAACAGTTTCTCGATTTATTGATAAATCATTGTTAAATCAACGCTAATACAATCAATGAAATTAACCCAGCTCCAGTGACCGTCCAGGTAGGCTTTTTAAGCACAGGAGATGTGATCCCCAGATAGAATCCACTCAATACTATGAACAGTAAACCAACAGCCATAAAGTGCTGAAAATACCTAAACCATAGCGGTCCATGCCCTTTATGCAACTCGATGATACTGTAAATAAAATCCGGAGATCGTTTTGTTACTGTCAACTTGTCTGCCTCAACTGATAACAAGTAGTGGGTTTGCGATGTTGGTCGAGAGACAGCCCAACTGCCGTTGCCACGCAAATATTCAAATGAGTAATCAACATTATTACTTTCAAACCATTCTCGAACCTTATCACCTGAAGTTGCTTCGCCTAAATCCAATCCTTTTGCGTCGCCTTCATATATAACAGAGGCATTAACATTACCTTTCATATCAAGCAGGTAAAATAATCCAGAAGTCGCCATAACTAGCAGAACTGGAGCAAAGAAAGAGGCTAAGTAGAGGTGCAAAGAAATGATAAAACGGCGATTCACAACAAACTCCTGACTCGAAGAGAGCATTAAATGACAATGATACGTATTTGCATAACTTGACTTAATTATTCCATATTGAAATACAAACGTTCAATGAAAATTGAGCCATCAGAATCACGAAGTTAAACAAAGTGAAAAGCAATTAAGAGGTTTATCGTAAAAAATAAAAAAGACGCTTCTGTATAAAACATTAGCGCCTTTCTTTAGAGCTGTCATTTCGACAGCTTGATTTCTAACTTAACAAATCTACTGATATTTCATTGTCGAATGAAATTTTGCAATATCGTCAATATTCGTTTCTTTCTCAATATCGGCAAAAGGTTTGTCTTGAAATTTCTCTCCTCTTAACTGCACAGAAATTCTTGCTGCATTCGGATTCAGCATAGTCTCTTTGTAAAAGGCTTGAATATCTTCTAACGTTACTTTTTCAACTTCTGCAATAAGGCGTTGTTTAGTATTGAAGTCAAACTTTTCATCGTACCAATCATCAAGCATAGGAAGCATTTCTTCTCGCAGATTTTTGGGTTCTTCTTTAAGTTCGATTAAAAGACTGCCTTTCAACTGTTCAAACTCTTCTGAAGACAATTTACCAAGATGTTTTGCATACTCTTGTTTGAAGTCATCAAATCTCTGCTGCATTGATTTAACATCTTTCACTGGTGTTTGGATAGCAAAGCCAACGCCAATAAAGTCTTTAATGGTTGGAGTGATAGCTGTTACAGCATACGCCAGTTGCTCTTCAGTTCGCAAAGTTTCAAACGTTTGTGTTTTAAGATGGCTTCGTAATACTCGAGCACGGGCTTCTTGTTTCAAGCTTGGATTTGGATGAATGTGCACATCCAAAACAGCAACATCGGCAACCGTAAGATCTTTTTTCAGTGCTAGTACCTGACTTTTACTCGGTTCCCAGTATTGAGTAGTCACATATTCAGTCACTTTTCTATGTTCTGGCATCACACCGGCAATTTGCTTCGTATAATTTTCAATATCCTTTTTGTTGTAATTGCCGAATGCAAATACTCGAATCTGATTATTAGATAATACTTGCTCCATAAAAGCTGTTAAATCTTGTGGTTTAAGTTTCTCTGCCGCGGCGATAAGGTCATCATTACTGAAACTTGCGCTCGCCACTAGATTATTCATATTCGGGAATAATTGATAAAGAGGAAACTGCTTTTCCTGATTTTTAATCCCACGAGTGAAGCGGTCAATTGCTTGCGCAAAACTATTAGGCTCGACTTTAAATGACAGTCCAGCCAAACCTTTCTCCAATAGTGCAGGTTGTTTATCAGTAAATCCACTTACGATTAGATCGAGTCCATTTCCGTCATTTAGTCGCAAACCCATGCCCGCTATTGACGCTTCAGTCGCCAGAGCACTTTGTTCTAAATTGTATAAATCGGACCATAACGAGAATAATATTTGACCTTCAATATTTTTTTGACGCTCTGGACTATTAATATAAACTCGCAATACACCTTTCGGTTGATTTTTAAATTTTTGCGAAGGGTATTGCCATACTTTAATTCCATTTTCATCTTTTACCAGTGTTGGCTTTGTAAGTTCAGCTAACTCTTGAGTTTTTAACAAAAAGGATTCAGGAAGTAACGTATTTACTTTTGGTAAAGCTAATTCAAAATCTGTTTTCGCAGACCAACTCGCTATTTCCTTTTTGGGAATGTCAGTGATCTTATATTTACCATCATAGAAGTGCATGGTTTTATCAGATGGCTCAGCTTGACTAACATACCAGATACGCAAACGTTCTGTTGTTAGCTGATTAAGTACTTTTTGGATGTCATCAGAGTTGAATGACTCGTAGGTATAAGGAGCACTGATAACTTGCTCAACTGGATAGGTTTGCATTTCATCTGCCAAGTTAGACACGTAATTAAACGCATTACCTTTTTCTAAAAATTGAAATCTGTTTTTTAGTGAAGTTTGAATTTCTTTAAAATATTTTTTGTCGACACCTTGTTTTTTTACTTTATCGAGATAAGCCATCACAACATGTGTAATCTTATCCCTATTTTTCATACCCTCATCAGTTAACTCAATATTGATGGAGAACTGTCCATAGTTGCCATACATTTCTGGTGAAACAGATGCATTTAAACTTGAAATAAGACCAGCCTCTTTTAATACATAAGCTGGCGTTCCGGGCATTTCGCTACCGATAAGGTAACTTAAGTAATCGTTTGGTTTGGTTTCGTATTGGTCAACGTTATTATCAATAGTAAAATCGATGATCAATTGTTTAATGTCAGAGTTTGGTACGTAATGTATCCGTTTTCCACCAAGCTTTGAAAAATCAATTGTTTCTGTAACTTTTGGCTTGTTAATATTTTTATTTTTAATGTCCGAGAAATATTTTTTCGCCAGTTGCTTCATATCATCGAGAGGCAAATGACTCACCATAGCAACTTTCATGATATTAGAAGAATAATATTGGTTATAAAACTCGACGGTTTGCGGGTGGAGCTTGGCATTCTCTTTATCACTGAGGGTTTCAAGGTTACCAATCAAAAAACGATTTGCGGGATGATCGCCCATCATCGAACGATTTACCTTAAACATACCAAAGTAATCCATTTCACGTCGCATCGACCACTCGGCGTTAACGGCATTTTTTTCTTTATCGGTGTACTCTGGGTAAAGTTTTGGTGATTTGAAAAAATCAGAAAAGCGGTCAAGCGCTTCACCATAGGCATCATTATTAATTTCGAACATATAGTTCGTAATATCCAGCCACGTGTATGCGTTAGACGCACCACCATTTTGGCTCATAAACTCATTGTAACCTTTAGGGTCGGGAAATCGCTCAGTTCCCATAAACAGCATATGCTCAAGGTAGTGAGCCATGCCTTGCTGAGTCATTGGGTCTTTCAGCAACCCAACACCTACGCTAAGCGCAGCAGCAGACTTATCAACAGTCGGATCCGATACCAGTAAAACAGTGATGCCGTTGTCCAATGTAATGGCCTGGTAATCACGAGTATCTGAAGGGCTTGAAATAACCGATGTTGACGTGGCTTTAGCCTCCATCGTAGCTGGTGACAGAAACGCCAGCCCCACAGCGGTTGCAACCAGTATTTGTTTAATCGAAAATGTCATGAGTAAGATCCTTTTGTATTTGCTGCAATACAATGCTTTTAGGTTGTATTTAATACGACAAATTATACTAATGAAGCCGATTTCATATCGACACTAATTGTTTCCAGATGTGAACATTCGTACGAACAAAGCGTGTAATATTACCGTGGTGGCACTGTTCAGCTACAAAATCACATTCGACGAATATTCAATTTTTCCAATTAAAACGCTCCAGACTCTTTCGTAAAGTTCTAAAAACAAGAAAAGGATTGTTCTATCCATTCGCTTTTCTTTGATAATGAGATGAATTTATTCATAAAGATCAACAAGATAGGAAGAGCGAAGGCGTATATCTTCTCGTCATATCACCAAAAAGCGATACCATGTGACTTACTTTGCGCGTTTGTCTGACATGAGCTACTTTTAAACAATTGAGTGTATGAGGGATTAGAGTATGTATCTTGTCAGGTTGATTTATGCCAGTACCATTAATCAGGGATTTGACCAAAAGGATATTGAACAAATATTGACAGTCTCACGCAAAAATAACGCGTCAAATCATATATCAGGTATTTTATGTTTCGGTCATAATTACTTTCTGCAGTGCCTTGAGGGAGGCCGAAGCGCTGTGAATCAGGTCTATCACAAAATCTTGCAAGACGAACGGCACAATAACCCATTAATTGTCGATTATTCCGAAATTGATCTTCGTGAGTTTAGTGACTGGACCATGGGATATGTACCGGAAAATCTATTAGGGAAAGCATTACAGTCCAAATACTCTCCCAGTACGGAATTTAATCCCTATAATATGACAGGCGAAAGTTGTCACCTAATGATGAGAGAACTGAAACAGCAGATTCCAACTTTATAAAGGTGTCAGCCAGCCAACACTAACACTTTCATAGTTTATGTCGATTATTTTTAATAGCGGCTCTAGCGGTTGTCGGAACTTACTTTTTCATTTAAGGTTAAGGTTATCGAGTTAAACACTGCGCAATATGCGATTTAAACATCAAAAAATCATAATAGTTTTTGCACTCATCTCTATTTTTGGCGCCTATTTTTGGTACCTTTTTGATAAAGAACAGCCAACGTTTGTTTCCAGTACTTCATCCGAGTCTAAAACGCCTGATGTGCCCTTGCGATACGAGCAAGCAAATCCAGAAACATCTCATCAAAAAAAAGTAAAGGACACAACAACTCCGCAAGATGAGCCAACTCTTCCCATTGAACAAATCGATTTGATTGATATAAACGAATTAAACATCGATGAGTTTCGAGATTTAAGCCAGATATTTGACGAGCTTGCCATACCTCCCGCGGTCATCCTACTAATTAAAAATGGTGATCTGCTAGGGGCAAGCTCAATATTGCTTAGTGAACCAAACAATCCAAAATTTCATTTAGCACTAGAGTTAATGACGATCACTTGTTCTGCAATGAGCTATGAAGAAAAATTTCTAGCAACGGAAGTTTCACAGGAAGAGAAAGGCTCACAGATATTAACGAAACAAGAGAAGTCTTTTTTCGATGAATTATCAAAAAGAAGATTAGCGCAAACACAATTTTTCAACCAAAGTTGTGACGATTTTAAGCGCGCCGAGGTAATTGATATAGAGCAGAAAAGAAATACTCTGCTTTCAACTAATGAATCCCCTCTTGCGCAACTGGTATCGCAAATGAGCACATTGAAACAAAATGATATAATTCGCCTAATGCGCGAGGCGCATGATCAACAGCCAACACGGTTTACTCACAAAAATCTTGCGGCTATTTTATTGACCAGTGAAAATGAAAATGATCTCAACCAAGGCATCGAACTTTTTTTATCTTTGAATAACCCGGAACCGGACATAATTCAAACTGTTGTCCATTGCTTGGAAAATCAATGTCGAGAAATTCAGCATAACCTTGGCGAACTGGACACATGGCTAAAGAAAGGAGCAGAGTATGGCTCACCAAAAGCCATACAAAAACTATCTGACCGTTTGATTCTTGATGAGCAACCTGAGCAAGCATTAGCTTGGCAAGAATTTGAGTTTGCGCTGTTGAAATTGGGTTGCTATAAATCGATAAACAATTATGAGCAGACTTATACGCGAACAAAATCAGAGCTAAATGGGTTGAAAGCAAACTTAACAGAAGAACAAATAAGTCAGGCAATGGCTGCAGCAAATCGACAATTTGATGACTTCTCGGCTCAGTCAAAACGTTGGTTACAATGTGAATAGCACATTTTGCACTAAATATTAACTTGATAAACTAACTGGTAAACCTTTGAGCACAAACCCTTCGCTAGAATTATTTCTTGAGCACATTCAGCTTCAACAATCATTTTCTGATGAGGAACTTAAGCAGTTTACTCTTAGTTGTGCAACGCCATTAAGAAAAAGTATCAGGGCAAATACACACAAGATTTCGATTCAAGAATTGAGTCGTATTTGTCAAAAGTGGAATTGGGAAAATCAAACTGTACCTTGGTGCGACTACGGAGTTTGGATTGAGCAAAGCTCTGGTGATAATAATTCGATGCTTGGAAATGTAGTAGAGCATTTACAAGGATTATTTTATATTCAAGAAGCAAGCTCTATGTTGCCAGCACAGGCACTAAAATATTTTGCGCCAGGAGCAAAATTAATTTTAGATGTCGCCGCTGCACCAGGCTCCAAAACCACTCAGCTTTCGCAGCTTTACCCGAATTCAACTATTGTTGCAAATGAACTGTCATCGTCACGTTTAAAAAGTTTACATGCAAACACTCAACGATGTGGCGTTGATAATGTTATTTTAACTCACCTTAACGGCAATGTTTTTGGAAAAAGCACAACTAAATTTTTTGATGCCATTTTATTAGACGCTCCATGTGGTGGAGAGGGAACTTTAAGAAAAGATCCGGACGCGTTGAATAACTGGTCCACTAACGCCCTTACGGACATCAGTGTTATACAAAAGGAGTTAATCGACAGCGCTTATCAAGCATTAAAGCCTGGCGGTTATTTGATTTACTCCACTTGCACCTTATCAAAAGAAGAGAATCAGATTGTTATCGATCATTTAATTAATTCGACCGATGCAAAGATCGTATCACTTATCGACCTATTTCCCGATGCTAAAAAATGTGTGACGACCGAAGGCTACCTTCATGTATTTCCACATATCTATGATTCTGAAGGATTCTTTGTCGCTGCAATTAAAAAGCCGGATGAAAGCTATACTTCATCAGATGAAGAAATGCATAATAAAAACCATAAGAATTCTTGGCCATTTAAACCTGCCAGCAATAAGCAAACTCAACAAATAACTAAGTTATTAACGGACCATTTTGGATTTCAAGACACTCGGATTACCAATAACCTATGGATCAAAGATACCTTGTTATGGTGGTTTCCAGAATATACAGTAAACTTAGCTGAGTCATTAAAGATTAAACGCTCGGGGATCAAAATCGCAGAGATTCACAAAGATCAAATTAACCTGCATCATGAGTTCGCGATCTGTCACGGACGGCGATTCAATAAAGGTACCATTGAAGTTAGTGCAGAAGATGCAAAGAGCTTTATACAGGGCAGAGATCTATCAGCTAATGATCAAGCAACTGTAGGGCAGGAACATTTAATTACTTTCAATCAACATCCCCTTGGTATGACAAAAGCGCTGAAGAACAAACTGAAAAACCGATTGCCAAGACCAGTAGTAAGGGATAATCCTATTGTTCTGTAGTATTGCTGTGTAGGATTATTATGTAGCATTGTTGTGCAGCATGGCTACTCAATAGGTTTCAACTCTCAGACTCAGATGGTTTTAATCAACAACATCTTTGTTTTATCTAACATTACTGAGGCAATCTTACTCGAAGAATATTGTTATTGATGATAACACCGTCTGGCTCTATCTTTTCCAGATACCAACTGTTCACTAATTTTTCACCTTCAACTTTCATATTACCATCGACAAACACAAAGCGTTGATTCTCATCTTCAGAATAAATATGAGCCCCAATGTTAACTTCATTCACCATCAACAATTGAATTTCCGTTAACTGACTTCTTTCTAAAACAGGTAATGAAGTATCTATGTTGCCTGAACTATGTGTACGATACTCTTCATCGCCAGATACGCCTTGTTCACTGTTGTACTCTCGTGTTGCTATCCCGTTATTATTTGAAGCTTCATTTTCTGGGGCAACTTGTTTTTGTTGTTGAGAAGATCGAGATGCTTTCAAATCTTCGGTGCTGTACTTTCTAGGTTTGTATTCTTCAATGAACCGCTGTGAATTTGAGTTTGTTACCGACTCAGAGTTTTGCGTTAGTGGTTCGGTATTCTTATTGGCTTGCTTATCAGCAAGGTTATTCTCATTCAATTGAACTTGGTTTTGCTGGGCAACATTTGTAGCATTTTGACCCAAAGATGTTTCTGAAATTGACTTTGACGACCTTTCCTCTCCAATGTTCGCCTCTTGTTGCTCAATATCATTTTGCATCGAACTTAACTGTTTATTTTTAGCGTCTTTATTTTGAGCGTCATTATTTTCGAGAAATTCAATTTGATTGCTTTTCTTTTCAGTTATCAGTTCAGCTTGATTACTTTGTGCAGGTTCCCTTATCAATAGCACTATAATAACAATCAAAAGAAAAATAATGGCGGCTAATAAACCAATAACCAAATAAGGTAGCTGACTGCTTTTATCATCTTCCTCGGTTTCTTCAATAGGGTTATCAATTAACTCATCTATTTCGTCTTTTTCGTTGTTATCTTTATGTTTATTTAAAGCATTTAATAAGATCGACATGGCGAGTCTCCAGGTTATTACTTAAGCACCGGCATACCAGCCGTTGTCGATGTGTTGAGCTGAATTAAAGTATTCATTCCGGCAATACCGTCGGATTTCAAACCATGCCTTTGCTGAAAGCTTTTTACGACTTGTTCAATGCGACGGTTGAAATTTTTCGAATCTCCTACTTCTTGAGGAAATAAAAATGTTAAGCGCTCAATTAACCAATCAACCTGAACGCCGTTATCACCTCGTCGAATCGGCCGACGGTAACCGGGAGGTGCCTGCCAAAGAAGTTGATATTCTCGAGTCCATACTGATAATAGCCAATCCAACTTGATCCACCTACGCCCCATGGGAGTTTCAATTTCAACTTGCTCTCCATTGAACTGATGTAATGTAAGCCAACTGGTATCACCCGCGTTATTCTCGACAGATAAGTTCACCGGACGGTTATACTCGATTATAGTGCCCCAAGTTTCTAAGCCACTGTCACATTTTAAAGAGTAATCATTCGCGAATTGGCAAAAGTCACCGTGAATCGTTTCGTCGTAATCCAATTTCCAACGCTTCGCTAAAAAGCTTTGCGCCCAGAAACCCTCGGGATCCTCTTGCCGCGAAAAAATGGTTCGGTAAATACCATCACGATCATTGATCGATGGTTCTTCATTTTTAATGACAGTTTGGTTGTTAGCATTACCTGCACTTTGTTGCTCAGCTTGGCTTGGTAAACCGATGGCACTGTCCGCTGCAGCAGCGTTAGTTAATGATTCATCCTGCGGATTAGAGCGTTGAACGTTCGTGGTTATCGCTGAAACGTTTGCCTGCTTTTCGGAACTTGTTGACTGACTCATGCCAATAAAATAACCCGCAGCTAATACACCAACACCAGCCCCAACCATGGTTGGCCATTTGGTATACCACGGCAATTGCCGAGCATGAACCAAATCCATGGGTAACGCTTCTTTTGCGGCAGCTTTAACATGCTTTTCTGCAATAGTTTTCTTTTCTTCGCTGTAGGCGGCCATCATGGCACGATCGCATAGGTTATTAATTAAGCGAGGAATGCCCTCAGAAAAAGAAAAAACAGCTTTGGTCCCTTGTTTACTGAATAGTGTTTGGGAAGTGCCCGCGATTCGCAGACGATGCTGAATGTATTGAACAGTCTCAACTTGATTCAGTGGTCGTAAATGATAGCGAGCCGTAACCCTTTGAGCCAATTGTCTAAGTTGTTTTCTTGCCAACAACTCTTGCAGTTCTGGTTGCCCGACTAAAATTATCTGCAATAACTTTCTTTGGTCTGTTTCCAAATTGGTAAGCAAACGAATTTGTTCCAATACTTCGGGTTGTAAATTTTGCGCTTCGTCGATCATCAATACAACGTTGACTTCTTCCTGATGACATTGCAGTAAAAAACGAGTCAAGTTATCGGTAAGGTCTTTTAGCGAAAAATTTTCTTTACTGTAATCAACACCTAATTCGTCACATAAAGTCGCCAATAGTTCTTTAGCATTCAGCATAGGATTTAAGATAAACGCCAAACGAGTATTTTCTGGCAGTTTTCGTAGTATCTGACGACAAATTGTGGTTTTTCCGGTTCCTACTTCACCAGTCAAAAGTACGAAGCCAGCACCATGACGAATTCCATAGGCCAAATGAGCCAAAGCCTCTTTATGACGTGGGCTCATAAACAGGAATCTTGGGTCAGGCGCAATAGAAAATGGTCGGTCTTTTAGGCCGAAAAAGCTTTCATACATATTTTCGCTACAATAATATTTAGGAAATTGATGATTACATCATACTAATCAACGTTATAATCGTTGAAAAGCGTTAAAATAACAGGTTACATAGATAGCATCAGATAACCAATACTTATTTTCATCATTTTGCGGTCAAAATCGCGAACCAGAGGAAGTTTAAATGGAACCGAACGAGACGTCGCCCAATAACGATCGAGTACAACCCGAACCAGTACAACCCGAACCAGCGCAACCTGAAACACCACAATCACTGCCTCCCGAAAATGAACGCCAATACGCTATGTTTTGCCACTTAGGTGCGCTGGCAGGTCTGGTGGGAATTCCTTTAGCGGGTATTATTGTTCCTCTGGTCCTGTGGCTGTTAAAGAAAGATGAGTCGGCTTATATAGATTACCATGGGAAAGAAGCGCTTAATTTTAATATCACCGTCACTCTGGCCATGATCCTCTTTTTCTTCATGAGTATCATCCTCATTGGAATTCCGTTGCTCATCGCTACCGCTATTTTCTGGTTGGTCGTCACTATTATTGCAGGAGTAAAGGCCAATGATGGTGTCAAATATCGTTATCCGATTTCACTTCGACTGATTTCTTGAGATGCAGGTTTTTCTGGTAGGCGGCGCTGTTCGTGACGAACTGCTCAAGCGTCCTGTAACAGAACAAGATTGGGTGGTGGTTGGAAGCACTCCAGACGAGTTGCTTAAACTCGGGTATAAACCCGTGGGAAAAGACTTTCCGGTATTTTTGCACCCAGACACTCATGAAGAATACGCACTTGCCAGAACAGAAAGAAAATCTGGACTTGGCTATCATGGCTTTGATTGCTATTTCGAACCTGATGTCACTCTAGAACAAGACTTACAGAGAAGAGACTTAACGATTAATGCAATGGCGAAAACGGATACCGGGGAGATAATTGATCCTTACAATGGTCTTGCCGATATCGAGCAAAGAAAGCTTCGACATGTGTCAGATGCGTTTACTGAAGATCCATTAAGGGTGTTAAGGGTTGCGAGGTTTGCCGCTCGTTATCATCACCTTGGATTCACAGTGGCTGAAGAAACCTTGGCGTTGATGAGGCAACTTGCTAGTTCAGGTGAACTGAATAACTTAACCCCTGAACGCATCTGGAAAGAAACCGAAAAAGCCCTTACCGAACAATCACCTCAGGTTTATTTTGAGTTGCTGCACGAAACCAATGCATTAGTCTATTTTTTTCCGGAACTGGATCGGTTATGGGGCATTCCAAATCCACCACAGTGGCATCCAGAAATCGACTCTGGTATTCACACTATGATGGTTCTGGAGCAAGCCACTAAACTAACCGATTCTGTGGCGATCCGTTTTGCTGCGCTTTGTCACGATTTGGGAAAAGGGATTACCCCACCTGAAGAATGGCCCAGTCATCGTGGCCACGAAAAAGCGGGGATCCCAATTATAGAAGGTGTGTGCAGTCGTCTGCGTGTTCCCAAAAAGTTCCAGCAATTAGCCTGTTTAACATCCGAATACCATTTGCACAGTCATAAAGCGTTCGAAATGAAAGCGTCAACGCTAGTTAAAATGTTGGAAAAGACCAGCGCTTATCGAACGCCAGAAGTATTTCGAAGTTTGTTACTCGCATGCGAGGCCGATTTTAAAGGTCGCACTGGCTTTGAAGAAAGAGATTACCCTCAACGAGAATTTCTAGAGCAGGTGCATACAGAAACATTGAATATTGATACTCAACCCTTTATTGATAAAGGAATTAGTGGCAAAGCAATTGGCGATCAAGTGCATCAGGCTAGGGTTCGAATTACCAAACAACTGCAAAAACAATATCAAAAGTGATGAGTTAACACACAGGCTATCTCATCACCTGGCCTTTCTGCTTTATTGCCCAGTAAAGATAATGACCAATAAAATTGCGCCAAGGAAAAGCCGGTACCAAACAAAAGGCATCATTCCTATACGGTCAATCAATTTTAAGAAAAAGTGAATGCAGGCAAAGGCACTTATCGCGGCAATTCCAAACCCAGCCATAAGCTCGCCCCAGTGTACTGGTTCAGGTTGTTGTAAAAGCTTTAAAGAAGTCAAACCGCCCGATAATATGATGACGGGTATCGACAACAAAAAAGAAAATCGAGCGGCGGCGGTACGCGTTAAACCTAGCCATAATCCTGCCATCATAGTGGCACCTGAACGACTGGTTCCCGGGATCAGAGCCAGAGCCTGGGCACATCCAACAATTAAAATATCTTTCCACCCAATGGAATATTCATCTCGTGAGTGCTTAACGTTTTTTTCAACCCACCAAAGTAACAATGCGAAAATAATAGTTGTTGCGGCAATCACCGATATCGACCGTAAATAATTGTCGACCACATTAAATACACTAAAAGCTAAACCTAACAAGCCTACCGGAACGGTTCCCCAAATGACGGCCCACGCTAACTTAGCGTCTTTTTCCATTGATTTTGAGAAGCCCGATCGAAAAAAAGCACCTGTCATAGCGATTAGTTCGCGACGAAAATAAATTATGACCGAGGTTAATGTTCCAACATGAAGTGCAACATCGAATGCCAACCCTTGATCTGACCAACCAAATAATTGAGCGGGCAAAATTAAATGAGCTGAACTGGAGATAGGAAGAAACTCTGTCAATCCTTGAATCAAAGCCAGTAAAATTATCTGTAACCAATCCATAATAGTCTCTTGTAGTGCAAGTTTTCTTGTATTGCTTCTTGTCGAACTAACATTTCTTGTCGAGCTAAACCTTATGTTCGGCTTATTGAGTCCTCAACAACAGAAATAACTCAAGAACTTTCGTGTCGGCAGCTATTAATGCTTATCGGATTAAACCGTAATATAAACCGTAAAGAACCGCTTGTAGAAAAATAAATACCCAGAAATAAATTCCAAAAACCATAATCTTAGCGGTTTTTGAATCCAAAGCTTTGTTGCGCATTACGATCACCACCGATACCGTTATGGCGATGACTAAAGCGATCAAACCATGAGTTTTCCAATCGAGAGGCTCTTGCTTTGCCCAAACAGTCGAAGGCAAAAACAACAGAAAAAGTGCCACCATAAACCAGCTGAGTTTTGCTGATATATTTTTCATTTATAACCTCTTGGCAAGCTGCATTGGTATCAATGACGGCGCATTCTGTCCGATGTTGTGGCTAAATGCAATCGCCTTTACCGTCTCACCCATCTCACCGGGTAGCATCAGCTTTTGGATAGCTTGTGACATTTCAATTCGCGCATTTAACTCTTTGGGAAGCACCAAGTCGTTAAGCACACCCGATGCCAGTATCAATTCACTTTGCGAACAAAAACCAGATAATTGCCATTGGCCAAGTTCAAGAGTCGCACAAATTTCGGAAAAGTTAACGTGGCTGGTAACATCCTGCAGTCCAGGCAAAGCCGTTAAATGTTCATGTCGACGGTGTGAATAAAAAGCTTGATAGGTTCCTGTATGTCTTTCTGGCGAGAAAAACTCATCTGCCGAATAGCCGTAATCAATAAACAGACAATAGCCTTGTTCAAGTTGGCTTAACCATTGCTGCAACCATTGAGTACGTTTCGGTGACGCTTCAAAAATATAATCTTGAGAGTAGTCTGCCCAATCAAACTTGTCGCTGTGTTGCTGCAGCCATAACCCTAATTCATTTGACAGATCTTCACTCCAGGTGACTTTAAACAGTCCATCTTCTTGACGTACTTTTGCTTCATAAAATTGATTGGTGTTTCTTTTAAAACGATGGGCAGGAATCGCATCTAACACTTCGTTACCAATCGCAATGGCAGAGCTTGGCATTTGCTTAGGATTGTCGATCCAGGTGACGTAATTTAACAAACCTGCCTCAGCTAGATTTTCGTGCTGTAAGCGCTTTAAAGATTCTGAAATTTCAACAATATAATAGCGAGTCACGTGTCCATCCAAGCGCTGGAGAAGTTGTGTCGCTAATGTCCCATTGCCTGCACCAAACTCGACCAACACACCATCAACCAATGCTAGTTTTGACTGCAACCAATGCGACAGGGAATCAGCAAACAGATGAGAAATTTCTGGCGCGGTTATAAAATCACCCTTCTCGCCAATAACTGATTTTTGCGCAGTGTAATAACCCAGATCAGGGTGATATAAAATGTGCTCGAGCCACTCAGTGAATTCAACTTCTTGATTTGCAGATCGCTCAATCAATTGAGAAAGTTTTTGAAATAATGCCCATGATCGATGAACTTCGCGAATCGAGGGTTGACGAACATCGAGCGCTTTTAATTGCTGCTTAAGTCGTTGCTCGTAGTCTGAGAAATGATTCATAACCAACTAAAGAAACTCGCCACCATCGAGTCGTAATACTTCACCAGTAACAAATGTTTGGGTGATTAAATAATCTAAAGCTTTAATTAAGTCTTCAGTACTACCGGTTTGTCTGAGTGGTATCGATTGCTTCAGCCGTCTCATATGCAGGTCGTCGCAACCTGGCGGTGGTAACATTGCGCCCAGCGCAATCCCATTAACTCTAACCTGCGGAGCAAGCTTTAAAGCCAAGTCTTGCGTTGCTTGCCACAACAGAGCTTTACTCCAACGATAAACCAGCCGCTCGGACTGGTTGCGACTTACCCGAGCATCGAGAATATTAATAATATTTCGAGCCGTGCTGGTGCGTAGTGAGTTCGGAGTAAATAACCGTTCTGCTAAAACAATTGGAGCTCGCGCATTAACATTAATAATCGAATCCCATGAACTCTCACATTGCCCCCAATGATCATCATCAGGAAACACCGCGGCAGAATTGATTAAGGTATTCACTTGTTGAAAATTAGGAGGCAATTGCTCAACTAATTGCTGAACTCCTGAACTTTTGGAGAGATCGGCTTTAACCAACGTGAAATCAACTGATAGTTCATCCAATTCCTTTGCCAGACTATTTGCCTCTTGTTCTGACGAGTTATAATGGACGATCAGCCGATATCCTTTTTTTGCCAAAGCTAAGGATATGATGCGACCAAGACGAACCGCCCCACCGGTAATGAGAGCTACAGGCTGATCAGTTTGTTGCATAGATTGGCCCACGAGAATATTGCGACATAGAAATTGGGCTTTTTATTTGATGGAGCTGTTGAGAAGCTTGATCAAAGCCCTCCCACATTGTTTGAATAGATTGGCCCGTAACAGGATGAATCCAATCTGGCGCGATATCAGCCAGCGGTTGAAGTACGAAAGCATGGTAAGTAATTTCATCGCGAGGCAATACGATTGGTTGCTCAGTTATGTCGGCTCCATAATTCAACAAATCGATATCCAGTGTGCGATCACTAAATTTTGGAGCGCCCGGATCCCGGCCTGACATTTTCTCAATATCTTTTAACCGCTTACTAATCATTACAATAGAGTCTTCCGTTTCGAACCCGGCAACCATGTTGTAAAAGTCTTTTCCTTCAAAACCTATCGCCTGGCTTTGATAAACTGGAGAGCAAGTCAACGGCCCAAAGTATTGATGCAATTGATCGAGCGCCAACTTTAAGTGTTCCTCTCGATTGATATTGGTGCCAATGCTGACATAAATCTGAGGCATTCGGTTTACTCTCAATTATTCGCGGCGTGTTTTCCACGCTCAATAATTAAACCGACAGATTTCGCCGATCTAACTGCTCCGGGTTTTGATAGTCTGATTTTGATCCAGGGAATATTGAACGTCTGCATCAGCTTTTCTGCGCAGTGCTCAATAAGCGTCTCTACCAGTTGATACTGTGACGCCTGAATAAATTCCTGTAGACAATCCGCTACCGCTGAGTAATCCAGAGCCTGCTCTAACTTATCAGTCGCCGCAGCGGCAGCCACGTCGGTCGACATCTCAATATTGAGTACAAGCTTTTGCTTAATCTTACGCTCCCAGGCGTGAACACCAATAACGGCCTCAACGATTAAGTCTTCAATAAATACGGTATCCATTCTGCCTCAGTTACTGTTTGTCATCTTCTTGCTTTCTTGCCTAGGCAATGTAATGCTAGCGGCATTATAACGTGAATTTAAATTTTTTAATGGGACTCGAGGAAATTTCTTTTACCGGACTGCTGCTCATAGGTTTTGGTTACCTATTAGGCTCTGTATCCAGTGCGGTATTAGTCAGCCGAATGTTCGGCATTACTGATCCTCGAGCCGCTGGCTCTAAAAACCCTGGCGCCACCAATGTATTGCGCATCGGTGGAAAAAAAGCCGCCTTTTTAACGTTACTCGGCGACAGCCTCAAAGGAATTATACCGTTAATCCTTTGTTATCAGCTTAACCAATCTCATTGGACGTTGGGATTTGTCGCAATGGCCGCCTTTTTCGGGCATCTGTTCCCAATATTTTTCCACTTCAAAGGTGGAAAAGGTGTCGCAACATTTTTTGGTGTTCTGTTTTTACTCGAATGGCAACTGGGCGTATATGCAGCTCTAACTTGGTTAGTGTGCCTTTGGGCGTTTAAGATATCGTCTTTATCCGCTCTGATAACCGCGATAACAGTGCCCTTTTTCGCGTGGTTTTACTTTCCCCATTATTTCATGATTCTACTGATTATTTGTTTATTTTTGGTGTTACGTCACCATCAGAACATTCGTAATTTGATGGGAGGTAATGAACACTCAATAAGCCAACACAAGGCCCGCTCATAGATGACACAACTAATCTCTTCGACTTCAAAAGCAATAGTTCTCATCATTACCAGCTTTACTTTGGGTGTTGTAAGTCTCGATGCGGCTCAAACCAGCTCAGGCTCACTGAAACCTAATACCCAAAAAATAGCCAATTACACCGCAGATACATATAAACTCGCTGCAAAAAATGCGTTAGCAGAAATGGTTGCCATTGAAACCGTCAACTACCCGGAACAAACATTATTTCAAAATCCTGCTTTTGAAGAATTTCGAAACTGGGTAAAGCAAAAAGCATCAGTTCTGAATCTAGATTTTTCAGACCATGGTTCTGTGCTAATCGTTTCAATGGGAACTGGCGAGAAAAAACTTGGGTTAATTACCCATGGCGATGTACAACCCGCGAACCCATCAAAATGGCGTCAAAGTCCATTTTCTCTGGACGACTCTTCCGAGCCTGGGAAATGGATTGGTCGGGGCACAGAGGATGATAAAGGTCCCATAGCAGCAGCTCTGTATGCGATGAAGTCGTTAAAGGATCAAAACATCAATCTATCCGGAAAAGTTGAACTGTTCATTTATATGGCAGAGGAATCCGACTGGAAACCTCTCACAAAATTTTTAGAAAACTACCAGCCCGCGCCGATCAATATCGCTCTCGATTCAGAGTATCCCGTGGTCACCGCTGAGAAAGCGTGGAGTTCGATCACTTTGAATTTTGGTACTTTGGGCATAGAAGAGTTAACGGAACAAACTAAACCGATTTTAATTAGTTTTAAAGGAGGATCTTTCCGCAGCCAAATTCCAGAAGAAGCCATCGCGGCAACCGGTCAACTAAAGCAGGCGCAAATTGAAGAAATTGAAAGAAAGTTAATCTCCTTTAAGGAGAATTTTGGTATCGACTTTACGATCACTCCTATTGGTGACCGACACATTATTACAGTAAAGGGTTTATCTGCTCACTCATCGAAACCAGAGCAAGGCGTCAATGCGATTAATTTTTTAGCCGCTTCCTTAAGTGACATTAACTGGAGTCCAACACCGTCAAGTCAATTAGTAAAGTTAATTGATGATTTAGTTGGAACAGGTTATTTGGCAAAAAAATTTGGTTCGATTGCATACGAAGATGAGTTTATGGGGCCTCTTACCTTGTCACCTACACTAGTCAATAAAAATTCAGATAATCAGCTCGAGCTATTTATTAACTTGCGACGACCAAAAGGCAAATCCGAAAAGCAGCTCAATGAAGAAATAAACATCGCATTAAAAAATTGGCAGCAATTTAATTCAGAATTAAAATATCAAGTGTACGTTGGTCAACCTTACTGGTTAGAGCAAGCTCCCCACGTTCCAAAATTACTTAATATTTTCGCAACATTTACCAATACTATTAGTCCTCAACCAATTGCCATTGGAGGCTCTACCAATGCGAAACTGTTTCCTCAAGCGGTCAGTTTTGGTCCATCTATGCCCAATACTCCTTACACAGGGCATTCAGAAAAAGAATATATAACCGAAGAAAACTTCACGTTAACATTGAAAATGTACACTGCAATGATTTACGAACTTGCGACTGGAAATTAATTTTAAAACGGAATATCTCTCGAATGCACTGCTGTAATCGGAAGTACTATTATCGAAGAAGAAATCATACCTTACTGACATTATTGTTTATATCATTATTGTTTATATCGTCATCTTTTATTCTTGCATCTTGTGCTAATAGAGTAAAAGAAAGTGTTCAGTATGAAATGAAAGAAATAACGGTGCCAGTTAAACTCCATTTAATGCCGCCAATAGAGTTCCAAAATAAACCATCGTTATTTACTTTAGATGAGATTTTTTCACTCTCCGACCAGCAGAAGAATCAATTTATTAAGTTCGCTAGTCAATCAGAACGAGAAGATCTTTCAAAGCACCGAGTGATTGCAGATTACCTAAATCAATTTACCGAACAGTTTAACTATTTTGGGAAGACCAATATTGCTTCGGTTGCATTTAATGAAAAACAAGGGAATTGCTTGTCGTTGGCAATTCTTACCAGTGCCCTGGCAAAATTAAACTCAGTTGAAGTGAAGTTTCAAAAAGTTTACTCGGCACCCGTTTATCAAAAAACAAACGAAACCGTAATTCGAGGTGATCACGTTCGAAGCCAACTAATGGATCCTAACTACACCAAAGAGCCAGGAAAAATTACGATATTCGAACCCGCCATTACCATTGATTACTTTCCTGATTTAGGTGGTCAACTTGCTGGTGCAGTTAACCACAAAGAATTTCATGCTATGATCTACAGCAACCTTGCTGCTGAAAGTTATATTAAAAGCAATTACAATTTCGCCTATTGGTATGCACGAGAAGCTTTAATTTACGATGAGTATTACGCGCCAGCATTAAACACACTAGCCTTAACTTTAATTAAAGCAAACGCTGCTGAAGAAGCTGAAAAAGTTTTTCTTTGGGGTAGTCATTATGGCAAACAGCCTGTTGAGCTGTTAAGCAACTATTATGATCGCTTGATTAATCAAAACCTGCTGCTTGAAGCAAAAAAAATAAATCAGCAGCTAGAAGATATAAAACTTCCCAATCCATTCGATTATATAGACTCAGCCTATAAGTATTTAAGACAAAAAAATTATGCTCAAGCTGAAAAAATGTTTGAGCGAGCTATCGATATCGCCCCTTACTTGCACCAGCCATATTCAGGTCTAGCACTGGTGAAATTTGAACTGGGTTATCCCAATAAAGCAAAGCGATTACTCGAGCAAGCGCTAGAAGTGAGCAATGAAAAAGCGTCTCGGGATCGATATCGAACAAAACTGAAAGCACTCGAAATTAACTAGCGTTTAACTCATCCATTGGCCAGCGTGGACGTGCTTCAATCGCGAGTGACTCGGAGTCACCACGACTAAAACGCTGATACCCTGCGTAAGCAATCATGGCTCCGTTATCAGTACAAAATTCAGGCCGAGGGTAAAATACTTTTCCACCAAGTTTGGTCATGAGCTCTGCCAATTGTTCTCGTAATTTAATATTGGCACTCACCCCACCTGCGATCACCAGTTGTTTTCGGCCGGTTTGCTCAAGCGCTCGCCGACACTTTATCATTAATGTATCGACGACAGCTTCTTGAAAAGCGTAAGCGATATCGGCCAAAGCCTGCTCAGATTTATCACACTTGTGTAACGTGTTCGCAGCGAAGGTTTTTAGTCCACTGAAACTAAATTCAAGTCCCGGACGATCGGTCATTGGTCGAGGAAACTTATAAACACCAGGTCTACCCTGCTCGGCTAATCTCGCTAAACGAGGCCCGCCGGGATAACCTAAATCCATTAGTTTTGCCGTTTTATCAAATGCCTCGCCAGCAGCGTCATCGATCGACTCACCTAAAATCTCATAATCACCAAACGCTTTTACATCAACTAACATTGAGTGTCCGCCAGAGACCAGTAATGCAACAAAAGGAAAATCAGGCTTCTCATCTTCCAGCATTGGGGCAAGTAAGTGGCCTTCCATATGATGAACTGCCACGGCAGGGCAACCCCAGCTGTAAGCGAGCGAACGAGCAAAAGTTGATCCGACTAACAATGCGCCAATTAATCCAGGTCCCTGAGTAAAAGCGACTGCACTAATATCTTTTTGATTAAGATTTGCCTGTCTCAATACTTGTTCTGTCAACAATGCAGTCTTTCGGATGTGATCGCGTGACGCCAATTCCGGAACTACGCCGCCATACTCGGCATGCAACTCTACCTGACTGTATAGCGCTTGAGCGATAATTTCATGTTTTTCCGAATTATAAATCGCGACTCCAGTTTCGTCGCAAGAAGTTTCAATACCAAGAACATTCATTGAAGTTTGCTGTTTATAGACTGCTAGTGTTTAGAAGTGGTTATTAGATTACCATAAAATCCGTCTCACAGCCCAAAGAAAGCAACGGGCAAGTCATTAATGACCGCAATCTAGAAATAATGGTAATCTAGAAACTGGTTGCTTCATTTGCAACGTGATACCAGATTCGATTCAACAATTGACTCCACAATCGATATATTTCGAATGACTCAAACGATTCATTTCGATTTTGCAGTTCACTATAACAATCAAATAGATAACGCGATTCACTATCGGTTAGCTTATTTATGGTCGCACTAAATGCGAGCTCAACAACTGGCAACGTCTGCCTTGCATATTCCCAATCGAGTATTTCACCATTAACTAAAATGTTAGAGAATGATAAGTCCATGTGCGCAGGAACTAATGTTTGTTCCATTAATACTGTTTGTTGCTGTAAGTCAGGCAAGTTTAAAAGCTCGGATAAAAAAGTTTCTTTTGCAGCCGAATTTTCTAGCCTTTGTATGTAGCCTTTCACCTCTTCATACAAATCCATCGGTTTAAATTGCAAAGGGCTCATATGAATTGACGATGCAACTTTAGCAAGAAATGTTATTTTTTCTTGTTTGCTCCAACCTGATTGCAAAAGATTATGCGCTTCTCGATAAGGCATCAATAAGTAGCCAGCATGAGTATCCGCGTAGGTAAGTAATGGAGTTAGATTTGCGGCTTCGGCTTGTAAAGTATTATTTACTAGCTGATCCCAATCGACAGATAAAGAATCGAAACGTAACTTTTTGACGACCCATAGTGAATTCTCTGTATCATGGCCATCGTCACGAACTAACCAACATTGATTAGTATCACTCGGAAGTTTGTTTAAAATTTTAGCTTGCGAAGTTAGTTGATGAGCATCAACCAGGCATTGCAAAGGACTGCTCATTGCTTTGCTTTTTCCATTGTCGGTACCACTCAAAGATGCCATATATCGACATCACGAAGTACACCACCATTAGTGCACATGTCAGGTAAAGTTCTTTCTGAAATAAAATATAGAAGGAAGTTGGATTAATCACCAGCCAATAAAACCAGTTTTCGAATACTTTGCGTGCAACCAGGTAAGTGGTAAACACTGAAAACCAAACGGTGAAACCATTCAAGTACGGAAAGTCTGCGTTTAACCAGTTATCCGATGTCCACCCCGAAACTAAAGCCACGACAGCAACACAAAAAATGATAACCAGATGACGCTTCATGTTCCATCGAATGATTGGCCGCTGCGATGCATTATCATCGCCTCGCCAATGCCACCATCCATAAACTGCCATACCTAAGTAATAAACGTTAAGCGCACTTTCCTGGAGTAAATTGACATCAAAAAATAAGAAAGTGAATATACCTGTACTTAGCAAAGCACAAGGCCAGCACCAAATACTCGCTCTAGAAGCAAAAAATATATAACCAATGGATAGAGTTACGGCCACGATCTCTAAAACTGATTGGTTTTCCCACTGAAACAGAAGTTGTTCCGCGACTGTAGCGAACAAACTCAAGAGTAGCGCCCCTCTGTTATGTCAGAATTTAAAAATTTACAAACAAATACTGCTTTAAAACCTTCCTGAAATGTTTCTTTCATAGACTGCGTAAAAACTGTCATCACAGTGTCGAACTCACCACAAATTTGAGTGCTCATATTATTTGTTTTTACTGTTAGACCCTTGTATTGGTTTAACAGATCAATAAACGCTTGAATATCTGGTATATAACCATCCTTTAACGGATACAAACTTATTTCTACGGCTAATTTCATAAAACGCTCCAAAACATACTTTGATTATTGAGCTAGGCAAAGAAGCATCAGCGAGCACTTGACCGCTAATCCTTTCTTCACCTTGAATTTAATATTAATAGTTATAGTTAAAAGTGACGCCTACTTGCTTTGGATCAGCTAACTGATAATACGGCTTAGCGGTGTAGCCATCTCGAGGATCGTTACCAAAGCCGCCGAAGCCTCGAGTAAAATACGTTTTATCTAAAGCGTTCTTCATCCAAATACTGACGTTCCAATTATTTACATCGTAAGCAAATTTCCAGTGAATCAAGTCAACCGGTTTTGATCGTTCCTGATGACTCTCAGAAAAGAAGTAATCATCTTTACCTTCAAAAGTTATCACTCCTGAAAGTTGATTGGTAAATGAATAATTAACGGCTAAATGATAGTTAAACGTTGGTGCTTGTGCAGCCTCACGATCTTTTATAATACTTCCATCATCAAGAAAAATAGAGTCTATTTCTGTTTCTAAATAACCAATAGCTAAATCCATCGCAAGCTTATCAGTCGGGAACCATGTTAGCTCAAACTCAAGGCCTAGATTACGACCATTATCGGCATTGTTAATGTAAGGAATAAATTGTGTCGTACCATCGCCTCGTACAATAGTTGTGTATTGATTAACTTGTTGATTATCTCGCTCCATATAAAAAGCGGCCAACCTGTAATTACCTTGTTCAAATATTTTCTTTAAACCAATTTCGTAATTCCAAACCTGCTCATTATCAAAAGTACGAAATTCAAGAGGTAATTCAGAAGTAGGATTTACACCACCCGCTTTAAAACCTCGAGCAATTAAACCGTAATACATAGTATCTCGATCAAATTGATAGTCTAAAGCTATACGGCCGCTCACCATATTATCGTCTGTCGAAAGAAAACCGACTAAAGAATCTAAATAATCTGTTGGTCTATTTTCAAAACGTAATCCAATAGTGCTGCTCCACTTTGCTGAGTATTCTGTTTGAAGTTCACCATATAGCGCAACCGTACTGGTTTCATAGTCGTAGGTAAAATCATTGGCTAAGTATGTGTACTCTCGAACAAGCGTTTCACTTTCTTCTTCAACATACAAGCCGATAGTCCAATCTGTCTTTCCGCCGAGCATGGCCGCACTCGTATGCGAATTTAATGTAATATCTGCATTTACGGTTTCTCGGTCACGAATATAACGATCAAACGAACTGTATTCATCAGGATGAAAGCCAACGAAAGTCCAGTCTTCATCGTAGCCATAATCAAGATCAGAACGTGCAGTTCCAAAGTTAAACCCAAGGTCGACATTGCCAAAACCTGTGTACTCACCTATCACACTTACCGCGTCAGTTTTTTGTTTGTCAAAGCCAGGTTGATCAGAACGAGTAAGACGATTGTTATCGAGTGAAAAAGCATCATACCCATTATCCGCGTCGATGTGGTGCCAGTTAAACTGAACTACAAAATTTTCGGACAATTCGCCCTGGTATTTGAATCGAGTGGTTAATTCATCACGATTGTTAGTGTCGTCACGATTTAAAAATTGATTAGTGATAAACCCATCGCTGGTGAGTTGATGTAAAGATAACCGAATTGCGTGATCCTGATTCAACTTAGTACTCGATGCGACACCAGCAGCAAAAGTATTCGCTTCAGCGGCAGTAAGAGTAACTCGGCTAGTTTCAGAATCAGCTGGTTCAGTTGATAAGTAAACTGCTCCTGCCAACGCACTCGCACCAAAACGGGTGCTCTGTGGTCCACGTAAAACTTCAAGTTGCGCGACATCAAACAAAGTCGCAGCACCAAGTGTTCCTGACAAGTCTGTTCCGTCAATATAAAAACCAACACTGGGATTGATTGGATCACTAAATTGACTGCGTTCACCAATTCCTCTTATTTGAATAAAGCGACCTCGATTGGCCCCTGTATTAAAATTGAGATTAGCGATTGCATTTAGCATCTGATCAACATGAAATGCGTTTCGCTCTGCAATTTTTTCATTAGTAAGTATTGCTATACTCGCGGGCGTTTTTAATAAGGACTTCTCTCGCCACTCAGATTTAACGACGACAACATTTTCCTGACTTTTCTTTTTCGGTGACTCTGAAGACTCGTCCGTTGAATCCATATTTGTTTCAGTAGCAAAAGTTGTTGCTGTTGCAAAAACCGCACTAACTGCAAAAATTTTTAATTTCATTTCACTCTCGTATTTATCTTTGAGAGATCCGGAAAATAGCGAGGGGTATATCCAGACGAAAAGTTTCGCACGCGAAACTTTTTATATAGATGAGTGACCATTCCTACGCCGGTACTAACCGGATCAGGTTCACAGGGTTCGCCGAAGCATCTCAGCCGTAGTCGTAACAACCACAGCACCCCTTGTCATAACAATTATTGTGATAAGGAGAAAAAGCTCGTTTTTGAAAACAAGCCATCTTTCTCTGCTGAAAATTATATCTTAATCTAGGATATTAAACCAACTCTGAGATATGCGATCTGGATGAAACGACTGACATTCAAACCATCATTTAAACGTCCTTATTTATAAACCCTTATTTAACAACCCCTACCTGCGACAGCATCGCCCGATAATGTTGCGACACTTTTGACATATCGATCGAATTTAAAAAAGAAGAGTACGATAAATAACACAATAGTGACCGTCGGTCTTTTGCCCATGGAGGTAAATACACCGGCTTTTGACATAACCCAAGCGAGCGCAAATAAGACAGCACCGGTAAATCTTCTATATCCATCCGCCCAGAAAAAATAAAATCAATGCAGTCAGCTCGACCTTCACTCACCGCGGCCCGCAGAAAATTGTGGACGCGGAGTAAGCCGTCCAGATAAACGGTATCTTTGGTAAATGGAGCACCGCCGCTCATCACGCCACCACGAAATACTCGGCGCGCGCTTTCAAAAGCTTGATCTTGGTGACCGGTTTGCTGCAAATAATATCGATACACATCAATAAAGTTAGCTCCATCGATGGCCATCTGAATCGCAATAACACGATCGGCGAGTCGCCTCATACGGTCAAGATCAAGTGTCCCTGTAATAAATTCTGCAAAAACAGCCAAGCCTTCCTGAGTTTTGGTCGCGCCAGGATGAGCAAGCGATAATAAACTTAAATTATCCTTTTGTTTGCCATTTAAAATAGTGGCGACATGAATGTATATTTCATGCTCGATAAGTTGCTGTACGTCTTTATCAGAAAAACAGGCGGAACGTCTAATTCGAACGCGCTCGGAACTGGCTAACGCATTGGCTGACAAGTCGTCGACTACAACAATTTCCGGTGCAAGCTTACCGAACATTTGCTCAGTCGCTTGCCGCATAGTATCGGCAAGTGTTGTTGCTAGCACACAAGTTTCGGGGGGTTCACCAATATCCATATTACGTATCGGCGCGAGTAGCTTTAAATAGCTCCGCGCCATTTCAAGTGCTGTTGTCCGCTCGTCTTTTAACTTGTCTGTTGGCTTACCGTATAAAATGCAGGAGTACTCATAAAACTTTTCAGAGCCTCGAGCCTCGAGTAGCAATGCGGTGGTTCGCAATATCTCGATTACTCGTCCAATCCAGTCATCCACAGGAGTATCGCCTAATTTTTCAGCTAATTTATCCAGTGGTGATAAAATTGGATTAGCTTTCAATTCGGGGTAACTAACTTCAGGGAGCTTTTCTCCATTGGCCGCAAAAAACTCCCGCTTAACCGATAATGGCCACGCTAATTGCGACAGCACTTGTAAATTTCCACCAATTGCAACCAATTCATCAGACAGTGAGGTTAATCGTTCACGCTCTCGTTTCATCCAGTCGGGTTGATTCATCTATTTCGGCTCTCTTCCAGCAGTCTTTATTCCACTAACTGGCATAATTTGTGTGTCGATGACTATCGCACTTGTAAACTCATATCAATCATGCGATTGAAAAAGCACATTCGGCTCAGTTAATAACGTGTTACTTTGCTAACAGCTGCTCTCAAAGAAGCCAAAAATTACTGTAATATGGCCTAGTGAATAGCAGTCTAGCGCAGTATATCGGCGCTTTTCGCAGTCTCAATAGAAGATTTTGATATTTTTATCCTGTACTGGTCGATAATTGCTCATTATTTTTGCAAAGAGCTCTAAAACCCTTTATGATCGGCGCCCCAATTTATGTGGGAGTTGAATGTCATGTCGGCAGGCAGCTTAATTTAATAATCCAACTATTTAAGGTGGTGATTTTTCATGCCAAGCGTAAAGGTAAAGGAAAACGAGCCGTTTGACGTGGCATTGCGTCGCTTTAAGCGCTCTTGTGAGAAAGCAGGTATTTTGGCGGAAGTACGTCGTCGTGAACACTACGAGAAGCCAACCTCTGTTCGCAAGCGCAAAAAAGCAGCTGCTGTAAAGCGTCACGCGAAAAAAGTGTCTCGTGAAAGCATACGCCGCAAGCGTATGTACTAATTGATTATTTAATCTATTAGGACCTTTAGCATATGGCCGCGTTATTGAATTCAATCAACGATGCGATGAAAGATGCGATGCGTGCCAAGGCAAAAGATCGCCTTGGCACCATTCGGTTAATCACCGCTGCCGTCAAACAGTACCAAGTTGATAATCGAGTTGAAGATGTCGCAGATGATGTCGTTTTGGCGATTCTCGACAAAATGGTCAAGCAAAGACGCGAATCCATAAAAGCTTACGAAGAAGCTGGTCGTGATGAACTTGCTGCTGTCGAAAAGGCAGAAATTGAAGTTCTGGCAGAATTTATGCCGCAACCGCTCAGTGAAGAAGAAATTAATTCACTCATTGATGAAGCTATCGCTCAAAGTGGTGCCGAATCTATGCGCGATATGGGTAAGGTAATGGGTTTACTCAAACCTAAACTGCAAGGTCGTGCCGATATGAGTGCTGTATCAGGACAAATCAAAGCGCGGCTAAATTAGTCGGTAATCTAGTCCTCAAAGCCTGACTCCCTGAATATAGATTTACAATGTAAATCAACAACCACTCTTGCTTACCGCATACAGCAAACGCATAATGTTCGGCCGAAAAAGCCAACCCTCTTAACTACAGGCATACAAACGTATTTATGGCAGGCCGCATTCCCAGAGCTTTTATAGACGATCTCATTAATCGAACGGATATCGTCGAAATAATTGAGCGTCGGGTTCAATTAAAAAAAGCAGGCAAAAACTA
>JABXHY010000022.1 GCA_013373375.1 Gammaproteobacteria bacterium
AGTTAATTGTAATGATTCAGGCGCAGCAACAGTTTCATAGAGCCGGTGCCAGTGGACAGGGGCGCAGTGCACAAGCTTCGGCACTTTCGCTAAAGCAGGCTTATCAATCTTTGGGGGTCGATGAGTCGGCTTCCGACAAAGATGTAAAGCGAGCTTATCGAAAACTGATGGCGCAACATCATCCAGATAAATTAGTTGCTAAAGGATTGCCTGAACATATGATTAAGATGGCGACTGAAAAAACTCAAGACATAAAATCCGCGTACGAAACCATTATGGAATCTCGGAAAGGTAATTAATTTGTTCAAATTAAATACGCTAATTTTACTGGGGGCAATCGGCTGTTGCTTTAACTTATTTGCTGAGCAATATCTGGGTTTGGTTGCTGGCAAAGGAATGGATGATACTTTAATTCAATCTGGCAGCACCAGCGGTGCTAATGTTAAAGGTTTTGCGTATCGGCGAGACTTGATTGTAAACGAATTGGCCGAAAACTTTGACGGACTTCAATGGCTTTCGCGTCCGTCACTGGCATTGGATATCGAATCTTACAATTTAGTTGGCCACTTTGACGCCGAGACATTCGAAACATCAATCTTCGCGATAAAGCCTACGTTTATATGGGCAAGCGAGTCTAGCTTCTGGTTTGCAGAGTTTGCCGTCGGTGCGGCGTATATGGATGAAAAACAATTTGAGGAAATACAGACCTCAAGTAACTGGCAGTTTGCCATTCATGCTGGGACGGGATTTTTTGTTGACTCTGCAAGCGACTGGAAGTTGACGTTTCGTTATAATCATTTTTCAAATGGTTATCTAGATCAACCCAATCCAGGTCTCGATTTCGTCTCGTTAAACCTGTTGTACCGAATATAAAGTGATATTAAAACTATTAGGATGCTTATGAGCGCAGAACTATCTAACTTAACACAACCGCTGGTCACTATGTTGGAAATGCAAGATGCCATGAACAGCAAGGTGAACTCAAAATGGTTCGATCAAAATTTTGAGTGGTACCGTGCGATATGGATTGAGTGTGCCGAGATGCTTGATCACTATGGCTGGAAATGGTGGAAACATCAGTCTCCAGAGACCGAACAGGTCAAGTTGGAGTTAGTGGATATATTTCACTTTGGTCTTAGCTGTCGAATCAATGGAGCAGATGACTATCAAACCATCGCAAAAGAAATTGCGATGGAATTGAGTCAACCAAAACAAGCGGCCAGTTTTCCTGAAACACTCGAAATGATGGCGGCAACAGCCTTGACCCAGCATGGTTTTGATGCTGCGGCCTTTGCCGGTTGTATGTACCAGATTGACATGAGTTTTGCTGAGCTCTATCGGAGCTATGTCGGAAAAAATACTTTAAATTTTTTCCGCCAAGATCACGGCTATAAAGACGGGACCTATCACAAACAGTGGCATGGAAAAGAAGATAACGAGCATCTTGTGGAAGTTCTGCTAGAGTTGAGTATTGAAGATCCGGCCTTTAAAGAAAATGTTTATCAGGCTCTATTAGCTCGTTATCCATCAAAGTAGTCGACGATCGTTTAAATTTACCTCAGATAGCGCTTGGTATCTGAGGTTTTGTCTTAAATGAGCCATCAAATTGTCACAAACGAAATATAATTGAAGTAAAAAATTAAACGAAGTGCAGTAAAAAAGTCATTAATGTCACATATATGTAATATTTATGTCGCATACTCGCCGGCGTAAGAGAAATTAACCTTCGAAAAACGAAAACTGGGAGACGTTTTATGAAGCTTCAAATTATTGCAGGAGCCGTAACCGCGGCTTTGATTTCGTCAGCATCTTTCGCCGGTTCGGTAACAACCGACGGTGACGACCTTAAAATTAAAACGAAAGGCGGACTAGAAGTATCTTCTGGTGACTTTTCTTTGCAAATCGGTGGACGAATCCAGTGGGATTACAACCACGCTGAGCTTAATGGTGTTACTGACGAAGATAACCTGGACATTCGTCGTGCACGTTTGTTTTTTAAAGGTGATGTTGCTAAAGACTGGTCTTACAAAGCTCAGTTTAATATTGGTGAAAATAACGGCGGAACGCCAGAAGACCTGTACATCAGCTATGGTGGCTGGGGTAAAGCGGCAAAGCTAACGGTTGGTCGTCATAAAGTTGGTTTGGGTCTTGAAGAATTGACAAGCTCAAAAGACATCACTGCACTTGAGCGCTCTGGTATCACAGAAGGCTACGTTGTTGGCCGAGCTGATGGTGTGAGCTTATCGGGCAAAGTCGGTGGCGTTTTTTACTCATTGAATGCTTTCGAAGATCCTGATGCAGTCGCTGACAGTGATTTTGGATTTGCGTCTCGTGTTGCTTTTGTTCCGTTTGAACAAGGCGACACATTAATTCATGTCGGTTTAGCTTACGCAGACCGAGCGGATGACAGAACAACGACAGGTATTGAGCTTGCTGCCAACATGGGCTCTTTCAGCATTCAGTCTGAATTTTTCGACGACGAGCAAGCTGGTGTTGACCGCGATGGTTACTACTTGCAAGCTGGTTGGATTATGACTGGTGAAACACGTCCATATAAAAATGGTACTTTCAAACGTGTTAAGCCTAACTCTGACAGTGGTGCTTGGGAATTATTTGCTCGAATTGAAGAAGGTGAAGGTGATCACGGCGATATCGAGTTGGGTTCTGTTGATGCTAGCGCTTACACCATAGGTGTTAACTGGTACGCTAACAGTAACGTACGATTCGGCGCAAACTACTCGGAAGGTGAGAGTAACGCACCTGGAAGTAGTGACGAAGGCGAAGAGTTCCGTTTAAGACTTCAATTGACTTTCTAATTCTTTCTGAGTTGTTACATTGAGTTAAAAAGACCAGCTTATGCTGGTCTTTTTTATGATACTGAGTTTTTAGGTTGCATTTAACCCAATCGGGCCTAGATCTGTAATGTTAGAAGGTAATTGCAAGCCAAACGAAGCAATAAATGGCAGTTCAGGCACCTTAAAGTTTGCTATATTAAAGTAATCATTCATTACGGTTTAATATATTCTTGCATTCGAATTTCAATAAAAGCTTTATCTTTTCCATGCTCCTTGTTGCAGGCATTGTTCTGAATGCAGCTACGATGAGTTTTTTAGAGCCGATTCAGTTTATTTTTTCTCCCGCTATTCTCTTTTTAGGAGCATGCATACTACCGTTTCGATGGTCCTTTGCTTTAACCATAATGGTATTAGGACATTTTGGGTGGTACTGGCAAAGTGCTGATAATGCGACTTTATATTTTCTTCAATGGATAGCGTATCAATATGGGCTTAAACGAAATTGGAATCCTATTAGCACAGACCTGTTGTATTGGTTTTTGGTTGGAATTCCACTTGCCGCACTAAGTGCTTTATATGTTTATCAAGAATGGCTAGGTTCGGTTTCACTGACCATTCTACTAAAGTTGCCAGTCAATGGCCTAATGTGTGTTTTGATGGTCAATTTAGTCATCTCACTGCCATTATTTAGCAAGCTATTAACCAGAAAATTATCCCTACAAAACTTTATTAAAGATATTTTGTTAGCTGTATTATTTTTGCCTTTATTAGTTGTGTTTTTTCTCACTAAATTGTCATTGGATAAAAAGAATATTGAGAATGTTGAACAAACCAATCAGTCCTTTGCATTGTTAACTAAAAACAGGATTGATGCATTTCTTACGGGCTATGAGACTCATGTTAAAACGCTCTCTGAAATGTTATCTGGACAAGATTGGGAGGCCCTGCCGGAAACACAACGTTTACTTTCGAGTGTACATAAAATTAATCATGGTTTTATAACCATGCTGATTGCTGATACAAATGGCAAAATTCAATTTTCTAGTCCACCTGAACTCGTCTCTACTGGCACGAATGTTAAAGACAGAAATTACTTTCAATATCCAGAAGTCATGATGCTTTCCTATATTTCTGATGTTTTTAAAGGGAGAGGTTTTGGCGTTGACCCGATCGTGGCGATTAGTGCCCCAATTGCGAATGGAAAAGGTGAGTTTGATGGCATTGTTGAAGGGTCTCTTAACTTATATAAATTTGACTTTTTGTTATTTATGCCCGAAGAAATACCTACAGAAGTTCTTATTATGGATAACAGCGAAAAAGTTATTTTTTCTTCGAAAGGCTTGGCGCTTGATTTTTTACAGGCCATTACTTTAAGAAGTGAATTCGATGAAATATATGGAGATACTTTATATATCAATGATCTGCCAACCGAGTACACATATGGATTTGAAACTTCTGCAAATGGTTGGAGTATAATATTTTTGAATGAACGCTCCTTTCATTTTCAGAAGCTCGGAGAGTCATACGTTCGACTCTTAATTTTTACTCTAGCATTTACATTTTTACTTTATTTTATATCTCAGGTGCTATCAAAAAAAATAAATCGGCCCATCAGGAAATTACTTAACCGCTATTCTGCAATGGCGAAATTGAAAGATGATATAGAGTTTGAGTCAGAGAAATCGAATTTTTATGAGATACGAGTTTTATTTGAACAGTTCGATAATGCCTACGGTAATATGGTGAAAAATTATCATGAGCAGCAGAGGACATTTGCGGAAAAGGTAAGTGCAGAAGAAAAAAGCAAAGCAAAGTCCGAACTTCTTTCTAAAGTGAGCCATGAATTGAGAACGCCCTTAAATGCAATTCTTGGACAGACACAATTATTACTTCTGGAAAAAAAGTCAAAAGAAGAACGTGAGCGGTTGGAAAAAATCGAACGAGCAGGTAAATTTTTGGCGTTTTTAATTGACGATCTCCTATTGATGTCGAAGTCAGAATTAAAGGCACTTAAAGTTCATTGTGAGCCAGTTGATTTAATGAAAGTAATAGAGTCTTCTTTAGATTTATTAAAAAAAATAATAGAGAATAAGTCGATTAATTTAACTTTAAATCTAGAGTCTATTAAAGATATTTTAGTTCTTGGGAATGAGTTGAGACTGCAGCAAGTAATTACGAATCTTATTAGTAATGCAGTAAAGTATAATCATAAAAAAGGTCGAGTAGAGATTTCGGCAACAGTTGAAGATCATCGCGTGATTTTAAGCGTCACGGACAATGGGTTTGGAATTCCTGAGGAATATCAAGATAATGTATTTCAGCCTTTTAATCGATTATCTCAAGAGCATGGTGATATAGAAGGCAGCGGAATAGGTTTGGCTTTAGCCAAGCAACTTTTAAGTGCAATGAATGCCACAATTGATTTTCAGTCGAGAGAAAATGAAGGTACGAAGTTCACAATACATTTGCCTATGAGTGAACCGTTATCACAAACAAAAGCTTTATTTGACAGTAAATGTCCCCTAGATTTGTCGCAAAAAAGAATTTTGTATGTTGAAGATAATCAAACTAATTATCTAATTCTTTCCGCTTGGATGAAAAAGAAGGGGTGTCAAAACTTAGAGCACGCGCCAACAGGTGAAGAAGGACATGAACTGTGTAAATCGCATCAATATGATCTAATACTTCTTGATCTAGGTTTGCCGGATATAAGTGGATTGGAATTGTTTGACTGCATTAAGAAAGAACAACAAAAGGCTGTAATTGTTGCATTAACCGCAGACATCTCAGAAGCAAGTCGCAATTCTGCAATCTCAAAAGGCTTCGATGCTTTTTTAACGAAGCCGGTGATATTTGATGATGTTGAGTCTACGTTATCGAAACTCCTGAATAACCCCGATGAGCAAAATTAATTTCGGTTGAGGAACAGTTTTTTGAAGCTCATTTTTAAAGAAGCTTTAATTAAATTTTTATTCGTTTGGTGATGTTGGATAGCTCCTCTGCCATTTCTGCGAGGTTCGCAGACAATTGATTAAACTGGCGGACATTGCTGTGAATATCGTTGGTTGATGACGATATTTCATTAATATTTTTACTAATATCTTCAGAAACGGTTGTTTGTTCTTCCGCTGCCGTTGCGATTTGAGTGTTCATCATATGAATTTCGTTGACTGAACCGGTGATCGACTGAAGTGAACTTCCTGCTTCGCTGGCTTGTGCTACACAGGCTTCGGTTGACTCACTTCCTTTTTCCATCGCAGAAACAGCATTTTTCGCGCCGCTTTGAACATTCTCGATGATCTGTTGTATTTCTGCAGTCGATTCTTGTGTGCGCTGTGCCAAGTTTCTTACCTCGTCTGCCACCACCGCAAAGCCGCGACCTTGTTCCCCAGCACGAGCGGCTTCGATAGCGGCATTTAAAGCCAATAAATTAGTTTGCTCGGCGATACCTCGGATAACGTCCAATACGGTTCCCACACTGCTGGTGTCTTCTTCGAGCTTTTTAATGACTTCACTGGCTTGACGAACTTCATTCGACAGAGCATTAATTGTGTTGATAGTTGACTGCATGACTTGCATACCAGCTTGAGCGGAATCATCTGCATTGGATGCTGCGTTGGCAGCGCCAGAAGCGTTTTGTGCTACTTCCTGTACAGTCGATGTCATTTCTGTCACAGCTGTTGCAGTTTGCTCTAATCGTGATGTTGTATCTTGGGTACCATGGGCAATTATGCTCGACGCTTTGTTAATCGAGTCTGCATTGTTGTTAAGTTCCGCCGTTGTTTGCTTAACCTGGCTTAACAGGTCGCGCAGAAAATCTTGAGATTTTCCGAGTTGTGTGCGCATTGCGCCTAATTCATCGATTGATCTTGATTTGATAGGCACTGAAAAATCGCCACTGCCAAATCGATCGATATGCTCCATTAAACTTTGGATCGGCCGGCTGAATTGACTTTTTAGAACTAAGTAAACCAATACAATTAATATTATCGTGCTAAGAATAATAGCACTGCGTGCAATAGCAGTTGTTCGTTCTGACTGAGCAATGGCTTTGTTGGTTAATGCAGAAACGCTGTTAGAAATAATATCAGCGGCATCTTGCAGTAACTTTGTGGGCTCTCGATCGATACCGCTAACCGCTTTGTCCCCTTGCTTGTGGTCAAAGTCTGCACTGATAAATGCTTCCCGGCCCTGTTGATACGATAACTTGAGTTGCTGATGCTTGGAACGAAACTCGATGACTAAGTTTTTCGCTTTGACATCATTCAGACGGTCTATTATTTCTGCTGCTTTGGTTTGGATTTCATTGTGACGGTCGAGAAATTTACCCCAGTACTTGTCCATTTGTGCTGAATCGTGACCACGCAACAATACATTTTTCCATTCTTGTACTTGAATTTTAAATAGCATTGTAAGATCGGATATGCGACGCTCGTGATCGAGATCTTTTTGTATCAGCGATTTAAGATCTTCGGTGCTGTTACGCTCCATTCCAGTAAATATCTCAGATATCGCACCGTTGACGATCAGAGCGCCAGCGAAGAGTAATATCAGCCGACGTCGCAGGCTTTCCTTGAGCCATTTCATGATTGCTACCTCTGTTTCGATAATTGCTCGCTTCGCTAGAGGTTTGCCTAGCGTAGAGATTTAAAAAATGATATTGATAAAGTGTAGAAAATAAATCGAAAATTGCTAAAAAAATGAACGACTTAATTAGCCAGCTTGAAGTATTTTTGTCGCAGTCCAGGCAAATTGTTGTTATGACCGGTGCCGGCGTATCGGCAGAAAGCGGGATTGCCACATTTCGAGATCACAAAGAAAGCCTTTGGGCCAAGTATGATCCTACGGAGTTGGCGAGTCCAGAGGGTTTTGCAAAGGATCCACATCAAGTGTGGGCATGGTATCAATGGCGTCGTCAACAAATTGCCGTAGCACAGCCAAATCCCGCACATTACGGAATTGCAAAATTAGCAGAACGACATAACTTAACTCTCGTGACGCAAAACGTCGATGGTTTGCATTATCGCGCGGGCAGTAAAAACGTGTATGAGTTACACGGCGATATTATGAAAGATAAATGCAACGCGAGTAATTGTGACTATCAGCAGCCGGCAAAAAACTTCGAAGCGCCTTTAACCCGTTGCCCGAAATGTCAAGATGAGTATTTACGGCCATCGGTAGTATGGTTTGGTGAAAGTTTGAATGCTGATTTGTTATTCAAAGTTGAGCAAGCAACAGAACAATGTTCGCTATTTTTATCGGTGGGTACCTCAAGTCAAGTGTACCCTGCCGCTGGTTTTGCAGAACTGGCCTACCGAAATGGTGCAACAATAATTGAAATTAATCCGAATGCTACCGGATTAACGTCACAGGTTACCTTGGCAATAAATAAACCAGCAGGTGAGGTTTTTGCGCAGTTAAATCTGACTGGCTGATACTTGATTGGCGATCGTAAACCAATACTTTTACAATGCGCGCTGTGTTTGTTAAACGAGATATAAATTGCCGTACTTTTCTTTTATTAAGCAGCAATATCGAGCGCTGTTATTTGGTTTTTTGTTTGTATTTGTTGGCAACTATGGTCAAACTTTTTTTATTTCATTATTTGGCGCAGAGTGGCGCCATGCTTTTGAGTTAACTCACCAAGAGTTAGGTTTGTATTATTCACTGGTCACTCTTGCCAGTGGTATTACTTTGCTTTTCGTTGGCGGTAAGCTTGATAACGCGTCACTAAAAACATTCAGCCTATGGATTCTTGCGGGTAGTTTTGTAGGGATGATATTACTTGCTACTTCCGCACACATTGCAGTTTTCTTGTTAGGCTTGTTACTTATCAGATTTTGCGGCCAAGGTCTTTCAACTCACACTGCCTTTACGTCGATGGCTCGTTATTTTGATCAAAACCGAGGAAAAGCAACCAGCATAGCGGCAATGGGAATGCCGATTGGCGAATTGATATTGCCGATTATCGCGGCAAGTTTAATATTAACCTTCGGATGGCGTTACACCTGGCTTAGTTTTGCCGGCTTTTTAATTTTGGCATTAGTTCCTGCAATTTTATGGAGTTTGAAAGCCGACAAATTCAAATCAGTTTTGCATTCCGAAAAGTTGCCATCAACTTCGAATCAAAACACAAGTCTCAACTCGGTGAAAAAAACAAGCATCGATGAGTTGGATGGTCAGTCGCACTGGACCCGCTCTCAAGTAGTCAAAGATTGGCGATTTATCGCGGCTTTAGTTGCCTTGATGGCACCAGCTGTGATTATCACGGGACTTTTCTTTCATCAGCTTTACTGGGCAGAGCAAAGAGGGTGGAGTTTGACGGCAATGGCAAGCAGTTTGAGTGCCTATGCAATCACGCATGCGTTAGGCTCTCTGTATACAGGGAGCCTGGTCGATCGCATTGGTGCACAACGTGTGCTGCGGCTTTATCTATTGCCGTTTGTTATCGCATTAGTCGGTCTTCTGTTTGACTCCTACTGGGGATGGCTTTGGTTTATGACCATTTCCGGTGTATCGGTAGGAGGAAGCGGGCCAACATTTGGTGCTTTGTGGCCAGACGTTTATGGTACTCAATTTCTTGGTGGAATTAGAGCTATGGTGAGCGGTGTTATGGTTATTTCTACCAGCATAACGCCATTCGTACTGGGTATTTTTATCGATCGCGGTGTTTCAGTTCTGAGTATTATGCTCGCTATGTTAGTCTATGCCGCTATTGCTTTCATGCTCTGCCAGGTTATTTATCGGAATCGAGCAAAGGTATGATCGTTACTCAATTTCTATTAATTATTGGTTGGCTTTAAACGATTTACTCAAACAATGCGTCTTTAAGACTATGCATTGAGGAGAATAAAATGTTGAAAGATATAATTGTTAACCCAGTTAAAAGCACGTTTACGGTACTTTTAGCGAGTTTGTTTATGGCTGCTTCGCCCTATGTTGTGGCCGATCAAACGATTGATAAAACATTTAACGCAAAGCCAAATGGTCTACTACATATTGATACCGATACTGGCTCAATTAACATCGAGAGCCATCAAGGTAACGATATCAAAGTAAATATTGAAATCGAAGGATTTGATGAAGGTGACTTTGAGATTGAGTTTACGCAATCTGATGGCGGTTTGAAGATTGAAGGTGACAAAAAGTCATCCGACTGGGGGTGGAGCAGTAAACGAGTTCGTTTCGAAGTGTCGGTGCCCAAGCAGTTTAATGTCAAACTTGAAACGGCTGGTGGTTCTATTTCGGTGTCCGATTTAACTGGCCAGGTAGATGTTCGCACGTCTGGTGGCAGTTTATCTTTTGAAAACATTGTCGGCGATATTAATGGGCGAACCTCAGGTGGCTCCATTGAAGTGGCTGATACAAAAGGTGATGTTCAAGTAAGAACCAGCGGAGGCTCATTATCGTTAGGTGATATTGAAGGTACCTTACACGCAAGAACCAGTGGCGGCAGTATTACTCTCGGGGTTGTAACCGGCCCTGCTGATGTCGCAACTTCTGGTGGTAGCATTCGAATTAGGGAAGCAGGTGGCAGTGTCGTGGCCAGAACATCAGGCGGTAGCGTGGATGTTACTTTTACGAAACAACCAAAAGGCGACTCTGATATTTCTACTAGTGGTGGAAGTGTGACAGCTAGGTTGGCATCGGATATTGCGGTGAATGTTTATGCGCGAGGCCGCAAAGTATTCAGTGATTTTGAGATTAACGGAAAAACTGAAGCTGAGTACAAACTCAAAGGGGCTATTAATGGCGGTGGTCCTGAACTTGAATTACAAACCAGCTCAGGCAGTGTTTACATTCGAAAAGACTAACACTGTATTATCAAGGCCTTGCTAGACTAAGTAAGGCCTTTCAATAGTTTTGCTCCATGTTATTTAACTCTTCTTTTGGTAAATACACTTGCCTCTTCGACAGCCTGTTCTAAGATTAAAGTTTACCTAAACTTTAATCAGCTAGCGATTTCAAGGCAGTTGTATGGAATTTATTGATTACCTGAAAATCTTATCATCGAAAGACGGTTCCGATTTGTATTTAAGTACTGGTGCTCCTGCATGCGCCAAGTTTCAAGGGGTGCTTAAGCCATTGGAGCGAGAACCTCTGACTCAGTCTCGAATACTGGAAATCGCCAATCAGGTTATGTCAGAAGACCAACAGAATGAATTCCACCATAATTTAGAAATGAACCTAGCGATATCCGAAAAAGGTGTTGGTCGCTTTCGGGTCAATATCTTCAAGCAACGAAATGATGTTGCAATGGTTATTCGGAATATAAAAACTGACATTCCGAATTATAAAAATTTAGGTTTGCCTGATGTTTTGACCAAAGTGATTATGGAGAAACGAGGCTTAATTTTATTCGTCGGCGGTACAGGATCCGGTAAGTCGACCTCGTTGGCCGCCCTGATCGATTATCGAAACTCTAATGCAAAGGAAGGCGGTCATATTATAACGATTGAGGATCCGGTTGAATTTGTTCATCGGCACAAGCGTTGTATTGTTAATCAACGTGAAGTGGGTGTTGATACTCTCAGTTTTCATGAAGCGCTCAAAAATACATTGCGTCAGGCTCCAGACGTGATTCTGATCGGTGAGATTCGTGACCGTGAAACAATGGAGCACGCGTTGGCGTTTGCCGAAACAGGGCATTTAGCCATTTCAACATTGCACGCTAATAATGCGAACCAGGCTCTTGACCGAATTATTAACTTCTTTCCAGAGGAACGTCGTAATCAATTACTCAATGATTTATCACTTAACTTAAAAGCATTTGTATCGCAGCGCTTAGTACCGACGATTGAAGGTAAGCGTTGTGCTGCAATCGAAATTTTGTTGGGGACTCCAACGGTTCAGGAACTTATTAAGCGTGGTGAAGTTCATGAAATAAAAGCAATTATGGAAAAGTCTCTTAACCTGGGCATGCAGACGTTCGACCGAGCCTTGTATCGCTTGTGGGATGAAGAGAAAATTTCACTCGACGAAGCGTTAAAAAATGCGGATTCGCCCAATAACTTAAGGTTGATGATTAAATTAGCAGGCAAGTCTGAAGAAGGCGAAGTTTCTACCGAGAAAGAAGCTGAAGAAACCTCTGCAGAAGAAACAACCGAAAAGCCAAAAGTTGAAGATAAAACAGTTAAAACCAGTTCAGGTCTAACATTAGCATTAGAAGAAATTGAAGAAGAGGACGAAGATGATTCTCAGTCTTCAGGCGGTAAGGTGTCTTTTGATATCGACGATGAAGCTGATACCGAAAGAAGCGGCTAGGCTTGTTTGACAATACTGTAATTAAGACAAGCCTAAGACTTAAAGTCATTAGTGCTTCCTATTTGAAATGTTGATAGTATTGAGCAAAGTTTTAATGAGCTCTAATAACTGAAGAAAATTATTATGGAAACAGAATTTTTTACAGCATCAGTGGTTAATCTTGGTATCAACCTTATCTATACCATTTTGGCTTTGATGATAGGCATTATTGGGTTAAAAGTTATTGACGAAAAACTGTTAAAGAATGTCAATATTGAAGAAGAGTTGAAAAAAGGTAATGTCGCTGTTTCAATATTTGCTTCGACCATACTCATTTTCGTCGCCTTAATTGTTTCATTCGGCTTAAAAGGTTAATTTAAAAACGTTTATCTTAACTAATTAAGCAATCCTACTGATGAGTTATGCTTCGTTTATTCTACTTTCTAATAGGCACTTTTTTTCTTTTTATCATTTTACCAAAGTGGCTACTTTCCGACTCAAATACAAAAGAACAAGATGAGCTTTTAAAAAACATCGCATTAGCAGCCAATAAAACTGAGCAATTTACTGGCTTTGAATACAGTCAAAAAGGTTATGTTAAGGTTTACGGTGCCAGGCAGCTGCTGTCTGACGATTTCATTCAAGAAAAAATCAGTGAGATGCCATTCTCCAGACAAGCCTTTAGTTATTCTTGGGTGTGGGATGGCGTAAAAAATGCGACTACATCTGCTTTGTCTGTTGATCGCCGACATTATTTTGTGAATAGTTATCTGGTCAATTATGAACCTTTTAAAACCAGTCAGCCTTGGGTTCCTTACTTAACTTTAGTCCATCGAAAGAAGTATCAATACGATCATGTCACTTATCCTGGTATGCAGGATGTTTGGCAAAATTCGCAACAATCTTTTATGAATACTCGAGGAGATTGCGAAGATCATGCAATCGCGCTTGCTGATTGGCTAATTGCGATGGGAATTGATGCTCGAGTTGTGTTAGGTGAATACAAAAATGGTGGCCATGCCTGGGTGGTTGCAAATCACGATGGAACTAACTATTTACTCGAAGCAACTGACAAGCGAATGAAAAGTCTTTGGCGTGCATTTCCCCTTGCTCGATACGAAACAGATTATCACCCTAAAGTTATGTTTAATCGTGACTACCTTTGGGTCAATGAATCAGTTTTACCTACCACAAGTTACTCAGGTGAGCATTGGGTCTTGAAGTCACGCTTCTATAAACTATCGCAAAAAAAATAATGCCGATAGTTCTGTTAACTTGTAGAACTAATTTCGTCAGTTATATTGCGACAGACCCTTACTGGTAAATTAAACAACTGATAATACTTTTATTAAATCAGATTGAATTGCTGCGGCGGTGACTTCCCGCCCGGCACCAGGTCCTTGTATAACAAGTGGATTGTTTTTATATAAGAGACTATGAATGACAAATACATTGTCACATGGCGTAAGCTGAGCAAGAGGGTCACACTTTTTAACGGCAATTAACTCGCAAGAAAATGCCCCTGATTTTGACCATTTGGCTTGATACACTAGCCGCTTATTCTGATTGTTCGCCTGTTGCCATT
Source organism: Gammaproteobacteria bacterium (assembly GCA_013373375.1). Classification (GTDB taxonomy): domain Bacteria; phylum Pseudomonadota; class Gammaproteobacteria; order Enterobacterales; family Kangiellaceae; genus Pleionea. Next base: position 13,624 of record JABXHY010000022.1, read on the forward strand.
TGTTATCAAAATCACGATCAAATTGACTAGCGGCTTGCCAAAATTCTTCTAACGAACTCGATTGAACTGCTTGTTTAATCACTGGTGTTAGGTCTATATCGTGAAAATCGACTTCTATATTTGCGTGTCTTGCCAGTATTAGCAGTTTTCGAGCGACGTCCTGACCAGATAAATCTACCCTTGGATCGGGCTCTGAGTAACCTTTTTCTTGCGCGTCTTTTACGAGTTCGGAAAATGACTTGTTACCATCATAACACTGCAGAATCCAAGATAAGGTACCAGAAAAAACACCTCGAATTTCGGTTATTTCATCACCGCACTGTATTAAGTCTTGAATGCAGTTGTTAACGGGTAATCCCGCTCCGACAGTTGCATTCGTTAGCCAGAGTACATTATTTTTTTCTGCAGCATTAGTTACCTGACTGAAACATTTGGTGTCTGCAGAAGATGTTATCTTGTTTGCCGAAATTATATGAGTGCCAGTATTAATGAAGTTTGTATAGTTGTTTGCGATCTCTTCGCTTGAAGTCGCATCAATCACCACTTTATTTTTGAATGGTGAATGCTTCAATAAACGATTGATGAAGATCGTTGTGTTTTTTTGTTGCTGGAATGCTTTCCCGTTTCTAAGTAGGTCGACTTTCTTTGAATTCGCACTTAATACCAAATTGGAACGTGTGTTAAGTGAGGACCTTTCCCATTGCGCTACCCAGGTCTTTCCAACATTCCCACTGCCTATTAAAAAAATAGCAGCTTCCTGAGTGAACCTTTTCCAGCTTTCGAAACAACTTTTTGCAAGAGTATCAATTACCGAACGATCTATGATCGAAAAGCAAGCGTTACCCAACTGTTGAACATCGGTATAAGATTTTTTTTGATTGGCTGAGTGTTGCTTTGATGCTAAAAAATCCTGCAAAAACTGTATATGATAGAAATTGTAGTCTTCTGAATTATTAACTATAGCAATTAGCGAACATTTATATTGTGAGGTTTTTAAAGTGAAAATATTTGATTCATATCGTTTTATTTCTGCTTGTAGCTGCGCTTTTAAGTAGTCCGAGGACTGATTCAAAAATATGGTGTATTGCTGGTGATCGACCTTTATAATTAAATTAAATTCGAAGCTCGATTCTAGTGTCATTGTTAGTCGTCTAATAACCTTTTTTGCACTAATTTCATCAGAAAAAGATAAATTAACAGCGAGCAAGTTGTTCTTGTGTGTGATGATTGAGTAATTTTGTTTTGCTTGATGTAAGTTAATGGTTGTTCCAGCTTCAGAAGGGTGAAATGTAGAACCAATACTTAGTTTGATTTTGCTATTTGACGCCTTTTCAGAGTGAGCATTCTCTAAGATATTTGCCCTGCCAGGAAATGAAGTATTCTGGATTACTTTGTTATTCTTGAGTTCACTTTTTAAAGGTGACAATGTTTTGGGATGTAAGGTAGGTGAGCCAAGTTTTGTTAGCGTTTCTAGAGCAGGAAGGCATATTTCATCTATTGTTGTTGTTTGTTTCGATAAATTAGGATCGAAATCATAAATACCATTCACATCGGTCCAAAACTTTATCTCGGATGCTCCTGTTAAGTTTGCGACCAATGAAGCCGAGTAATCACTTCCATTTCTACCAAGTAATACAGTTTGACCTTCAGCATCGCTAGCAATGAAACCTGTGATGATATTGATACGATTTTGTCGAGCTTTAATTAATTCATTAAGATATTTTTTTGAGGCTATACTATCGATGCCGATTTGCTTTTTATCCATTCTAACCTTTAAGAATTGTCGAGCATCAATCCAGCTAGTGCAACAATTTAAAGATTCCAGATAATGACAAAGTATTTGTGCTGACCAGAGCTCTCCATAAGCGATGATCTCTTTCTCTTGAGAGTCTGAGATATTATGAGTGATTAGATTCTTTATCCATTGGTAATCTCTCAGTAATCTTTCGCTTAATTTTTTTGCACTTTGGTTGTGAATGAGAACATCAATTAATGATGTATGGTGATAACGAATTTGCTGTAATATTTCCAGTTTTTCGTCGATTTTATAATCGTCTTTGTTTATGAGTTTTAATAGATGATCGGTAGTGCTGCCTGACGCGGAAACCACCACTGCATCATTGGGTTGCAATTGTTGCTGAATAATTGTGGATACCTTTCTATATCCTTCCGCAGTGGCTAGCGAACTCCCGCCAAATTTGTAGACTCGCTTGGGTAATACAATTTGTTTGAAGTTAGAGTTAGCTTTATTTTGTAATAATGTCATTGTTAGCTTGCCTTTTGTTTTAGCTTAACCTGAACACAGGCGAAAAAAGCGGAAGACAAATCGCTGATGAGATCTTGAGCGCTCTCGATACCAATAGAAAGGCGAAGCAAATTTTCTTTTATTCCAGCTGTAGCGCGCGCTTCAGGATGCATTGCAGCGTGAGTCATGGTCGCGGGATGACAAATCAAAGACTCAACGCCGCCTAGGGATTCTGCTAAGGAGAATTGCTTTAATGCAAGCACAAATGAGCGAACTTGTTGTTCATCGCCATCAAGCTCAAAACTTAGCATTACACCAAAAGAAGATTGCTGTCGTTTTGCTATATCGTGCCCTGGGTGCTCTGGCAAAGAGGGATGGTACACTTTGCTGACTTGAGGATGTTCAACTAAAAACTTAAGAATTTTCTGTGTGTTTTGTAAATGAACTGCTAGTCGTGCATTGAGTGTTCGCAATCCACGCAAGGTAAGAAAACTATCGAATGGACTTGCGGTTATACCAAGGCAATTAGCCCACCATTTAATTTGTTCTGCTAATTCGGGGGGTTTACTTATTACGGCCCCTCCAACAACATCACTATGACCATTAATATATTTGGTAGTGGAGTGCACTACTAAATCAGCACCTAGTGTTAATGGTTTTTGAAAAGCAGGTGTTAAAAAAGTATTGTCTACCGCAACAAGACAGTTATGCTGTTTTGCTTTTTGACAGAGTGACTGGATATCGACAATTCTAAGTAACGGGTTACTGGGAGTTTCAACCCATAATAATTTGGGCGAATGATTGAAAACTTCTGCCAAAGCGATGGGGTCATTCTGATCAACAAACTGAACTTTAAAATGACCTTTGTCGGCCAGACTTCTAAACAATCGAAAAGTACCTCCGTAACAATCATGGGGTGCAACGATGAGATCATTAGCTGATAGTAACTGGGTGATTAATAAAACCGCCGACATTCCTGTAGAGGTTATGACACCTGCATCCCCCTGCTCTAATTCGGCTAAAGCATCAGCAAGTAAATCTCGTGTTGGATTTCCCGAACGGGAATAATCGTATTGACGGGGTTCCGCAAAATCCTTGAAAGTATAATTACTGGAAAGGTAGAGTGGTGGTGTGACAGCGCCATACTGAGTATCGCTTTCGATACCTGCTTTAACCGCTTGTGTTGCGTCTTGAGAAGCTAATTCAATGTTTTCTAAAAAAGTATTGCCGGAAACTTTATTTCCAGACACATTATTTCCAGACAAAGCGCCGTCCAAAAATGCACTGTCAGGTAAACTCTTATTGGAATAATTCTTGTCTGATAAATTCTTATCGGAAATACTCATAGATTTGTCTCTTGATTGGCTAAAAATGAATGTAGTATGACGTTAAGTTTTTCGGTCTCTTTTAGAAACGCGTCGTGGCCATACAGAGAATCGATGGATTGAAAGTTAGCCCCGCATTTTTGTGCCATGTGCTTAATGGTATGTGCGGGAATAAGTTGATCGCTCACAACCGATATGCATGTCAGAGGAGTTTCAATTTTGCTCGCATCAACTCTGTGTAAATCAATGGATTCAGACAAACGTAAAAAAGCATCTGAATTAAAACATTCGGCAAAAGAACGCCCTCGAGAAAGTAAGTAGCTTGTTAGGTCATTACTAAAATGTTTTGCAGGGTTTAACTCGTAAGCTCCAAATCGTTGTTCGAACTCTTCTGGACTGCGATAAGTGATCATGGCTAAAGCTCGAGCCAGTGCTAATCCTTTTTCTGCTCCACATTCTTGAACAATTTGCCGCTGAATAAAACGCAACCCTGAACTTTGAGGGTGTGCTTTGTCTGCCGCACTTATTACTAACGCTTGTTGAGTTAGTTCTGGATATTGTTGCAATAAAGATAAAATCACCATACCGCCATAGGAGCTACCAATGGCCGCGAACAACTGAGAGATATTTAATTGGTTGAGAACAATCGCTAGCGCACGAGCTTGATCGCTTGTACTTACTGCCCCTTCTGGTGTTCCCACATCTGCATTGGGATTCGAGGAGGCTCCATTTCCACCTAGATAATCAATACTTAACACAGAATATTCTCGGGTATTGATTACTTGTTCTGAGCCTACAAAGCTGTCCCACCATCCAGAACTGTAGTCACCGGATTTGTGTGCAACATCTTTACTGGCAGAAATTCCGCCAAGAATAAGAACCGTTGGCTGCTGTAAGTCGCCATAAATTGAATAGGCGACTTTTCCATCTGACACTGTGCCACCGTGCTTCAAAGGGAAATGAGCGGGCAACGCTACATTTCCTTGGATTGGTAAACTGTAGTGGTTAGATGAAGAAAGATTTAACATTTTTGCAACTGTTTGGCCGTATAGATGGCTAAATCTAAATTGTGATCTTATGGATGTCAAGATGTGTAGACGTCTATATAAGATCTTTTTGTTATGTTGATTGACAGATAAGACCAGCCGAGTAAGATCGCTGAAGTCGATTTATATTAAGGATTCCCATGGCAGAGCGAAAAGGCGAAGGTATCTGTCCTTATGCTGAACACGGCAAGAAAAGCCAAGAAGTCAAAAAAATAACCGTGTCCATCCCTTTGAAAGTACTAAAAATTCTTACCGATGAAAGGACACGTCGACAGGTCAATAATCTGCGGCATGCGACTAATAGTGAATTATTGTGCGAAGCATTTCTTCACGCCTACACAGGTCAGCCACTGCCTTCAGATGACGATTTGTCGAAAAGCAAGGAAGAATCAGAATATTGGGTTCTCGATAAAGATTGAAAGAAATATAGAGTTTGAGTCCAGTGCTACAGTGCAGATTAGTTCAAACTTTATATAAAACGATCCGTTTAGCGTTTTTTGCTATTAATTCTCTATTTTTATCATGTTATTTGTCTATGAGATGCCTCTCAAGGAAGATATGACTTAGTCTTTTACTTTGATTAGAAATTTAATTTAATTTTTGGTTAATGCAGTTAAATTTATTAAAAACAATGGGTTACAGATTTATGTTGGTTCGATTCGAATTATATTTTACTTTAAATAGTAATATCTGAAGGGATTTCCTAGCTTTTTCACTCTAACTTAGCTAAAACTATATATCTGAGTTGCGACAATGGGGAAGGTTATGAAAAAGCTGGATCAACTGAACAGTGAAAGTCAATACAATCTCTTTTATCGCTCCAGCCGGGTTTTTCGTCAAAATGATGAGTGGTACTTTGAAGATGAGGCGGGTGAGCCATTTGGTCCATTCGATAGTAAATCGAAAACCATGCAAGCGGTGCGAATTTATAAAGATGTTAAGAGAAACGGGATAAGTTTACCGTTCGAATCCGTCAGGAAGATAATGTAGTTTCCTGACGCTGTATGCAAACCTGATATTGCTAATCCAAAGCTTTCAACTTCGATCATCCTAGATATCCAATCAACGTAGATAATAGTTTTCTCTTAGATAAGCTTCTGCATCAAAGTTTGCGTAAAGTTTGTTACGTCTGTCTATGGCGTTTTAACTCACCTTTACTCTCACGACTCTCATAACCTCCATTTCAAATCCTGCGACAACTTCTATGTCTTTGTAATACGTTAAGTTAACAGTCTGTCCTTGCAAACTTTTATAAAGTTTGGCTCTTTTGTATTTAAATGGCACATCGTAACCTTCTAGCATTAGTGTGTTCAAATACCAATCGCCTTCTTCTCGCTGTACGTGTGAACTCACTTTTTTTAAATCTGACTGGATTAGCTGCTGATGTTTCTTAAGTAATTTTTTGACGTCGTCTGCCATAACGAAAACTGTTTTTAATACCTTTGCTGTTCGAGTTGAACTCTATTATCCATTGATTAGAGGACGGTCGCCAGTGATACACATGTCAAAAATTCCCTTCAAAGGTCTATACAACTGCGTTCTTATGTCCAGATAAAATTGTAAAAAATAATTACACCCATGGTTTTTACTGCGTATCTGTGGATAATCAACCCAGTTGTCTGCGCATCGCAGCACATACAAATTTATTAAGTCACCACTGAAGTGTGACCTTCGATAATTCTTAAGGGGACTCCATGAAAGACGTAACCATTGGTTTACGTGTCATCACGTTTTTAATTGTTTATGGACTCACACAAGTGAGCTTTGCAAGTGCTATTGAGCAGACAAAAGGACATTTTAAAGATAAGTTTCGACAGCTTGATGAGGTGCTTCCTACTCCAAACGATTATCGGAATGCGGCCGGTGAGCCCGGAAAAGACTACTGGCAACAGCAAGTTGATTACACAATTAACGTTGTGCTGGATGAACGGAAAAGAAGACTTAGTGCGCAGCAAACCATTAAGTACACGAATAACTCGCCCTATCGTCTAAAGTACATTTGGGTACAGTTAGAGCAAAACCGATTTAAATCTGACTCTGTCGCAGAACTGAGTGAAGAGTTTGGTGGTCTAGGTCGCAGAGGACCAACGAGTTCGGTTCCCACGAATGATGACCCAGCAAAAATTAGTCTAAGTCAGTTACGTCGCCAACAGTTTATGGAAGACAACCAACTTGGTTATGAACTGACTAATATTAGAGATGGAGAAAACAAGAAATTAAATTTTGTTGTTAACTCTGCTCAGATGCGTATTGACTTACCTAAACCGCTTGAGTCTGGTGAGTCGACTGTTGTGAAGCTGGATTATGCTTTTAATATTTTAGAGGAAGACGCGGTTAATGCTCGATCGGGATATGAACACTTTCCTGACGACGCAAGAAAAGGCGGCAACGATATTTTCCTTTTAGCACAATGGTTTCCAAGAGTTGCTGCATACTCTGACTATGAAGCTTGGCACAATAAGGAATTTTTAGGTCGCGGTGAATTTACGCTCGAATTTGGTAATTATGATGTCAAAATGACAGTACCAGCCGATCACATTGTGGCCTCTACCGGTGAGTTAAAAAATCCAAATGAAGTTCTGACGCAAAAACAACAACAACGTCTTGAGCTCGCAAAAAAAGCAAGCAAACCAGTTTATATTGTGACAGCTGATGAAGCGTTGGAAAATGAAAAAGCATCAACAGATAAAACAAAAACATGGCACTTTACAGCTGAGAATGTAAGAGATTTTGCTTGGGCTTCGTCTCGAAAATTTATGTGGGATGCGCAGGGTTACGAGCAGGGTGGCGACAAACAGCCGCTCGTTATGGCGATGTCATTTTTTCCAAAAGAGGGCGGAGACTTGTGGAAAAAATATTCCACTGCCTCTGTTATTCATACTATGGAGGTTTATTCTCGATTTACTTTTGATTATCCGTATCCAACGTCAATTAGTGTAAACGGACCAGTCGGAGGGATGGAGTATCCAATGATAACTTTCAATGGTCCTCGAACAATTTGGCACGAAGACGGATCGCGTACTTATACCTTAGCGGAAAAGCGATTTTTGATAGGCGTAGTTATTCATGAGGTCGGACATAACTATTTCCCAATGATTGTGAACTCAGACGAACGACAATGGACTTGGATGGATGAAGGTTTAAATAGCTTTTTAGATGGCGTTGCTGGTCGTGAGTGGGACCCTCAAATACCCTGGGGCGTTGAGCCGCGAGATATTGTTGATTACATGAAGTCGGATATTCAAGTGCCAGTGATGACCCAGTCTGACAGTGTATTAAAGCTAGGACCTAATGCTTACACTAAACCTGCAGCCGCGCTAAATATATTGCGAGAAGTTATTTTAGGACGTGAACTTTTTGATTTTGCATTTCAAGAATACTCTCGTCGCTGGGAAAATAAGCGACCAACACCTTCCGACTTTTTCCGAACGATGGAGGAGGCTTCGGGTGTTGATCTAGATTGGTTCTGGCGTGGTTGGTTTTACTCTACTGATCATGTTGATATCAGCTTAGATAGAATTTACAAATTACGAATGGATACTAAAAATCCTGACATTGATTTTAAGCGCCGTCGTCAGGAGGAAATGGATAAACCTTCATCGCTTTTTGTTGAGCGCAACAAAGCTGCGAATATGAAGACTTGGGTGGAAATGAATCCTGATATTCGTGATTTTCATGATGAGAATGATCGATGGACAGTCACCAATGAAGATAGAAATGATTATCAGGAGTTTTTAGATAAGCTAGAGCCATGGGAACAGCGTGTATTTGAGCGAGCGATTAAAGAAGATAAAAATTACTATGTTTTGAACTTTTCAAATCTTGGTGGCTTGGTAATGCCTATATTACTTGAGCTTACCTTCGAAGATGGAACTGTCGAAAACATGGCCATTCCCGCTGAAATATGGCGTCGAAATCCGCAACAGGTAAGCAAGCTGATTGTGACTGAAAAATCGAAGTTACTAAAGTCAGTTGTTGTTGATCCCGGTTGGGAAACAGCCGATGTTGATATTGAAAATAATTACTATCCCCGTCGAATAATTCCATCTCGTATCGAGTCTTATAAAGATAAAAAGCGTGAGGGTTGGGAATATAAAGATCTCATGCATGATGTGAAATCAAAACTGAAAGAGCCGAATAAAAAAATTAAGAAGAAATAATGAACTCGAAAAGTAAACAAACGAGTTTCTGGTTAGCGATAACTTTGTATGTTATCGCTAACTCAGCGTACTCACATCAACAGAAAGAAAGTTATACGACAGTAACGATAAACGCACGTACTGAAAAATTAGAAGTTATGCAGCGATTTTATTTGCACGACGCAGAGCATGCTTTAAATTTGGTGACGGGTGGAAAAGCAAATTTAGCGTTAGATGAACAAGCTCAGGCTAAATTTGCGAGCTACATTTCACAGTCATTTGGCTTATTAAATGCGGCCGGTAAACCAATCTCTCTTGAGTTCATTGGATTTGAAACAGAGGGAAAGTATCTTTGGGTATACCAAGAAGGAAATCCTCCAGGCGACATGTCTAAGATGAGTGTGAAAATGACGTCGTTGCAGGACGTTTGGTCTCAGCAAATTAATCATATCAACTTTGAGCTGCTAGATCAGGTTAAGTCAGTTCGGTTAAGCCATTTGGATAACTGGGTGGAAGTTGTTTTTTAATTTATATAATTTGCCTTAAAAATCTGATCAAGTATTACAGGTTAAATTGCGAGAGGACTCAAATGAGTTTAACGAATAACATTGTAGTACTGGCGCTTCTTACATTAATTATTTTTATAAGCTCATGGGCGGCTAAAACCAAGTTTGGCAAAATGCTTGGCACGGCTTTATTGGTCATTATTTTAGGAGCGGTTGCCGCGAATATTGGATTAATTCCATCCGCCTCTAATTCAGTGAGTTTATACAGTGAGATCTTTCACTACATTGCGCCCTTATCTATTTTTTATTTAGTGCTAGGCGTTAATTTAAAGCAAATAAAGGCTGCTGGATTACCCATTTTAAGTTTATTTGTAATTGGCGTATGCGGAACAGTGTTAGGTGTTTTCATTGCTTACAGTCTGGTTAATCCTGAGACCGTACTGGGTGACCAAGCGGCACCGATAGCTGGAATGGTCGCCGGAACCTATACTGGTGGCAGCTTGAATTTTAATGCCGTAGCCTTACATTACAAGGTAAACGAGTCGGGAGTGCTCTACGCTGGAACCGTAGCTGTTGATAATGTCATTACAGCGCTCTGGATGTTAATTACAATTGCATTGCCAAAATTAATGCAACGTTTTACATCCAAATCCGATAGAAAAGATAGTGCAAAAGCCAAAGCGGAAGATGTGGCGAGCCTGGAAGGCTCTTATAAGCAAACCAAAAGCCATTCAGAGGTAAGCAGTCCGCCAATATCTATGCAAGATTTGCTTATTTTATTGCCAATCGGGTTATTTGCTTTTGTGCTTACAGAAATAGTCAGTCATTACTTACCTGATATTCCATCGATTCTCACCATTACCACAATTGGATTACTGCTTGCACAGTTAAAAGTCGTTCATAAAATTACTAGCAGCCACACCTTAGGGGTATATTTGGTGTATCTATTTTTGGTGGTAATTGGTGCTTATTGTGAGCTGGATGCTATTTATGAGCTTGGAGAAATAGGACTTGCGCTCTTATTGTTGCTCTCTTTAACCGTTGTCATTCATGGGTTTATTACTTTAATTGCGGGCCATTTTATTGGTAAAGACTGGAAAATGGTGGCGATTGCGAGCCAGGCCAATATCGGTGGTGGCACGACAGCGATGGCACTTGCGGAAACCTTTGGTCGAAGAGAGTTGATAGTCCCCGCGATATTGATTGGCTCACTAGGGAACGCTCTTGGGACTTACCTGGGGTTTTTGGTGGCGGGCAGTCTGGCTTAACTGTTAAATGAATAAAACAGTTAATACTGCCTAATTGCTTGAAAATCGAAAGAAAAATCTCGGATTTCAAGCAAAATTGCTATACATTTTTGCTGTTTGCCTATAAAGTATGCATCAGCTCGAAAGCAAGCCGACTATTCTACATTTCGTCGTATTACTCGTAACACACGTCCTGCAGGTTTTAAGTTTTGGTCTCGATTTTCAAGCACTACCGCCTAGAGAAGGCATTTTTTAAATTTACACACAGGATTAAGTATTATGTCTAATACAATTACTGGAACCGTTAAATGGTTCAACGAATCGAAAGGTTTTGGCTTCATTTCTCAAGAAAATGGTCCAGACGTTTTTGCTCACTTCAGCGCTATCCAAGGTTCTGGTTTCAAAACTTTGGCTGAAGGTCAAAAAGTTGAGTTCACCATCACTGATGGTCAAAAAGGTCCACAAGCTGAGAACATTGTTGCGCTTTAATAGCCAATTGAATTCTCTAAAAAGGCGAGCTTAGGCTCGCCTTTTTTATTGCCTTCATTTAAGAACGACCAAAGATCGAAATATTTCAATTTCCCTTTAAAAACTATCCTCTTAATTTAAGACTCGAAATTCGCTTACGATTATTTAAACGCTATTGTTTAATTTATCGTCTAATTGCTTTGATAAGTGGAGGGATTTATGGGACTTTTTCGACGCGCTTGGGCTCAGCTGTCGCACATGAGCAAAGACTTAATTATTTTAGTATTAGGAATATACCTTGCTCTGTGGATGGAAAACACTGTGCAAGATTGGGAAGAGCTCGATAAGCAGCAAGATTATCTTTCTCGTCTTGCAGAAGATATTTCCGTAGATCAGCAGCATATCAAGTCGGTTGTTACTTTTCTTGAGAAAAAAATTGATCGGGTGTCTTCTGGTATAAGTTTTTTGCAGAACTCTAAACTCGACCCGCTAGAGCCTGAAACTCAATCGAAGGCTTTGGAATTGGGGAGTGTTGTCAATAATTACTACTTCTTTACACCTCAAGACTTTACCTATTTATCAATGCGCGAAAGTGGAGATTTCAAACTTATTCGTAGCAATACACTAAAGTCGAAATTAATTCGTTTGTATGGACGCTATAAGTTAGTGGATACCTTGCAAAAAAACTATCTACAAGGGCTTGATGATGAGTTTATTCCTTTTTGGATGCGAAATGTTGATATGTTGAGTCAGGAACTATCCAACCCCGATATTGTGACTGAACCGTTATTTAGAAACATGATTGCTTTTGCAGGAAACGATACTCAAACTCGACTAAGTGTGTTGAACAAACTAACCTTAGAGGTGAATGAGCTTGCGAATGAACTGAAGCGGTACCAGGAGGAGTCTCTTTGAATAAATTTTTGATGGTAATTGCAATGTGTTTAATTGCTGTGGCAGCAACTGCTTCGGGAGTTCGTGAAATTAATCTTTCTGAATGTTTAAGCCAAGAATCGATTTGCAACGAAATTAAGTGTAAAGATTTGCAACAGTCGTATCATTATTTAGGCTCAACAGAGATGTGGCACATATTTGGTGAGACTCTTACCGCAACTGATGGTGATATGCCATTCAGCTCGACTTACGGCTATAAAGTTGCTCGTCAACAGATTGACGTTAGCCCGCTAAAAGAGATTAATGACGATCAACTTGATCAATATGTATCTCCTGAGTCCTGTCCAAAAATCGGCAAGATTATAAAATCAGAAGCTAAAGTTATGATTGAAAATGGTGTTTGTGCCGGCTTTGAGTGAGCTTGTATTGTCATACTTTAATTCGTTGATTTTCCTTAACTAATGGCCTGACATTCGTATTATCAGTACTCTATAATGGCGATTAGAATACAGAACTCACATTTAGGTGCCTAATGCGAATTAATGGACATGGTCATTTATTACCAAAGCCTGAACAAATACCGCAGTTCATGCGCGATAAAAAATTTTTCTGGGTAGATGATAAGCGTGAGTTTATGTGCCAGGGAGACTGGAAGCGACCCATAACCGCGCCCAGCTTTTTTCTTGAAGAAAAACTAGAGTGGATGTCTGATAATAATATCGACCACGAAGTCGTATTAAGTCTCTCACAGCTTTACTGCAATGGCATCGACGAAACGAATACGCTTGATATTATTCGGTTTCAAAACGATTTTAATGCGAGTGTGCAAGCAGAGCATCCCGATAAATTTACCACTGGCTTTGTTGTCCAACCGGCTCATTTAACTCAGGCGCTTAGTGAAATAGAGCGTTGCGTTAAAGAACTTGATATGAAGATGTTATGTCTGAGTACCCATTATCAATCCAATAGCGGTGAGTGGCTGTCTGTCGCGGATGAAACTTGCGAGCCGATTTGGGAATTAGTAAATGATTTAGAGTTGGCCGTTGAAATTCATCCTTACGATGCTGGCAAAATTGTGAACTTAAAAGACAAATTCTGGCGCAATCACCTTGTGTGGATGATGGCGCAAACAGCCGACACTTACCTGATGTTTACTCTAAATGGATTGTCTCAGCGTTTTCCCGCAGTTCGAACCTGTTTTGCACATGGCAATATGTTAGGGCACGCAAACTATGGACGCGTCGTGCAAGGGCTCGAAGGAAGGCCTGACTTATTCCCCGAAGCACATCACCCAGCCGATACGCTTGGGCAGGAAAATGTTTATTTTGACTCACTGGTCCACGACCCTTACACCTTGCAGCTATTATTGCATCGTTGTGGTGACGAACAAATTGTTTGGGGCGTCGATGATCCTTATCCGCTGGGAGAAATGGAAACGGTAAGAGATTGCTATCCTGGAATATTCATCGATCAAGCAGAGCAAAAAGGAATAATTTCGGCATCAAGTAAGCAAAAGTTAATGGGAGAGAATGCCGCACGGTGGCTCCGTTTGAGTTTGTAATCCCTCACCAGATCATAATTAAATAATCAAAACGTTGGAAAGGATTCCTGCTACTTATCGATAATCTTGCATAATCTCGACAGCCCTATTTAATCGTCAAAAACGAACAATACGATTCTTTCAATCAATTATACAAATAATATGCTCCGTCGTAGACTTTACTACGAATAATCGACAAGAGGTTATCGACTGACTTCTTTTCAATTAAATACTTTAAATTTAGGAGCGACATTAATGATTAACACTGAGATTAAACCTTTCAAAGCAACCGCATTTAAAGACGGTGAATTTATTGAAGTGAGCAGTGATGATATTAAAGGAAAGTGGTCAATATTTTTCTTCTATCCTGCAGATTTCACTTTTGTGTGCCCAACTGAGCTTGGCGACTTGGCAGATAAGTATGCTCAATTGCAAGAGCTAGGTGTAGAGGTATTTTCTGTATCTACCGATACCCACTTCACCCACAAAGCATGGCATTCATCGTCTGACACGATAAACAAAATCAAATACGCAATGATTGGCGACCCTAATGGAGACATTACGCGTAATTTTGGTGTTATGCGTGAGGGACAAGGTCTTGCTGATCGTGGAACTTTCATTGTCGATCCAGATGGCATCATTCAGGTGATGGAGATCACGGCTGAAGGTATTGGTCGTAATGCCGATGAACTAGTACGTAAAGTTCAGGCTGCTCAGTACGTTGCTGAGCATGATGGCGAAGTTTGTCCAGCAGCTTGGAAACCAGGTTCTGAGACGCTACGTCCATCGTTAGATCTGGTCGGGAAAATTTAATTCGCCGGCCAAAATTTCTTTCGAAGGTAAATGACTTTCGGGGTTTTCCTGGCCGATAGTAAATTGTAGAGCAATGTTGGTTTGCGGTTTGTTATCACCTCCAATTGATAACAGGTTAGCCCCGAAACAAAAATTTTAGACTACTGGAGTTTTTAATGTTAGACGCAGAATTAAAGCAACAACTCAAAAGCTATCTCGGTAATTTGCAGCATTCGATTGAGTTACGTCTGTCGCTAGATGAACAATCTGCGTCTTCCGATCTCAAACAGTTAGCCTATGAAATTAGTGAGCTGTCTGATTTGGTCTCTGTGACTGAGTCGGGCAATGCGAAGCGTTTGCCTACAATGGAAGTGATGTCGAATACGTTCGGGTCATGCGTTGCTTTTTCAGGTATTCCTCTTGGGCATGAGTTTACGTCTTTAGTTCTGGCTTTATTGCACAGTGGTGGTCATCCGATGAAATTAAGCGATGACATCATCAATCAGGTAAAGGCTCTCGACGAAGAACTTGAGTTTGAGACTTTTATTTCGCTGTCTTGCCAAAACTGTCCAGATGTTGTTCAAGCGTTAAATATGCTGGCAGTGATTAATCCTAAAATTAAACACACCATGATTGATGGCGCCTTGTTTCAAGAGGAAGTCGAGCGCAGCAATATCAAGGCTGTACCGAGTGTGTTTTTAAATGGTAAAGCGTTTTCTCAAGGACGGATTAGTCTTAAAGAAATTATCAATAAAATTGATTCGAACGCGAGCAAGAAAGAAGCTGCAAAGCTGTCTCAAAAAGATCTATTTGACATGTTAATTATTGGCGGTGGTCCCGCGGGAGCTTCTGCAGCAATTTACAGCGCGCGTAAAGGTTTAAACACAGGCATCGTTGCCGAGCGGTTTGGAGGGCAGGTTGCTGATACAGTTGGCATAGAAAACTTTGTATCGGTTAAATACACAGAGGGGCCAAAACTGGTTGCGAATTTGGAACAGCATGTTTTGGATTATGATGTCGATGTAATGACCGAGCAAACCGTTAAGTCAATTGAGAAAGATAGTGATTTTACTATCACCACGCTAAGTGGTGCGCAATTAAAAGCAAAGTCGATCGTACTTGCGACAGGCGCAAGATGGCGAAAAATGAATGTTCCCGGCGAACAAGAATACAGTGGCAAGGGTGTCGCTTATTGTCCTCATTGCGATGGACCTTTGTTCAAGGGGAAAAAAGTTGCGGTGATTGGAGGCGGCAACTCCGGGATTGAAGCCGCAATTGACCTTGCCAATATTGTCGAACATGTGACTGTTCTTGAATTTAGTGATGTGTTGAGAGCGGATGACGTTTTGCAGCGCAAAGCCAAATCAATGTCGAATATAGACATCATTATGCAAGCACAAACTACCGAAGTACTTGGTGATGGGAATAAAGTGACGGGACTTCGATATACCAATCGAACAACGGACGAATCACATGATATTGAACTTGCGGGTATTTTTGTGCAGATAGGTCTGGTGCCTAACAGTGAGTTTTTGAAGAACAGTTTAGAACTGAGTGATCGAGGTGAAGTGGTCATTAATGAGAAAGGTGAGACCTCAGTTGCTGGAATTTACGCTGCTGGAGACGTAACTACAGTGCCTTTTAAGCAAATTATCATTGCTATGGGCGAAGGTTCTAAAGCGGCTCTTGGCGCATTTGATTACTTAATGAGATTAGAACCCTCAGAAAAAATGACTGATCAAGAATCCAAAGCTGAAAAAGCTGCGTAAACCTTATATAGGTCTACCCAGTACTCAGTTTATCTTTTTTTACAAGCGCTAACATGGATGTTAAAAACCCCTATCGCCCTCTTTATTGAGGGCTTTTTTTTGCCGAAAGATAATGTGTATTCTTGGGAAATATCCAACCATCGGAAACATCTATCATTTGAGAAATTCAAAGAAGATAAAGTTATAGATAATTACAGCGACTCATTACTATCTCTATAAGAATAAAAAGTTATGTAAGATAGATGAATCAAGTCGCAGTTTTTTCTTTTGCGCTCTCCTAGGCTAATTAAAGCAAACGCTATTCGGTAAGTTTTTAGACATTTCATTTTTTAGTTGATGCGGGATAATTTGGCATAATTTAATCGAGTAATCAGCTATTAAATGTATCGTCAATAAGCGATAAGGCAGGTTAGCAATGAGTCGGCTATTTTATTTATCGTTCATCTTAAGCATATGCTGTTTTTCAATGCCGTTAAAAAGTGTTGGTAATACTTCAGCTCAAGCAGTCAGTATTCGGCAGCCGACAGAAATTCCTGGTTATTATGATGTACAACGTTATCTCCTTTTAGAGTTACAAAACCCATCAATACAAATCCATATTTACGGAACAAACAAAGTGTCGACATGGATGCTGAATAATGTCTCTCAAATGGTAGAGAATATGATAGGCGGAATGAATTATTCATCACATCGAGTACAGTTTAATGATCATCATATTTTTGTGATCACAGACGATGATCCTGATGTGCCTTATTCATCGCTACCAGGTCATAAAAATACGGGCACCATTGGCTTTACTATTTTGAATCAAACAATAATTTGCGCGGAAGCTGTTGATACATTGTATCCAGATCTCCCTCCAACTTGGCGAGCTTGGGATACTCCTATTCATGAGTTTGGGCATGCAATTGAACATACGCTAGCACTGGAGACTTATTCTGACTCTGTTTTTAGATCTGCTGAACCAAACTACAACCAAAGTGTTGCTCGAGAATATTTTTCATGGTTCAGTGAAACTTGGTTCGATGCGAACTTAAGCAAAAATACAAACGGAAAAACGTTACAGGAAAAACGATCGGCGTTGCATCAATCTATATTTGGCTATTACAACTGGCTATTTAATTTTAATGATAATTGGAAACCCAGTTGTACAGGGCGTCCCGATCCTATTCAATCAATCGATCTTAAACAGTTGGTTGGGCAGTACGAACGACAATCAATAGAAAATGATTGGCACAAAATAAATATTTCATTACAGCAAAATGGAACGTTGAAGTGGCGCAATGATGCAGGTCGAGAATGGACTATATTTCAATCAAATGGTGAGCTTTTTACAGGTAATGATTGCCCGTATGGCATTAAACCAGTTCAAGTAATTCGCAAAAATAATAAATTAGCAGGATTAAAGTTTTTAAATGATACTTTTACTCGTCAGCTGAACCCCGTTCAGGTTGAAGATATTTTGGGCCAATACAAACGATTGCCTGTTACTAATGGTTGGCACAGTGTTTCAATTACACAGGACGATTCGGGCGTTATTTGGTGGAGCAATGAAAATGGCTTTAGTTGGCCTATTTACCTTAATAACGAAATCGAAAATGAATTAACATTAGTTACCGACACAGACTCGCCTTATGGCTATCAAGTCATTACTATCGAAAAAAATGGTTTGGGAATGGTCACGGCACTAAAGTTTAATTCTGAGTTATATACAAAGCAGTAATCACTAAAAGCAATAATTATAGCTGAGTAATTTTTGTTTAAATCTTCTTTCACATTTTCAAGCTGAAAAATATAAATTTATTTAACATTAATTCGAGCGATTAGAACTATCGCTACATGAAATGCGTTGAATAAACTTTAATAATTAGTGAGCATTAGCTTTAATATTAGGCGTGACGTCGTAAGAAGGTTCAATACAATTACGGCCTGCAGCTTTCGCTTTGTACAGCCGTTGGTCAGCGACATTGATTTGCTTTTCAATTTGATCGCCAGCTCTTATTTCGCTTATGCCTATGGATGTAGTGACATGAAAGCGAGTACCTTTGTAATCCAGAAGTGTTTCTGACAGTAATTTTCGAATTTTCTCAGCAATAATAAAGGCATCTTTGATGTTAGTACGAGGAAATATAAGAAAGAATTCTTCTCCTCCCCATCTTGCCACTGTGTCTTGCTTTCGAGTGATCGACTGCAACATGCCCGCAACTTTGATGAGAACTTGATCGCCAGCATCGTGACCGAATGTGTCGTTAATCGTTTTAAAATAATCCAGATCGAATAATGCAACAGAAACAACTTCATTTTCCCTTTCTGACCGATCGACTTCATAATTTAATATCGATAACGCATCTCGGCGGTTAGAGACTTTTGTAAGTGGGTCAATTTTAGCCTGCTGCTCAAATTTTTGACTTATTTCAACTAAGTTTGTGAAAGCTTTAGCTCTGGAGTATTCGTAGATTGCGGATAGGAAAGTAATGGTTAAAAAGGAATAAATGAGTCTCAGTTTAAATTCATGGCTGTACTCAGTAGAGAGCCAAGCGTTTTCTGGATAAAACAATAGGGTGCTAATGACGACTAAAAAGACACCGATATCTCTCAAGCCTTTTTGTAACCCATGAATATATAAACTGCAGGGAGCAAACATAAAAATCCAGAGAGGACCAGTGTTGTTAACACCGCCCGCGTAAATCAAATACGTTAACAGTGTAAACAGTGCGTAGATAATGATGATTGAGCAGAGTTCTGTCTTTCCGGTAAAATATTGATATGTATAACCAAACAGAAATGAAAACGCTGCCAAATATAATGACAGGCTAAGCGGCAGATTCCCATTGATCGCGGCAGTGGTTGCCATAGTGGCAGTAATAAGCAAACCCACCATAGAAAAAAGATTAACGATAAACACCTTCCGATTTTCATCGTCATTTTTTTCTGCAGAAACGCCTATTTTGAATAGTTTTATTAATGCGTTTTTCAAGTTCGCTCGTTGATCGCTCAGTCCTTTAGTATTTAAGATTATGTTATAAACTCAAGTCTTGCAAAATTATGATGCTCATAAGCCAAACCACGTCTATTTTGCGACCTTTTATGTGCTTTTTACTCTGACAATTGATGCCTTGCAACATCGGTAAAAATAGCCGCTTTATCATTCGATTAAGAGATGCTAATTAACCAGCTCGATTGTGCGACAGTGTAAAGTCTAGGTCGGGCCCCTCAGGAACTATAAGGGTCGGGTTAATCGTATCGTGGCTGCCGTAATAGTGGTGCTTGATGTGAAACAGATTTACCGTGTCTGCAATGCCACCGACTTGATACAGTTCAAGCAAGTAATTCCAGATATTTGGATAATCAATAATTCGCTTTAAATTACACTTAAAATGACCAACGTAAACCGCGTCAAAGCGGATCAGAGTGGTAAATAAACGCCAATCAGCTTCAGTAATGCTATCACCGATTAAGTATCTTGATTTTGATAAAATGTTTTCCACCTTATCCAATGCTTCAAATAGCTTAGTCACTTCTTCCGTGTAAACATCTTGTTTGGTGGCAAATCCTGCTTTGTAAACACCATTATTTATATTGTGATAAACATATTCATTAATGTCGTCTATCGCCTCTCGTTTTTCCTTTGGGTAAAAGTCTCCCTCTGTAGCACCAACATCATCAAATGCAGAGTTCAACATTCTTATTATGTCGGCAGATTCATTATTGACTAAACGATTGGTTTCTTTATCCCAAAGAACTGGAACGGTTACTCTTCCCGTGTAATCATTTTTGGCTGACGTATAGATCTCATGCATATATTTTGCGTTATGAATTGGATCGGCTATAACACCGTCCTCAGGTTCAAATGTCCACCCATTCTCACGCATGTATGGATTAACTACTGATAGACTTATTGCGCCTTCAAGTCCTTTAATTTTTCTGAAAATTAAGGTGCGGTGAGCCCAGGGACAGGCCAAAGAAACATACAAATGATAACGACCGGGTGCTGCCTTAAATCCATCTGATCCAGTTGGTCCTGCTATTCCATCCGGCGTTACCCAGTTACGAAAAGACGAATCTTGTCGTTTAAATTTACCGCCTGTGGACTCTGTGTCATACCACTTATCATGCCACTTGCCTTCGATTAATAAGCCCATGTTTCAACTCCTGTTTTCTTGATAGGGTAAGTATAGGAAACTAAACTCGCGTTAAAAATCGAGGCTATCGATACGTTTAATCAAATTAAACAAAATGAAAGTAAATCAGTAACGCCTGTCTACTATTTGACTCATCAGTGCTATTAATGGATTGATTGTATAGTGAATATATTACGTGTTTTGACCCTATTATCTGATATACTGCTGTGTATTAAAGGAGGTTGTATAGTGTTGTTTAGGTGGTTTGGTCTTACATTAATTACTCTGTGTGCACTGAGTTCACGTGCGGCAGAGACAAGCAAAGACGAAGTAAAGGCGGAAGTGAATTCGACCGGTATACCAATAAAGTATTCGCCGGTTGCTAATGCGCCCCAGTTTAAAGATGTGCTGGCGTTGCCTTTTAGAGCCCATGATGATCGTATTAAATATGGATTAGATCCTTTTCAATTTGGCTTGTTATGGAATGCTAAGCAATTAAAGCCGGGAAAACGTCCTTTAGTGGTATTAATTCACGGAGGCTGTTGGCTTAGCGCTTACGATATTGCTCACTCCTACCCCATGGCCACAGAGCTCGCGACCCAAGGTTTCTCGGTGTTTAGTTTGGAATATCGACGTACTGGTAACCAAGGAGGTGGTTGGCCTGGTTCCTTTGATGACGTCATTGCAGGTTTAAAGCAAATAGCTCGTTTTTCTGATTTAGAGCAGTATTCGAAAATAACATTGGTGGGTCATTCTGCTGGCGGTCATTTGGCCTTACTGGCGGCGGCGCATTTGGATAAGTGGCAGCCCGTTGGTGTGCCGGTTTCAGTTGTGGGACTGGCGGCTATTACCGATATTGAGCAATATGCGAAGGGGCAAAACAGTTGCCAAACCGCTGGCGTTCAATTTATGGGCGGGTCTCCACAAGAGCGATCGAAAGAGTACGAGGCTGCTAACCCAACCCGTTTTGAATTTAATCTGCCTGTACTCTTACTTCATGGTAAGGAAGATCCAATAGTTCCAGTTGCTCAGTCGAATGCAATTAATGACTCTCAAGTAAAAGTTATTAAACAACAAGGTGCGGGTCATTTCGATTGGATTCATCCTGGCACTCCTAGCTTCAAAGTATTGTTAGATGAGCTAAAAAAGCCTTTAGATACCGTGATTACTGTTTCTGAAAACGAATCGGAACTATCAATAGAACCGAATCGTCAATCTGGGGGAAGGGTGCCCAGTCCTTCGGTAGTTTTTTGAACAAATTCAATATAATCAACAACAAGTAGTAAATCTATGACCTATTTAAAACCCATTGATTCTAGCGAGCATTCAATACCGGTTGACGACATTATGATTAATGGCCGAATTTCGGCTGAGTTATTGGACAGTCGAGATGGATTGTCTGCTAAAAAAAATGAATTTGTTTTACCTGAAGGTGTTATTTATCTCGATGGTAATTCGCTAGGCCCAATGCCCAGAGCAGCACAAATAAGAAGTCGGGAAGTGGTTGAAAACCAATGGTCAAACGATTTAATTACGAGCTGGAACAAACATCAATGGATCGATCTTCCTGAACTTGTGGGAGCGAAAATTGCACCACTTATTGGCGCAAAACCAACCGAAGTTATCTGCTGTGATTCCGTATCGGTTAATCTTTTTAAATTGCTTGCTCTGGGTTTACAGTTGCAACCGGGGCGAACAAAAATTTTGTCACAACGCGATAACTTTCCAACCGACTTATACATAGCACAAGGTTTGCAAAAAATATTATCCTCCGAACAATGCGAGTTGATAGCGGTTGACGAAGCCGACATTGAATCATTCTTAACGGAAGATATTGCTATATTGACTCTGACCCAGGTGAATTTTCGTTCTGGCCAAGTTCATAACATAAAGAAATTAACGGAAAAGGCACATCAAAAAGGCATTTTAGTCATCTGGGATCTTGCGCATAGTGCTGGAGTGATGCCAATAGAATTGGATCAATGGAATGTTGATTTCGCAGTCGGTTGTGGCTACAAATATTTTAACGGTGGTCCCGGTGCTCCTGCATTTGTTTTTGCTGCAGAGCGATGGCATTCGAAATTAAATCAACCATTAGCTGGATGGATGGGACATATAAGTCCGTTTGATTTTTCTCCCGAATATGAAGGTGCTCAGAATATAAAGCAGTTTTTGTGTGGCACGCCTTCAGTAATTTCTATGGCAGTGCTTGATGCTGCATTAGACGTCTACCGAGATCTTTCAATCGACGATGTTAGGTGTAAAGCACTGCAGCTAGCTGATTTCTTTGCATTTCAAGTATCGCAAAGTAACGAGCTAGATGATTTAGTTTTGATTAGCCCAACTAAACATGAGTTGCGTGGCAGTCAGCTTGCTTATCAGCACTCTTACGCTTATGCCATTTGTCAGGCGCTTATTGCTCACGGTGTGATTGCAGATTTTCGTGAACCTAATTTACTTCGCTTTGGTTTTTCTCCGCTCTTTTTAACCTTTAGTGAAATCGAACAGTCAGTTTCAATTTTAAGAAAAATAATGTCGGAAAAGGAGTATTTGAAAGAAGAGTTTAACAGACGACAAAAGGTCACTTAAAGATTAAGCGAAGTAAATAGGGTAGCTATAGTAACTATCGAGCTAAACCGCTATAAATTTAAAGCAATAAAAAACGCCAGATTGTTGGCGTTTTTTATTGCTTTTGTAAAACGGAATTGGCTAAATTTATTTTGTATGATTATCTAAAATCCATTGAGTTAGTAATCGAACGCCAAATCCGGTTCCGCCCACCGGTACTTCTCCTTTAGCGGATGAACTGAGAGCATTTCCTGCAATATCTAAATGTGCCCATCGAGTATCTCCCGCAAAATATTGCAAGAAGCTCGCTGCAGTTGAAGCGCCAGGTCCTCCATTACCAATATTTGCAATATCCGCAATATCACTTTTTAACTTATCTTTGTAGTCCAAAGGTAATCGCCAAAGGTTTTCATTTACGGTTTTTCCACTGTTGGTTAATTGTGAAACCAGTTCATCGTCAGCTGAAAAAATGGCTGCGTACTCATTTCCTACTGCTCTAACTTTCGAACCTGTTAAAGTTGCGACATCGACCATCACTTTTGGATTGTAATATTTGCGTGCGTACCACATGGCATCTGATAAAACCAGTCGACCTTCTGCATCCGTATTTAAAATTTCAACACTCACTCCTTCTGCAGTACGAATGACATCGCCAGGTGTTACTGAAGTCTCGGAAACCATGTTTGCAGCCATCCCCATTACAGCCACAACATTTACTTTTACTTTTTGTAAGGCTAGCGCTTTTACAGTACCCATCACGGCAGCTGCTCCTGCCATGTCAGATTTCATTCGAGCGATACTAGAACCGGTTTTGATATTGTAACCACCAGAGTCGAACGTGATGCCTTTACCAACCAGTGCAATAGGTTGACTATCGTCACCCTCGTAATGAACGATTACTAAACGAGATCCCATTTTACTGCCACGACCAACCGCTTCCAAGGCGCCCATACCTAGATTTTTGATTTGTTTTGGTGACAGTACTTTTACTGAAACATTATCGATATCCTCGAGATCTTCTGCTATATCGACATAGTCAATCGGAGTCATATGAGTCGCTGTTTCACTGATCAAATCTCTTGCTAGAAAAATACCTTTTTCTAACAGGTTTAGAGGTTGATAAGCTTCGCGTGTCAGTGGCGCGTTATCACTTATGATTGAAAAAAAGGTTTCTGGTGACTTTTCTTTTAAGTATTTTTCAAACCGATATAATCGAAGGTTAATTCCGTGAGCAATCCAAGCTGAAAAATGTTCATTATTAATTACCGAAATGCCGCGAGTATCGACGGTTACCTGAGTGACATTTTTTCTATTGAGTTTACCTGCCAATTCACCGCCTAACTTAGTGATTTTTGCTTGTGTTAAGTCATTTTTATCGCCGAGCCCCACAACAATAAGTCGGGCATTGGATAGACCATTGGGTGCTACAATTTCAATAGTACTTCCATATTCTGATTCAAACTGCTCAATTTCTATTGCGTGTTTCAGTTGCTGCTTAGATTGCTCTGTTAACTCATCAAGTCGAGACGAGGGAGTGTCTTTGATCGAGAAAGTTACTAACGTAGTTTTATCATCGCTGATGATTTGATCGATGAACTTAATGTCACTTGCAATGCTGTTCGTTGATATTATTAGTACTAAAAGAAATTTAAGGTATCGCATATTCACTCCGAATTTATCATTTGAAGCAAGTGTAAAAAATTAGATGAGATAATAGAAGCATCAAAAAGTAACAAACTTTTGAATAAACCATAAGTAAAATAAGGATTTAAGTTATCTAATCACTTAGCTTTGTATTTGGTGTTAATGTAACGGCGGGATCCCAAATTCTGTCCCAGATTTTAGAAATAGAGCTAAAATCCCTCGGGGCGGTAACCGTTCTAGGTTTTATGGGCGTTATTTTTTCAGCTCCAATTTGACCAACCGCAAAATTAAAAACATAGTGTGGTTCCAATCCCATTCGAATATCGCTGAGAATAACCTGATTATCTTCAATATCAACTCGATAGAATCCTTTGGTGAACCAGCTTAATCTTTCTACGGCCCAAGAGTTTTCTATTCCCGTTAATAACTCTTTACTTTGAGGATAGGGAGTGAACACTGGCTTGGCTTCGCCGTCAAAAATAGAGTAAAAACTGTCATAGTAGCTATTATCGTGTATTACAATGACTCGCCATAGGAAAGTATTAAAAGGTGTAGGGGTAGTCAAAACTTGAGTAGAAGGATCGGGTTTAATCGGGAGAGAGTTCCATGCAATATGCTCAACATAAAGTTTTACAAAACCCGACCAGCACAAATAGGCGGTACTGATTAGTAAACCTATCGTATTAGCTTTCCCGCTATCTCCATTGTTTTTATGTCTGAGTAAACTCACACTCAAACCAATCAGCAATGGTAAGGTATATAAGGGATCAATTATAAAAACGGTCGACCATGTGGCCGAATAGTCTATTAAGGGCCAAAATATTTGAGTGCCATAAACAGTGAATGAATCAAGTAGAGCGTGCGTTGATAAGCAAAAGTAAACTAAACAAAACCAACGCCAAAATTGATTCCCGACAGCTGTTGATTGCCATTTATTGAGTAACCAGGCAAATAGTGGGGTGACCAATAGCATCATGAATAATGAATGGGTTGCTGAGCGGTGGTAAGTAAAGTCGCTAACAACATCTCCAAGTGGAACTAATACATCGAGGTCAGGTAGAGTGCCAAAGATGGCACCATACAATGCTGCCTTACGACCAAATTGTTTTCCTGCGGTCGCGTCTGCAACTGCTGCGCCGAGAACGATTTGAGTGACTGAATCCATAGACTGTGTTTGGGTAATCCGAGTTATTATTGTTTTTAATACGACGATAACCGAAAGGTGGGAAGATTAATCACCTGCATTAATGATTCGAACAATAAACCAGCGTTTGAAATGCCCCTGTTTAAAACACAGCTTTTCATCTTTTACCATATCGTTATGGTATACGGCGCCAAAAGTACAATACTCTTGGTCAGATAATTTTAGCAACTGCTGTCCTTCCAAAATATCGCTAAGATGCTTCCACCCAATACCTTGATATTCCTCAAACAGTTTGGAATCGTCCAGCTGGAATGCTTGTAAAAAGTTAGTAACGGCATTGGCTCCCTGAATAAACATACCTCCAAAATCTCGCTCTATGGTAAATTCTTGAGCAACAGCCTCGATGACAGGGTAGATATTTTTCTCTTGTGAAGCTTTCTGTAAGGCAGTGATTCTTTCCTGCAGTTTGGCAGGAGCCTCTTCTCGTTTAACCAAACTACTTTCAGCGTAGCTTAGCTGCGTAACACCAAGGAATGTAAGCCAAACAATGGAAAACATTTTCATCAGATTCATCAGCGGTTCTCGCGTTTCGAAGATCTATGTTTGCTTAAGCATAGCAAACCGCGTTTCGGTTGAGTATGAATTAAAGTGAAATATATATCTATTATGTCGATTAAAAGCGACTAATAATGGCTATTTAATATCTAATAATTAAATATTATGCTGAGTGTCAAATCGCTTTGATGTGGAGGTTAGTATGCAACACTATTCCCAACAGTACTCAGAGGACACCCTTCGACGAGCTGCAGACAGAGGTCGAGTTTCCATGGGGTGGCTGGACAGTCGCCACAGTTTTTCTTTTGGTCACTACTTTGATCCTCAGCATATGGGGTTGTCAGCACTTAGAGTAATTAATGATGATCGAGTGAAAGGTGGTGCTGGTTTTTCGCCACACAGTCATCAAAATATGGAAATCATCTCTTATGTGTTAGAAGGCGCAATTGAACATCAAGACAGTTTAGGTAACCAGTTTGTGGTGCCTGCTGGTGATGTACAACGAATGAGCGCAGGTTCTGGTATAACCCACTCGGAGTATAATCATTCTGCTGATGAAGAACTTCGTTTTCTGCAAATTTGGATAATTCCTAATAAGCTAGGAGGCGAACCGAGTTATGAACAAAAAACAATTAATCAAACAGAGGCCTTTACACCGTTGGTTACATCAGATGGGCGAGACGGTTCTCTCTCTATGCAACAGGATGCGAATTTATATCGGCTAATAATGCAGCAGGGCGATAACGAGCAAATTAATTTATCGCAACGAAAAGGTTATCTCCATGTTATAAAAGGAGAGTTAGAAGTTTTAGGAAAACAACTAAAAGTTGGCGACGCGTTTGCATTTGTGAGTCCTCAAAATATTGAGATCAATGCATCTCAAAATAGCGAAGAACTTTGGTTTGACTTGCCCAGCTAATGCTGGGCTTTAGTCTTATACGTGACACTTTATAACATTTAACGCAGTATAGAATTATAAGGATAAAGTTAATGGAAAAAATAACGCCACTGGCTATGGTTTTGTTGTTTTTGTTTGCTGCGGTGGTTGCTGTTCCGCTATTCAAAAAAATAAAACTTGGTGCGATTTTAGGTTATTTGGCTGCGGGTGTTGTGTTAGGTCCTTATGGTTTTGGGATTGTGACTGATGCGGACAGTATGCTTCACTTCGCTGAAATTGGTGTTGTCTTGTTACTGTTTGTTATTGGATTAGAACTTGATCCAGAAAAGCTATGGTCGATGAGGCGGCACATTGCAGGTTTAGGTGTTGCTCAACTGCTTTTCTCTGCATTATTAATCGGACTAGTTGTAGTTGTTTTGACTCATTCCATTAATATTGGGTTGATCTTAGGTTTAAGCTTGGGGTTGTCGTCTACTGCATTTGCAATTCAGCTAATGGCAGAGAAAGGTGTTATGGCGAGACAAGAAGGGCGTCGTGGTTTTGCCATTTTGTTACTTCAGGATCTCGCTGTAATCCCGATTTTATTTTTAGTCGGCGCTTTAGCTACAAATGTAACGGCAGAAACAGTTAGTTGGTATTGGAGTATTTTGGCGATTATATCCTTATTGGTGATTGGTCGTTATGGAATTATTCCTGTACTCGCAATGGTCACGCGATACGGTAGTCGAGAAACAATGACCGCTGCTAGTTTACTGATTGTTGTGGGTGCTGCTTATCTAATGTACGTCGCAGGCTTATCCATGGGAATGGGTGCTTTTATTGCCGGAATTTTACTCGCTAACTCGAGCTTCAAGCATCAACTAGAAAGCGACATAGAACCGTTTAAAGGAATCACTCTCGGACTCTTTTTTATCGCGATTGGAATGACGCTGGATTTGCCATTGTTATTGGAAAAGCCATTTCTCTTGCTCATTTTTGCTCTCGCTCTGATGTTTTTAAAAACAGTGATTATAGGTGTATTGTTTAAGCTCGGCGGAGTGGACTGGCGTTCGGGATTAAAAGTCGCGTTGATGCTTTCGCAGGGGGGAGAGTTTGCTTTTGTAATCATTTCTCAAGCATCTGCTGGAGGCGTTGTGCCAATTGAAATTGCGAATCAAGTTAATCTAGTTGTTGGCCTATCTATGGCGCTCACATCACCTTTGGTGAGTATATTAGATTGGATTGTCACCTCTAAAAAAACTGTGAATACGCAGCAGGTCGATGAAGTGATTCCTTCGGAAAAAGCAGAAGTATTGATTCTTGGTTTCGGTCGGTTTGGACAAACAACAGGACGGATTTTGGCGGCGAATAATATTCCATTTATTGCCATTGACAAAAATGCAGAGCATATCGAATTTGTTCGAAAGTTTGGTAACCAAGTTTATTTTGGTGATGCTAGCCGATTGGATGTTTTACAGAATGCAGGAATTGAATCAGTAAAAGTCGTGCTGGTTGGAACGGATGATATGGCACAAACCGAATCGATAGTCCGCTTAATCAAACATGAATACCCGAAAGTGAGAGTGGTGACTCGTGCTCGTAATCGAAGTGCTTATTGGTCGTTGAAGGCAGCAGGTGCCGATCAGGTTATAAGAGAAGTATTTAAAGCCAGCCTTGATGCTGCAAGTTATGCTTTGACCTCTATTGGTTTTAGTTCCAGTGAAGCCTTGCGAAAGGTTGAGCGTTTTGAGACGCACGATCATCAACTGTTAAACGATACCTTTGTGCATCGAGATGATATTGAGCAATTAATTACTTTAGGCAAACAAGGACGTTCTGATCTCGAAAGAATTTTTAATGAAGACAAAAAAAGTTAAACGAAAAAATGTTTGTTTCAATTTTTAATTTAAAAATAAACTGATGGATATCGAACCAACATTACAGTAGTCGGAGAAATAAATGCCACAATTATTGAGTTCGAAAGCAAAAGATTTAGGTGGTTTTTCTGTTAAACGTATCTTGCCCCATGAAGAGCGTCGAATGGTTGGGCCTTTTGTATTTTTTGATCACATGGGCCCAGCAAAATTTCCTGCTGGAACAGGTATCAATGTTAGACCACATCCGCATATTGGATTAGCGACAGTGACGTATTTGTTTAAAGGATCGATATTACATCGTGATAGCTTAGGCTCGATTCAAGAGATACATCCTGGTGATGTTAACTGGATGACAGCAGGAAAAGGAATTGTGCATTCAGAGCGTGAAACTATTGAAGTAAGAGGTCAAAATCACGAATTAGACGGCATTCAATGTTGGGTGGTTTTGCCCGAGGATAAAGCAGAGATAGAGCCTTCATTTTTACACGTGCCGAAAACTCAACTGCCATATATTCACAGAGAAAAAGTTTTAATGCGTTTGATCGCTGGAGATGCTTTTGGTCGAACCTCACCAGTTAAAACTCACTCTCCCATGTTTTATCTTGATGTAATAGCAGAAGCTGAAGCTGTAATAGAAAGACCCTGTGGCGATTTTGAAACTGCAATTTATTTGCAAATGGGCAAAGTTACGATCTCCGATAAAGAATTTTCTGCGGGAGACTTCGTGGTATTTAGCCAAGATGATCAAAAACTTATAGTCACAGAAAATGCAAGGTTTCTCATGTTAGGTGGAGAGGCTTTTCCGCAAGCGCCTCATATGTTTTGGAATTTTGTTTCATTTGACAGGCAAAAAATTGAAGCTGCGAAGATAAAATGGAAAGAAGGTAAATTTCCTAATATCCCGGGCGATGATGAAGAGTATATCGCTTTAGAGTGAGAGTTAAGCAGCTAAGTAAGTGCATATAAGCCTATTGACTGAGCAAAATGGAATGCCTTTTGTAAAGACTTTGTCTAGGATTTGCAGTGACAGAATTCGATTTATGGTTTACCTTTAAAATAAGGCTTTTAATTTACCAATGGCCTTGAGATCCAATATTTATCCCCAATATATCAGAACTAATTGAAGCAATAGTTGTCAGAAGTTAGCTGAACCACCAGACCATGTCCAAACTGGCTAGGATGCCAAAGTAACGCGTTTGTTTTTTAGTTGATAGTGTTCGATGGAAAGAGTTGTTTAGAACAGTTCGACTAAAAAAAGAAACTTTGTTTAACCCGAGAAGCATAAGTCTTTAGAGGAACAGAAAATGGAAAAAAATACATTGGTAACCTTTGATGCAAGAGAGCTTTCCCGACCAATTAAGCAATCGTTAGTTGGATACCCACGTTGGATGATGCAGTTATTAGGCGCCCAGGAAATTTCACAAGGCGACTTAAAAATAAATGGAAGAGAACTGCCGGAAAGACTCGATACGGTCGAGCAAGTTATTGAAATGTTAACCGCCGAAACCGCGGCTAATGAAGAGCACAACCTCTAAACATAAATAATAAGCGCTCACCTTGTAAAGTGTGAGCGTAACAACCCATTCAGTATTCCGCTCCACCAAAGTTAACGTTGATTAGAACTATTAAAGTTGCAGTCAAACGTATCCAATACCTTTTATGGCTATCGCAAAGGTTGGCTGGCCATCAGGAAATGTGATTACACAGGAGAATTTCATGAACAGAAGAAGTCGAAAAATAATGGTGCCGAAAAAAGGGCACTATTATTGGTTAGAGAAAGCACGAGATAAAGTGAGTGATGAAGCGACTAATATGCAGGAAGTTGAAGTGCGCGAAAAGCACAAACAAGGATTGTCGTCGGTAAGTTAGAGAGCGAAAAGAGGAAGGCGTTTTGGTTAAGGCCATCGACTTTTTCGTAGCAAAATTTGACAAAGCACTAACAAACAGTGAAAAGTAGTATCTAAACTAAACAAATAAATGGCACATTGTCAGTCTATAGGGAGCAACATCTTAACTCAGATATTCACTGGAACAGTCAAATAGGAGCGCGGCAATTGAACTCACCATTAAATGCTCAAGTCTTAAGGCTCGATAAATCAGGTTTTCCAATGGAGTGGATTGGTATGCAGGAAGCTGCATGTTTGTACGCAAAAGATATGATCCTGTGGACGCTGGGAAACATTAAAGTCACACTTCATGGCGGCACCAGTCGTTTAACTGGTTTGCAAACAACTCTTGATATAGCGCCAGTTATTGCAGTCGATGGACAGCTTCACGAAAATGCCCATAAAGTTCCTCGATTGACTAATACCGCGCTATTCGCACGCGACAAATTTACCTGTATGTATTGCGGTGAGCAGTATGGCAAAACCAGTCTTACCAGAGAGCACGTTGTGCCAAAAGCTTCTGGTGGGAAAGACTCCTGGACTAATTGTGTTACGGCTTGTAAAGCTTGTAACAATCTGAAAGGAAATCGCACGCCGGAGCAGGCAGGGATGAACTTATTAGCGGTTCCTTATAAGCCAAATAAATTTGAGTACTTGGCATTGAATAACCGTAACATTTTGGCAGATCAGATGGAATATTTGTCAAAGGGCTTTGCAAATTTTTCTGCGTGATCTGTCTGCCATTAAAGATCTTAAATAAGTTAGGAACACTGGCTAGTGTAGCGTTAAAATAAATAACTCAATGACACACTAAATTGTGAGTTTGCTGTTGAATCGTCTTCCTGCAACAAGCTTGAATCAAACAAGTGAGCACGATAATCGACTCGAAGCACAGTGGTTCGTGTAAAGTCTACTCTGTATCCCAGTCCAACAGTTGTGGTAAAGCTTTGTTCCCCACCAAACTGAGTGTCCCCAACTCCCGCAACTAAATAGAGCGATGAAAGTAGAGCTTGAGTGCCAGAAAAAAATTGCTCCGCTTGAAATATGTTATAACCAATTAAAAAATCAAGGTGCTTAAAATTTCGGTCGTCTCCAGAAAACAAAGCACCTTGGCTTTGTTCAAATGACGATAAGCCGACATCCGCTTGAAAATAATTAGCCTGAAGAAAAACATTTTCAGTTGAATGAAAAGTCGATTGAATTCCCCAAAGCATTTCACTGGAAAAATCCTGCACCGTAATGAAGCCTGTCACTATCCCGACTTCAAACTGTTCTGAATCTAACTCGCTTAAGTCAGCTTCTTCGTTGGCAGACAGTTGTTGCGATGAAATGCTAAGAAGAAGAATTAGAAGAATGCGTTGAAGCCAAGTTGCCATTGGTCAGATCTCTCACTGTCTAAATCAGTATCAATTTTAAAATCGCGAAACTCAGCTTTAACCAAAAAATTTCGCCCCACATAAATACTCAATCCGACGCCTAAACTAAGGTAGCTGGATTCATCAATGTCGAGTGGAATCAGTTCAGGCTGAGAACTTATTTTTAAACTGCCGGAACCAACTGTTATCGATGGAGAGAACTTCCATTCTGAATAAGGTTCAAACCTGACTACTCCACCATAATAACGACCACGTACTTCAGCGTCGTAAAACTTACTACGTTCAAACTCTAAAGAAAGCCATGAATTCCAGCGGTAGCCAGCGTTGAAGGTAATTACTTCTGCTGAGTCTAGTTCTCCTTTACTGAATCTTCCGGTATTAAAGCCTGCGAAAAAACTTCCTTCTAAATAGTCGCCGTAACTCACACTCGGCAAATCAACAGGTTCACCTGTCGGTAAAAGCGTTCGAGCAATTTGTGCGGCCTTTGCCCATCCGGTTTGACCGTACTCAGAGGTTATTTCATACCAATCAGGTCGTCGTTTTAAAATAGTAACTCTTTCACCTTGTTCAACGGTGTAAAACACTGGGTAGCCTTCGCCGGGCCCTGTGTGTAACTCAACAAAAGGGTCGATGACTTCTATTGAGACTGAGGGCTCTTCCGCAACAGATTGCCATGAACTAAGTAAAAGTATTGGTAACAGGAGATATAGATAAGATTTCATTAAAATTACTCCCGCCGTTAAAACATTACATTGAGACCAACGCTAAACTCAAGGTTCTGAGTTCGCTTTTGGTCGCCAATAAAATCGCGTTCAAAGGAATGGTTGAAAAAGTTGATATCTAGATTAGTCGATTCTGAAAGCAACGTTTTATACTGAAGCCCCAAGGTGTAGCCCGTATCATCAGACCCAGCGAACTCCATATTACCGAAACCAATCAGTGCAACAATTCGAGAGTTGAATTTAGTGTCGCTGCTGAAAAAAGAGCGACCATTAAATAAGCGATAACCAAACAAAGCACTTGTCACTTTAAATTCTCGATCAGACGGAGAGAGGAAGTCTAGACCTATGACTCGCTCAAAGGTTGCTCGATCGATATCGGCGCTTCGAGAAATAATCTGAATCGAGTAGTCTGAGGTGATGTGGTAACTGGCTTGAAAGCCATCAATACTATTGGTCGCGAAATCGTCCACCGACAAGCGCCCATATGTAAAGCCAAGTTCGAATGTATTCGGTTGTATTTTTGGCGCGCTTACCGGGCTTGGCCCTTGCTTGGGCTCAATAATGGTAACGGACTGTACCTCTTCTTCCTGAGAGAATGCTGGAGCCGTAAAGGCTGTGGCGGCAAGCAAACAGCTTGGTATGAACGCTGCTCGCATTGTCGCTCGAAAAAGCTTTAAACCTTGATGCATGAAGCCATACTCTCCCTGACTTTAGTTATCGTTCTTAGTTGTAAATTTATGCAGTGTTCCTTGAATCAAAATTGCGAGCTTAAAGAAGCTGGTTTAAATGACATTGCAATTTTTGAAAACCTAGAACTAACATTAATCCTCTACTACACTTTTAATCTCGGCGCGCGTTGTATATGCAGAGTCTAGAGACTGGTTGATTCGTATGCTAGCGAATTCGTTGATTAATGTCGCTATAAGTAAAGTTCAAGTTGTGACTGATGTCTAATATTAAGCAGTTAACTCATTCAAAATTGTGATGAAAGTTAAGATTTTTAATATGTATACTTTATAACCAACCAGAGCTCTCTTATCATCGCCTTGAAGCCAGTTATTTTATTTATTTTTTTATACTCACTTTACCGTGGTAGCTTAATTGACTTAAGCAAGTTGTTCACGATACCAAGGAGCCGTTCGGCAGATTTGTTATGTTTATGAATACTTCTGTATGTAAGTGTTTACTTACTTTAGGGATTTTTATGCTCAGCGCTTCAGTTAAAGCGGCGGAGCCAAGTAAAGCTGAAAAGCAAGCGCAAAATACTCTGAAATCGATATCGTCTGAGCTGCAGTCGCTCAAACAAGACGTCGTTTCATTGAATAATGACTTGCGACTAATGGAAGAGAAAATCCTGTTCCCTTCTAGCACTAAGTATTCAGTCTTTCTATCACTGCGCACAGGCAAATTCTTAAAGCTCGAAAGCGTTAAATTGAAACTCGATGGCAAATTTGTATCGACACATCTCTACTCTAACAAACAGCGAGAAGCGCTTGCTCGAGGCGGAATTCAAAAGCTTCATGTAACTAATCTGAATGAAGGCAAGCACTCCATCACCGCATTTTTTACTGGACTGGATATCAACGGACGACCAGTAAAATTGGCTGAAACGGTAGATTTTGAAAAGGGACCTGCTGGAGAGTACCTCGAGATTGCGGTAGTGGATAATCCTGCAACTCAAGAACCTATGTTTAAAATGAAGCGGTGGCAGTAATGGCGAGAGTGGAAACTCTGAAACGTCAGTTTTTCAAATGTTTAGGATTACTCGCTGGATGCACTAGTTTTGCGTTGTGGGCAAGTCAACCTCAAGTAGTGGAGAAAGCTGATAAAACAGAACTCGAGTGGGGCAATGTTTTATTTGAGTATTATCAAAAAGATTATTTTGAAGCTCTAATCGAATACGAATATGCCAAAACCATTAACAATGACACTGCAAAAAGTGATTATGGGCAAATGCTACAAGGTGGGATGTTGCTGTCTTACGGCCAGGCAAAACAATCGCAAGAGATTTTTGATCGTGTGCTTGCAAGATCAGCTGACCCTTTGGTTCGAAATCGAGCATGGTATTATTTAGCGAATCTTTATTATCACAAATCTGAACCTGAGAAAGCGCATCAATCACTCGCAAAAATTTCAGGTCCTGTACCAAGTGATTTGTTTCCTGAGTTTTATCACCTCACGTCGTTGATTAATAGCGACGTTGAAAACTTAGCTCAAGCAGAAAATATATTATCGCAAGTACCCGAAGACAGTAAGCATTATCCCTATGTACTGTTTAATGTCGCGATAGGTCAATTGCGGAGCAATGAATTAAAAAAATCGCTAATCAATTTAACCAAAGTAAATCAATACGCTGCACGCTCAGAAGAACATGCTTCGCTAAGCGATAGAGCAACACACGGTTTAGCACAATTGGCATTAAAGTCTGGCAACCTTCCTACAGCTTGGGCCAACCTTCAAAAGATTAGAACCAATGGACTTTATTCAAACAGAGGGTTGTTAACTTATGCTTGGACTGCGATAAAAATAAAACAGTTTAATGAAGCTATTCCTGCTCTAGAAATTCTTCAGTCTCGTGATATTGCAATACCCGAAGTTCAAGAAGCAAAAGTCTTATTGGCGCATTTATACGAGCAACAAGGCGCGCCGAGAAAAGCTTTAAAAAGTAACTTAATTTCGATAGATGAGTTTGCAAAAGGTATCAATCGAGTAGCGGAAGCGCGTGATATCATTGCCAAGCAAAATGTTCCTGAGGAATTTGTTCGGAACTTAGATGTAATTATAGACGACTCAGATTGGTTTGGTGCTCAGCCTTCAATTGATTATCAAAAGTTAACGCCATTTTTAATTGATTTAATGTCCAGTCGAATTCTGAATGAAACATTAAAAGAACTCTCTGATCTTTATGCGATTAAAAAGAATCTGGAGAATTGGGAATTTCAGAGTAATGAGCATTTATTGATCATGAATAATGCTGATAAGAAAAGCATTTCCAAAGAAGAACGTAAAGCGATACAGAGAAGTAAGGCTATTCAACAACAATTAAGCGATAAAAAACAAGAGTTGAAATTGTTAATGCTCTCGTTAAAGCCTGAAGAGCAAAAAAGATTTCAATCAACTATTGATAGCATTGATAAAGAAATTGCAATTTTGCAAAGCCGCACTGACGGAATGTCGAGATTGTCGCAGCCTTACAAGCAGCCTGCATCAGTGAAAAAGGAAATGAAAGACAAGCACAATCAGGTTAAGCAAAAATTAAAACAAACCAGTCGTTTAATTGCAAAGTTAGAGCCTGTGGTTAGAAGTTTAGTAAATGAAGAGCTCGATAAACACGAAGAGCGAATGCGCTATTACTGGGCACAGTCACGATTAGCTAAAGCCCGATTGTACGATACAACTTTAATGGAATTAGATAACGTAACGTCAAACAAGGAATCAGGCGAGGGTGTTAAGTAATGAACCGAATTGTATTTCCAATCTCATTAGCACTGCTTTTAGCCGGCTGCGGTGGTGGTCAACGAACACTCGGAGATTTAGAGTATAAGGAAACCAAAGAAAAGCCGGTGGAGCTCGCTCAACTTTCTCATGAAGAAGTTAGAAAAGAGTATCAGGAGTTACTTTCATTATTTAAAGATGATGAGCTCAAAGAACAAATTGAGCGACGGATAGCTGATGTATATATGATCGAGAGCGGCAATGCTCAGGTCGAAGCAAAGCCGAAGAAACAAAAAAGTTATTATCAAGAAGCGATTAAGAATTACCTTCATATTTTAGAAAAATATCCCTATGCGCCGGAAAACGCAGATGTAATGTATCAGTTATCTAAAGCTTACGACATGGAAGGCAAAACAGACTTGTCATTAAATATGTTGGTCAAGCTAACGAAATATCACCCAAATTATAAATACATTGCGGAAGCTCATTTTAGAAAAGGCGATATCCTGTTTTCAAAACAAAAATATCGAGAGGCTGAACGTGATTATACTCGAGTGCTTCAGCTAAATGCTCCAGACTTACATTTATACGCCAACTATATGTTGGGTTGGTCGCATTACAAACAGTTTGATTACAATCCAAGTTTAAATGCGTTTGGTGTGGTACTTAATCGACTGTTAGCGAAACAGCAGCAGGCTGAAGGACTTTCTAACACAGAAAAACCTTTGATTAATGACACGCTTCATGCAATGAGTTTAGCGTTTTCTAAGTACGGTGGTGCGCAAAAAATTGAATCAATAGAGCCCCTCAAAGGACAGCCTCATATTTGGATGGTGTATGAATCACTTGGTGATTACTATCTTGATAAAGAGCGTTATGAAGACTCTGCAGAAGCCTATCGCTTATACGTCAATCAATACAACTTCACTGAGCAAGCACCAAAGTTACACACAAAACTAATTGATACTTATACAACTGGTGACTTTCCTCTTCTCGCGTTAAAAGAGAAAGAGTCTTATGTTGAATACTATGGACTGGGGTCGGTGTATGAGAAAACTGTAGGTGTCATTTCAACCGACATTAAATCAACGATTAAAGTTTATCTCGACCAACTTGCTAAACACTATCATGCATTAGGTCAAAAGAACGATAAGCTATACGCCCAGCTCTCAAAACAAGAGAACGGTTCTGGCAACTCTGACTTATTGAAAAAAATGTCCGGTAAAGAAGCCGAAGCAAAAAATGCTTATCGAAAAGCAGCGTTTTTTTATAGTGAGTTCATACGAACCTTCCCTTCAGACAATCGTGTTGCAGAAGTGACTTATCTTCAGTCGGAAGCTTTATATGCGGCGACTGATTTTGTTAAAGCCATCGAAGGTTATGAAAAAGTTGCCTATCAATTTAATAACAAACACAGTGCATCTTTTGAGTCTAAAGCAGGTTACGCTGCAATAACAAGTTATAGAAGGTTGATTGAGCAGCCTTCAAACAACGAGCAAAGTAAGAATAAATGGCAAGCCCAAGCTGTCGAAAGCATGCTGCGTTTTGCCGGTAAGTTCAAACAAGACAAACGTTCACCTGCTGTATTAACCAATGCCGCCGAATATTTGTTTGGGTTACAAGAATATCAAAGAGCAATCGAAGTTACTCAGGCGATTATCGGACAAGGCAAAAATATTGATCCAACGTTATTAAAAACTGCTTACGGCATTGTTGCGCATTCTTATTTTCAATTGAAAAACTATCAGTTGGCCGAAGACAATTATCTAGCGCAGCGTAAGTTAGCAAAAGTAGGAACTCAGGAATATAACCAGATTTCTGAGCGAGTTGCGGTATCGATTTATAAGAAAACTGAAGGGTTATTAGCGCAAAAGCAAGATGAAAAAGCTGTTGAGCAGTTACTTCGTGTTAAGCAGCTGGCGCCAAACTCTTCAGTCAGAGTAACAGCTCAATACGATGCAGCTAATTTGCTTACCAGCATGGAACAATGGAAACCCGCAATAGAAGAGTTTTCTGAGTTGTGGCGTCTTTATCCTAGTCATAAATTAGCGATCGAGTTTCCAAGAAAACTGGCTTTTCTGTTTGAAAAGTCTGAGCAATGGGCTAAAGCGGCGAAGCAATATGAGTATCTCAGCGATAAAGATAAAGATGCCGATATTAGACGCAGCTCTTTATTTCAATCGGCGCTAATGGAAGAGAAAAATAAACAGTTCGACGATGCTATCGTGAAGTTTCGAGAATATGCGCGGCAATACGAGCAACCTTTTGAAATTCGTATGGAAGCCCGTTATCACCTTGCTGATTTATACGGAAAAACCAATCAAATCAATAAACAGTTATTTTGGCTAAGACGCATTATCGACGGACATGCTGAAGCTGGTAGTCAACAAAATGAGCGTAGCTTGTGGCTTGCTGCATGGGCAAACTCGGTCTACGGCGATTATTTTGCTGGTGAATTTTACAAACGTCGACTAACTTCTCCATTAGGTAAAAGTTTACCTAGAAAGAACAAATTGCTTAAAGATGCGATATCTCGTTATGAAAAAGCAGCAAACTATGGGGTTTTTGAATTTGTGACGATGGCCTCTGTAAAAATGGCCAATATGTACGATCATTTAGCTACCTCATTGCGAAAAGCGGCTCCGCCCAAAGGATTGACTGCTGCGCAACGAGAAGAGTATCGAGTCATTATCGAAGAACAAGCGGCACCACTTCAAGGCGTCGCGCGCGAATTGCACGAAGGCAATGTATTGCGAGCTTGGGAAGGCGAATACAACAAGTGGATTGAAGAAAGTTTTGCTGCAATGGCGGTCATGTATCCTGAGCGGTTTGGTAAGTCTGAATTAGTAGTGAGTTATGGCGATGAAATTTGGTAAGCACGTTACAGCAGTTGGAATAGCGTTGGTTACATTGGCGCTCATTACGGGCTGTGGGAGTAACAAAAAAAGTGGTTTAACGCTCGCTGTCTCGGGTGACGAGAAGCGATCACAAGTTCAAACTGATAAATATTTGCCTAAAAAGCAGGTTAATACAGAAACTGGCGATGAGCTGGTTTATCAGCCGCAGCCTAACCCTTATTTAAAACAGGAAGGTCAACTATCACCTGAAACTGTTCAATGGTTCATTCAAGCAAAGCGTAATCTTCAAAATGGGCAAGATAAGATTGCAGAACAGTTTTTAGATAAGATCACTAAGAAAAATGATTCTTTATCAGGTCCTTGGGTTATGAAGGGCGATATTGCCGTTAACCAGAAGAAGCTGGAAACAGCGGTTGAACATTATGTAAAAGCTATCGAAGTTAACTCCAGAAACGTGAATGCCTATTTAAAACTAGCAAAGGCACAACGTGAACTTGGACGCTTTGTTCATGCACAAAATACCTATGCTAAAACATTATCTGTGTGGAAAGATTTTCCTGAAGCTCATTTTAATTTAGGTGTGCTGTATGACCTTTACTTGAATCAACCAGAAAAAGCACAGCTTCATTTAGAAGCGTACCAATTTTTGGCGGCTAATAAGCCTGCAAAATTAAAAGCATGGCTTGCCGATTTGTCAGAGAGAACCGGACAGAACAATTATATCGAAGTGGATTTTAACGCCAAACGTGAAGCGGTTTTGGCAAAGCTTGAAGCCGAGAAAGGTGAAAGCGAACCTAACGCGAAAGACAAGCAAAGTGCTCTCAACAAAACCAATGAGGAGCAATCAACCCGATGAATTTAAGTATCATTAAAACGGCCTTACTGGTGATTTCTGCAGTGGTCTTAATAAGCTCCCCTGTGATGGCAGCAGAAAAAAAAGAAGGTCCCAGAGCTGACATTAAGCTTGAATCAAATTTTATTGGCGACAAAGAACAGCCATCTGTCACTTACTTTGTTCCTTGGCAGGGTATTGGTACTCCCGACAAGTTGCAGTGGGAAATGACAGATAAAATAGATAAAACGCTAGATCGTGTTGATAGAGATGTCTTTCGGCGCAGTCTAAGAATTTACAATGAAATGAATTTAGAAACACCTAACCGTTAACGATTATTGAGGTTCACCATGACGGATACATACAGTTTAATAGTAAAGTTTTTTCAAGACGGTGGCTTGTTCATCGTCCCAATATCAATCGTATTAGTGGTTGGTGCAGTCATTATAATCGAGCGCTGGTTATTCTTGTCACGAGAGCGCGTTCGTAATGCGAAAGCATTCGATGAGTTTTTACCACTATTGCGTACCACAGACATGGAAAAAATGCGCTTATTTACTCGTGAAAATACAGCTCCGGTTGTTCGAGTGATCGGTTGTGGCCTTGATATGATGAAAGTGACCAAGCATCGTGCGGATATCGAACACTCAATGAGTGAAGGTATGCTCGAAGCAATGCCTAAAATGGAAAACCGAACCGGTTATTTATCTGTATTGGCCAATATTGCAACATTGCTAGGATTATTAGGTACTATTGTCGGTCTTATCGGCGCTTTTACCGCGGTTGCATCGGCAGATCCTGCAGAAAAGTCGACCTTGCTTTCACAATCTATTTCGGTAGCGATGAACACAACCGCTTTTGGTTTGATTGTCGCTATCCCGTTATTAGGTTTTCACGCTTTATTGCAAAATAAAACGGCAGCAATAGTGAAAAGCGTTGAAATGGCGGCTGTTAAATTCCTTAACATTATGACTTACCATCGTTTGATTCACGCTGGCGCTGCAATTCCTGCAGAAGCAGAGCAAGCAGAAGCTTCTTCTAAAACTGAAGTTTCAGGCGCAACTCAAGCTGCGTAAGTAGGTATTCGTTATGGCACTAAAATTTCAAATGCAACAGGAAGAGCCCGCTGATCTGGACGTAACCTCGTTCATGAACCTCATGATCGTGCTGGTACCTGTGCTATTGATGAGTATGACCTTTACTCAAATATCTGTGCATGAAATCAAGTTGCCGGATTTGAATCAAGCGGTTCAAAGCAGCAATGAAAAGCCATCACAGCTAGAAGTTGTTATTACGCCGAAAAAAATAGACGTTTTTTACCCTGCAAATCGTTTAATACAAACGGTCGATCGAGTAAAAACGGATGACGGTGATAGTTACGACTTTGAAAAGCTCTCGCTAGTTATGAGAGAGGTCAAAAAGCAGCTCAACGAAAAGAAAGATATATTGATTTTTTCGGATAAAAAAGTCGATTACCAAACTTTGGTCTCAACCATGGATGCCGTTAAATCCTATAAAGCAGTAGTCGCAGCTAACTTAGTGGAAGTAGAACTATTTCCAGAAGTTTCGTTAGCCGACATGAGTGTGAGATAAGATGGAAAGCGCAAAGATAAACCGATCCAATCTAAATTTTGGAAAGGCCAGTTCCCCTAAATTTTCAACCAAGCTGAACTTGGTTGCTTTGATGGATATTTTTACTATCCTGGTGTTTTTCCTATTGTTAAATTCAGGTGATGCTGAGCAATTGGAAAATGCTAAGTTTGTAAAGCTTCCAGATTCGAGCACAAAGTCGGCGCCGCATGTTGAAGCCATGATCACTATTGGTGATGAAAAAATTTGGTTTAACAAAGAAGCCGTTTTGACCCTGGAAGAGCTAACTAAGTCCAAGCAAGATGTTATCCAACCTTTGAAAGAAGTTCTAGTTGCTTTCAAAGACGGGAAACCAGAGCTGACTCCTTTTGAAAGAGAAAACGGCTTGTCAGTCACTATTTTAGGCGACAAAGGTGTTTCTTTTGATGTGTTGCAGTACATTATGAATACATGCACTGAAGCAGACTTTCGAAATGTATCTTTGGCAGTTAACAGGGTTGCTCCACAATCCTTTTTAATTTCAAACGAAGCGCCAGCTTCTTCAGTGCAAGCTAATACAGGAGGTTAATGTGAGTACTATTACGCAACCTCTAGCAATTGATTTAGCGTTACCTTGGCAAGTTGATGAAAAACAGGAAGCTGTTTTCAAGAAGTGGCTTAAACGCCTTGGGATATTACTGCTACTGTTGATAGTGATTGTTCCTTGGTTACCTGTTTTTGAGCTAAGTTATGAAAAGCCTGAAAAAGAAGTCGTCAAGACGCAGGTTATCCTTAAAAAGAAAGTGATGCCTGAGCCGGAGGTGGTTCAGCAAAAACCGAAGCCAAAACCACAGCCTAAGCCTCAACCTATAGAGAAACCGAAGGCAGCGACGGCTCCCACGAAAAGTGCGAAAAAGCCAGACACGGCGCCTAACACTACAACAACTCAAGAGTCAGTGCGTCACTCGGCTGGCCTTGATTCGGTGACAAGTGAATTATCATCCTTAAAAGGTATGGTAAATGTTGCAGGAATCAAAAATAAGAAGACGGTAAAACACGATAAAGGCATAGTGACACAAGCCAAAAATAAAGTGTTCGGCGAAAACATGACCGACAGAACCAGCACTGGTATTGCTGTGCAAGACAATGTAATGCGTGGTGAAATTACTCAATTATCAGATCACGAAACAGCGGCAGTTGAAGGTTTAGTTACTGGCGGAACTACGAGTGGTACCAGACGTTCGGGAGCTTTCAAAGCCGGACAACGCGATATGGAAAGTATTCGGCGTATTATTGAGTCTCATAAAGGCTCGATTTATGAATATTATAATCGCGCTCTTGATGATAATCCGGAACTCAACGGGCGATTCGTCTTCAGTTTTATTATTTTGCCAGACGGGAAAATATCTAAATTACAGTTGGTCAGCTCGGAGCTCGGACTAAAAAGTTTAGAAGCTTCAATATTGAGCCGAATCCAAAAAATTGAGTTTGGCGTCGCAGATGCCTCTTCGACAAAGGTTGAGTATAAATTCGTATTCTTCCCTAGTTAGCTTATTTTAGTGGTTTGAAAGAAAAGGCGACTCGATTGAGTCGCCTTTTTTGTTTCTATTAGAACGCTAAATATATCGGCTATAGAATGCTAGTAATCTCATCTCGAACCCATATAACAGAGCCGTTTGAGTGATGTTTTTTCCAAATTTTCACTTCCAAGAATTAGTTCCCATATTATTTAGAAGCAAATCACATTTTCAGGAAATTAAAACGAAAGTGTGAAAATTAACAAGCCCACTGTGAAGCGATTCCGTCTTTCTCACCTTTTAAGTGGCAGGATCCCTTTTAATCAAAAGTCATAGAACTACTATGTCGTTGAAAGGATGTCACATTATGAATATTCGTTTAGGTAGAACCTTTTTTATGCTCACCGTGAGCGCATTGTTGTTTGCCTGTTCGGAAAATACACCGCAAGAAGCTAAAGCGGACGAGCAGGCTTCTTCGAACAACTCTAGTGGTAATAGCGAGTCTCCGATCGCATTGATCAGCCGTCCAATGGATAGGCACTTCGATCGCTTACAAGACCAGTTTCAAAATAATTTAATTGATCAGTCAAAAACGCCACTTGATCTTTGGTCTCCTTATGAAGTCAGTCGAGGCGCGCAACTGAGCTTGCGCTCAGGGCTTGATGTTAATGCATCAGAAGACGAATTGTTGTCGGCTTATTTCGGCAGCAGCGACTACGACGTAAAAGACTTAAACCTGTCACCTGATGGCCGCACGCTACTTTTCGCCGCGCACGGTCCAGTCGGACATCCAACCGATTACAGCTGGAACATCTACACCCTGAACTACGATACTCAATTGATTAAGCGTGTTATCAGCGACGACAATGTGGCGAATGCGGGTCAGGACACCAGTCCGGTTTTGACCATGGCGGGCAATATTATTTTCTCTAGTGACCGCGATGCTGGAAACCCGAACAACCCACGCCCGAATGAAGAATTTTTAGGTGATCCACGCTGCGAAAAAGTAGACCCGATAGAAAATCCATCACTGTTGCATTCGATGAGCCAAAACGGCGACTCGATTATCCAGTTGACCTACGGTCGTACCAATCA
Source organism: Gammaproteobacteria bacterium (assembly GCA_013373375.1). Classification (GTDB taxonomy): domain Bacteria; phylum Pseudomonadota; class Gammaproteobacteria; order Enterobacterales; family Kangiellaceae; genus Pleionea. The sequence goes on from JABXHY010000022.1 coordinate 57,671, forward strand.
CGATATCAAGCCGACGCTGTTGACCGATGGTCGAGTGGCGTTTATCCGTTGGGAGCGCAGCACACAGGTTGTTGAGCAATGTCTTTCGTACTTTGGTCTTGGCAAACAAACCAACAGCGGTGAGCTATTGGGTGCTAAAGCATTTAGCATTGCACAGCCAGAAGAATGGGAAGAGCCCGAGTTTTGTGCGTATGCGAAATTGACACAGCAAGGCGCGGTGACGGTCACCAACCATTATAAATTATTGACCATCTCAGCGGATGGCGCGCAGATGGAACAGTTGTACAACACGGTTACTATGGAGCCTTCGGAAGAATCGTTCCTGGCGGTAGACCGAATCGTGCAAGCGGAAAATGGCAACCTGTACGCAGTATTGAAACATCAATACAACGAAGTATTGGGTGGAGCCTTGGTAGAGCTTCAACCGCAGCAGGGTCCTGCAGGTGGTTCGGTTTTTTCAGAATTATCCCCGGTATTATTAAGTAATAACGATGTCAATCTTTACCCAGGTCAAACCTCACCGGGTGGTTGGTATAGTGCAGCGAGTCCTTATCGAGACAGTACCGGTCGTACCTTGGTCGGCTGGTCGCAATGTAC
>JABXHY010000036.1 GCA_013373375.1 Gammaproteobacteria bacterium
AACAATTCGCCCCATTGCTTCAAAGGATATAAGTTATCCAAGGTTAAATTTACGCCTAACTCAAGCGCTCTTTCATACTCACTCCTCGGAGCAAAATTAGGTGTAAATAAAATGCGCGATGGCTGAATCTCTGGAAACAATGAAAATACAAAGTCAACTTCGGCAATCGAAACACATTCAAATCCTAAGCCCTCGGCCTCGACGAGTTGTAATATGTCAGGAAAAGAATTGGCTTTCATTGCATAGAAAATGCGATCGACTGATTTCAAGCTTTTTAACGAAGAAATTTGATCAGTTATTTTTTGTCGACTGTAAGCAAAGCAAGGACCAGCATCAACGAGCTGCTCTAATTGACAAACATTTTTTGCCCACCAGCTTTTGCTAAAAGCTTCTTGGAATAATTCTGTATGCTTACCGGTAATCTCTGACCATGTGGCACCAAGCTGACTCGAAGATTGATTATCGCTAATCAGCGCGTCGTGAAGCTTTTGTACGATTTGTTGCACGTCATTTTGTTCGATTACAAAGGTAAAATTAAGATTATTCGCGGCTTGTGTTAGCATGTGAACTGAGCGATTTTGAAATGCGTCAAATGCAGTACTCAGTTGAGATAACAACGTTCGAACTTCTCTTCCTACGATGCTAACAGCAGCACAGTTTCTTTTTATTTCAACTCGACAAAGTTGCGAAAGTTCTGCAACCAACAATTCAATTCTTGAGCTCGATATACCTTGTGTAAGATTGTCCAGTGTAACGGTAACATTAGTTTCGGATGTTGACACCTGATCAATGGATAGTCCATGCCGATAAAAAATACTAAATGCTTCCGCAAGGAACCCTGGGGTTTGCCACATGTCAGATGTTTCCATCGCGACAAGTAAAACCCCCTCCCTAACTGAAATAGCCTTAACCTGAGGTTCTGCTTGCTGCACATCCCCAATCAAAGTTCCGCCTTGTTCCGGAGTAGTCGCGGAACCAACAAATACAGGTATTTGCGCCTGTCGAGCGGGTCTTAAGCATCTCGGGTGAAGGACTTTTGCCCCAGTTGATGCGATTTCTTGTGCCTCGCGATAATCTAGGTTGAGCAATTGTCTTGCAGCCGGAATACTTCGAGGGTTAGCCGAAAACATTCCTGGTACATCAGTCCATATTTCTAATCGGCGAGCTCTTGCAAGAGTCGCAAAATAAGCCGCAGATGTGTCTGAGCCTCCTCGGCCAAGTAAAACAGTTTCACCACATGAGTTTGAGGCAATAAATCCTTGTGCAACAACTACACGACCTTCTTTTGCAAGTTCTTTAGCAAACTCATCGCTAGAATCCACTTTGCAATAAGCATTAAGGTATTGATCACCGATCGAACTGTTTTCAGCAGCGGAGCTGGTTAACCACTGTGTCGAATCGATTAATTGAACCGGCTCATCCAATTGTGTGCTTACAAAATCATGAACTATGGTTGAACTAAGAAACTCACCTAATGCCATTATTTTTGCTTGGGTCGCAAAAAAGCTACTGTGCGCCTCTGTTTTTAACATGCCGTACCAGTCGGAGAGATTTTGCAAAAGCTTTATAATTTTCTGCTGTGACGTCTGACCTAAATTTAACGACTCGCAATAATCAATGTGACGACTTTTGAGTTGTTCGACAATATCGTCAATAACAACTTTATCAGGAGTTTCACATACTGATTCCAGCAAGTTTGATACGCCACTCAGAGCAGAAACAACTATCAAAATATGGTCGTCTTCCTGGCGACTTAATGTCACTCGTTCAACTAAACGCTGAAGAGCGTCGCTGGAACTCACACTCGTTCCGCCATACTTTGCGACTACCCAACTTAAACGTTCACTCATTTCTGAATCCTATTTTCTAAAAATGCCAAAAGCTCACTTTGCAAATTTTCGATGGAATATTTCTTTTCCGGCTGACTCATTAGCTTTTGTAAATGGGTTGTTAATTCAAGCTGTGTATCACAGCAATCTTCGATTGTCTCTTTAAATTTAAGAGGGTGAGCCGTCGCCAACGTAATAATTTGGCTTTCAACTGAATGACTTTGTCGAGCTTGCTCTGCTGCACAAAGACCTACTGCAGTATGAGGTTCAACTATAACTCGCTTGTCACAGAAATGCTGTATTGTCTGTCGAGTTTGCTCATTACTTACAGTATAAACTTCAAAAATATCATTAAATTTTTGCAGTACCTCAGGTTCGACAGAGTACATTCCTTTTTCTGCAAGTGAGCTCATTTTTTGATTAATATAGGATGCGTCTCGATCCGCAATTTCAAACAAAACCCTTTCAAAATTTGAAGCGACTTGAATGTCCATCGCAGGACTCAATGTATGTTTTGATGCTTGAGGTTGATAGAGCCCTGTCTTAGCAAACCGGGCAAGCAGATCATTGTCGTTACAAGCAATAATGAGCTTGTCCACAGGAAAGCCCATTCGTTTAGCATAATATCCAGCGAGCACATCACCAAAATTCCCAGTTGGCACAGAAAACGAAACTGGCGTGTCATATTGTGAAGAAATATAAGCGTAGTAAACTGTCTGCGCCATTATCCTGCACCAATTTATGGAGTTAACGGCGGTTAACTTAAGTTGTTTCCGTCTATCCTTATCAGAAAATAAATTTTTAACCAATGCCTGAGCATCATCAAAGCTGCCATTTAACTCAATTGGATAAACATTGCTTGCACCACTTCGAGTAATTTGAGCTTGCTGCACCAAAGACACTCTATTTCTTGGGTACAGCATAAATACCTGGCACCCATCGACACCTTCAAGACCCGAAATTGCCGCTCCGCCAGTATCGCCAGAAGTTGCGCCCAAGACATTGATATGCTCGCCATGCTTTTCATTTAGGATCCCAAATACCTGCCCTAGAAACTGCAAAGCAATATCTTTAAATGCTAATGTGGGGCCATGAAATAGCTCCAAAACAGGATGACCGGCATAATCCTTAAGTGAAACAACATTGGGATCATCAAAAACTGCATAAGCTTTGTCGACGGCACTGTTGATCTCACCTTCGGATAAAGCATCTCCTACAAACGACTTGAAAATCGTTTTTGCCAATTCAGAATAGCTGGAGGAGGCTAATTTAGATGGTTCGAAGCGTGGAATGGATGCAGGTACAAATAAACCTCCATCTGGGGCCAGCCCTTCAATGGTCGCGGTTGCAAAGTCACAATCATCCTTTCCGTTTCGAGTGCTGATATATCGCATGTAATCCAACTCTGTAAATTTCGATGGCCCATTTTGAGAAAAAATCTTGAGAAAACAAAAACTTTTTGGTTATATGTTAACGTTGAACCCTTAAAAATTAAAAGAACTTACAACCGCAAAGAGTGTCTTATAATAGTTAAGGGATACAGCGAGCGGTGCTAGGCAGCAACTGAAAGAAATGGATACTCTCTTCAGGCCCTCGACAGCAGTATAGTATTGATAATCAATAGTCTATGCAAAAGTAGTTTATGCAAATTAGGGGGAATTGTGCTCAGTCACTCATTGAAGCTAATTACAAACAAGGTTTTTGCCGTTGCCTTGGGTAGTTATTTACTGTTTGGCAACGGAATATTTGCGGCTCAGACTGTCACATTGGGAAATGGCACCACCCTTGAGCTCAAGGGTATTGGGAAAGCAGCTGAGTTCAGAACAGATATCTACATTGGCACCATTTACGCTCCTCGTGGCGTAGATTCATTTTCGATTATTAAAGAAACCAACACGCCCAAGCGGATTGCTGTGCGTTACATCGTGGGAGACAGTTACTCCTACCGAAAAGTGGGTCGACATTTTAAAGAAAGAATCGCATTAAATAACGCTCGTGAAATATGGCAGCCCATGACACGTGAGATTGTGACTTTCTCGAGACTTTTCACAGAAAACTTTATTGCTGGCGACGAAATCAGACTCGATTACGTTCCAGGCACTGGAACCAAGGTTTTTCTAAACGGTGTACTATTCGAGACCTTCAAAAACCCTGAGTTTTTCAATTTGTTTATCAATGCATGGGTTGGTTCAGTTCCCCCTTCTAAATCTTTTAAACAAGGCATTATGGGCGAATTACCACAATCTGACTCAAATGCATTGATTGCTGAGTTTTCAGGTTTAAATACTATAAAAGGTCGGTTTGTATTAAGCACCGAAGCAGTTGAGCCAAAAGAAGAGCCAAAAGCCCAAGTAGTGGAAAAACCGAAACCCAAGCCTCAACCAAAACCTAAGCAAGAGGTTGCGAAGAAGCCTGAACCCAAACCTCAACCAAAACCAAAGCCAAAACAGGAAGTGGTGAAAAAGCCGGAACCAGAACCTCCTGAGGAAGATTTTATTGATGAAGATTTGATAAGAGGTTCGTATGTCAGGGATTTAATATCCGCCGTTCGAAAAAATCAGGAATACCCCCGTGATGCGCTGATTAATGGTGATCAAGGAGACGCAGTTGCGATGGTCAGCATTTCAAGAGACGGTGAGGTTTCAGACGTCGAATTGATTGAACGTACAGGCTCAAGAATACTGGATCGCGCGATTTTAAAAATGATCAAGAAAACAGCGCCTTTTCCAGAAGTGCCAAAGGAGTTAAGCGACACAACCTTCACTTTTGAAATCCCGGTGAGTTACCAGCTATAAAAGCTCAAAACCATCCTCCCCTGCTTGAATTAACGGCAGGGGAAAAGAATCCAGCCTTAATATAAAGTTAGTTTAAGCGTTGACGTACACTAAGAAAGATTTACGGTTATCCAGTCTGTGCCTGTCGTTTGCTCTGCAATGACTTTTGGTATTTCAGGAAATTGTTCACTTATCAGATTCTGAACCAGATCAGGACAGTTGTTTTCGCCGCTTAAATGCATCGCAACGAGCACTTTCAATTTACTATGATCAAGTCGGCTCAAAAGCTCGAGCGACTGATGATTACTCAGATGGCCTAGGTCTCCTCCAACTCTCTGTTTCAGTGGGTAAGGATAATTGCCATTCCAAAGCCTTTCGGGACAATGATTAAACTCAAGTAAAAGACCATCACAACTCGATAGAGTCTCAATAATATGATAAGTGATGTGACCAACATCAGTAAGCAAACCTACGGTTACATCGCCAGAAGAAAAAATAAATTGTGCTGGTTCGCGAGCATCGTGAGGGACAGTAAAGGGCTGGATGGTTAAATTGCCAAGTTGAAATGCTTGTTCTGGCAAACAATAATTAAAATTGACGATATCGGCACAGCTGCGGTGTAAGTGAGTGCCAGGAGTTAACCAAACAGGAAGTTGATACTTCCGAGCTAACTTCTCGACACCACCGGAGTGATCGCTGTGCTCATGGGTAACAATTATGGCGTCAAGCGACTCTGGCTCAACGCCTTTCGATTTTAGTCGACGCGTCGCTTCTCTAAGTCCAAACCCACAATCGACCAACACACAGGTTGAATCACTTTTTATCAGGGTTCCATTTCCTTTACTGCCAGACCCCAATGATGCAATGTGAATCAAGGTTATCCTCGTTCAGCTCGCTGACGTCTACCATACGCCTCTGTTAAAAATGGATATATCTTTGCCATTAATCCATCTACGAGAGGAACACCGTCAGGATCAATTAAGGTGACCGTAACAGGGCCTGAATTTCGACCTCCAACAACAACTTGATAAGCCCCAGCAGGAAGATCTAGGACAACACTATCATCATTGCCAAACATTGACGCAAAAAAACCTGGTTCATTCGGAGTAAACTCAAAAAAGTATTGCCCGGCAGAGCGGTCTTTGTCGTTTAACTTAAAACCAAAAGGCTCGAGCACCTCAGGAGTTTTCAACCAAACTGTCTGCCACTCAGCGCTGGCGATTAATGCTGCATTTCTGTCAACGTCACGCCCTAAACTCATGGAAATTCCCTGTTTGAGCTTTGCCAGGTTTCTCGCGTTCGCTAATCTATCTTGATAATCAATAAAACCTATTAACTCATTTAAAAACTCAGTCTCAACTCGACTGCTGCTCTCAACTTTAACCCATTTATCTTCATCATAGGGCATTAACTCTCGCTCTTGCGTCACAACAACAACGCCCACTTCTCCTTGCTGAGCTCCGGGATTGAGTTGTAGTTTGTATTTTGTGCGGACAAATCGTGGCAAATCAGTTCCAAACACACTTCGATACCAAGCTTCATTATCTTGCAAAACCCAGTCTGAAACTACCGCTCCATTTTCGACTTTAAATTCAACTTCTTTACGTTTAAAAAAGTCGCCTAATAATTTTTCAAGTTCATCATTGGTCATCATCAAATAGACGCCCGGATGATCTTTGGCTCGCATTATCCGCATGCCTTGTCCAACTGACAAAATTTGCGAAGGGGGACGTTTATCGAGCTCTTCACCAAACTTTGCGCGATTAGCCTCTTCCGTTAATTGTGGAATAGGAAGTCGATCGCGAATATGATTCGAATCGTAGTTTTCTGGTAACTTTAACGTTTGTGTTTGTTTAGCCTTTTCGTAGTCTTTTGATGAATCCCTAACAAGACCATCTTCACTGTACAGCCAACTACAACCACTAACCAAAGTGAGCGAGCCAATTAAAGCAAAGGTTTTCAATTTCATATTTTTTCCTTCACACAACCAAAGTTAACTGGTGCATGATTTTTTCGATTAAGGTTGGTTGAGTTTCCAATGGCGTCATTGGCAACCTCAGTTCATTCTGAATCATCTTCATTTGGTGTAATGCCCACTTCACGGGTATTGGGTTTGCCTCAATAAACAAAGCCGTGTGAAAGGGTTTTATTAACTCTTCAATTTTATCAGCCTCAGCGAGCTCTCCAGATAAAATCAAACGTCCTCGATCAGCCATCATTCGAGGAACAACATTCGCAGTAACAGAAATCACACCGCTGCCACCCATTTTCAAAAACTGATGAGAGGTCTCGTCGTCACCACTTAACATGGACAATTGACTGTTATTCTGTCCAATTAGTTCCTCTGCTCGCTGCAAATTGCCCGTTGCGTCTTTAATTGCATTAATATTGTCGTGCTCAGCAAGTCTAAAAATTGTTTCGTTTGACAAATCGACACCTGTCCGGCCGGGCACATTGTACAAACAAACGGGTTTGTGAGCACTATCCGCCACAGCTTTAAAGTGCTCGAACATGCCTTTCTGGGTCGGTTTTACGTAATAAGGCGTACAAGTTAAGAAACCGTCTATGGCGTAATCACGAAAAGATTTTGTGTAAGCAACGGTTTTCTCGGTTGAAATACCACCATTACCTAAAATCAGCTTCATTTTACCTGCATTGACATCGATGGCTATGTCGAGCATTTTCATGACTTCTGCGGCATCCAAAGTCGGAGCCTCGCCCGTTGTGCCAGCTATCACAATACCATCTGTGCCTTCTTCCTTATGCCACTCGACCAGCTTTTCAAAAGCCTTTAAGTCCAACGATTTGTCAGCATTCATTGGAGTGACCAGAGCGACGATACTGCCTGTTAACGCATCAGAGTGTTTCATTTCAAATGTTCTTCTGCCTATTTATGCCCATTTAAGATCCGCGTAATCTTACTGGTGCCACGAGACAAGTACAAGAGAACCCTTAATATTCCGTAGCTCAGGCGTTATTGCCAGCCAAAAACGCTCAATAATCCATCAAAAAACATCTCTTACTGACATTTTTGTTCTCAGCCATTACACTATGCGCGTTTTTTGAACTTTAATGTCTAAATTATGGCAACACGACTTATACTTACAGCTATTGCTCCTAATCAACCAAGAATGGCCAATGGCCTGATCGACTTGGTACTTTCTTATGGTGTTGATATCACAGAAAGTCATATGACAGTAATGAGCAAAGAATTTGCTGTAATTATGGAAATTGCAGGCTCCTGGAATGCTCTGACGAAGCTCGAGCACCAACTTCCTGTTAAAGCCCATGCTCTTAGTTTTTTGACTATGATAAAACGTTCAGAAAGTGTCTCCTATGATGGCTCAATGACCCCTTTCCGAGTCGTCTTTCAAGATGTGTCTGACCGTGCGAAGAGCTTGATCTCTATTACGGAGTTTTTTGCCGAACACTCAATCAATATCGAAGAGCTTAATTGTCGAACGCTGCTCTCCCCTCAATCCGATGAGCAAGTTGCAGAGTTAAAGTTCACTATTTCATTATCTATTGAGCAAAATCCAGATGAGCTTCGTTCAAAGTTTAAACAGTTTTGTACTGAACATAATTTAACCGCTCAAATAACACTTTTAAAAAATCAATATTGAGAGTTGCAACACTGGTCACTATGGCGTAGATTTTAAGTTAGCAAAAGATAAAATCTGGAGCACAAAAGTTGACCAAAAAAATTTCTGTGGGTAAAAAAGCACCAAACTTCAATCTTCCTGCCACTGGCGATCAAAAACTTTCTCTCAAAGATTTTAAAGGTAAAAATTTAGTTATTTACTTCTATCCGAAAGATGCAACTCCCGGTTGCACCACTGAAGGTCAAAACTTTCGAGACAACTATTCTAAATTTAAAAAGGCCAACTGCGATATCTTGGGCGTATCGAGAGACTCAGTAAAGTCTCACGAAAGATTCAAAGAAAAGCAGGAATTCCCATTTGATCTTTTGTCAGACGAAGATGAAGTTATGTGCCAAGCTTATGATGTCATCAAATTAAAAAAGATGTATGGCCGCGAGTATATGGGTATTGAAAGAAGTACCTTTCTTATCAATGCCGAAGGCAAGCTAGTCGAAGAGTGGCGAAAAGTTAAAGTTAAAGGCCACGTAGATGAAGTTCTTGCTGCGGTAAAATCACTGAGCTAACAACAAGCTGAGCGATTGTACCGAAGCACTCTCCCCAATATTAAAAAGAGGGTAAGCTATGGCTCGACGAAAGTTCAAAGGTAAACGCATATTCGTTCTAGACACGAATGTTTTGATGCATGACCCGAGTGCCTTATTCAGGTTTGCAGAGCATGACATTTACATACCCATGGTGGTTCTGGAAGAACTCGACAACGGTAAAAAAGGTGTTTCAGAAGTAGCACGAAATGTGCGACAGGTAAGTCGGTACCTCGATGAGCTAATGAACGGCGCCACAGGCGAAGAAATTGAGCAAGGCATTCCTCTAGCCGATACCCAATTCGCGAATGATGAAAAAACTCGACAAGGAAGAATTTTCTTCCAAATGCGCGAACACGAGGACTCTTTACCAGCTACTTTACCCGGAACGAAAGTTGACAATACCATACTTAATATCGCTCTGCGTTTGCGCGACAGACACAGTGATCGTCAAGTAACTCTCGTTTCTAAAGACATCAATTTACGAATAAAAGCCAAAATAGTCGGTGTCCATACAGAAGACTATTACAACGACAAAGTACTCGATGAAATTGAACAGCTGTTCACGGGAACAATGACGTTACCGGATGACTTTTGGGATACGCACAGTCGTGAAATGGACTCCTGGCTTGAAGAAGGTCGAACGTTTTATAAAGTCAGTGGCCCATTGGTAGAAAAGTGGGCGCCCAACATGTTTTTGTACTCTGAAAACGGAGATGGCTTCGAAGCAACCGTTCGCACTATTGAGGGCAGCACGGCAACCATTGAGCTAGCGAAAGATTTTCGACAGAAAAACCACAATGTCTGGGGAATTACAGCAAGAAACACCGAACAAAGTTTCGCTTTAAATTTACTTATGGATCCAGAAGTCGACTTTGTATCATTGCAAGGTCCGGCAGGCACGGGCAAAACTCTTTTGGCATTAGCAGCTGCACTTGAGCAGACCATCGAGCAAAAGCTTTATAAGGAAGTGGTGGTGACAAGGGTTACCATTTCTGTAGGTGAAGATATTGGCTTTCTTCCCGGTACCGAGGAAGAAAAAATGACGCCCTGGATGGGAGCGTTAATGGATAACCTGGAAGTACTAGCTCCTGGTTCGGCGGAAGACGACTGGAGCCAACAAGCGACGCAAGATATTTTGAGAAAGTGGTTAAAGGTGCGCTCTTTAAACTTTATGAGGGGAAGAACTTTCTTAAACAAAATCGTAATTATTGATGAAGCGCAAAACTTAACGCCAAAGCAAATGAAAACTCTGATTACTCGGGCGGGACCTGGTACCAAAGTCATTTGCCTGGGGAATGTTGCGCAAATTGATACGCCCTACCTCACCGACACGAGTTCGGGACTGACCTATGTGGTGGATCGATTCAAGCCTTGGCCACACTCGGGTCACATTACATTGCAACGCGGTGAACGTTCAAGGCTTGCTGACTACGCGTCAGACGAACTATAACAAGTGAGCAGAGATACCCATTCGGGGCAATGCCGAATGGGACTTTGAATAAATTTACACAGTACCGGACTCAACTGACGGTTCATCATCGTCAGTCATTTTCACTTCATCCCAAGCACTGATCACCGCTTTAACCAATGTCGCTAATGGAATTGCAAAAAATACCCCCCAGAATCCCCAGATACCACCAAAAAATAACACCGCGATAATAATCGCAACGGGATGTAAGTTAACCGCTTCGGAGAATAAAAAGGGAACCAAAGCATTGCCATCGAGTGCCTGAATTATTCCGTAGGCAAAGATTAACCAGAAAAATTGTGACTCAAAGCCCCACTGGAAATACGCAACTAGTGCCACAGGTAAAGTCACAACAGCGGCCCCGATATAAGGAATCAATACTGAAAACCCAACCAGCACTGCCAGCAACAACGAATATCGTAAACCGAAAAAACTAAAAGTAATAAAACTCACAGCTCCAACAATAAAAATCTCGAGAACCTTACCCCGTATATAATTTCCAATTTGAGCATTAACTTCAGACCATACTCGATTTGCCAGATATCGATCTTTTGGCAACCAACGAACTCCCCAGCCAACAATCTTATGTTTATCTTTCATAAAGAAGAACAACATAAGAGGTACTAAAATAAGGTAAACCAACAAAGCCGCTACATTTAATAGTGAACTGAACGATACGGACAAAACCAATTCGCCTAATCCCCCCATTTTTTCACCGAGTACTTGGTACAGCTCTACTAATTGTTCCTGACTAACAAATGCAGGGTATTCATTCGGTAATGTATCCAAAGTGGTTTTAACTTTCTTGAGCATCTGGGGAGTATCAACCACTAAAGTTTCTAACTGCTTCCAAATTAACGGTACTAAGCCTAAGGTTAAAATTAGAGTTACCGTACAAAAACCAGTAAATACCAAAGTCACACCGTATTTTCGCGGCACATGTTTTCGTTCTAATGCTTGAACTATCCAGTCAAGTAAGTAAGCCAAAACAATCGCCACAAAAACAGGAGCAAGAATATCCGACAGTGTGTAAATTAAAGTAAAGCCTGCCAGTAACAGCATTAACAGAATGACGGCTTGTGGATCGGAAAAATTACGCCGAAACCAACGAATAAAAAGTTTTGTCATGTAATTCTTATACCCTTAACCATGGCTTATATTCTTAACCATAGATAGTTATTTTAAGTTCAACATCAGCATTGTATTTTGCTTATCAACTTTACGATATTGGACGTCAAAGTTCATTTTGTCCGAAAGTTGCTCCAAATCAGCAATCACCGTTGAGTCACAAACCATGAAGGTCAAACAATCCCCTGCCGCCTTTTGCTTGAGGACTAATTTAATTTCAACGAGTAACTGTGGGCAGCGAAGTTGAGTAAAATCAAAATCTGCTTTTTCGGCTTCCCTTATAAGTCCCAAACTTCCCCCAGAAGTTCAAATTCATAACAACTGTTTGTGTCTAAGCGAAATATTGTAAACTTAATTAACAAATATGAATATATCAGATATGGTTTAGCGTAACGGAACTTTGGATTTCCATTAATCTCAAACAGTTAAGTCACTTAAGAGTAGTCATTGGTTTGTATAGAGTAAAAAACACCTTAATCAGTTTAATTGCTAGCTTTTCGCTCGTATCGCCGGCTATGGCCGCATCTAGCTCATTGCCAGATATGGGCAGCAGCACTTCCCGAACCCTCTCGGTGACAGAAGAACAAGCAATCGGCGACGAATACATACTGGGAGTGCGACGTTATCTGCCACTATCCCAAGATCCCCTTGTCATAGAGTATATTAATGAGATAGGTTTTAGATTGGTTGAACAGAATCCAGACGCACATGATCGAAAATTTTACTTTTTCGTCATAAAAGACCCTTCAATCAACGCCTTTGCATTGCCGGGCGGTTACATCGGAACCCACACAGGCCTGCTCACAGCCGCCGAAAATGAGAGCGAACTGGCCGCAGTTCTTGGGCATGAAATAGCCCACGTAACACAACGACACCTGGCTCGAAGACTCGAGCGCCAAAGTCAATTGAGTTTTCCGGCACTGGCCTCATTTATCGGATCAATTATTGTTGCCAGTCAAAACCCTGAAGCTGGAATAGGTATGATGGCAACGGTTCAAGCCGGATTTCAACAAGCCATCATTAATCACACAAGGGAAAATGAAAAAGAAGCCGATCGAATTGGCATCTCTGCGATGAGCCGAGCAGGTTTTGACCCATCTGCTGTCGCCAGTTTCTTTGAGAAAATGCAGCAAGCAACTCGCTATCTGAGGAAACCGCCAGAATTTCTAATGACTCACCCGGTCAATCAAACTCGGATATCCGATGCTCGAGCCAGAGCTCGCTCAATGCCCGCTCCTTATAATCCAGACTCACTCAATTTTCACTTGATAAAAGCACGGTTGGCTTTGAGTGTTTCGGAAAGCAATGTCGCAGATTATGAGACTGCAAAAAAATTATACCAGTCAGAAAAACTCAAAGATGAAGTCGAGCTATTCCGCTTCGCTTTGCTGTGTCGTGCTAACGAAGACTACTCAACTGCCATCATGCTGTTAAAGCAACTCTATCTGCAAAGGCAGCGTAATTATGTTTATTTAGTCAGTCTTTCAGAAACATTTAATCTTGCAGGCCAACCAGAAAAAGCAATTCCATTTTTGGAAGCAGAGCTGAAAAACTCGCCGACCAGTATTCCACTGATTATGACATATGCAAGATCATTGATCAGTAATGACCAACCCCGTGCGGCTCGTAGCTTACTGCTCGAACATTCCTATGCCGAAAATGTCGAACCTCAAATTTTCCAGTTATTAAGCGAAGCTCAGAGTGCTTCCGGATTTGTGGATGAGGTACATGAGTCTCAAGGGCAATACTTATACGCAACGGGCGACTTACAAGGGTCATTGGCGCAGTTTGAGTTGGCGCTCAGCAGAGCCTCCGATGACCCTTATGCTGCGACGCGAATTCAGGCGAAAATAGATAAGATTCAATACATACTAAGGCAACGACGTTACCGAAAATAAGGCGATCATATTGTGTTTAAGAGTTCGGGCTTTTGTGCTTGATAATATTGGTCTGACCAGTTATGTTAGCCGCATAATAATTAAGAGGTTACTCACATGGCAAATTACACAGCCCCACTAGACGACATTCGATTTTTACTTCACGACTGGTTAAACATTACCGAACATTACAAGAAATACGGTTATGAAGAAGCGGCAGACAAAGAGCTAATTGATGCCATTCTAGAAGAAGGCGCTAAATTTTCGCAGGAAGTATTGGCCCCAATCAATCAGTCGGGTGATGAAGAAGGCTGCAAAATTGACGGACATCAGGTAACGACACCAACAGGGTTTAAAGAAGCCTATCAACAGTATTGCGATAATGGCTGGCCATCTTTGAGCGCTGAGCCTGAATACGGCGGTCAAGGTCTTCCCTATTCGCTTTCTTCAGTACTCTCTGAAATGGTCTCTTCAGCAAACATGTCATGGGGTATGTACCCGGGTTTAAGTCAGGGTGTAATTGAAGCGCTCTCAGCGCACGGCTCTGATGAGCAAAAGCAACGATATCTGCCTGATCTGGTTAGCGGAAACTGGACAGGAACCATGTGTTTAACAGAGCCACATTGCGGTTCTGATCTTGGAATATTAAGAACCAAAGCCGAACCTTCTGGCAACGACATTTACAGCATTACTGGTACAAAAATCTTCATTTCTGCTGGCGAACACGATTTAGCAGAAAACATCATTCATCTGGTATTAGCAAGACTTCCTGATGCACCAGAAGGCACCAAAGGCATTTCGTTGTTCATCGTTCCAAAGTTTAAAGTCTCTGATACAGGAATTACCGATCAACGCAATAGCGTTTACTGTGGTTCCATCGAACACAAGATGGGCATCAAGGCTTCTGCTACCGCCGTGTTAAACTTCGACGCCGCTGAAGGTATTTTAATTGGAGAGCCCAATAAAGGCCTCAATTACATGTTTACCATGATGAATGCAGCGCGCCTCGGTACCGCTCAACAAGGTCAAGCACTCAACGAAGTCTCGTATCAAGGTGCTCTCGCCTACGCAAAAGAACGAACTCAAATGCGCGCTCTTTCTGGACCTAAAGCACCAGAACAAGCAGCGGATCCAATTATCGTTCATCCTGATGTACGACGTATGCTACTGACACAAAAAGCCTTTGCAGAGGGCAATCGCGCGCTCGCTTACTATACGGCAATGTTAGTTGACACCGAGCAACGAGCTGACGGTGAGAGAAAGAAAAAAGCTTTCAAAGAATTAAGCTTTTTAACACCTATCTGTAAAGCTTTCATGACCGAAATGGGACATGAAACAACTAACTTAGGAATGCAGATTCTTGGCGGACACGGATACATCAGCGAGTGGGGTTTAGAGCAGTATGCCAGAGATGTACGCATCGCGCAGATCTATGAAGGGACTAACGGAATTCAAGCACTTGACTTGCTTGGACGTAAAGTTTTAATGGATAAGCTGGCAACTCTTCGCCGTATCCAGAAAAAAATGAAATACACGATCAAAGATCTTTCGGCCGATAAAGAGTTGAAAGATATGTCAGGTGATCTTAAAACACTTATCAGAAAGTGGTTTATGCTCACACTCAACATAGCTCGAAAAGCAGGAAAAGATCGCGAAGAAGTTGGTGCAGCAGCTTTCGATTATCTGATGTACAGTGGCTATATTTATGTTGGTTTTATTTGGTTACAGCTAGCCGCAGCAGCTCGTAAAAAACACCCAGAGAGTGACCTGGCAAAAAGTAAACTGGCGACGTGTAAGTTTTATTTTGCACGACTTTTACCTCGAGTAAAAACTCATGCTGCAAACATTAAAAGTGGCGCCAGTAATTTAATGGATATTGACGAAAATTTGTTTTAACTCAACTAGGACTTTTCGATAAAAACGCCAGCTTTTGTGCTGGCTTTTTTCGCTTTAGCAAAAACAGTCCAGAGAACAACCAACACCAATTAAGCGCCCCTCCACTTTCTTTAACCTGAACTTTTGATGTTTTTTTGTTTGGTCGCATTACGCTAATGGTGAAATGAGAGTCAGCTAACTCGCCATTAAGAAGTTTTCCTTTATGATTTCGCTCAACCGGAGTTTGATTAACAAATTCAAGTGCATAAGTGATATTAGGAAGAGTTTTAAATGTCCAGCTATTATCTGTATCATTTTTAATTTGCTTTTTATTAAGCAATAACTGGATATCTGCACAATAAATACTATTTTTGCAGGATACTGAACGGTCTACTTTAAAAATTTCTTCACTGGTTGTCTTAATCAATCCTAGTAATCGTTGAGATGTATCTTGATTACCCGAAGAACTCGAATGCTCCACATTATTTCCATAAATGCGCCAGTTATCGGAAGAGTCACTAAACCATTCAACTTGAGTCAGCTCATCTATATTTGATGTAGCCACTAACTGACCAGCATTAGCTTTTAAATGAACAACCTTTTTGTATCTCCCATCTGAGCTTAACAAATACATTTCTTCATCGATTGCGCCACTCTGGTAGACAGTAATCTGCAAATCAACTTTGCAAACTGGTGAGGTACTAGTGCCACAGGAATTACCTATGACTTCAACGTAAGTGCTTGGAGAGCCAGGAAAGTCCAAATAAATATCAGACGCTTGATAATCTGGATTGTAAATATCAACAGACGTGTAAAACTTTTTATCAACGGGTACCACGCCCAAATCAATAATCGACTTAACCTGTAATTTAGAGACGACAGACGCTATCCAATCTTTATGCAACTCGAGGTCAACCAAAGCGGTTGGAAACTCCGGGTTATTGCATTGATAATTCCAAGAAACTAACCCCGCAATAAAAACCCCCTCATCGGTCGCTAGATAAACAGGACTACCACTATCACCATGGCAAGTTGCGTATTCAGCAGACGAAGCAAGCAAACATATCTGATCGGACTCAATTAGAGGTTCTTCGGTCGTTAATCCCCTATTTAACCAAGCAGACTTTATAGCAGATTGGCATTGGTCATAATCCAGTAGCTGCCATTTGCTGTCGTTATTTTTGCCATTTGCAGTATATATATCGGGAGTAGTAATGTGGCCGCTGTATATTTGAAGATAGTTTTCAGGATTTAAAGACTCAAAATTTTGTAAAGCTTGTTTCCAACCAATCACAAGGTCCGGTTCAAAATTAGACTGTTTGCTTACCACTCTTAATAACGCGACGTCTGAATTGAGATTAGCTTCATCATAATCTGGATGAACGATAACATCCTGAACGTCGTAATTAAGAATATGAGGCATTGACTTTGACTCTGACGCGATAGAATTTCTTACCAACAGCTCTCGCGCGTAAAAGTCTTTTACACAATGAGCGGCTGTTAACACCCAGCTCGGGGAAATGACAACACCTCTGCAAAGCCTTTCAGCTGAATTTATAGCAGCAATGTTACGACTCTTCAGAGAGTCAGTAGAGTCGCCTGACCACTCAGCATCAGTATAAAGTATTTCAACGGCGCTATCTCGGACATCGCTAGCAGTCGCAACAAAACTGCTCAATGTAATCATTATTATGCACGCCCAGCGATTAAACAAAATTTGACTCTATTAATACATCCATATTCACATTTGACCTTTATATCAGTATTTTAGAGTTGATTACAACGGGAGTATTACCTTAGACTTTTAATATATCTCATTTAATGGAACTCTTATCTATGTTTAAGCCTTTAGCCTTTGGTTTAATTTGCCTTACTCCCTTTGCAGTTGAATCAAATCAGCTCCCTACCAATAACGTTGAAAAATGTGTTTCGATTAAAGACGATAACGAACGTCTTAGTTGCTACGACAAACTGTTCAAATCAGATGGCAAAACTGTTCTAAGTCAAAGTCAGTCCATTAATAAAAAAACAGATCTTGATAACTTGTCCGGTGTAACCACCCAAAAACCAAACAATCCATCATCCAAAAACATAACCAATGAATCAGAAGATCAAACTATAACATTGCAGCAATCGGATATTTTTGGTTTGGAGAAAGAAGTCGAAAACTTAAGCTTAGAAAAACTGGATAGCAAAATAATAGGTAAGTTCTCAGAGTGGAAAAAAGGTACCAAATTCAAGCTAGAAAACGGACAGGAGTGGCAAGTAATTAACTCACGTACGCTTTATCATACTGTCGAAAATCCTGAAGTTACTATCGAAAAAGGAGCGTTTGGATCCTTTTACCTTCGCTTTAACGGTATGAATCGTCGACTAAAAGTAAAACGACTCAAGTAACCGAGTTGATTGTTCAAAAATAGTTCTAAAAAAAGAGCGCCATAGGGCGCTCTTTTTATTTCCAGCAGAAAATTGCTTATGGTCTTAATGAAATTTTTAAGTACCAATATTGGCCCTCTGGATCATAAATACCAGGTAGGTAACCATTCAAGTCACACTGTGTACACACAGGAGGCTTCTCGTCTGTTACGTTACGAGCACCAACGGAAATAACGCTATCCAATCCCGAAAGTTCGGTAGCATAACTCACTTGGAAGTCTAAGTAGTAAGTCTCATCTAATACATTGATTGATTGAGAGTCATCAACACTACTTGGATCAGAACACAAACCTAACGCCGTTAAACTATTTGGCGTGCCATCCAAGAAGTCTGAACAGCTTTCGTAAATTTTAGATAAATAACGAAGAGTTGTACTCGCACTCCAATCATTTTTCGCCCAATCTACTGTTAAGTCATACTTCCACTCAGGAATTGCTCGATCAGGATTACTTCCAAACTCTATCCCATCGATGTCACCAGTTGACACTCCTAAGACTTCTTCAGAATACTCTTCAACGAATGTATTGCGCCAAGTAATTCCAAACTTTCCAAGGTCTAATTCTTTGGTATACAAACTCAATTTAAAATCTGTACCCGAAGTTTTAATATTACCTAAGTTAACCAGTCCATTATCGAATCGTGTAATACCGATACCGTTTGCTCGCTCAATACCATTACAAAATGAATCATTACTGTTAACGATACATTCATTCAATTGGCGTTGTGCGTCAATCGCATCAATCGCATTTTCGATTTCATGATCATAAGCAGTTAACTCAAAGTTTATGGAGTCGAAAGTATCTGAATTCATAAACCAGTCAGGACTGTACACCGCGCCCCAAGTCATGCTTTCAGACTCCTCAGGCTCTAACGTTGGGTTTCCACCAGTTACTATTGAAATCTGAGTTTGTCCTAAGTTTGCTAATGCAACGAAGTCCATAGGCCCCCAAATTTGGTCGCAACGAGTTTGATTCGCTGTATTCAAACAAGGGTCAGTAAGAGTCGCATCGTTTCGTGCACCAGTATTAAAAAACTCTCCAATTGAAGGTGCTCTGAATCCATCCGATACTGTCGCACGCAAAGTTAATTCACTGGTTGGACGGAACAAAAGACCTACTTTTGAAGTCGTTTGATCAAAATCAATACCTGCAGAATTTGAGTACTCCGAACGACGAACTGCTGTCGATAATTCGAGGTATTCAACCAAAGGTAAATCACTGAGCAACGGGAATTTAGCTTCTATGTAAAATTCTTCAACATCTACACTACCATTGGTAGGGCTTGCAGGGATACCCATCGAATCACCACTAGCTGCGATGACATCAGGTTCAAAAAAGCCACTTTGCTTGCGCTTTTCATATCCCGCAGCAAATCCAGCGTAACCCGCAGGTAATTCAAAAAGGTCACCACTGATATTGGCGTTGAACATTTGAATTTTATTTTCAGTGGCATCTTTTTGCGTAAATGAAATGTAATCCAACATGTCAGGCGTAATTGAACCAGCGCCAAATATGTTTAATGGTACACAGTTAGCATCTGCCTGACAGTCAGACAAAGGCCCCAAAGCCTTTTTAATTCTAGCGGCGTTAAGAGCGCCCGTTTTAATTTGAGTCGCACGGTTTACACCCCATGACATTGCGGAATCCCAATAAAAGGCTTTATCACCAAAATCCAGAGTTCCTTCTAAGCCCGTAGTAATGAAGTAAGTATTAACGTCTTGCGAGTATGCCCTTGGACCTGCTTCTAAAGGACGTCGACCAGCAAAGATAAAATTGTTTTCATCCAAAGTCACGCCAAACGGGTTGTAAGGGTTGGTGACATCGATACTCACCGTATCTGCAATCCCACCGGTTCCTGCTTCAGGACCAATAAAAATTGGCTCTGGCGCAGCCTGGTTTTGTGACTTTCGGTTATTAAACATCGCTTGGGTGAAAAACGAGACTGTATTCGATAAATCGTATTTAGCCCGAGTAAAGAAGTTAGTGCGTTGGCTAGGGGTTACGTATAAGTTGAACGCAGAATAGTTGAATCGATCATCGTCAGTAAAATTACGAAAATCGTTTGGAAATGTGAGTGTTCCTGAAGCTCCATCGACTGGAGTTGTATTGACTGTGTTTCCACCGCCGTCAGTAAATAAAAATCGGCCAGAAGGTGTTGCAGAACTACCACGTGTCGTTCCAGTTCCGAACAAAGGAAAACCTGCGTAAGTACGATCTTTAGAAAACACTACGTTTTGATCTGTGTGGCTAAAAGTACTCACAATACTATGACGATTACCAACAGCACCAAAGGTCAACTCAACACTGGTTGTATCACCATCTTCGAGTCCAAAAATTGAGCTGCCGAACCCACCATAAGATGCATTCATTTCCCAACCATCGACGTCTTTTCGAGTGATAATATTGACAACACCTGCAATCGCATCAGAACCATAAATTGAAGACGCTCCGTCTTCAAGAATCTCGATTCGGTCCACTATCGCTAAAGGCACAGTATTTAAATCAACAGCGCCTGATACACCACTGGCTGATGAGCCACCAACCCAGCGACGACCGTCCACTAATACAAGTACACGGTCCGAACCTAAATGACGTAAATCAACTTCAGCACCGCCAGCACCAACACCACCACCGTTTGATGGCATACCAAAGTTACCACTGCTATTGAATCGAGTATTAAGCGCCGCACCAGAAGTGGACAATTTCTGCAATGCATCTGCAATCGATGTTAAACCTGTTTTTTCCAAGTCTGAACGAGATAAAGTTAATACTGGAGCTGAGCCAGCAAGTTGAGCTTGGCGAATTCGAGAACCGGTTATAACAACTTTTTCATCAGTTGCAGATTCTTCAGCGAGAGCAATAGTGGGTGAGAGAAAGCCCGTCATAGCGATGGAAATCGCACTAAGACGGAATAAATTTTGTTTAAGCATAGGATTAACTCCCTGTTCTGTTTGTTTTTATAGAGTTAATACAAGACTAGACAGCAACTATTTCCATAGACTTAGTTTGTATTGTCGGGGCTAACCATAACTGAATCTCAGCTTGATGAAAATGAGTTTAAATTCTCGATTGGAGATTGATTTATAAAATTAATGACCACCCTCATTAATTTCAGCTAATTAGAGAGATAAAGTCGTTTCAAAATATGAATTAGTAGGAATTTAGATCTTTCGTGTAGTGAAACTTTCCCTGATTATCAATCACAATTGCTGACACACCAGGTATTGACTCAATTAAGGCCAAACCTTTTTCAAAGCCAAGCACAAACACAGTCGTTGATAAGGCATCGGCTTTTGTAGAGCTATCCGCAATAATAGTCACGCTAATACTTTTACTCGAAGATTTTCCTGTTCTCGGATCAATAATGTGATGAACTCTTTCACCATTTTTTATGTAGAAACGTTCGTAATCGCCTGAAGTAGAAATGGCAACATTTTCTAGCGGAACTTGAGTGATAACCTCGCCTTCTTTTCTGGGATGTCGAATTCCAATATTCCACAAACGTCCTTTTTTATCGCCAATTAATCGACTGTCTCCACCGGCTTGTACAAACGCATGTTCGACGCCTTCTTGTAGCAGCATATTTATAGCCTGATCAACAGCATGTCCTTTAGCAATACCACCCAAATCAATCTTTACACCTGGTTTTAGAAAGGTAACAGTCGATTTTTTTTTATTTAACTTAATCAGTTCGTAATTAATCAAAGACTTATTTTTATCAATGAAATCTTTTGATGGTGACTTGCCTTCGCGATAATCATATTGATAACCAACACTTGCAAAAGTGATATCAAATGCACCGTGACTAAGTCCTGAAAATTCTTGCGATGTTTTTAATAATGAAAATAATTCTTTGGAGATCTTAATTGGACGTTTTGCAGCGCTTTTATTTAACTTGGATAGTTCACTCGAGGAAATGTAGGGGCTCATTAATTGATTAATGCGCTCCATTTCCTCGATAACTTGTTTAATTAAACGAGCAGCCTTTTTAGGATTTTCTTCCCAAATTTCGACTCTCGCCTCAGTGCCCATTACCTGGAAAGTTCTCTCATGCCACGAACAAAATGCCTGAGAAACACATGTTAGTAGCATGACAATAATCAAGTTCGAAAGCTTCACATTTCCCTTCAAAATTTAGCAGCAAAGCCAGTCGAATTTACTGTGGAGCAAACACGACTGGATAATTTCCGGTCCAGACTCCAACACTTTGTGCGCCGAAGTTTAATCGTTTAATCGCAGAAACTAATCGTTTTTCTAGATCAGGAGAGTTCAACTCACTACGAACTACCGAAACATCAGAGACAACTCCAGAGGGCTGAATAGTCAATTTAAAAACGACCGTTCCTCTAAGCGATGGATCTTTTCGAAGCGCTCGATTGTATGCAGTGAAAATACGCCCTTGGTTTTTATCAAACGTAAGCTGGATATTCTCACTAGTACGAACACCACCAGCACCAGATTTAGTCGCAGCTTGTTTTTTGGCTTCGACACCTTTAATTTTACTGGTAACCGTAGTTGTACCAGAACCGGCTAACTTTTCGTTTCTACCTTGAGTTTTACTCGCTTTTGCAACATTAATCCCGCCTGAGTCTCGTGTAGCTGCATCGCCAATAATCTCTCTTTGTGTTTGTGTTTGACTTGAGCCGGACTTAATTAAATCTTGCTGTCCAGTGAGTTCGTCTGCAGTTGAGTCATTCGTAACATCCGAAAACATATCAAACACAGCTGCTTTTTCTTCCGCAGCCTGCTTTGCTGTCTTGGCTGGCTTCTGAGGCTCAGGTTTAGGTTGAGGTTTAGGTTGAGGTTTAGGCTCTGGTTTTGGCTCAGGTTTCTCTTTCGGCTTTTCTTCCGGCTTCTTTTCTTCTGGCTTCTTTTCTTCTGGCTTTTCTTCCTTTTTCACTGGCTCAGGTGGCTTCGGAGGAATCACCACTTTCTTTTGTTCTATGACGAGCTTAACAAGTCGATCAGGAACCTTATTAATCACTCGAACATCTTCGGGCACAGGAATAAAAGGAACGACGACACCAAAAAGAAGACATAAAATTAAAATCGTAGTTAAAATTTTACGAAAGCGGCTCGACTCTTCTTCAGAAACTTCCCAAGGCAGTTTGGGGTCAAGATAATAGAAGCTGCCCATAATTAATTTGCACCCTCATTTTTTTCCGAGCGTTTGGCAACCGCCAATGAAATATTCTTATAATTTGACTCACTCAGTGTATAGAGAATTCGCTTAAGTAATTTATAGGGTATTTCACGATCACCCATTATGGTTACTTCACCAGGGTCATCAGGTGAACCAGAAATGCCAAGGCGTTGGGATAACTGAAGCTGCAGCTCTGTTTTAAGTGCAGGAATAACATTGTCTTTGCTTTTCATAATGGCATCAGCAGAGGCTATTTTTCTACCTTGAACTAAAACATTATCGTTATTGACCATAATTAATAATGTTTCTTCGGGTAAACGCTCAGACGTACTTTTGGGTAATTCAATTGTTTTCGAGGACGGTAACTGTTCAACCGTCGAAGAGTTCACCAACAAAAAGAACACCAAGATAGTAAAAATATCCATCAGTGAAACAAGTTGCAATGTTCCTTTGCCAAATCGCTTATGGTGTCGCTCCATTCGTTTTGCGCGTACAGAAGACTTCATTAGCGACCGCCTCCTTGTTGTCCACCTAGTACGGGTGCACTGCCAATAGAAATATCAGGAAACAGCTCACCATAGGTAATGACTTTAGTTCCGGATTCGTTGGACTCTGATTTCATCAATCGAACCGCATCCATAGTTTGCACTAAGACATCGTACTCAATGTTCTCTTCTAACAATAAAGTTATGGCGGTTTCAGAGGCAAAGTCTGGACTTGCTTTCAGTTGCTGAAGCG
The DNA here is from genome assembly GCA_013373375.1 of Gammaproteobacteria bacterium. Lineage (GTDB taxonomy): Bacteria > Pseudomonadota > Gammaproteobacteria > Enterobacterales > Kangiellaceae > Pleionea. Next base: position 23,454 of record JABXHY010000036.1, read on the forward strand.
CTTCATTCAACTTTTCAAAATCATATTTTTTACCCGTGTTCGCTATCGTGATCGAACTTCCAGTTGAGCGCTCAACAATTTCCAAACGATTGCTTCGTACAACTACCTCAAGTGCTTTAGGAGGCTCATCTGGTTTAGTTTGAGGAGCGCCGGTTCCAGGCAAATTAAGGTTTAAGATAGAGACCTGCGAAAAAACAGCAGTGATGAGTAGAAACGGTACTAACACCACCATTAAGTTCATAAAGGCAGTGATATTGAGTTCTGTGTTCGTTTCGCGCGATCGCTTTGCTCGTCGTAACGACATGATAATCCCTTACTTATCGACCAACAGTGCCAGCTCGGGGTCTAGCCGGTTCAGCAGGTTTTGCTGAGCGAATGACATTCACAAATTTCACAGATGCCATTTCTAAACTATCTATTATTTCAGTGGTTTTGGTCTGTAAAAAAGTAAACGCCAGCAATAAAGGAATGGCAGCCATTAAACCGAAAGCGGTTGTATTCATGGCAACCGAAATACTGGCGGATAATAGGTTTGCTTTTTCAGACGGGTCTACATTTGCAACCGCTGTAAACGCCGCGATCAAACCTAAAATTGTTCCAAGAAGACCAAGTAAAGTTGCAATATTGGCAAACGTAGCAAGATACTGAGTTCGCTTTTCTAACCGAGGCATCACTTCCATTAACCCCTCTTCCATCGCCATTTCCAAGTCATCATGACGTTTCCCTTGTCCAAACTTACTGAGTCCATAAGCTAAGATTCGTCCCAAAGCGGCATTTGAATTTGATGCAACGTTGAGTGCTTGTCTAAAATCACCTTTATTAAGAATGGGAAGAAGCTTTTTCCATACCAGCTGGTTTTTCGTTTTCACCAATTGCAGGTAAATAAATCGTTCAATCGCAATAGCAAACCCAAGCGCCATCACAATCAAAATAGGATACATAAATGCACCACCTTCTTGAAAAAATTCGACAACCAACATAAAGAAGCCTTTTTCTTCCGTTGGTGCACCAGTGGTAGCGGCTTGCGCCAATGCAACAAGGGTTAACCCCGTCATAATAAGTTTCTCCGTTTCTACACTCGTTTTAACTCAGATTAGTCAGTATAACCTATGGAATCCAACCACTGCGGCTGAATCTCACAAATTGAGATAATTATCACTCTTCTTGAGCTTTGTTCTTAGCTTGCAAATCGCGATACAATTTAACTCTTCGCTGAAACACATTAAGTTCGACTGGCCCATACACTTCATCAACAATTCGCCCCTGAATTGGCGAAACAATATTTTTGGGTCCTTTTTTCCAAGGAACTATATAAAGTACATTGGGTAGCTCTTTATTGCCTGTAATAGTAAGCCCTAATTGCGCATCTTGAACAACAGTCGTGGCTTGCTCTTGATTCGAATTTGATTCAGCAGCACTCAAATGAGCTGGTGATAAAATCACTGCAAATATTATAAGCAAGCTAATCACGCTAGATTTCATGACGATGCTCCTTGAACAGCTAAACTGTTTGATTGGTTCAACAACTCTCCGCTTAACGATGCATCACTTTGGCTTTTCAATTGCTTTGAAATAGCAGCGTTTTCAGGCAGTTTTTCTGGCGACTTTTCTTCTGACTCAGAACCTTTATTTAACTCGGGAGAGCGTCGCTTTAAATCAATAACCCAGTTTTCTACTTTTTCATCGTCTTCCACTAAGCTTAAATACTTTTCAAATGACTCAAGTGCTAATGAATAGTCCTGCAAATATAAGTCAGCCAAAATACCATAGTTTAACCATGCATTAGCGTATTGAGGTTCTAGTTCAGTAGCTTTTCGATACCAGTCTGCAGCGGTAGAAAACTCGCCGTTCACTCTTGCGATCACACCTAATAAATTGAGTGCGGGCGGATAGTTATCTCGAATGACCAAGGCTCTCTCCAAGGCTTCATTTGCTTCATCGTATTTCTCTTCAGAAAAATGAATTAATGCTAAGTTCACATCCGCTTGAGGATAGGTCGGAAATTCTGTTTTCGCTTGCTCGAGTATTGATTTTGCTTGTTCAATATTTTTTTGTTCAAAAGCACTTCTAGAGTCTGCCAAGCGTTTGTTAAGGCCGGAGGGTAGCTTCTCAGCTAAAAATGCCGGACCAACTTTTGTTTCAATAATATCTGCATCACCTGTGGTTCCTGACTGTCGCGACGCGCAACCTGACAAGAATAAAAGGATAATAACGATCGAATAACCAATAATCGCCCTCATCAATTACCTCCTATCCACACTTCAACAACTTCCTGCTTGTTGTAACGAGCAGGTTGTAATTTGGCAAGTTCAGCAAATGAGCGCTTTACCCATTCATCATAAACATTAGTTAACACTCGGTCCGAGTTTGAAACAAATATATTGATTGCCTTTTCTTCGATGGGGAAAGCTTGGTCTTCAATCAAATAACCGTATTCTTCTGCTTCATCTTCCGACATTCCAGATGGCCTTTCTGAATTTATAATATCCCGTGCAAGAGTTAAATAAAGTTGTCCAACCCTATGCGTACTAGCGGTGGTGAATTCTGCAACTTTAAATCGACCAATTTTACCGTATTCTGCAAGCGCTCTATCCATTGCAGCACGCTTGTCTTTCAAAGATTTCGGCAAAGGTAACGTTAATTTTATACTACGAAAACGTTCGTAAAATGGCTCGGCTAATTCAAACGACATTTTTGCCGCCAAATAACGAGTTCTATCAGTATTATCCTTTCCACCACTGCTGTAACTCTGAATAATTCTGCCTCGCCATAAATCCCTTTTTCCCGGTTGATTAACTTGCTCGTATAGCTCAACTAATTTAGCGGCCGCTTCAACTGCACGAACAAGAGGTCTAGGATTATTTTGATAATAAGTTTCAAACGCCGTAATCGCTTGAGAAGTATTGCCTTCTTTCATGTACAGTTCTGCAATGTACCACTCAATCGCTTGCTTTTTATTTGGATCTTTTGTGTTGGCACTGATGCGTTTATAGGCGCCAGCAGCATCTCCCCACAGCTCTAACTTTTCGTATACTACGGCAAGACGTTCATCAATACCTTCTGCTAATGGGTGTGTCACGAAACGTCCACGAAAACCTTCCAAAGCAACCTTGGCCGCGGCCCAATCTTCAAGATTCATTAATAATACAGCAGCATCCAATTCTGCATTTACTCTGACAGAAGAGCCTGGCTCTAACATTACTAGTCGTTGGAATTCTTTAACTGCAGCTCTCGATTGACCTGCCGATTTAAGTTCGGCGGCCTGTTGATAAATCGCCTGTGCACGACGCTCTTTAAATTCTATTCTCTGAGGTCCAGCAACGCTGGTTTTGTTCAGTACTTCGGTGATGGCTAACTCTGCTTCAGGGTAATATTTTAAATCAAACAATCCATCTGCGATTACAATTAATGCACGATCGGATTGTGCTTTAGTTTTTGGAGCCGACAACTTTAATAACCATTCAGACGATCGAATTGCTTCAGAAATATTTCCATCAGCTAAATAATTTTCTGTAGCACGGGCGAGTAGCTCAGGTGATCGAGATGAATTAGGAAAGTAACTTACATACAATAGCGAATAATCCGCAAATCGTTTTTCAAAAGCTTGTTTCGTTGAAGGATTTGCTTGATCCGACATTGCTTGATAACTCAGCAAAATATTGTAAGCCGCTTGCTGTTGTTTTGGATCGTTTTTGTATGAATAAGCAATCGTATCGAATGCTTCTATAGCAGCCTCATATTCTTTCGCATCAAAAAGTGCCTCGGCCATTAAAAAGTGATATCGCCCTACTTCTCTTTCATCTTTAATTAAAACCAAAAAGTGGCTATACCAATTCGCAGCAATTAAATAGGAATCTCTCTTTTTCTCCTTTTGCGCAACGGAGTGGTAATGGCTCGACACTTCTTCTAGATTTGTAATGATATGCGGGCGGAGAGAAGCTTTTAAATTATCGCTGGCGACAGACCAATAATTACTTTTCACACCAAATTTAGTTAAAAAGGCTTCTTTTGAGGGCAGCACCAAACTTGGAAAGCCACCGTCGATATAAGTTTTAATGACTGACAACTGGAAAAAAGCTGCTTTTTCGTGTGCAGGGTTAGTATTAACAAAAGCAAGATAACTCGACGCAGCATCTTGATAGCGCTGCTGTGTTAAATATAATTGCGCAAGGTTTTGATAAATTTCGTGTTCATATTCTCGAGAACCGTTTTTGGCAAAATATTGTTTAATAGATTCAGGTCCGTCTAAATGAAAAAACGACAAAGAAATTGCCCGCTGAGTATCGGCGATTAATTCATTAAGCACGCCTTTAACATCGCCCTCCAGTCCAGTACCCGCTTTGAGTCTCTCGAGTAACGGGAAAAAGCTGTTTAAAGCGGCTTCATAATCCAAAGTCTTAAACAATGACCAACCATGTTTATACAAAGCCTTATCGTAAAACTCACTTTTGTCTCCAAATTCAACAACGGCTTGGTAGGCAATCGAAGCGTCGCGATATTGTTGCCTTAAAAAATAGCCTTCACCCCGACGAAATTGAACTTCAATCATTTCAGGTGATTGATCGTGTTCTGCTACTAACGCATCCATCTGGGTAAGCGACTCATCAGCCTTGCCTTGCATCGCCAGTGCTCGAGCAAGTTGATATCGAATACTTGCGTCATCGTTTTGCTTAGGAAACTCATCAATCACTTGTTGGTAAAGTTCTGCGGCTCGTTCATAACTTGATTGACGAATGGCTAAAGGTAATGTCTCAATAGATTTACCTTCGTCTAACATAATATTTTTTTCTTCAGCGAGTCTCATGTTTAAATCAGCTAAACGCCGAGTTGCCTGCCGTCTAACTTCAGCATGAGGACTTTCCATTAACCTCAAGTAGGAGCTCACGACTTGATCAGCATCAACCGCAACAATATCAGACTTAGGAACTGTCACTGGTTTTGTTTCAACAAAACTTACCGTCGGTTCTTGGTCATTAAGAGGTATTCTTCGCAGAGATGGGTCGCTAAAAAGAGCACAACCCGTCAAAACACTCGTAAGTAAAACTAACCAAAGTTGTCGCATCATTGATTTTGCTCCAACAGTCGGTTAATTGCTTCATCTTGAATTTTTGCGATGGATAATTCAGTTTGCGCTAATAAAAAGTCTAACTCTTGCTTTCGCTTTTCAAGCTTTTGCTGCAATATTTGCTGCATCGCTTGTTTGGCAAATTGTTTTTGCTGCTCAATGAGTCGAAGTGAACTTTCAATTCGGCTAGATAAATCAAAAATACGTGAGTCATAATTTAAAAAACGGGTCGCTGCGACTTGTTTTGACTGTGTAATAGATGTTTCTCGACTCGATAATTCTTCTAAAGCCTCACCGGCTTCTTTAATTTGTTTCGTGACTCGATATTTTTTTGGGCCATAGTTCTCAGCAATTTGCCACATCAATGCACCATACACTCGGCGCCATTGTTCTTGTTGATCAGACAAATCCATTTCTGAGGCGGGAATTTTATCCATCGTACTCTTGAGACGTTTTAGATCCTGATACAGCTCAAGTTGATCTTCATCAGCAAGAAACCATAAGTCATCATCAGCAAATCTAGATTCTGCAAAGTTTACATATTCCTGGTATTGCTGCTTATAATTTTGATTCAGTAACTGCTGAGCATTTGCTGAAATTCGAGGTGCAATATTATTATAACGCTCTTCATGATTCGCCAACATTTGTTTATAAACAGGTATTTGTCTTTTCCAGCGCACTAACACATCTTGCAAATGAGACATTTCTTGAAAGCGCTGAAACAACTGATTGAACTCATTAGTTGAAACTGTTTCTTGCAAGTAATACTCAATAGGATTTCCGGTAATTGGCACATCACCTGAGCCCCAACGTTCGAAAACTTTATCACCAAAAATGCCTCTATCATCTAGCCACTGTTGAAATAAATTGTTCGCAATATCTTGTTTAGCCAACTCAATAGTATTGAGTTGTTGTCCATAAAGTGCGGCGGAATTAACAAAGGCTTCCAATGCTTCTCGTTTCGCTCCATTTCGATAATAGGCAAACGCTAATGCCATTGATGCTTCTTGAACAGCTGGGTCTCGAGCATCTTTTTTCAATAACTCTCGCCAGTGAGCAATCGCTTTATCTTGTGTTCCAGACTCGTAATAAGTCCAACCCAACGACAACAAAGCTCTATTTGCAAACGGACTATCAAGCCTGACGTTTAATAAATGCTCACGCGCTTTTTCTGGCTGTTTATTTTCGAGAAAATAATAGCCGAGTGCCAAATTGGCTCGATCATATAAACTTCGCTGAATGTCATTGGATTTAGGGTTGGGATAAAGGTTGTCAAAAAGTTTAACTGCTTGCTCTAATTGATTTTGACGCAAGTAAAACACCGCCAGATTAAATTGAGCAAATTGCCCTTCCTTCGTTTCAGCCTCGACCTTTAATAAATATTTTTCAGCACTGGCTAGATCACCTGTTTCGAAAGCTATTTGAGATTGAATCAACCATGCTTCTTGCTGCAAAGAAGGCAATGAGCTTAAAGCAGCATTACTCAATTGAGATTGCGCCGCATCAAATTGCCCATTTAAATAGTGGGTTTTTGCGAGATAAAATCTAACCTGAGAAATAACCTGACTTTTATCTGAGTCTGATAGTATTTGACTAAAAATCTGTTGCGCGGAATCCAACATGCCGTAATTTAAGTACATTACACCACGCAATAATTGGAGGTGCTGCTTATGCACCACAACTTCATTTTTATGCTCCGCGACATCTAAGCGGGTAAGTGCTGCAAAATAGTTTTGTTGGTAGTAATCGAAAAGCAACTCACCGAAGGCCAGCTCTTTTAATTTAATTTTGATATCGGAATCTAGAGAAATAACTTCTGATGTGACATTTGAAGCGTCATTACTTTCAGTTGAAGCTGAAACTCGTGAGCCAGGCAATATAGAAATCGCCAACAAACCCAACCAAAAGAAAAATTGCTTTCCACTAAGCATTAACATTCGACGCCGCTTAATTCCACTCTTTAATGCTTAATTTCGGTTGCTGTTTATCAGCATCGTCTCTAATTTTGATTTCAATCAGTTTTGCGTCGGTATCTTTCTCGAACTTCCCATCGACGGCTAATTTGTATTCTCGATTTTCTGGTCCATACCCAATCACAACAGCCACAACTTCATGCTCGCCTGTCTTCACATTATCAACGTGCAATCTTTGAACTGCACCTCGGCGTAATGCATCAAGCTCACGATCGGTGTACAAATATTGAGTGACCCACTCTCCATCAACTTTCAACTTAATACTGTCGAACTTGAAGAAGTAGCCAACGTCCAGCGACACAAAAAAAGCAACTTGAGTCGATGCGGGAAACAGCAGGTCTTCTTCGAGAATAAATAGTTCTCTATTAATAGAAAGAACTTCTTTTTTTAGGTCTTCTAAGGACTGGGCAACGGGCTCGCCCGATTCAGCGCTAAGCGTTGAACAAAACGCCAGCAACAAGCAGACGCTCGCCAGTAAATATTTCAGTCCCTTTTGCATGCCACACCTTTAGGTTGTAAGGAGTTCTTAAGAAGAATAAGTATAGTGCGTATTATCTGTAAAAAAACCTGATAAAACCTGTACTTGCGCACAAAATCGCAAATTAGGTTTTTTTGTCTATTGTTTACTCAATGTCTCAATTAATTGACCGATAGATGCCCTGGTTTGTTTACCATATATTGGCCCAAATTGTACGCCATCTGGTGAATAAATATACAACCCGGGCAATTTATTGGGCCTCTGAAATGGAACAACTGGTTGCGGGTCCGTTGCTACTAGCGGATATTTCATTTGATAGCGTTCAGCCGCCGCGTGCAGCTCTTCGTTAGAATATTTCTCGTAACTGAAAGCCAAAACTTGCAGGTTGAGATCCTCAGACGATGCCTGTAACTCGTTCAGAATAGGAACCTCTTCAATGCACGGACGACACCATTCTGCCCAGAAATTAATCAACAACCATGACTCCTGATAATCCTTTATTTGCTTTTTTTCACCACTTAACAAATAAAACTCTGAGTCATCCATTTTCTGAGAGCAACCAGCAATGAGAAAAATTCCCAATAATGACTGTAACAGCTTGATTTTTGGTCTATATTTGTTGAATAAGTGCTGCAATGTAAGATAGTTCCTGATGAGTTTATAGTACATTGGTACATGTTAGATTAAACGGCTGCCCTAGAAAACAATATAATATTTTTTATATTAAATTCAACGGGTTGCGGCAATAAGTATTTAGCCAAGATCAATAATAACATTAATTTAAGGTAGTATTTAAGCATGGATTCCCCAAGTCTCACCTATCCAGCACAACAGCAGGGGCAGCACTTGCTGGTCGAAACTAATCCTTCCGACCTTAAAAAGTGGTTAAAGTCATTACCTTATGGTGATATGGGTCGAGCAGTACCTGATATTAGTCAAGCGATTGCCAGCTTGAATCGCTCAGAACTGAACCTTGCAACTCGTCGTGAATTAGTCGCCTTATTTGACAATGCATATGCTCAAATATTCGATGCTTATCGACCTTATCCAAACCACATTACAAATGAAGAGGCTCTGCGAAAAGAACACTCTGAAATTCATGTACTCACTCGAGAAATGGCATTTGCGCACAAAATATTGACTGACTCCGAATTAAAAAAGAAACGCTTATGGGGTAAAAATAAAGATCTGATAAGAGCAATAAATCTGTCTATGCATTACCTTGGCCTGCTCTTAATGGAACATTACGAAACCTATAGCCCAATTCCTGCGTACCTTTGGCGAGAGTGCAACGGGTTGTATGCCTACGCTCAAAATAAACAACTTGAAGATACCGTTATTTTCGAAAATGGGCATCACCAATGTTTGCCCACGATAGAGAAAACCTTTGCTCGAATTTGTTTATTGTCATTAAGTGATCCCTACCACCTTGCGCAAGGTGAACATTGGCAATTATTCAAATATCTTGAAAAGTGGAACCATCGAGTTGAATTTTCAGACGATCGTCAAGATTTCAATGATGCAAAGTGCTTTGTTATTCAATTAGACAGTCAGATAAAACCCATTTACAGCTCTCAATATGAGGGCGATATCATTACTGAAAAAAATATTTGCCTAATGCTAACCAATGATTTGGTAAAACAGCTGAACTATCAGGTCGAACTTTCAATTCAAAAAGGTGAAATGGCGGAGGGTTTTTACAAAAACCTACGTCCGGTTGATGCCAGAGTACTTTTAGAGCATATGCTGGGCCATTGGAACGCAAAAATTGAGCGAAAAGGTAAACGTTATCCAGTGTTAACCAAGCTCGATATTATTTGGGGGCTGCAACCCATTTACGATTTAATTCAAAAGCATCGACAGTCTCCCGAGTCCGCTCATTGGGACAGTAATACCATTGAATCCTTTATTGGGCACGAACACTCACTTCCTTTAAATTGGGACGCGGCCAATGTCAGTGACGGTGGTATTGGAGTAAGAGCTCAACAAAATATTGCGCATAAATTAAAAGTGGGTGAATTAGTAATCATACGAGAGTACATCGATAAAAAACCATCTTTTCGCTGGCGTCTCGGAGTTTGTCGATGGTTGTTCGGTGACGACAGTCAGGGAACAAATGCAGGTTTAGAATTTATAGATGGCACTATAGAGCCTTGTAGAATTAATTCTAAAATGTCACAAAACTCAACATCTGCTGGTCAAATTGCCCTCCTATTTCAACCTACAGCCAATCAACGTGATTCAGCATTAAGAATTCTCGCAGCACGAGGAACCTATCTTAACAATCGAGAGTTATTATTGCGTAATGGCAACCAACTAGAAGAAATTAAAGCTAAAAAGCGAACGCTAATTACGCCATGTATTGAAATGTTCAAGTACCAAAGTGAACAGAAAATTGAGCTGGCAAATACCAATGACAATGCAGCGAACGTCACTCAATGGGATGCGTTAGCCAAGCTTAAACAAGCCAAGGAAAATCCTGATGAACAAAACATTAATCTTGATGACTTTCGTCTACCAGGGGAGCGCTAAGTTTTTCGATCAAGGCTTTTTTTCCAGCACGAATTCGTTCCGCTAACTCTTTATCGTGTTTTGCTAGGTCATCGATCGATTCATCTTCCGGAATTTCTGTAATCCGAGCTTTCAAAATGTCCGATAATTGATAACTAGTGCTGTCGCCAGTAAGAGAATATCCCTCGATATCAACTTGAACAACCAGTTTCGCATTAATTAATCGACTTAAAACTTCTGCGATAGTATCCGAACGTACTTTTGAAAGTTGATTTTGAATATCATTTACCGTGACCGTGCTGCGCTTGATTTGAGATTGCGTAAGAAGCTTTAAAATTCTCGCGGCGACAATAAATCTTTGGCTTGCTCTTTTGGTACTGGTAGGCTCAAAAGCACCAAGTGCATGACAAATTTCTGCTCCGATCAATAAAATCATCCAGGACAGCTGCATCCAAATTAGAAAAAGTGGCACAGCCGCCAGTGCTCCGAAAATTAGCTGATAAGTCGAAAATTTCTTAACAAATAAACCAAAACCATACTTCGCTAATTCAAACATTAAAGCCGTGATTAATGCTGATACTAACGCATGCTTTACTTTCACAGCTCGGTTAGGCACTGCGATAAACATTACTGTAAAAGCAATAAACGACATTGCCATAGGAATAATTCGATTTAATATTCCTGACTGATTACTCACCACGTCCGATACTAAAGGCAAAGACGCAAAATAAGAGCTAATTGCTAAACTCAATCCAAGAAGAAATGGCCCCATAGTCAATACGGCCCAATAAACCAGAAATACCCTAACAGCCGATCGATTCCCTTTCGCTTGCCAAATATGATTAAAGGATTTATCAATTGTGCTCATTAACATCAATGAGGTCACAATTAGAAAAACAATACCTACGGCAGTCAGCCCTTGCGTATTTTTAACATATTGCGATAGATACTCTTGGATAGTTTCGCCGGACTCAGGAATTAGATTTTGAACCAATAACTGCTGAACCTCGAGTTCCATCGATTGGAATTGAGGGAACAACGAAAAAAGCGATAACACAACCGTCAAAAATGGCACTAAAGAAAGCAAAGTTGTTACTGTTAATTCTGCAGCAATAGAGGGACATCGATCCTTTGAAAATCGGTCTAAGGTAAAGACGGCAAACTGTTTTAGCCAGTTAAGCTTTTCTTCCATAGGTGATCCAGCCTACAATAGTCGTCGTTCAGTATTTAGAAAAGTGTACAGGAGCTACAAAGAATATGTCAGAGTTTACCATTTATCACAACCCACGCTGCTCAAAATCTCGTCAAACACTTGAACTATTACAAAGCAAAGGCATTGAACCTAAAGTTGTGGAATACCTAAAAACGCCTCCTTCTGCTAACGCACTAAAAAATATTATTAAATTACTCGGAGTTTCGCCACGAGATATCATGCGGAAAAAAGAAGCCGAATATAAAGAAGCTGGTTTGGATAATGAGTCGCTTACTAAAGATCAGCAAATTAAATTAATGATCGAGAATCCTAAAGTTATCGAGCGTCCTATCGTTTTTAGCAAGTCCAAAGCTGCAGTCGGTCGACCTCCTGAAAATATTCTGGAGATTATTTAATCGAAGCTTCTTCTTAGTGCTGTCATTGACTCGAGAGAACCCTTATCTCTTCATAGATACGGGATTAAATTAATCAAAATGAGTGTCGAAATGTCATTATGAAACCAATGCTGGTACTTTACTATTCTGCAGGCGGATCAACCAAACAAATGGCTCGAATGTTTGCAAGAGGAGCTGAAAGTCAGGGCGTGGAAGTGATGTTGCGTACAGTCCCCTCGATTTCTGCAAAATCGGAATCGGTGGAACCTACAGTGCCTGACGATGGCGATCCATACGTAACGATCGATGATTTAAAAAACTGTTCGGCACTTGCGATAGGTAGTCCTACTCGATTTGGCAATATGGCAGCACCACTTAAGTATTTTCTCGAACAAACCAGTGAGCTTTGGATGGCTGGCACTTTGAGTGGCAAACCTGCAGGGGTTTTTACTTCCACTAGCTCATTACATGGTGGTCAAGAAGCAACGCTACTATCGATGATGATTCCACTAATGCATCATGGGATGGTGATCGTTGGTATTCCTTATTCAGAAACCGACTTGTTGCATACGACAACAGGAGGATCGCCTTATGGAGCGAGTCATTTTAATGGTTCCGATAACAGCAACTCTTTATCTGAAGAAGAAAAACGACTTTGCAAAGCTCAGGGTGCACGATTAGCAACAATAGCAAAGAAGTTAAATAATGAATAAATCAAAAATTACTGGCGCTTATGTTCTGGGCACTCAAATTTCATATTTTGCTCTTATTACTTTGTTAATTGCCTGGGCAACATTACTCTACCCGCCTAAAACAGTGAGCATCGAGGTTATTTTAGTATCTTGGTTACTTCCTTTACTGTTTGCACTCCCTGGAATCATACAAAAGAAACGATATACTTTTGCCTGGTTGCAATTCGTTAACGTAATTTATTTTTGTCATTCCGCCTGGTATCTAACCAGCAAAACCAATGAATTTTGGCTGGCAGTACTCGAGATGGTAATCGTACTAATTAACTTTACCTTTGCGGTACTGGCGATAAGAAAATCTGGAAAATAAGAAATGAAAGACAGAGGAAATGTCATCAGGCTGCTTTGTCATTTTTAATTATTTAGCAGGCTGGAGTAGCCCATCTTCACCAGCGAATTTGGGTAGGGACATAGTAGGTTTTCCAAGTCTAACGCTATATTTATCTTACTGACGATGACAATATCAGGAAATCGAATGAGCATTTGCTCAGTTCTTTTCGAGTATATAATTTCACCTTGAATCTCGAAGTAAATTGGCTTGATTACACCCTTGTTTAAGCGATTGTAGTCTTCCATCAGTAGATTTAGGCTTTTTATATTGCCTAATCGATACTGGTTTAGCCCCTGTGACTCCCCATTACAAACAAAAAAGCTTGAGTTTTCATGACTCGAAACAAAATAACCTTTTATTAAGCGGTGGCTGTCGTACTGTTCAGTCGTGCCAATGAACAAAGATCCTTGCCAGAACAAAATGATTACAGCAAGAGTCAAACTCAGAAGAGAAAAGAACTTGGTTATGTTCGTATTGAAAACAAACATATTATTCGATCATTATAAAAAGCCCGCTGGAGGACGGGCTTTAGAGTCTTAAAAGCTACTAAATTTTAAGCTTAAGCCTTCTTTTTAGCTTTAGCTTTGCGCTTTTTCTTCTTTTTAGCAGGCTTTGCAGCAGCTTGATTTAATTTAGCAAGTTGCTTTTTCGCGGTAGCTTCTGCTTTATCGATAGCCTTTTTGAAAGCTTTTTCAGCATTAGCAACTGCTTTTGCTTTTGCAGCTTCTACTTTCGACTCGTTTTTAGCCATTTTTGCAGCCAAAGTTGCTTTCGCTTTCTCTTCAGAGATAAGCGTATTCAACTTAGTTTTGATATCAGTCGCTGCTGCTTTTGCTTTTTTCAGCGCTTCACGCTTTTTAGCAACGCCAGCGCGCGCTTTCTTTTTAGCTGCTGCTGTTTTCTTTGAGGAAACGCCTGCTTGTGCTTTTTTTACTGCAGCAGTTGCGGCATCAACTTTCTTTTGAGCAGCTTGTAAACGTTTTTTAGCAGCATCAAGAGCTTTAGAACTCATTACAGGTTTTTTAACTGCAGCTTTTTTTGCTTTACGAACTACCTTCTTCGCTTTACGTGCAGTCTTTTTCTTTGCAACGCGTTTTTTCTTAGGAGCCATGTTACTTTTCCTCTTATTAAGTTAACAACATATATTGCTCAAAAATTATTCTAGCACAAAAAACACACACGCCAAGAAAAAGCTACTGATTTCATTAAGAAAATTAATAAAAAATCAAAAAAATTGGCAAAACTGATCGTTTATCATTAAAAAAATCAAAAAATTTCTCTCCGATTTTAATTTTCTTACAAAATTTGCCACTTTCCAAACCAAAATCTTTATCAAAAAATACTTTTTTGTTCATTTTATCCTTCTCGAGATCTAAAAAATAAGTAATCGCTTTTAAAAAATGGTCCGACCGGTAAAAAATTAAATTTTTTAAGTGTTGAGTATCACCTTTGTAAGAAAAGTATCCTTACTTAGACTAACCGATAGAGTTAACAGGAATTCAATTTGCCGTTTTACGATTATTTTTCTGTTGAATTGTGTGATCAAGCTCAAAATCTTCAACTAAGAAGTTATTTTTGAGTTTAAATACTTAAAGAACCTGCACGCTTTTAAACGAAAGCGTTCAGAAGGATTGGCAACATTAATTTTTCTAGCGAGACCGGATAAAAATGGATATAGTTGATTCCATCATTATCGGGAGCTTAAACCAGTAGTTTCGGGACATTTGTCATCTTCATCAAAGTGATAAATGCTCCGATTATTTTATTATCACAGCTGTGAACTCTATGTCTGAAGGAGAACATCATGGAGATTCTTACCAATTATATATTAACGCCTCAATTCGCTTTTTTAGTATTCATCCTTTTTTTGGTGAAGATGGGAATAAAGTTTGTTCCACAGAATCGAGCTTTTGTAATCGAGCGATTTGGCAAATACAACAGCACTAAAGAAGCCGGTATCAACTTTATTTTGCCCTTTGTGGATAAAGTTGCTCATGATCGCTCGCTGAAAGAACAAGCAGTTGATGTGCCAAGTCAGGGAGCCATCACAAAAGACAATATTTCTCTCACCGTTGACGGCGTATTGTATTTTCGAGTGCTAGACCCTTATAAAGCTTCTTACGGTGTCGAGGATTACACTTTTGCGGTAATTCAGTTAGCACAAACCACTATGCGCTCTGAAATTGGTAAAATTGAATTGGATAAAACCTTCGAGGAGCGCGATATGCTTAACACCAATATTGTTAACTCGATAAATCAAGCCGCAGAACCTTGGGGTGTGCAAGTACTGCGTTACGAAATTAAAGATATTGTTCCTCCACAAAGTGTTATGTCTTCTATGGAAGCTCAAATGAGAGCCGAGCGAGAAAAACGTGCACGGATTCTTGAGTCTGAAGGGCATCGTCAAGCGGAAATCAATCGAGCTGAAGGTGATAAGCAAGCACAAGTATTAAATGCAGAAGCGGACAAACAAGAACAAATTCTTCGCGCGGAAGGTGAAGCACAAGCTATCTTACGAGTAGCAGAAGCAAAAGCAGAAGCTCTTGAACGAGTCGGTAAAGTAGCGTCAACCTCTGAAGGTCTATCTGCGGTGCAACTTGAGTTAGCGACAAAAGCAATTGCCGCGAAAGAAGCCATCGCCGATAAAAGCTCAGTAGTTCTACTACCTGATAATGGAACCGACGCGGCCAGCGTGATGGCGCAAGCAATGGCAATTATTAATACTTTTAAAAAGTCTGATAATAAGCCTAGTGAGCAAGTGTGATGGAAGCTCTAATCACACTACCCAATTTATTGTTGGTTATCGGCATCGTGCTAATAACTCTAGAAGTCGTGGTTTTTGGCTTCTCGACTATATTTTTGGTGTTCATCGGTTTGGCTTGTTTTACCAGTGCAATATTAATGTGGGCGAATGTTATTGATGAAAGCTTTATCCACTCTGCTTCATCAATAGCAGTATTTACTTTTGCTTACGCATTGTTGCTGTGGCGACCGCTTGGAAAGTTGCAGAGCGAGCAACAAGATCCGAATAACCAACCTAATACAATGAAAGGTATGCAGTTTCGATTAGCTGAAACTGTCAGTGCTACTCAAACTGGTGTATATCGGTATTCAGGAATCGACTGGAAAGTTGAGCTAGCGCCAGAAGTTAACGTTACACTGGAGGCAGGTACTGCAGTTGAAGTTACCAAAGCAGAAGTCGGAAAGCTTTTGGTCAAGCCGGTGGGTTCTTAAAAAATAGAGAGCGTTGGCTGCCACAAATCCAGGGTAGCCAATGCTTTTCATTCAAACTTGTCTTACCCTTCTATCAGTCTATCTATTTAAAGCCATTTATAAAAAACTTATTCAAGATTATTGATAAGCCCGAAACCTTAACCAATGATCAACAATGGTTAACGCCGCCATGGCTTCAACAATTGGAACGGCCCTTGGAAGCACGCAGGGATCATGGCGTCCTTTTCCTTTAAACACCACCGGTTCTCCGTCCAGGTTCACTGTGTTTTGATCGCGAATAATCGTTGCGGTGGGTTTAAAGGCAACACGTAAATCAATCGGCATTCCATTACTGATACCACCTTGAATACCACCAGAAAAATTCGAGCGTGTTTGGATTTTTCCATCATGATTTAAAAATTCATCGTTGTGGGTAGAGCCAGTTAGCTTGGTACCAGAAAATCCACTCCCCACTTCAAATCCTTTACTGGCATTTATGCTAAGCATAGCCTTTGCTAAATCAGCTTCTAGCTTGTCAAAAATGGGCTCACCAAGACCCACTGGCATATTTTTAATTACGCATTCTACGACACCGCCAATAGAATCACCCGCTTTGCGAATCTCTTCGATGCGCTTAATCATTTTCTCGGCAACTTTGCCATCTGGACAACGAACAGGGGTCGCTTCGACTAATTCTCGACTTACTTCTAATGGATTAATGTCCGTTTCTATGTCACCGACAGACTTAACATAAGCAATAATTTCGATATCTTGCTTTTCACTTAATATTTTTTGCGCAATTGCACCAGCCGCAACAGTTGAAGCGGTAACTCGAGCGGAACTTCTTCCTCCTCCAGCCACATCACGAATGCCATATTTTTGTTGGTAAGTAAAATCGGCATGACTTGGCCGATAGAGCTTCGCCATTTCAGAGTAATCTTTGGAGCGCTGATCTTGATTTTGAATGATGAAAGCTAATGCAGTGCCGGTGGTTTTACCATTGATAATACCTGATAAAATCTCGACTTTGTCGGCCTCTTTTCTTTGAGTAACAATTTTACTTTGTCCAGGACGACGACGATCCAGTGCTGGCTGAATATCAGCTTCGGTTAAGTCTAGGCCAGCAGGGCAACCTTCGATAACACCGCCGATCGCTTTCCCATGGGACTCTCCCCAATTTGTAAAACGAAATAATTGACCAATGCTGTCGCCTGCCATACTTATACCCTTTTAACTTTTGAAATTTTAATGCGTACTTAATTTAGCTAGCCGTTCACTTACAAAATGCTCAATCGACTACTGAAGTTTCAATACCTAGTTCATTGAGTTTATCAAAATAGGTGGGAAATGACTTACTTACCACATCAGCACTATTAATAATTACACCGCTCACCTGAGTACCTATTAAACTCAAGCTCATTGCCATTCTATGGTCGTCGTGTGTTTCAAGCACTGCGCCTTTCAACATTATATCGCTACCATTTGTTAAACAGCCTGTTACGGCAAGGTAATCCTCTCCATACTCAACTGGCACACCAAGTTTTCTCAATTCTTTTGCTGTATCCACAATACGATTCGATTCTTTAAATGCCAGATGAGCAATATTTTTCATCACCGTTGTGCCTTCCGCAAAGCATGCCACGGCGGCTAGAGTTTGAACAACATCGGGCATTTCACCCATATCCAAATCGACCGCTTTTAAAGGTTGGCTTCGTGTTAACGAGATGCTTTGTTGATTTAATTCAACTTCGCAGCCCATTTGTTCGAGAATACGATAGAACTTGGCCTCACCTTGAATTGAATTCTTATCAAATTCTTGTAATGTTATCTTCCCGCCACAAATCGCCGCGGCTCCTAAAAAATAAGAACTACTCACAGGGTCGGGAGCAATGGATACTTCTCTTCCGCAATAACCGTTTTGTTTAGGGATAAAAAATCCAGATTCTGTTGGTTCAATTACTGCGCCAAACTGACGCATTAAATCGATAGTAAGTCCGATATACTGTGTTGATACCTTTTCACCAATAACATCGATATAAAAGTCATATCCTAAATTTGGCGCAATTAATAAAAGCGCACTAACGTATTGACTGCTTACCTGCCCTTTTATTTGGCAACGATGGTGTGTAATTGGTCCCTGAATTACTGCAGGTAAAGTATCTGATCTCGAGTCGATGGATACACCCAAAGTTCTCAAAGCAGTGAATAAGTCTTCCATCGGTCGCGAATTCATTTTGTTGCTGCCACTTATATTCACCGGTCGAGATTCAAGTGCGGCAAGCGCAGTTACAAAACGAGAAAAAGTACCACTGTGAGATGTATAGACATTTGCCGCATCGGCAGAAACATCGTTATATTCTAATCTGGGATAGCTTTCGACTGTCGAACCATTGCGAACAAGTCGATACCCTAATTTGTTTAAACCTTTAATCGCGGTGTCTATATCATCGTTAGCGACTACATTTGTTAACACTACCTTTTCTCGGGCAAGAGCCGCAATTATAACCAAACGGTTCGCCAGGTATTTACTGCCTGGCAGTGAAACTGCGGCATCAATGGATATTGCTGGATGAATCAAACGCTTCATTTAGTATATACAACCTTAAATAACTCTTTCATCATTTTAACTCAGAACCAACCCACAGGTCTTTATTTAAAGTCATGCAAAATAATTCATTGACAAACACCTACACCCAATGAGATTATACAACCTATGAATATTAATGAATTTAAATACACACACAAAAGCAGCTTTCAAACTGTCACAAGCCGTTTGTTTGTGTTTGCACATCATCACCATCATCTAACCGGATGACGGTGCTGCAGCTATTGTAAGTTAAGTTTACAGCAAAGCCCCGTTTACTAAAGTACTCGGGGCTTTTTCTTTATTCTGGCAACGTATAAGACCAGATAATATAAACCAAGATTTCATTTTTAAAGTTTTAAACTAATTTAACGATTTAAATTTTTGAGGAAATAAACATGACACTTAAACTGGTGCTACCAAAAGGCAGAATTAATACCAAAGTACTGCAATTGCTAAATGATATGGGTATTACCCTTGTAGGGGACGATCGAAACTATCGACCGAAAGCTTACGGATTCGATCTCGAAGTAAAGCTACTCAAAAGTCAAAATATCCCATCGCTGGTTGAACTTGGTCAACACGATATCGGTTTTGCTGGTGAAGACTGGATTTACGAAAGACGCACTGAAGTCGAAGTTATAAAAAATCTTGGCTTTGATCCGGTAAAAATTGTCGCGTGCATTCCTGAGGACTGGGATTGGAATGAAGTTAAGCAACGCAAAGTCATCGTTGCTTCTGAGTACAAGAGAATTGCCACAGATTATCTTGAACGCAATGGCTTTGATTACCAGTTACTGAGAAGTTATGGTGCGACCGAAGTGTTTCCACCCGAAGATGCCGACATGATTATCGACAACACATCGACAGGAACAACCATTCGAGCGAATCGGCTGAAGATTGTTGATACTGTCATGAAAAGTGCAACGCAATTTATTGCGAACAAAGCAGCACTGGAAGATTCAGGCAAACGACAGGACATCGAAACTTTACTAACGATGATGCAAGCGGTACTCAATGGACGTGAGCGTGTTCTATTAGAGATGAACTGCGGTAATGATGCTATCGAAACCATTGTTTCGTTATTACCAGCGATGCGCTCACCAACTGTGAGTCGTTTATATAATGAAGAAGGCTTTGCCGTAAAAGCGGCTGTACCAAAAGGTAATATCATGGAGTTAATTCCAGAGCTCATCAAAGCCGGTGCGACAGATATTTTAGAAACACCGATTAATAAATCAATCTAAGTGAGCCGTGTCGTCATGTTAAAACTCGACTTTAATGAACGCAGTGACTATGCCAGCGAATGGTTATCGAAGCTCGAGCTCGATGCAACCGAACTTTGGCACTACCCAGATCGCACAGAATTAGAGTCGATCATTGCGACACACTATTCCAATAGCGAAAAAGCAATACTCACCGAGCAAAATGTTTTTGTAAGCAACGGTGGTGACGAGGCAATATTTCTATTAATGCGCATTATAAAAGAAAGCGCCAAATTGATATTGCCACTGCCCGCGTTTAGCCAATATACCTGGGGACTGAGCAGTTGGTCACTGGATAATATTCAAATTCCTGCAAATAGTGATTTATCACTGGATATTAATTCACTCAAACAAGTGATAAGCAAGAATAAAGATTCCGTTGTGGTTATCACTTCACCAAACAACCCGACGGGAGAAGGTATTGCGAGTAGTGAGTTAATTGAGTGTCTACGATTAGCTAAAAACAACAACAGCTGGGTATTTCTAGACGAAGCTTACATAGAATTTAGCGAACAAAAGTCTGCAATAAACTTACTTGATCAATTTGATAACTTAGTGATTTTAAGAACTTTGTCAAAAGCTTATGGTCTCGCCGGAATTCGTCTGGGCTATTTAATTGGAGGCGAGGCTTTATTGAATGAGTTTAAACAAAGAGCGATTCCGTTTAATGTCCCTGCTCCAAGTTTAGCAATTGCTAAAGCTGCTTTTTCGGATGATGCTCAAAAAGACATGCAAAACTATACAACGAAAATCAAGCAGAATCGAAACCAACTCAGTCAGTGGTTGATAGACAATGAGATTCAACCGATAAACTCAGAGGCAAACTTTATATTTTTCAAATTGGATAGCTTGCGCGCTGAAATGGTAAAAAATGCTTTGCTGAAACTCGACATCAGTATACGTGTTTTCACAGAGTCTTATCTTTCTGGTTGTTTACGAATCACTGTTCCTTTTCAACTTGAACTGCTATTAACAGCATTGAGTAATATATTAACTCCCAAACTCCTTTGCTTTGATATGGATGGCGTTTTAATTGATACCAGCAGCAGCTATGACAATGCCATAAAAGCGACTGTAAAAGAGTTCACTGGGCAACAAGTTACAGATACAGCTATTAATGATTTGCGAAGTCAAGGCGGCTACAATAATGACTGGGTATTAACGCAAGCACTGATAGCGCAGATTGAAAAAGAAAGTCAAAGTCTTCACAGTGACTCTGAAGTACTTGTATCACCTAGTATTGAAAAAGTAACCGATTGCTTTCAACAATTTTACCTTGGAGATGAATCGCAGCCAGGCTTTATTAGGAACGAACAAGTTCTCTTGAGCCCGATTACTAATCAACAGCTGCAACGCTTTTGTATTCAAAACAAAACTTCTTTAGCAATAGTTACAGGACGACCCAGAGACGAAGCCATGATGGGTCAGAAAGCCATTAGTCAACAACATGCAGAGTGGCTTGCAGCGAAAGTAGTCAGTGACAATGATGTAGAGAAAAGTAAGCCTGCCCCAGAAGGTATTTTAAAGTTAAAAACATTTTTCGATACATCTGCCAGCTGGATGTTTGGTGACACACCGGATGATATGCAGGCAGCTGTGAATAGTGGATCAGTTGCGATTGGTATCGGAAATGAAAACCGAAACTCCTTGATTGAAGCAGGTGCAGATGTTGTCATTAATGATATTAACGACTTACAACGTTTAATATCGACCTCAAAGATTTAAGTTAAAGGTGAACATAACCATGATTTCAATTAATAGAAAAACCAAAGAGACTGACATCAAGTTGGAATTGAACGTCGACGGTTCACAAAATCTAAATATCAACACAGGTATTGGCTTTTTAGATCACATGATAACGGCACTTGCCAGTCACGCACGTTGGGATCTTAATTTAACTGTTAAGGGAGATCTTGAAGTTGATGACCACCACACCACTGAAGACGTTGCGATTGTACTGGGTGAAGCATTACAGCAAGCGTGGCGAGCAAAAACCAACCTTCAACGTTATGGTCAGCGGTTGCTGCCTATGGATGAAGCTTTAATCTTGTGTGCCGTTGATATGTCAGGTCGCCCCTACTATGTTGGCGAGCTTAATTTTACACGAGAGACTATCGGCGGCATTAGCACAGAAATGTTTGAACACTTTTTTTATACTTTGGCAATGAAAGCGGAAATCACTTTGCACTTGCGTCCAATGACATTTCGCAATAACCATCACTTGGTCGAGGGCTGCTTTAAAGCACTCGCGTATGCATTGAGAGAAGCATTAGGTGAAGCCAGTGGTAATGCGTCAACTAAAGGCGTTTTATAAGAGGAATAACTGATGAATCGAATGATATCAATTATTGATACTAAAGCAGGAAATTTGTTCAGTTTAAGTGCTTGTCTTGAACGCATTGGCTTTAATGTAACTATTGCTAGAACTCCTCAAGACGTCGTTGGCGAAGCACTTGTTATTCCGGGTCAAGGCCATTTCGGTACCGTTATGAAAAATTTAGTGCTCAATGGCTGGGTAAACTTCTTAAATCAATGGCGTAACGAAGGCAATTGTATTGTTGGCATTTGTGTTGGGATGCAAATAATGTTCGAGTCTTCGGAAGAGTCTTCCACGATTCCCGGACTAGGATGGATAAGCGGCCGAGCAGAAAAACTAAACTTCCCCAAACAACCAATGGTGGGATGGGCAGCAACTAATTTTATCAAAGAAACAAACGAGCAATTAAATTTACCAAGTGGAGTGCCCTACTTTGTAAACAGTTATGCAGTAAGGGAGTCGGAGCAATGTATCGCATCAACACAGTACGGAGAAACGTTTTGCGCCGCCGTCAGGCTCAACAATGTAGTTGGTTTTCAGTTTCATCCGGAAAAGTCGAGCGCATACGGTCAGGAACTGTTGCGAATGACGTTAATGCACTATTTGAAAAACTCAACCAAAAATCAAACAACCTCAGCCCTGTAAAGCGAACTGACAAACGAGTTAAATATGAGCAATACTAATCAACTTACTGCACGAATTATTCCCTGTCTTGATGTAGACAACGGTCGAGTCGTCAAAGGGACTAACTTTGTTAATCTTCGTGATATGGGTGACCCGGTAGAGTTAGCCGTTCGGTATGAAGAACAAGGTGCAGATGAAATTGTTTTTCTGGATATTTCAGCGAGTTCCGATAATCGACCTACGGCATTAAAAAACGTGACTGAAATAGCGAAAAATTTAAGTATACCTTTTACCGTCGGTGGTGGATTAAAAACCATCGAAGACGTTAAGGCATTTCTTGATGCCGGAGCAGACAAAGTCGCGCTTAACACCACTGCAGTGACTAACCCAGACATTATTGATCAAGTGGCATTAGATTATGGCAGTCAATGCGTGGTAGTAGCCGTTGATGTTAATAATCAAGAGAATCCTCAAGGCAATATTGAACGCGCCATTTATATTCATGGCGGTCGTACCAGAGTTTATAAGAATTTCGATCAATGGGTAAAAGAAGTCGAGGATCGTGGTGCAGGAGAAATCTTACTTACCTGTATGCATAAAGATGGCACTGGCAGTGGATTTGATAATGAATTGACCGGACGTGTCGCTAAAAATAGTAGAATTCAAGTGATAGCTTCTGGCGGAGCGAAAAACGAACAACACTTTTTGGATGCTTTTAATGCTGGTGCCGATGCATGCCTGGCAGCTGGAATGTTTCACAGCGGACAATACACCATTGGCCAAGTAAAAACATTTTTAGCCAACAATGGCATTAACGTTAGACTGTAATACCATTACAGTACAAATTTATAAAAACAACGGATTAAAATTATGTTGATTCCTTCTATTGACTTAATGGACGGTAAAGCCGTTCAGTTAAAGCAAGGTAAAGAGAAAGTTCTTGAGCGTGACGATGTATTTGAATTACTCGAAGAATTTTCAGTTTATGGTGAAGTTGCAATTATTGATCTCGATGCAGCCTTAGGTAAAGGTAGTAATGAGGCGCTAATAGTTGAGTTATTGAAACATCGACCTTGTCGAGTAGGTGGTGGAATTCGTGATTTAGAAACCGCAAAAAAATACATTAAAGCAGGCGCGAGCAAAATTATTATTGGCACTAAATGTCGTGAAGATTGGGTAAAAAAGCTTCCTCGAGAAGCATTAATTTTTGCCATAGATGCGAAAGGCGATTATTGGTCTACCTCTGGATGGCAAACAACTGAGTCAATAAAAGTTGTCGACTTAATACCGGAACTGTCAGAAAACTGCAGTGAGTTTTTATACACTCAAGTGGAAAAAGAGGGCTTATTGCAAGGACTCGATCGAAAGCGTATATCCGAAGTAATCGAAGTATCAAAAGTTCCTGTGACGATAGCGGGTGGTATTTCCACCTTAGATGACATTGAATTTTTTACTCAACTTGGCGCAAATGGCCAAATCGGTATGTCAATCTATACCGGGGCTTTAACGCTATCGGATTGCTTCAAAACACAAATTGATTGGAAAAAATTAGACCTCATTCCGACCATAGTGCAGGATATAGAATCCAATAAAGTACTGATGCTTGCTTACTCGAATCAAGAGTCTCTTACCCGAGCTTTAAAAGAACGCAAAGGCGTTTATTGGAGTCGTAGCCGTAAAGAATACTGGGAAAAAGGGCTTACCAGCGGACATACGCAAACTTTGATTCAAGCAGACTTTGACTGTGACGGTGACACACTTCTGTTTAAAGTACGACAAAACGGAAATGCTTGTCACCTGGATCGTTACAGCTGCTTTGCAACTGAGCGTAATGACTTCTCATTGCAGCGGTTGCATAAACTATTAAATAACCGTAAAGAGCAACTCCCAGAGAATTCTTTTAGTACTAAACTATTTCAATCGGCTGAATTTCGAGCAGAAAAAATTCTTGAGGAAGCTCAGGAACTTATAGAAGCGACTGAGCATGAAGAAGTCCGTTGGGAAGCAGCCGATTTGATATTTTTCGCTTTAACAGACGCTATCGCAAAAGGTGTCTCAGTAAACGAGATAGTAAGCGAGTTGCGCAGTCGTTTCAACGATCGCTAAAACTAAAACATTTAGCAGTTAACATAGAGTTTAAAAAGAGAAGAACGACGATGATTTCTTCAGCAAGCAACTGGAAAAGACCAAGCCTCCAAGATGACTCTGCAATTGAGCAAACCGTCCGAGAAATGTTAGAGACTATTCGTTCTAATGGAGATGAGTCAATTGACGAATTTTCGGAAAAATTTGACGGCCAAAAGCCGGAAGTTATCACGCTTAAACCTTTCAATGAGTATGAGTTAGATGGTTGCTTAAAAGTCGCGATTCGTGAAGCCGCGAAAAGAATCAAAACTTTTGCTCGATTTCAAAAAGAAGATATTGGTAATAAAACCTTTACCGATGACTTCGGAGAATTTGGACAGGTCGTTAGCCCCATCGAACGAGTTGGTTGTTACATTCCTGGTGGACGCTTCCCTCTTATATCGACCGCACTAATGACATTAATTCCCGCAAAAGTGGCAGGATGCATCGATCGAATTGCAGTATCACCATCAGACCACCCTGCCCTTTTGGCTGCAGCATCGTTAGCTGGGGCTACCCAATTTATTAAAATCGGTGGTGTCCAAGCGATTGGCGCATTAGCTTACGGATATAAATCATTGCGTCCCGTAGATGCTGTCGTAGGTCCAGGCAATGCGTACGTTAATGAAGCGAAAGCTCAGCTGCAACGCAAGTTGAAAATTGATGGGCTTGCTGGACCCAGTGAGATGCTCGCGCTCTGTGATGAAAACCAACCCATTGAGTGGCTAGCTCTCGATGCTCTGGCGCAATCCGAACACGACCCTATGGCACTGTCGGTGATAGTCAGTGACAATGAAGCCTGGCTAAAAAAAGAAGAAGCCTTTTTGAAAGCTGACGAAAAATACGCGAACCTAATTTCCGGTCAACAAATTGCATTGGTATTATGCCAATCTGTGGACGAGATGATCGAAGTTTGTAATCGATTTGCTCCCGAACATTTAATGCTTTGCGATGATCGAATTAATTCAAATCAACTAAAACATTACGGCTCACTTTTTGTTGGCGCGAATAGTGCTGTCGCTATGGGAGATTATGCAAGCGGACCGAATCACACATTGCCTACTATTGGCTATGCTAGACAGACTGGCGGATTGAATGTGCAGACATTTTTACGAATTCAAACAATCCAGAAAGTATCAGATAATGGTCGCAATGAGTTAGCCGCTTTAAGTATGCCAATTGCAAAAGAGGAGGGTTTAGACTTTCACTATGAAAGTTTAAAAATTCGTCTCAATAAATAATGACTCTATATTTGACTAGATTAGAGATCTGAACTGGATCATGTATAGAACTGACATAGAACTTGATTTCTAGCAATTAAAAAGCCGACATAAGTCGGCTTTTTAATATAAGACAAAAACTTATCGAAGGTAAAAAGATTACTTTATCACTCTTCTTTTTCTAACAAAGAAAAGATTACTCAGTAATACCATCATCCAAAATGTAACTGAACCACCACCGCCACTTCCACCTTGTGAAGGAACGGTTACATTGACGCTTTGCGAACGACTATCAGTATTACCTTGAGTATCGGTAACCGTTAATGTAACAGTATACTGCCCTGACTCTTGATAGGTGTGCGAAGGAGCACGAGCCAAACTAGTTGTACCATCTCCGAAATCCCACTCGTAAGTTAACGTACCACTTCCACCGTTCGAGTTATTGAAAAATGTCACAGTAGCACCGTTTAGTGATAACGAAAAAGTCGCTTCTGGTAGCAGTATAGCGTCAGCTCTCAAAAGAAGACTGGCTTCTGTTGAATTTGTGGTTTGAGACAAAATATCAAAACCAAAACCAACACCTGGCAAGTTGACACCAATTGCAGGGTTAAGTGGATTACTGTAATTTTTTAAGTCAACAAATTGCGGTCGTTGAGCCAAGTTAAAGGTTGCATCTCTAAGTTGCGTTGAAGCATTACCCATAGTAATAGAAGTTTGATCAGCATCAACAACACATATTAAACAACTACCCATATGCTCACTAACGTTATTATTGGCAATAGCGTTATCTCGATACCAAACCAAAACTCCTCGCTGATAGCTCGAAGAAGCTAATCCAGAATCAATTCCGTTGTAACTGCGTAATTGAATGTAATAATTATGTGAGGCACGAGTGGATACACCATCAACGCGTTGAAATCCGTTCAACACAGCAGTTGTGCCTTCTGCACCATCAGAGAAAACTTCAGACCCATCAGCCGCGACAGAAAGATCGTCAATTACAATTCCATATCCACCGGTATTAGAATCAGTAATATATTCAAATTTTAAAACAACCGATTGTCCAGCATAAGGCGTTAGATCGAACGTCAAATTAACCCATCCAGCTTCTCCCTCAGCACCCGAAATATCTTTACTTACTCCGGTAATATAGTTAACAACATCACCATATTGCTCTGGATAATCTGTTGCCCAAGGATTCGTCGCATTCGTATGACTACCTGCAATTGCAGTATCACTTATAGTTAATCGCGCATAATCCCAATCTTGCTCAATATTCCAATGCGCTTTCATAGACAGTACTAATGACGCTGCAGTTGGAAGCTCAACCGAGATGTCCATCGAATTATTAAGATCGTCTCCTGCAGCAGAATAATAAGCATTGCTTCCAGAATATGGACCCGTAGTACCTGTGGGTAAATTAACTTTAATTTGATTTACTTCGGATTTATTTACTGCTTCAAAAAGGTTTACTGTTTGGCCAGAAGCATTAAGATCAGAAAAGTTAATTTCAACTTGGTTATACCAACTTCCACCGTAACGATTCTGTAAATATTCTTTTGCGTAAGGACTGTATCCTGTTGGTGAGGTCCCAGCCGGTAAACCAGCGTAGCTGCCTCGAGACATTATAGACCAACCTTCAACGGGAGAAACTGAGTTTCCGCTTGCTGTATCGTATTCATCTGGTAAGCCTAGATCGTGACCAAACTCATGAGCAATTACTCCAACAGCAGCATCGATTGGTTGTATTGTGTAATTTAAAACTCGAATACATGGAGTAGTTGCTTCAGAACAAGATCCATCTTCAATCGCAACTCCAATTTGATCCGCAGGAACTCCAGCACCAACATTGATAAAAGATTTATGAGACCAAATCGCATCACTACCTAATACACCACCACCGGCTTCTTCACCGATACTTGAATGGTAGACCATCACGTGATCAATAAAGCCGTCAGGCTCGTCAGTAATTCCATCTCCATCGAGGTCAAACAAGTCTTTTCTATCGAACTCGCTTAGGTCAATATTATTTTCTGTCACTGCTTTTTGAACAGCTTCAATGATCAGCTCGCTTGCATTAGCATTTCTAGATTGACCTTCATTTGCACCGTAGTAAGCCGCAGCTTTTTCAGCTCTTACCCAACCATAAGTCGTTCCATCAAAAGTAAATGTACCGCCTGATTCTCCTTGAAAATACTGATAAGCTGAAGCCAATGTTTGACCCGATGGTCCTTCGTACCCATCTCTTGAAAATTGAACCGCTTGATAATGTTCAACCGGATAGCTTGGATAAAACATCTGAGTATCTTGTGAGCTTAACCCATTATCGTAATGAGGAAGATCATTGAAATCAATTAGAACGGCAAGTACGTTTGCAGAATAATTTGCATTTTTATTTAGCAGCTTGATACTTTTCAATTGAGTTGCTCTGTTTTCAAGTTTACTGATCAACTCAGGTTTTAAATGCTCATTAGATATATTGCCCAAATAAAATTCGACTGCCTTAGCTTTCTCTTGCGCAGATGCCGACTCACTTAATTCGCCACGTTTAATTAACCAATATTCAATTCTATCTCGATCAATTAAGCCCACATCGACGGCAGTATTTGCGCGAGCAGGCATAGCCGACAAAAGTCCAGCCGCTACTAACGAGGCTAACAAGTTTTTACTTAGATTCATTTCTTTTCTCCACACTTCGGAAAACTGGATTTTTGTTGCTTGATATAGTCTTCAATAATTTGTTGTTTCTTTTCTTCGGGCATATCCGGGTTTATTAGCCCTTCCTCAATAAGCATTGCTTCTAATGCCCAAATGTCTTTGGGGATCACAACTCCTGAACAAGTTAAATTTTTGAACTTTAATCTGTTCTTATCTTTATCTGCAGGTTGAGACTCTTTGACAGTAGGCGTTGCATTGTCGTTACTCTGACAACCCAACATAGCACTTGATACAACGGTCATTAACACTACCGTTGCCACAATTTTTTTAACCTGTACTAGCATGATTCACTTTTAATTACTTCATTCTGGAGGCGGAGTATAGGTAAGTGAGATGAAGAAAGATGTAAAAAATTACCACTTATAACCAGAGCGGCTAACATAAGCATCTGTCTAAGTAATTCTGTTACCTAAATAATTGTTTATATTAGGTTTATTTGTTTCAGTTAAAATTACCAATATAAGGAAAAAATAGGGTATTCACCGAAATAAGGAGTCTTTAGAAAGGAAACGGACACTCAGTGACCGAATTATATATTCAAGAATACAACACTGAGTTTTAAAAAGCGTTCATTATCACTACTTCATTTTGTCTTTGAAATGTTGATTAAGTTTTTGAAGTTTCGAGCCAACTACTATTTGGCAATATGGTTGCGTTGAGTTTTGATTATAATAATTAAAATGTTCGCTCTCGGCGGGCCAAAAAATTTGATAGGGTTTTACTTCTGTAACAATTGGCTTATCAAATTGACCTTTAATTTCACAGATGTGGTGTTCAACTTTCTCTTTTTCTGCATCTGATTGATAAAATATTATTGAACGATACTGTGTTCCGATATCATTACCTTGCCGATTTAAAGTCGTTGGATCGTGAATTGTAAAAAAGATTTCCAATAACTCTTCCAGAGAAATTACGTTAGTATCGTATTCGATTGACACGACTTCCGCATGGCCAGTTGTTTCTTGGCAAACACTCTTATAGTCTGGATTATCGACATGTCCACCGCTATAGCCAGATGTTACCGACGCGACACCGTCGACTCTTTGGAATACGGCTTCTAGACACCAAAAGCATCCTCCACCTAATACTAGTTGACTCATAATTAACCTTTTAAATCATTAGTACCGCGAATAAAACGATTTTCACTGTCAAATTTTAGACATTTGTCTAATTACAATCAGGCGCCATCTGGCGCCTGTCATTAAATATCTCGAATTAAAATTGATAACGAGCATTAAAAGTAAATTGGTTTCCACCATCTTCTAAATCAGCATCTTGATATTCTGCACTTAGTGCAAAATTTTGATCGAAATAAAAGCTTCCATTTATTCCTATACCACCATCAAATACTGTTGCTCCAACTGAGGCCATGGTATTAAAGTAGTAGTCACTGCCAATTAAGAAGTCGTCGTCGTCAATATCAGATGTTACGAGCTGAGCGTAAACCGTTAAAAATCGACCACCACTCATTGGAGTGAAATATTTGCTCTCTAATGAAACAGTATCAATTTCATCGTCTGTTTCAACTCTAAAGCCAAGATACCGATTGTTACCCATGTCATGCTGATAAGTCGCTCCCAAAATGAAATCATAAGGAGAGTCACTGTCAAGCAATGTAATGTCGGCTTGAAGATTAGGCTGAAATAAATATCCAAACTTAACTTCGGTTTCATCAGCATCTTCAAAATCTGTATGATTTAAGCCAAATAAGAATCGACCGATGTAGACTTCACCGCCTAGATTCGTAATATTCGTCGAGCCTACTGGCGTATCTAACTTTGAAAGTGAGCCATACACATTAGTCTCGGTGATTAAATAATCAAACTCACGCAATGGGCCACGCGATGCAATATCATTAAAATAATATTGAGCTGCGACACCAATAACTTCCGAGTCTAAGTCATCCAGGTCAACGTAATAGGCATCACCAAAAAACTGATAATCTTGTGCATAGACAAAACCCGATGATGCTAATGCGAGGGCTGCTCCCAAATGTTTCATTTTCATTTTCTTCTCCATGTTTTACTGCTTATAAAAACTGCTCTACTGTGATTCAACTTGCTTTTTTAAATTAGCCTGAGCAGCCATGTTTTCCTGCTCATCGTCATCTTCTACATCTTCACATATATCGTGAAGGTTTTTCAGCTGCTCCGTGATTCTAGTTTCTAGCTCAGGGACATCAATGTCTTGAAGTAAAAGACTTAAAGCTTCATCGACTGTTTGCACAGTAAATACCGAAAACAATCCCTGCTCTACCGCTTCTAATACTTCTTTTTTGAGCATTAAATGTTTTTGATTTGCTTGAGGAACAACTACACCTTGTTTTCCAGTGAGCCCTCGAGCTTTACACAGTTCAAAAAAACCTTCAATTTTCTCATTAACACCACCAATCGCCTGAACTTCGCCAAATTGGTTAATTGACCCGGTAACCGCAAGCGATTGCGTTATCGGCTTTTCTACAATAGCGGAAATGAGTGCGCATAGTTCAGCAAGTGATGCGCTGTCACCATCAATTAAACCATAGCTTTGTTCCATGACAATATTGGCAGAAAGTGTGAGTGTAAAATCTCTCGCATAACGATTTGCCAAATATCCAGAAAGAATTAACACACCTTTTGAATGAATCGATAAACCTAGTTCACTTTCTCTTTCGATATCTACGATACCTTTATTACCTGGGAACACTGTCGCGGTTATACGAGCTGGTGTACCGAAGTCAGTCGAGCCAATTTCCCAAACAGTAAGACCATTAATACTGCCGACAATGTTTCCAGAAGAATGAATAATAATTTGTCCTTCAAGCACATCATGTAGCATCTCAGCTCTTATTCTTGAGTGACGAAATTCACGTTGGTTTAGAGCTTCCATAACGTGCTCGGAACCAATGAGCCGTTCGTCCAGTTGCTGGCGAATAATATCGGCTTCGCCTAACAGCTCAAAAATTTCACCAAACCTTGTACTCAACTGATGTTGGTGTCCTGCAAGACGGCAACTAAATTTTACTAACTCAATGAAAGCATTAGTCGTTAACTCGGCAAACCCTTCTGTTTCACTGTGTGTTTTAACCAATTGAGCTAAGTGCTGAATACTGTCATGGGTTTTATCAAGGTGGTCATCAAAGTCGACAAGAATTCTAAACAGCTCGCTAAACTCTTCGTCATTTTCTTGTAATAGATAAAAATACTCTCGACTTCCAACCAGAATTATTTTCAAATCAAGTGGTACGCCATGAGGCGTGAGTCCGATTGTTACAGCAGACTGCCCTTCCATCATTGGCGGCTCAAGCTTAAGCTCCTGAGTTAAGAGAGCTTGTTTTAATTGCCCCCAAATGTAGGGGTCATCAAATATTTTTTCAGCTTCCAGTACTAGGTAGCCACCATTTGCACGATGCAATGCACCTGCTCTAATTTGTTGATAGCTTGTGGTTATTGCTGCGCCTTCATTCCAATATTCAACTCGACCGAACAAGTTACTAAACGTTGGGTGCGATTCGTAAACAACAGGCGAACCTAGAGCAGGATTATTGGCAACTAAAAGATTCGGGACAAATGTTTGCTGCAATAACTCTCTCAAGTATTTGTTATTTTTTAATTCTGGAGTTTCAAGTAAATTAAAATTTTCTAAAACAATATTGACTAGATGTCGCTGCATTTCTTTAAAGTAAATCTGCGTGCCAGGAAGGCCACGATATTTCTCTTGTAGCTCATTAACTATTGGTGCAGCTGCTGTTCCTATAGTGTCCGAATTCA
This sequence comes from Gammaproteobacteria bacterium, assembly GCA_013373375.1. Taxonomy (GTDB): domain Bacteria; phylum Pseudomonadota; class Gammaproteobacteria; order Enterobacterales; family Kangiellaceae; genus Pleionea. The sequence goes on from JABXHY010000036.1 coordinate 55,962, forward strand.
AGTCTTGCATGGCATCAAAAGATTCTCTTTTCCATTGCGGCATTTCAAGCAGAGCTTCGGTTAGTTTATCTTCCAGCTCATCAACTGCCTGGCTTATTTCTTCCTTTTTTTCAGGTGGCAGCCCAGTGAAGACTATATCATCGATTGGTTTACCATCTATTAAAGGTGAAAAGGAAATATTGATGGCGTCTTGATAAAGCGCGAATCCTTTAGCGTTAGCTTCTTTTTCTAACGAATCAATCGCGGTTTCGAATTTGGAGTTAAACTGCTTTTCTATAGCAGACTTTTTACGTTGATAACTCGGGTTTTCAAATGCTGCAGGAATGGTAACCAATAAACGTCCGACCATTGTTTTACAATCGTTAACCAACTTCTTACCGTATCCTGTTGGTAATTGCATTGCCCAGGGCTCTCGAGCTTCGTCAAAATTATTAACGTAAATCCAGTCTGGTTGTGCCTTTTGAGTTTGAGCTTTTGCCTCAATGTGTCGCATCACCATTGAGATACGACCGGTACCGCTGTCCCCCATTACGAATAAATTATATCCTCGACGTTTGGTTTCCAAGCCAAATGCCAAAGCTCTTTTCGCTCGCTCTTGACCTAAAAACTCAACGTTAGCTTCCAGGTCAGACACATTTTTAAATGGCAAGTCTTCATAGTTTATGGGCGTGGTAAGTTGCTCTATCGCAAGAGGTTTTATCGGCATGTTACTCTCAATTGATTCGCTGTGATGTATGATTATTATGGTTATTAGACCATAGTACAAGCCATTAGCGATTATTCTGAAAATTTTGTGCTGTCGAGAAAAGAGTCGAGAACTTGTTGGCTGGAACTGGCTAGATTTGGTGAAAATTCATACAGGAACTCAGCGATTTCTGTGAACCGATTCATCATCGACTGTCTGTCCTGCGCTTTCAACAGATGAGCCCATTTTGCGTGGCACTCACTAAACTGACTCAAAACTTCAGTGTGAGCAGTCGATGAAAGTAAAATATCAACATAAAGCTCAGCATGGTGTGTAAACAATCGAGCCATCAACGCTAACTCCAATCGAAATGCAGGTGTACTTACTCTAGATAACTGTGATAAATCGACTTGGTTTTGCATAATTAAATCACCAAGCACTATTGCTGATAAATGCCTTGCTCCCTGCACATAACTCATAAGTTCATCATGTTGTACAGCGGGTAATAATTCTACCTTACACCCCCACAGCCTAAATTGCTCAATTAACCAAGTACACTTGTCTAAATGCCGTCCTTGAGAACAAATAATTAATTGTTGTGCAACATGCTCCAAAGTTGGTCCAAACATTGGGTGTAATCCAATTACCGGACCAGCATGAAACTCAAGCATCTTGTTCACAGGCTCTGATTTACTAGATGACAAATCTGCAAGAATAGTTGTTTGATTGAGCTGAGGTAACTTTTGAAGGTTTGAAATAAAACTCTCGAACGGCACACTTAAAAGTATCAAATCGGCCGATCGATAATGCATTGGCAGCGATAGATCATCGTCAATATCCAATACTTTTACTTCATGACCACTTCTTTCAAACAACTCAACAAAAAGCCGTCCCACTTGGCCAAGACCACCAATGATTGTTATTTGCATTGGGTTTTGAGTTGCTCTGCTAAAGCTCGTTTGAGACTGCAGCCGGTATGAGTCACGCATAATTCTCTGAACAATATCAATGATCAGACTACTGGAAACCGATTGTTGGTTTGCCAAGTCGAGCAACCGGTTTTTAATTTCCGCTTCACGTTCACTTACTTGAACCGGTATACGGTTTTCAGCTTTCGCTCTTGAAAGCTCCGAGACTAGAGCCTGTCGTTTTGCAATAAGCGAAACCAACTCGCTGTCACAATCATCAATTGCATCCCGAAGCTCCTTTATCCGATTCATATATTTCCTTTTGTTAGCTCAATACTCGTTAGTTACGAGTCTATTATAAATCTACTCTGTTAGTAGCTGATGACTTTCCATTAATAACTCTTCTGTCGTTTGCCAGTCAATACAAGCGTCTGTGATTGATACCCCATACTCCATTTTAGAAAGTTCCCCAAGATTTTTTTGTTGTCCCGAGTGCAAATTACTTTCCAGCATAAGTCCTAAAATCGAACGATTGCCTTGCTTTATCTGATTGATCACATTTCTAAAAACCAGGGGTTGTAATCGGTGATCCTTTTGAGAATTCCCGTGGCTGCAATCTACGACAAACCTAGGTGTCATTGAGAGTTGTTTTAACTGATGTTCCAACATCGCAATATGGACAGAGTCATAATTCGGATGCTTACCGCCCCTTAAGATTATATGGCTGTGCCGATTTCCTTTGGTCGCAATTAAACTTACCTCGCCCCGTCGATTAATTCCAATAAAATGATGAGGTGAGAGTGCCGATTTCATAGCGTTAATAGCCACGTCGATATTTCCATCGGTACCATTTTTAAACCCAACAGGCATCGATAATCCGGAAGCAATTTCACGATGCGTTTGTGACTCAGTGGTTCTGGCACCTATTGCAGCCCAACTGAACAGCTCAGCAACATATTGTGGAGTAATAGGATCGAGCACTTCGGTGCCAGCAGCTAACCCAAGCTCAGCAATCCAAACAAGCAGTTCACGAGCTTTACGCAATCCCGTTTCAACATCAAATGTATCGTTGAGATGAGGGTCATTGATTAAACCTTTCCACCCAACGGTAGTCCGCGGTTTTTCAAAATACACTCTCATCACAATTAAAAAACGATCGGCGACTTTTTCTTGCAGCTTCTTTAGCCGTTGCGCATAGTCCTTCGCGGCTTCGACATCATGAATAGAACAAGGACCACTGACAATAATTAAACGGTCATCTTTACCATCTAAAATATTTCCAATTTCTTCTCGAAATTGAAACACTGTTTGTCGACCATGATCGGATAGTGGGAATTCTACCTTTAACTCATCGGGCGTAGTAATTACCGTTTCACGTTCAATATTGACATTGTTAAGCTGCTTTTCCATTCGAATGTCCTACACATTTATTCCGCAAGCTGAATTAATTAACTGGTAATGCACTCTCAGAGCGCTAAACACTTAAGCACAGCAATCCCAGCATGAGAAAATAGTTGTATCAAATTTTTGATACTCACAGTAATTATTTTTAGTTATTTAACGACAGGATAAGGATGGAATACCTCTTTGACTGATAACGCAATCAAAATAAAAAATTGCTGGCCTTAGCTGTCATTATCGTCTGAATCATCTGAGCTCGACGACTTTCGTTTGGTGTGATTATTGTCCGACTCTTCGTAACCAGATTCTTCATTATCAGGTTCTTCAAAATCAGACACTTCATACTCGCTTTCCTCATACTCTTCATCAGTTGACTCATCGTCAAATTCGCCGGATTCTTCTAGTAACTGATCGAAAAGTGCCAAACATTTATCGTAGGCGTCTGATTGCTCGAGCAAAAACTGTTTAAACTCGAGTTCTATAGGAAGTAACTGTGCGAGTTGATGAACAACGTATTCCGCGCTGTTGATATTGACTGGCTCAAGTGTAATATCAACTTCGGGCAGTTTAGCTAGCTTAGATAATAAGTCTTGTAGCGGAAATGTTTCTTCTGGTAAGTCGATATCTTCCACTTCGGGTAACAGCCGAAATTGTTCACTCACAATCAATCCATCTGACAGTACCTTGTGGTCAGCAACGCAAACACGAAGACCACCTTGTACTTTGATCGTTAATACACCGTCGGCTCGCTTATCAAAATCGATTATGTGAGCAAATGTTCCGATTGGATCGTACTCAGCAGGCTGACCCACTTCGTTCCCTTTAATCATTCTGCAAACAATAAAAGGAATTTGGTTACTCAGGCAATTGCTCACCATATCGAGATAGCGGGGCTCGAAAATTACCAACTGCATAACAGCGCCAGGGAACAGGACTGTACGCAACGGAAATACGGCGCGAGATTGAGGGGCGCTCTCTAAAACTTGGCCCAAGGTTTCGGATGATTCAGTCATTCAAATAAACACCTCGGATACTTTCATAGCTATAATACTAATGAAAGAAAGCTAAAGATTCCAATTAACTTTTTAGCCCTTTACCTGTATTTAGTAAATAAAGCGCAAAACTAAACATTGAAACAATAAACACACCAATGATGCCAAACGCAACTCCAAGGTTTATATCGCTAATTCCCCAAAATCCGTAACGAAACGCATTAACCATGTATAAAATTGGATTCGCCATCGAAACATTCTGCCAGAACTCAGGCAGCAATGTAATGGAGTAAAAAACACCTCCAAGATAAGTAAGCGGCGTTAAAATAAAAGTCGGTACAATGGAGATATCGTCGAATTTTTTAGCGTAAACAGCGTTTACCAACCCACCAAGTGCAAATAAGGTTGATGTTAATAAAATTACAACAAACACAACAAAATAATTATGAATCTGTAGGTCAACAAAAAATGAGCTCACAATGGTGACAATCAATCCGGTGATCAATCCACGACTGACACCTCCGCCAATATATCCAAGCAGAATATAAATATTAGGAACAGGCGCAACCAGTAACTCTTCAATATGTCGTTGAAATTTTGCACTAAAAAATGACGACACTACATTTGAGTATGAGTTAGTGATCACCGACATCATAATAATGCCTGGCGTAATGAACTCCATGTACGTTCTATCACCCATCTGCCCTACACGTGATCCAATTAAATTTCCAAAAATCACAAAGTACAGCGTCATGGTAATTGCTGGCGGCAATAAAGTTTGAACCCATATACGGAAATATCGAGTTATTTCTTTAGCTAGAATACTCTGTAAAGCAACCAAGTTCTCACGCATAATTAAGAAGCCTTTTTCTGTTTATTTTCTACAATGCGAACGAAGAGTTCTTCCAGTCGATTTGACTTATTACGCATGCTCAGCACTTTAACACCCAAATCGTTAAGTTTTAAAAATAAGCTATTAACATTGTCTGAGCGTTTTACATCCACTTCTATGGAGTGATCATCAATGCTCCGAACAGACATTCCTTCAATTTCTGGTAACTGCCCTTCGTAAGCTTCAATATCGAGTACAAAAGTTTCAACATCAAGTTTTGATAACAATTCTTTTTTGCTGGTATTTTCAATGATAATCCCTTGATCTATGATCGCAATATTGCGACATAAAGACTCAGCTTCTTCGAGATAATGAGTGGTCAACACAATAGTTGTGCCTTGCGAATTAAGTTCGGTCAAAAAATCCCACATGGAACGACGCAACTCAATGTCAACTCCAGCGGTTGGCTCATCGAGAATTAAAAGTTTAGGTTCATGCATTAATGCCCGAGCAATCATAAGCCGACGCTTCATTCCGCCTGATAAATTTCTTGAAGGTTGGTCACGCTTGTCCCACAAGCCAAGTTGATCTAATACAACCTTTGCTCTCTCGGTTGCCTGTTTCCTTGGAATTCCATAATAACCAGCCTGATTAACCACAATTTGTAAAGGCGTTTCAAATTGAGAAAAATTAAATTCTTGTGGTACTAGACCAAGGCACTTTTTCGCTTGCGATAATTCACTGTCCATATTATGACCAAACACTTCAACTTGACCGCTCGATTTAGTCACTAACGAACTGATGATTCCAATTGTCGTTGACTTACCGGCACCATTAGGTCCAAGCAAAGCAAAAAAGTCTCCTTGCTCGACATTAAGATCAATAGACTTAAGTGCATTAAATCCATTAGCATAAGTTTTCGTGAGATTCGATATTTTGAGGGCCGCTGGCTTATTCATATTGCTCCATTAATTCAAACATAACGTTAAACAAATAGGACGATGACTTTTCGGACTGCTAACATGCTCAAGTTTTTTAAGTGATCCGACTTGTGAGAAACCACTCAATTTTCGCACTATTTATGGCACTGTTTGGCAATAATACAATTGACCGAATATCTATGCTTATATTTCGTGACGACATTCGTTATATTGAGCGCCTTTGATTATAACAGAGATTTTGAATGCGTAAGGGTAACGGCCGAAACAAATCAAAAATGTATAAAAAACGGTCAAGTCTCATCTATGTTACTGCCCTTTCTTTGTGCTGCCTATCGTTCACCGTAAGCTCTGCTGACTTATTAGACTCGCCAAGTTCCAACTCAAATCCTATTGTCTCAAATCCAGTATTAATATTGCTTGCGCTTTTTATCAGCGCAGTATTGGTTTATTCAATTCATCGACAGCGCCAACATAACCGTTCATTAAAACAACTTAAACAATCAGAAGAGCAGTTGCATTGGGCTTTATGGGGAAGCGGCGACGGTTTATGGGATTGGGATATACAGTTGGGAATAGTCCAACGTAAAGGCATTCCTGAAATGCTAGGCTATTTACCGGACGAATTCGAAAGTTCTACTGCTCAACTATTTCAACTTATGCATCCGGACGACGCAGATAAAGTATCCGCCGAAGTCGAACGTCATCTCAATGGACACACCTCACATTTTGAAGCCGAATACAGAGCGTTATCAAAAGATGGCTCGTGGCGATGGATTCTCGATAAAGGAAAAGTTGTTGCAAGAGACATTAATGATAAACCGATACGAGTAGCAGGAACTCAAACCGATATCACAGAGCGAAAACGTGCTGAAGAAGAGTTAAGGTTAGCAGCTGAAGTGATTCAAAGTATGAATGAAGTAATGGTTATTACTGATAGCCTACTAAATATTCGACTGGTTAATAACGCATTTAACCGGCTTATGGGAAAGCCAGAGCAAGAGGTTATTGGTAAACCGTTACACAGCTTTTTTTCATCACGACACGATAATGCTTTTTATAAGCAGTTGATGAGACAAATCATAGAACACCGCCATTGGAGCGGTGAATTGTGGCAACAAAATGCGCAACAGCAAGAGCTTCTAACAAGACTCGAGATAAAGCCGATTGAGCAAGGTTCTGAACAAAATGAATATTTTGTTGTTATTTTTTCTGACATAACTGAGCAAAAGCGCGCAGAAGACAAACTTATATATCTCGCAAATTATGACACATTAACCGGCTTACCCAATCGAGCGTTATTTCATCAGAGACTGTCTGAAGCAATCAATCACCCTCCCTCGCAAGGTTTTAGTTTGGTCAACATTGACGTTGATCATTTTAAGCAAATTAATGATTCACTTGGTCATAACGTCGGTGATCAGTTGCTACAGCGAGTTGCTCTGATATTAAAGCAACATATGCCGATCGGTGAAGGAACCGTCGCACGAACATCAGGCGATGAATTCACATTATTATTGCCCGAATTTAATGAACGAAAAAATCTCGAGAAACTTGCTCGTACCTTACTCCAAGTATTTGAGCATCCCATCAATATTGAACAACACGAAGTGACTATAAGCCCAAGCATTGGAATTTCAGTTTTTCCAATCGACGGTCAAGACTCAGCAACTCTACTTAAAAACACCGAAAGCGCTTTGCATTTTGCCAAAAGTTCCGGAAGGTGTAATTTTCAGTTTTACGATGAAGATATTCAAACTCAGGCTTTACGAAAGCTAACCGTTGGCAACCAACTCCGGCGAGCATTAAAAAATAATGAACTTGAATTGGTTTACCAACCAAAGTTGCATTTGCACACGAATAAGATAGTTGGAATGGAAGCGTTACTTCGCTGGCACAATACCGCCATCGGTGCGATTGAGCCAGATGAATTTATCAGCATCGCCGAGGAAACTGGACAAGTTAATGAAATTGGCAATTGGGTCTTAAAAAAGGCATGTGAACAAGCCAAGCAATGGCAGTTACAAAGCTTAAATATTCCAATTTCTGTCAATATTTCAACTCGGCAGTTTCAGCAACAAAGTCTTTATAAGCTGGTTGCTTCAATCTTAGCAGAGGCTCAACTTCCACCAGAATTACTTGAGCTCGAGATAACGGAAACTATGCTACTCGAGGATCCAGATGCCGCAATTACAACCTTAAACCAATTGAAAGAAATGGGTGTTCGTATTTCAGTTGATGACTTTGGTACTGGCTACTCAAGTTTAAGTTATCTTAAAAAGCTTCCAATAAATTCCTTAAAAATTGATAAAGCATTTATTCAAGATCTTTCGATTGATAAAGACGATATGGCGATAACCAACGCAATAATATCGTTAGCCAACAATCTAGGACTGGATGTTATTGCCGAGGGTGTCGAGTCAGAGGAACAACTCAACTTTTTAAAACAAGCAGGATGCCAACAAGTACAAGGCTTTTTAATTTCTGAGCCGATGACGGCGCAATCAAGCACCGCCTTTATCACTAACCTTTAAATTCTACTGACAATTAATAACCACTCGTCCGTAGCGTTTACGCTCTAAAATTTGATCAAACACTGGCGATACTTCGTTTAACGGTATCTCGTCAGTGATAATCTCTGATAGCGCATTGGGTTTTAAGTCTGCACCCAAACGTTTCCAAATATCCTTGCGTAAACTCATTGGACAGTTTGTTGAGCTGACACCTAAAACGGACACACCACGCAATATATAAGGAAATACTGTGGTCGATAACTCGTGACTACTCGCCAATCCAATGCTAGCAACATTACCCCATAAATCGACATGGGCTAAAAGCTGTGCCAATAAATTTCCACCAACATTATCTATCACTCCACCGAAACGACCTTTTTCGAGAGGTTTAGTGCCGAGCGCTAGGTCATCAACCGAGCAAATCTGGCTGGCACCTAATTGCTTTAGAAAGTCGTGATACTCTGGCCGGCCAGACACTGCGATAACTTCATATCCCTGAGACGCAAGAATATTAACCGCGACACTGCCAACTCCGCCAGAAGCGCCAGTAACAACAATCGGACCTTTCTCTGGGCTTTGATGATTCTCTTCCATTCGGTGCAACGCTAGAGCGGCTGTAAACCCCGCGGTACCAAGTGCCATGGCAAGACGACCATCGAGCCCTTCTGGCATTGGAATGACAAAGTCTTTTGATACGCGAGCCATTTGCGCTAAACCGCCGTCATAGGACTCACCCAATCCGCAACCATTAACCAAGACAGACTGGCCCGGTTTAAACTCGTCGCTTTCGCTGCTAACAATTGTTCCTGCCAGATCGATCCCAGCATTGAGTGGGAACTGCTTCAATATTTTGCCTTTTCCAGTTGCAGCAAGCGCATCTTTATAATTGACACTGGAATAATCGACTTTAATCACGACTTCACCAGCAGTTAATTGATCCAGCTCCATTTCACATAAGCGGTGTTTAACTTCGTTATTTTCGTTAAAAACTCGACAAGCTAAAAAGCTCATAGTCGCTCCTCTAAAAATAAATGATGTGCGACAATCATATCACGTTATTTTTACAACGAAACAGAGCTAAGCTATGTCCTTTAATTTGCAAATACTTTTCTAAAAGTGAGATTAATTCTAGGCTCTGAAACCTTCCTTTGTTTTGGTACTTGATGTTGCCAGTGTTGCTGGAACTTTCCCGACATCACTAATAAGCTTCCATGGGCAAGTTCTAAACGGTGCTTGTTCTGATGATTATTGATATCACGAAAATCAAAGTATCTGGGTTGCCCTAGAGAGAGCGATACTATGTTAGGTTCGTTGCCCAACTCTGGTTCATTATCACTGTGCCACCCCATGGAGTCCTGACCATCGCGATACAAATTCGCTAATACGCTGTTGGTTTCAATATTTAAGTCTGATTTTATTCGCTCTCTTAACTGGTGTAGTAGAGCTAACCATTTTTTAGGTTGATGAGTAATGCCAGAATAAGTGTAGGCTGCATCGTCATCACCATACCAGGCTATTTTTCTTGGCACTTTAACTTCTCGACCGTACATTCTAATAGTCTCTGACTGCCAGAAAATTTGTGTCAATAACTGTTGATAAAAATCGTCTGCAGTTTTTAAATCCAACCATTGCGGTAAGTACTTCAACTGACCGGGAGCACTATTTTCAATTGCACCTATTAATGATTGCTCAAACATGTCGACAGTCATTAAAACCTCTTTACACTTTTAGCTTACCTAAAGTTGATTAATTGTCGTATACATTATCAAATGTAACATTAACAGAAATTCTAAGTCTTAATTAGCAGCAGATAGTCTTTGTTTAAAAAATGGATATTTTTAGAACTCACTACAATTATCAGGATTAATGATGAAGCATTTGATTAACCACTTTCTTGCAGTAGTTATTACAGCACTGATTTCAACGTCGGCTTGGTCACAAGACAGAACAGCAGCAGACTTTACATTAAAAACTCTCGATGGCAATAGCGTAACTTTGTCCGATCATAAAGATAAAGCTGTGCTACTCGTCTTTTGGGCGACCTGGTGCCCCTATTGTAAAAAGCTACTACCCGGAATCGAAAGATTGCACCAAACCTATCAAGACAAAGGTTTGAAAGTCATTGCTATTTCTGTAATGGACGATGGCGATCCTAGAGCCTACATCAAAAAATATGGATACAGTTTCACAGTAGCGGTAGAAGGTGATGCCATTATGAATAACTTTATGGTTCCTGCGACTCCGACAATCGCAGTTTTATCAAAAAATAATCAGTGGCACGATCATATGAACATATCTGATCCCAACAGTTTAAAGTTAGAAAACTCGGTTCGAACCGCCCTTGGTTTGGAGCCTCTTGCGGCAAATGCGGACAAAAAAGAAGACTAGCTGCAACTAAGCACTTAGAAGCGTCCTTAAGATCACTGTTCAAATTCAGTTTTTCTACTAGAAACCGACTTATTTAAGGACGCCTAGTGATTAGGAAATAGTCCGTTGATAACTTTGCTAAAGTACTTATAACTTTGCGCAAAAACTTCCTTTTTTTGACCAGAGTTCCGTCAATCTAACTGCAACTGCTCCGATTTGATCTTTATTGGTAAGATTCCCCCCTTTTTTAGGCCGGAATACATAATTTTCGATTCGCGTCAATCTTGTGCAGCCCCCTCTCGACAAGGTATAAAGGGGAGATTTTGGGGCAGAACCAATAGGTCAAGAACCTTTAGTATTAAAAATAAGAGTTTTGGGAGAATAACAAATGAATCAAAATATCCCGCAAGGTAATTTTTTAGGACATCCTAAAGGATTATTTCTGCTGTTCACCACAGAAATGTGGGAACGAATGAGTTACTACGGAATGCGCGGCATATTCGTACTATATCTTGCCACTGCCGCTACGGCAGGTGTAATGGGCTGGGATATGGCGTACTTTGGAATCGATCCTACAGCACCAGATGCAGAAAACCTGTATCAAACAGCGTTAGAATCCAATGCTTTAAGTATTCTGGGTACCTATGCGATGTTAGTGTATATCACACCAGTTCTCGGAGGATGGATCGCAGACAATATCACAGGACAGAGAAAAGCGATTCTGATTGGCGGTGCAACAATGGCACTTGGTCAATTCGCACTTGGAACGCCGCACACCCTAATCGAAGGTCAAGAAACGACATTTCTTTGGATAGGTCTATTTCTTTTAATCGTAGGTAATGGATTCTTCAAACCGAACATTTCAACGATGGTTGGTGACTTATATCAACAAGGTGACCACAGAAGAGATGGTGCTTTCACTATTTTTTATATGGGCATAAATATTGGCTCAATTCTTGGATATCTCGTGGTAGGCTCTATAGGCGAAAAAATAGACTATCAATACGGATTCATAGCAGCAGGAGTTGGCATGTTGATAGGCTTGGCACTTCAAATATTTTTATCCAAAAAATACCTAGGAGATATCGGTACTGAAGCTGCAGCTAAGAAGTCAGCGGCTGAAGACGCAGCCAATAACATTAAATCTCGCCCACTCACCCAGGTAGAGAGAGATCGCATTAAAGTCATTTTGATCATGAGCTTTTTTACTGTTGTGTTTTGGGCAGGGTTTGAACAAGCAGCAGGCTCAATGAATTTATTCGCAAAACAAAAAACCGACCTTATTTTCTTTGGTTGGGAAATGCCTGCAAGTTGGTTACAAATCGTTAATCCGTTGTTTATTGTTATCCTCGCGCCAATATTTGCAAGCTTTTGGATTCGTTTGGGAGAAAAAGAACCAGACTCTCCTAGAAAATTTGCGCTAGGTATGTTCTTTCTGGGCTTAGGCTTTATCAGCATGGTTGGAGCGGCTCTGCAAATAGGTGAAGATCCAAACATTAAGGCACATGTGATCTGGTTAGTAATGGCTTACGTTTTTCATACTATGGGTGAGCTTTGTTTATCCCCAATCGGTTTATCTCTCGTCACTAAGCTAGCTCCAGTAAAATTCATGTCCCTTCTAATGGGCGTTTGGTTTCTATTTGCTGGATTTGGTAATAAAGCAGCCGCAGAAATAGGTAAGTTTGTCGGTGAAGCTGGTCCACTAAGTACCTTCGGAGGAGTTGCTATAATGGCATTTATTGCAGGTGTCTTGCTCTGGTTACTTGCAGATAAATTGGTTGATTGGATGCATGGCGCTGAAGGAAAGTCAGAGGGCTTAGAAGAAAAGCTTGCGGAAGAGCTTTCGGTTACAGCTACTCATGAAGGCACAAAAAACGAGAAATAATAATTTGTACCTTACTAACCCGGCTTCTGGCCGGGTTTTTTGTATCAAAATTATGTATAGATTTAGAGACACAAAATGAAAACCTTTAAAGTCCCCCACACTCTCGTTTTATTGTTTGGCATGATGGTATTTGCTTATGTGCTGACCTGGATTTTACCCGCCGGTCAGTTTGACATGCAAACCAATAGCGACGGTAGAGAAGTCGTCGTCCCCGGAACTTATAAAGTGTTAGAGGAACGTGAACATTTACCCGTTTGGGAATTATTTACTGTTATTCCAAAAGCAATGGGAGAAGCTCAGGGAATTATTTTCTTTCTACTATTAATTGGTGGTTCGATCGCTGTGTTGCGATCAACCGGCGCAATCGATGCAATGCTGGGCAAAGTTTTAAAGCGGTTCTCTCATCGTCCTGCTTTATTACTATTTATGAGCATGGCGGCATTTATGCTCGGCTCTACAAGTATTGGGATGGCTGAGGAATATATTCCACTGGTTCTCATTCTGATCACGCTTTGCGTAGCCTTAAAAATGGATACCGTGTCAGCAGTGGGTTCTATGGTTATTGGCTACGGTATTGGTTACGGAACAGCATTGTTAAATCCTTTTACCGTTCTTGTTGCACAAGGCGTTGCAGAAGTTGAGCCTACATCTGGTTGGGAATTTCGAGCCGCTTTATTTTTGCCCTTCCTCGCAATAGGATTCCACCATTTATGGTCGTATGCGAAAAAAGTTCGAGCTGATGCCAGCTACAGTCTGGTTCACGATATTCCAGAAGCACAACCACCTGAGGCGAGTGATTATCCAAAAATGGATGGGCGAAAAATGGCCATTCTGTTGGCGACACTCGCAGCATTAATTGTAATGATTGTTGGAATAGCCAAATATCATTGGTACTTTATCGAACTAGGCGCAATATTTTTTGTGTTAGCCATTGTTACCACCATTATTAACAAAACCAGTTTCGACGAAGCTGCCAAAACTTTTACTGTCGGAGCATCAGAACTCACTGGCACAGCATTACTTATCGGTTTTGCAAGAAGCATAGAAATGATTTTATCCGACGGACAAGTATTGCATACGGTCGTCAATGGACTCGCAGTGCCACTTACTCATGTTGGCGCAGAATTATCGGCTATTGGTATGTTGATTATTCAAAGTATTTTAAACTTTTTTATTCCGTCTGGCTCAGGTCAAGCTTACGTAACTATGCCGATAATGGCACCTATTTCCGATATTGTAGGAGTTTCTAGACAAGTTGCAGTACTTGCTTACCAAATGGGTGATGGCTTTATGAACATGGTTGTACCAACAAATGCAGTTCTTATGGGCATTCTTGGGATGTGTGGAATTCCATACAGTCGTTGGTTTAAATTTATTGCGCCATTAATCCTTAAACTCCTCATTGCAGGTTCAATCTCCTTAGTAATCGCCGTATTAATTGGCTATTAAAAAGTTATTCCTACGATTTATATTACGTTATAAATCGTAGGGCTATTGTGTTCTAATGATAAAGCTTCTATAAATATCAATATTAAATAGGAGCTCATCATGTACTATGTAAAAGACTTTATGACCCCTAAGCCAATTTGTTTAAACGACAATAATAGCTTGCATAAAGGTCGAACGTTGATGCGGAAACACAGCATCCGACATATTCCTGTAAACGAAGCTGAAACCAATAAATTTGCAGGAATTCTTACCCAAAAAGTCGTTTTGTCTCACGCAATTTCTATTATTAACTCTAAAGGTCTTGAGCATCTCGAAGAAACCGAAAAAAGCATCAGCGTGAAAGATGTCATGGATATCGAAGTCGTTACCGTATCACCCGATACTCTTTTGTTGGACGCTGCACTGTTTTTTCAAGACCAGCGTCACGGTTGCTTAGCGGTAATCGAAGGTGAAATATTGGTGGGCATCCTTACATCTGGAGACTTTGTAAAATACGCCATACGCTCACTTGAAGCCTGATTGGGCAGGTCTTAAGCCTTAATGCCCAACAGTCACTTTCATAAAATAGTTAAGGCAATTGCTCAATTAACCTATTATTTAAGTCACGACTTTCTCGGTGGTCCTAAACACCTAAAATTTGCTCATGTTATTAATTTCCAAAAGGGACTTACTGGCCTTTGGGTGCTAGGCCTAATGGTTTACTTTCAAAACTATTCTATACAATCGTGGATATATCTAGCCCTTCATGGCAGCTATGGCGTGTGCTGGCTTATAAAAGATTTAGCTTTTCCCGATCAAAATTGGCAAAAGAAAGTTACCTACGGAGGCGCCCTGCTTGCTATTACATTTGTGTTAGGCCCTTACTGGCTGTTCTCGTTTATATTGATATCACCCACTTTACTTCCTGATATTACCGGCGCCTCTTTACCCTGGTTAGCAGTCGCTATCGCGACTCATACCATAGGACTCTCAGTAATGATGGCGGCTGATGCACAAAAGTACTTTGTACTTGAGACCAAAAAAGAGCTGATAACCAATGGAATGTTTAAACATATCCGACACCCAAATTACCTGGGAGAAATTATGATCTACGGAAGTTACGCTGTAATTGTTTGGCATTGGCTCCCATGGGTAATTTTATTCTCAATATGGACATTAATTTTTGGAGTTAACATTGTCATGAAAGAGCAATCCATGGCGCGCTACGACAAATGGAAAGAATACAAAACACGCTCAGGTCTTTTACTACCAAAGTTCTTTTAAACAGTAAAAACATTTCAGCTTATCTTCATTCGTTCTTTAAGGCCTTGCAACGCTAACAATGAAGGAGCTTATTCTTAAACTATTTCACAACCAAGCTACCAAGTTTTCTTAATTCGAGAAAAATCTGATCTAAATCAAGATCCTTTAAAGCTAAATTAGACATAATGAAATAATCAGAATCGACTGTCTTTCAATCTATGGAGAATTTTATGCAAATTCCCAAAAAGATTTTAGTAATCATTACCAGAGAGCAGGCAAACCAGCCTGCATTAGAAAGAGCACTTAGGTTTGCTGATAATTGCTCAATCGAGATTACTCTGTTTAGTGCCGTTTATGAGCCAGCCTTAGAGTTAACCGCAGTATTAGCGCCGGATGAAAGACGACAATTTAAGCAACAATATTTAGAGGCTCGAAGAAGTTATTTGCTTAGTCTGATTGAACAGCACTCAGATGACTCTATTTCAATAAAATGTCAGGTCGCCTGGCATAAAAAGCCAGCCCACGCCGCAGTTCAGTATTTTCAAAATAACGCTTTTGATTTAGTGATTAAAAAAGTGTCATCTGACAGTAATACCCATAACCCATTTGTAATGCCTGGCGACTGGCATTTATTGCGATTTTGCCCCAGCCCTTTATTGTTGGTAAAAGATAATAAGTGGCACACTAAAAGTGCGATACTTGGCGCTATCAGCTCAACCAGTGAGGACACTGAACATCAACAGTTAAATCATAAAGTGATTGAATACACACAGTATTTGGCAGAACTTACAGGTGGAGAAGCTCATGTGGTGAATAGCCACGTGAGTCCCACTATGGATGCTCCGATCGAGTTGCCTTCAATTGATATAAAAGGGTTAAGAGAAAAAGTCAGTGCGCTGCACATGGAAAAAACGCAATCAATAGTCGCTGCGCATCCGTTTTGTGAACACCATATTCATGTCGTTGAAGGATTGGCAGAGGAAAAAATTCCTTTAACTGCTCAGCGGGTTAATGCTCAAATAGTTGTAATGGGAACCGTCGGCAGAACAGGTTTAACCGCTGCTTTTATGGGAAACACAGCAGAAAGAGTGTTGGCTAAATTGCCGTGTGAAGTATTAGCGTTAAAGCCGGATAACTTTGAAATATGAACTTTTTAATTCGTCTTAAGTTTGTCTATGCTTATAACTCAGCAGCGAATGATCTGATGCATGGTTATAAATGAGGACTCGATTATGATTTTTTCTCAGGAAAGTTTAAAAGTATTATTGCTTCTCTCTTCAGAGAAAGATAATTCTGTAGTGTTATCGAAATTACAGGAACTCGCCGAACATCAGAGCATACATGCAACTTTATTAATGTGCGATTATCGTTCTTCAATTGCGTCCAGTTTAATACTAAAAACTGAGCATTTGGATAGTGCCGTTGAGTATATTAAGGAGCAACATCTACAATCACTCAAGAAATTAGCATCGGAGTTCAAGCATCCAAACATTAATTATACTTTTCGAGTTGAGTGGCATCGTCCTTTCTACGAGTCAGTGCTAAACGTTGCTAAAGAGCTGGATGTGGATCTCGTTCTCAAACAAACTCATGAGCATTCAAAACTCAGACAATTATTACTGACGCCTGGGGATTATCAACTTATGAAAAGTTGTCCCAGTCCAGTATTACTCTCTAAAACAGGCTCTTGGAAAGATCGACATTGTATTATTGCCGCAGTTGATCCATCACATGAACTAAGTAGATCCAGTCATCTTGATGATATGCTTATTCAAGAAGCCAAGGCATTGAGTGAATTACTCGAATTACCATTCAAAGTCTGTCATGTATTTGACCCAACTGGATGGGAAGTGGTTTTAAACAGCTCTGCTTCGATGGGAGTGATGGGACAGTTTGTTGTTTTGGACACTCCTCAAGAGCATAAACAAATGCTCGATACCATTCGCGAGCAACATAATAAACAATTACTTGAGTTGCAATCACGGCATCAGTTAAAAGATGAACAAGTGGCGTTATTGGAGGGATACCCTGAAGAAAGTCTTGTCAGTGAAGCAGACAAGCAAAAAGCAGCACTAATAATAGTAGGTACTACTTATCGTAGTGGTCTATTGGGAAGCACCGCTGAAGCGTTACTGGAAAATATTAATTGTGATTTAGTGGCAATAAAACATGCCGACTTTGATGCGCTTGAAACACATTAATTTATTCAATCGCTATTGAACCGACCATCCATTGTTGAATCGACCATTCATTATTGAACAGACAACACCTTCTAGCGTAAAAACTCAGCTCGTGTTTTAGAGTTAGATTTGAAAATACCACCCAATGCAGTGGTCTCAGTACTCGAAGTAGTGTCCATAACACCTCTTGCTTTTACGCAATAGTGCGTCGCATCGATCGTCACTGCCACATTATCCGTATCCAACAATGTTTGTAACGCAATTAACACCTGTTGTGTTAAACGCTCTTGAACTTGAGGTCTTTGTGCAAAAAAGCGCACCAATCGGTTGATTTTAGAAAGACCAATTATTTTTTGATTTGGAATATAAGCAACGCGTGCGGTTCCGTCGATAGTTACAAAATGATGCTCGCAAGTACTGGTCACACTTATGTCTTTGACTTTGACCATTTCCTCAACATTCATCTTATTGTCGATAACCGTGATTTTAGGGAAATTTTCGTAATCGAGACCAGAGAAAATTTCATCAACGTACATCTTGGCGATCCGATGTGGCGTTTCTGTCAAACTGTCGTCTTTTAGGTCGAGACCCAGGGCAACCATAATGTCGGTCATAGACGTTCTAATAGTTTGATATTTTTCTTCTCTATTGAGAGGGTTTGCAATCAAAGGCGTTTCGAGCCCATGCTTAATCAACGCATCTCTAACTCGCATCGCCTCGATTTGAATTTTGTCATCTTGCTCAAACGCTTTTTGCTCATGTTGTTTAGAGTTTACTGCTGTTGTCATTACATTTCCTACCTGTTCGATTGCAAAGGACCTAGTGTTGCTCAGTCAGGTTTTCTTTCACAAAACAAAACCTTTGCCAAAAATGGACGCCATAACTAGTACGTCCAATTTCTCCGAAAAATTCACTTAAGTTAATATTTTTTAATATTTGTCGAACATAACGTTGATAAAAGGCGGCAATATTATCACCGAAAGTCCCATAAGTCGTCTATTCGAGTACATATGGCTCGATAGCTTCCGTTTTAATGACGCTTAAACCAGGTGTCGGCCACCGTCTAAATGTAAAATTCGTCCGGTCATATAATCACTATTGAGCAAGAACTCAATTGCCTTTACGCCTTCTTGCTCGCCGGGAGCGCATTGCATAAGGGATTTCTTTAGTGCTTTCGTTCGATATTCTTGGTCATCATCCTGATTAAACATCAATAGCGCTGGTGCTATTTCATTAACTTTAACTTGAGGTGCCAGTTGCGCAGCAAAACTTTTTGTTAAACTGTTCAACGCGGCCTTGCTTGCTGCGTAGGCTAAGTGTTTACGGCTGCCCTTCTCTATCACAAAGTCCGTCATGTGAATAATATCGGAAGGCCTTCCAGTTGCATCTGCGTTCGCTATGAGCTGCTTGGAAAGTGACCGATTGATTAAATAAGGCACCTTTGCATGAATAAACATCATCCTGTCGAACAGCCCCGCTGGATCATCGGCATTCGACTCAGGTACCCAGTCGGAAGCATTATGAATAATGCCTCTAATTTGCGAATACCGAGACTCGATATCTTTAATAAAATAGTTAATAGAAGACGGCGTTGCAAAATCGACTTGAATGCACTCAACCCCAGCTCGTTCAAGTTCAGGAATGTTCTTCGTATTGTTTCGAAAGGTGATAACTACCGGTTGCTTGTTTTTCGCGAAATGTAAAGCGGTAGCCAAACCAAGACGCTGGCCACCTCCTGTAATGATTATCGGAGCAGACATAAAGTTGTTTGTGTAAAAAGTTTAGCGAATAGCCGTCAACGACACAGCCACCGAATCAGAAAACCTGAGTGCGTGCGGCTTATCAACCGTCACTGTCGCTCTTAGTACTTGCTTATGCTCCATAATGATATCGAGCAAATCAGCCACCAGTTTTTCTACCAACCGAAACCGACCTTTTTCGACATGTGAAATCATGGATTTTGTAATGACTTTATAGTCAAGAGTTTTACTTTCATCGTCCGTTTGACATGGCTCTGTAGCATCGAACTCGATTTCACTATTGACAATTATATCTTGTTGCTTTTCAAGCTCCTCAGGGTTGAAGCCTATATAAGTTCGAAGGCGCAAATCTTTAATATGAATCACTGCATTGTTTAAACAATAGTCATGACGAGCGTTGCGTAAGGGTTTAACTGTATTCATATCATCTTCTTTATTTTTCATAGGTACTCGCCATAGTTACGCTACCTAGCATCAAATGGAGCGGCGGCGTGAATAGGTCAGCACTGTCAAAGTACATTCAACAGCTCAATACTCTGTCATTTTAAGTGCAAATCGAAACAATCTCTATCTTCTAAAAAGGTGAAAAGAGAACGACTTTGCTTTAAATGCTGCAGGCTAAGCTCTGCAGTAATTAACTCGGTTGCACCAAGCTTTGCATGAGCCAATGTCTCTCCAACAGGATCGAGAACTTGTGACTCGCCAACATATAACCAATCGTTGCCATCCTCACCGACCCGATTAACTCCAATCACATAACTCAAATTTTCAATAGCCCTGGCTTTAAGTAAAGCATTCCAGTGATGAATCCGGGGCTTTGGCCAAGAAGCTACATTAAGCAAAACATCGTAATCATCCTGATTGCGACAAAATACCGGAAACCTTAAGTCGTAACAGGTTTGAACCAAAAAAGTGAAACCTCGAAAGTCAATTGTGACTCGATAGTTTCCAGGCTTGATTACTTTTCGTTCAGCACCAAAAAGATGAACTTTATCGTAGTAAGACACTAAATTGTCGTGTTCAGGAGTAACCCAATACAGCCGGTTAAATATACCATTATCGGTT
This sequence comes from Gammaproteobacteria bacterium, assembly GCA_013373375.1. Taxonomy (GTDB): domain Bacteria; phylum Pseudomonadota; class Gammaproteobacteria; order Enterobacterales; family Kangiellaceae; genus Pleionea. Next base: position 76,179 of record JABXHY010000036.1, read on the forward strand.
TTGGTTTTTACGGAACCGACAACAGCGGCATCTAATTCTTGCGCTAATCTTGCCATCCATTGATAGCTGTCACCTTTATAAGGTTCACTTTCAATTTCATTTAACGAAAATCCACTGGCGAACATTTCAGGCAAGACAAGTAGATCACAACTATCTTTGGATAAACTATTTTGTTGAATAATCGACTCTATCAACTGTCGACTTTTTATTGGCTCATTCCAAATTGGCGCGAATTGAAGGCAAGCGATTCTTAAGTTATCGCTTTTAACCGAAGAGTTTAACGATAATTTGGTCGCTTGTTTTTTTATAACTGACATAATCGCTCCGCCGACTTGGTCAAAGTCTCTTCATTTTTTGCAAAACATAATCTTGCCAAAGATTGTTGCTTTTCCTCTGAGTAAAAAACCGAAATTGGAATAACCGCCACACCATGGTGTTGAGTTAACCATTGGGCAAACTCAAGTTCGCTTAATTTACTCACAGCGGAATAGTTCACCAGTTGAAAGTAAGTGCCACTACAGTCAAGTAGCTCCAACCGACTGGGTTCGAGAGCTTTTCGTAAATGATCACGTTTTTGCTGGTAAAACTCTGGTAATTGTTGCCAGGCTTCCGGGTGAACTTCCAGCATATCTGCAATTGCTGCTTGCAATGGAGTGCTAGTACAAAACGTTAAATATTGATGTATTTTTCGAAATTCTACTGTCAAGTTTTGGGGAGCAATACAATAACCAACCTTCCATCCCGTAGTATGTAAAGTTTTGCCGAATGAACTTATAATAAAACTGCGCTCTGCTAGGTCAGGATAAAGGTTTACACTTTGATGCTGAAGGCCATCAAAAATTATATGTTCATAAACTTCATCACTTATCAAAATCAAGTTGTGCTTAAGCACCCGTTGTTGCAGCAACTCCATTTGTTCTTGAGTGAGGACTGAACCGGTTGGATTATGGGGACTATTAATAATAATTAGTTTTGTTCGAGAATTTATCGACTCATCAAGCCGCTGAAAATCTATTTCAAATTTATTGTTGAGCGGAATATGAACGGCTCTTCCACCAGCCAAACGAATAGCTGGGTCGTAACTGTCGTAAGCAGGATCAAACACAATCGCCTCGTCACCCACATTCACCACGGCATTAATAGCTGCGAATAATGCTTCAGTCGCACCAGAAGTGACGGTCACTTCTGACATTGAATCTATGGCTCGCTGATAATGTTGTGCGGTCTTTCTGGCTATTTGATCGCAAAGGGCTGGCAGCCCCGACATGGGTGCGTATTGATTCAAATCATTTCGAACATAGTGATCGACACGCTCCTTTAGATATGGGTGGCATTGAAAGTCAGGAAACCCCTGAGATAGATTTATTGCATTAGTTTCACTCGCCAATTTCGACATGCTCGTAAATATTGTTGTTCCAACATCGGGCAATTTACTGTTAATCATTTATTTCTCAATCAATTTGCTTACGGTCACTTAATCTTATTTAACCTTAGTTCGCTCGAATAATTTCATTAATCACTTTGAAACCTGTTACCCACCAACGACTCAGTTTAATACTTAATTTCCGAAAAATTCGAAGTCCGAAATTTACGCGGAATGAGATTTAATTTAATAATGGTAAGACACGCTAAGATAATAACAATGATTTGATGAGGCGACAGCCATTACATTGCAAAAAACCCGCATGACTTGGTCATACGGGTTTAATAATATTTTTTATGGACGGTTAATGACCTGATTGCACAGGAATTTTTCGAGATTCTTGTGCTACTTGCTTTGGAATATACAAACTTAATATTCCACGCTTGTAAGATGCCTTAGCGCCCTCACTGTCGACTTTTTCCGGCAACATGAATTGTCGGGAAAAACTGCCGTAAGCCCGCTCTTGCAGCAAATAATTTTTATCTTTCGTTTCGTGTTCAAATTCCCGTTCGCCACTGATAGTTAAGAGCTGCCCCTGAATATCAACGTGCAAATGTTTTTCATCAATTCCTGGTACCTCTAATTTTAATTGAATCGCTTCACTATCGTCGGTCATTTCGCAAGACAACACTCCCCAGCGAACACTATTAGACAGGTCACTGTTGGACGGGTTTGACTTAAAGTGCGTCACGGCATTACTGGCTGAGTGCCATAAATGCTGCCAGCCCTCAGCTACTGAATGTGCAGCGCGTCGAAACCCTGAGTTTAAATGGTCAAAATAGGACATAGAGTTACTCCTTAAAAGACTGTTGTCACCTTCAAATAATTAAACAATGTTCAACAAAGCACTTATTGTTCAATTTTTATTTTTCGAGTAGACGGCGTTTCTGTTTTAGGTAATGTAATCTCCAACACTCCGTTATTGGCTTTGGCGGCAATTGCATCAGCGTCAACATTTTCAGGCAATGCAAACGAACGAAAGAAGCTTCCATAACTGCGCTCAACACGATGAACGCCTTCCTGTTCAGAGTCTTTTTCCTGTCGCCTTTCGCCCTTAATCGTTAATTGTCCATTTCGTGCGGCAACATCAATATCAGCAGGGTTAACGCCAGGAATGTCAGCGACAACCAAAAACGCTTTGTCATTTTCTTTTATATCGACAGCAGGCCTCCAAGCACCTGCAAAGGAAGACAAGCCATCGACGTCTTCGTCACTGGCCATTCGGCGATCGAATAATTGGTTAATGTCGCGATGGAGTTGGTCAAACATTGACCATGGTTGATATTTCATTAAGCTCATGGTGCACCTCTCATAAATTGGTATTCACAAACAGCACTGCTGCTCTGAGAGTTATCATTGCCTAGAACCAGTACTGTTTGATTAATGTCAAAATGTCAGGTTTCGCAAGACAGCTTAACTTTGCTATCGATCATTTTATGCGCTGCTGAGTCAAGGCTTGTTGACCAGGATCAAAATTGCTCCTAATTTGGACCCAAACCTTCTAATTTAGATGATTTTTTTCATTTTTTGTGCGCCGCAACCAAAAATTTCATATATAATTACCGCACGCATAATCCCGAGTGGATAACAATCAGCGAAATGCTTTGAGCCGCTCTCGTTTTAATTTTTGGAGAATGCTCTTTTCAAGGTATAAAACTGTTAACTCTTGATCTAAATCAGGAAAACGAGATTATCTTGAGGGCACAATCCCATCGTCGTTAAACCTTTAAAAAATCTGGAACCAAATATGACTGAAACACACGCACCGTCCTACAACTATACAGTTGTGCGACGATTTGCCGTTATGACTGTGATATGGGGTATTGTGGGCATGGCTGTCGGTGTGCTAATCGCCGCACAATTGCTTTGGCCTGAACTCAATTTCGATATCCCATGGCTGACGTACTCACGACTTCGTCCGTTACATACCAACGCGGTTATTTTTGCATTTGGTGGATGTGCGTTAATGTGTACATCGCTGTATGTGGTTCAACGAACCTGCCAGGCGCCACTTTTCAGTAACTTCCTCGCTGGATTTGTGTTCTGGGGCTGGCAATTGGTTATCGTATTGGCGGCAATTTCCCTTCCACTAGGTTTCACTTCTGGAAAAGAATACGCTGAGTTGGAATGGCCAATTGATATTCTAATTACCCTAGTGTGGGTCGCCTATGCGATAGTCTTTTTCGGAACAATAATGAAACGAAAAAGCCCTCACATTTACGTCGCCAATTGGTTTTACGGTGCCTTCATATTAACAGTCGCTATTCTTCATTTGGTTAACAGCGCCGCCATCCCTCTCAGTTTCACGAAATCTTATTCAATGTACGCCGGTGCAGTTGATGCGATGATTCAGTGGTGGTATGGGCACAACGCGGTTGGATTTTTCTTAACCGCTGGTTTCCTTGGGATGATGTACTACTACGTACCAAAGCAAGCTGGCCGTCCAGTTTACTCTTACCGTTTATCGATCGTTCACTTCTGGGCATTAGTATCGATTTACATGTGGGCCGGTCCTCATCACCTTCACTTCACGGCATTACCTGATTGGGCACAGTCGCTCGGAATGATCATGTCAATTATCCTGCTTGCGCCTTCATGGGGAGGCATGATCAATGGAATAATGACACTTTCTGGCGCGTGGCATAAGTTACGCACCGACCCAATTTTAAAATTCCTCATCGTTTCGCTTTCGTTCTACGGTATGTCGACATTCGAAGGTCCTATGATGTCGATAAAAACAGTTAACGCTTTATCGCATTACACAGAATGGACAATCGGTCATGTTCACTCAGGTGCTCTTGGTTGGGTCGCATTTATTTCGATTGGCGCGATGTATTACATGTTGCCAAGAATGTTCGGACAAAAAGAAATGTACAGCGTTAAATTGATTAACTGGCATTTCTGGGTCGCGACCGTTGGCGTTGTACTTTACATTGCCGCCATGTGGATCGCTGGCGTAATGGAAGGTTTGATGTGGCGCGCCTTTAATGATGACGGAACGCTAACTTACAGTTTTGTTCAGTCACTAGAAGCTAAATACCCTTACTATGCCATTCGACTAGTCGGCGGTGCATTATTTTTAAGTGGTATGTTCATCATGGCCTACAACATGCTGAAAACTATTTACGCACCCAAACCGAGTTCTGCTGATCAAACTCAACCAGCGGTTGCCTAAGGAGAGCCAAGATGAAACATGAAACTATTGAAAAAAACATCGGCTTAATGGGTTTGTTAACGTTAATCGTTATCAGCTTTGGTGGCCTGGCAGAAATCGTCCCTTTGTTCTTTTTAAAAGAAACCACTGAGCCAGTGGAAGACCTTAAGCCTTACACAGCTCTGCAAATGGAAGGTCGTGACATTTATATTCGTGAAGGTTGCAATACCTGTCACTCTCAAATGGTTCGCCCATTTCGCGCAGAAACGGAACGTTATGGCAGTTACTCAGTCGCTGGGGAACATGTTTGGGAACATCCTTTTTTATGGGGTTCAAAACGAACGGGGCCAGATTTAGCTCGAGTTGGTGGTCGTTACAGTGATGAGTGGCATCGCGTTCATCTTATTAATCCCAGAGACGTAGTACCAGAATCCAATATGCCAGGGTTCCCTTGGTTAGCAGAAAACAAACTTGACGGTGAATTAACTGCAGACAAAATTCGAATTTTTAAAGAGCATTTTGGCGTGCCCTATTCCGATGAGGATGTGGCAAACGCAAAGGCTGAAGTTGAAGGCAAAACTGAACTTGATGCAGTGGTTGCTTACCTCCAGTCTCTTGGCCATGCAGCACCTAAATAGGCAAGCATAATGGACATGAATACTTTTCGAGGCCTTGAAACAGTAGCTCTACTGGTGCTTTTTATTGGCCTTGTGATTTGGGCGTACTCGAGTAAGCGTAAGAAAGATTTCGATGAAGCGGCAAACATGCCACTTAACGAAGACGATGATGGTATCGATCACTCAATGAACGCAGCAAAAAAGCAAAAGAATCAAGGTGAATAACATGAATGACATGAGTAACTTTTGGAGTTGGTGGATCATAGTTATCGTGGCCATCATTATTTTTGGCAGCTTTATTGTTCTGCACTTAACTCGCAAAATGGAAGATAACGGCGAAGAAACAACAGGCCATGTTTACGATGGTATCGAAGAATATAATAATCCACTCCCTTTGTGGTGGCTGAATATGTTTTACCTAACTTTAGCCTTTGGGATTGGTTACTTGTTTCTTTATCCAGGTCTTGGCGCTTACAAAGGCTATTTAGAATGGAGCAAAGAATCGAACTATCAAGAAGAAGTGGCCGAAGCTGAGGCAAAATACGGCCCACTGTTTGCTCAATACCTTAATCAACCTATTCCCGCGCTAATTGAAAATGAACAAGCAATGGACATGGGAAAAAGAATATTCCTTAATGTTTGCGCAGCTTGCCACGGCAGCGATGCTGCGGGAGCGCCAGGATTTCCTAACTTAACCGACGATATTTGGTTATACGGTGGTTCTCCAGAAAAAATTACCGAAACCTTAGTTAACGGTCGAAATGGCATGATGACAGCATTTGGCGAGCAACTGAACGAAGAGCAAATTACTCAACTGACCAGTTACGTTGTAAGCCTTTCTGGAAGACAGGCTCCGGAGCAAGAAGTTGCGGAAGGCGGAAAGCTATTTGCGCAAAATTGCGTTGCCTGCCACGGAGCAGATGCAAAAGGAAATCAAGCATTAGGTGCTCCTAACTTAACCGATAACGACTGGTTATACGGTCGCTCTCGAAAAGTTATTGCGCGAACGATTCGAAATGGTCGTCAAGGAAATATGCCTGCCCATCAGGAAATTCTTGGTGATGCGAAACTGCACTTAGTCGCAGCATACGTGTATAGCCTTTCGAATAAATAACCGAGAAGTTGAAGCGTGGCTTAGCGCCACGCTTTAGTTAAGGTGAAAAATGTCTGACCCTAACAAGCAAGTCAAACGCACTCGAGACCTGTACCAAAAAGCAGAAAAAATTTATCCGCGGCAGGTTCACGGTATTTTTGCCAGACTACGGGTATTATCCGTGTGGGCGTTACTTGGATTTTTTTATATTGGCCCTTGGCTTACCTGGAATGGTCGTCAGGCCATTTTGCTTGATCTTCCAGCACGACAATTTCATTTATTTGGCATTACGTTCTGGCCGCAAGACTTTATATTTCTCACGGCACTCCTAATAATTGCAGCCTTAGCTTTATTCTTTTTTACCTCGTTAGCCGGTCGTCTTTGGTGTGGCTTTGCCTGCCCTCAAACAGTGTGGACGGAAACCTTCATCTGGATAGAGCGATTTGTTGAAGGCGATCGAAATCAACGGATAAAGCTAGACAAAGCGCCTTGGTCAATTAATAAAGTGTTCACGAAATCAACCAAGCATTTTTTATGGCTATCTTTCTCTCTTTTCACGGGTTACACCTTTGTTGGTTACTTTTCCCCTATTAAAGAACTCACCGTTCATTTAATCGAATGGAATCTGGGTCCTTGGGAGATGTTTTGGGTATTTTTCTATTCGTTTGCCACTTACGGTAATGCAGGATTTTTACGTGAACAAGTATGTCTTTACATGTGCCCTTACGCTCGCTTTCAAAGCGTAATGTTTGATGAAGACACCTTAGTCATTGCCTACGATGAAAAACGTGGAGAACAACGAGGCCACCGTAAAAAGAGTGACAATGAGTATCGAGAAAAAGGGCTCGGTGATTGCATTGACTGCAAACAATGCGTCCATGTATGCCCTACCGGTATCGACATACGAAAAGGATTACAATACGAGTGTATTGCCTGTGCCGCTTGCATCGATGTTTGTGATGACGTTATGGAAAAGATGGGCTATGAAAAAGGCTTGATTCGCTATTCCACAGAACATGCCATGAATGGCAAAGAAACAAAAATATTAAGACCTAAAACTCTATTGTATGGCGCATTATTAACTGGATTAATGATTGCCTTTTCGATTGCATTGGCTTTTCGAACACCTTTGGAAGTGGATATTATTCGTGACCGACAACGCTTATATGTCGAAACTCCAGAAGGTTTAATACAAAATGTCTACACATTAAAAGTCGCCAATATGGCACAGTCCGACCACAGTTATGAAATAAGTGTCGACGGTCTTCCAGATATGAAACTTACAGGCGAAAAAGCTTTCTCGATTTCTCCAGGTGAAGTAAAAACACTCACTTATCGAGTTGCGGTTGACCCTGGTGATTTGAAAAGAACCTCAAGTGAAATATTTTTTAAAGTCAGCTCTACTGATGAAAAAGGTATTGAGCAGTCACAAGAAGCCCGCTTTATTGGTCCTGCTCTTGGCCGATAAACTCTAACAAATCGAACCATCACTTATGAAACCACAAAGAGAAGATACATCCCCCGGGTACAAACAATTTTGGCCATGGTTTATTTTTGGCATTCTTGGACTGTTTATTATTTTTAGTATAGTGAGAGTTTATATAATTGTTCAGCAACCTCACCAAATGGTTACAGGCGACTACTTCAAAAAAGGTCTAGCGATCAACGAAACGAAAGGTCGTCAAAAAGTAGCAAGAACAATGGATTTAAAATTTAACGTAGAAGTGCAGGATGACCAGATAATTTTGCTGGTGAATCAACCAGTTGAAGAGAAGTTGATTTATATTTTTATGCAACACCCTGCTAAGTCCGATCAGGACTTTACATTAGTCTTTAATAAAAAAAGTTCAACAGAATTTTTTGCAGAATACGAAACGCTCGGCAATTTCAATTATCGTATTCGAGTTTACGAGCCCGATAACAAATGGGAAGTGCTCACTCGCTGGAACCCAGTGAAGACACCAAAGAATTTCATTTCCGCAAATGACTGATTGCTTTCACTGTAACCAATCTGTTCCAGAGTCTATAAATGAAAAATTATTTTGGCACAACCAAGAGGTTGAATTTTGTTGTTTAGGATGTAAGTCAGTTGCCAAGACCATTATCGATAATGGGTTAGAAGACTACTACAAGTTTCGCACCGAAACTTCAATCAAACCTGAAGATCTAATTCCACAAGAGTTAAGAGATCTGGAGCTCATCGATGATGAGCAAATTCAGAGAAATTTTGTTCATAAAGAGCAACACACTAAATCGGCAGAGTTAGGGGTTGAAGGCATCACCTGTGCTGCATGCAGCTGGATAATTGAAACTCGACTTCAAAAAATGCAAGGATTGCTATCAGTACAAGTAAATCCGATTACGCAGCGAATCAAATTAAAATGGGACGACTCTATTGTTTCATTAAGCCACCTGTTAAAAGCTTTATTAAGCATTGGGTATAAAACTTATCCTTTTCAACAAAATCAATTTGAATCATCAATTCGTAAAGAAAATCGCAAGTACTTAATGCGATTAGGTGTTGCAGGCTTAGGTATGATGCAAGTGATGATGTTCGCGCTAGGTATTTATCTTGGCGATGGCGATGACTTGACTCTGCAACAAGAAACTTTCTTACACATGGTAAGTGGCATAGTTGCTACTCCAATCGTCTTGTTCTCGGCTTTTCCATTTTACCGAAATGCCTGGTATGGGCTTAAATCAAAAACATTAGTCATGGATGTACCTGTAGTGATCGCGATAAGCGTCGCTTATATTTCCAGTGTTACCGCAACAATAAATGGCAATGGTACTGTTTATTTTGATTCAGTTTCAATGTTCATTTTCTTCCTATTGGTGGGTCGCTTTTTAGAACACAGAGTAAGAGTAAAATCGGTTGAGTCAACACAACATCAAAGGCAACTTCTACCGCTAACCGTTGCGATTGAAACTGATTTAGAAGAGCAACATATTCCTTTAAATCAAGTGACACAAGATGACATAGTCATTGTAGGTCCAGGAGAGACTATTGCTGTAGATGGCGTGATTGTTCAAGGCACATCGGATGTCAATGAAGCTCTTTTAACAGGTGAGTCTGTTCCGATCAAAAAGCAAAAGGGAGATCAAGTTCTGGCAGGTAGCGTCAACCAATCTCAGGTACTTAAAGTGAAAGCTATAGTAGTGGGAGCCAGTACTTATATTTCAGCACTCCAACGAATGACGGAAGAAGCTAGTCACTCAAGACCCAATATTACTAAAATCACCGATAAAGTCGCTCATTGGTTTGTCTTATCAATACTGCTTATCGTTACTCTGGTTTACTGGATATGGCTGTCGGTTGATCCAGATAAAGCTTTTTGGATCGCGTTAAGTGTATTGGTAGTAAGTTGCCCCTGCGCTCTTTCCCTGGCAACACCGACGGCACTGACAACGGCGAGTCAACGATTAAGTAAATTCGGATTTCTAATTTTAAAACATCATACTTTAGAGACCCTAACAAAAATCAATCATGTTTGCTTTGACAAAACAGGAACATTAACAGAAGGACGCTTATCGTTAACTAAAGTAACCCTTTTGTCCGATGAGTTTTCAGAGAAAGATGTGATCAATATTGCAGCGTCTTTAGAACAAAAGCAAAGTCATCCAATTGCAAAAGCGTTGCTTCAGACTAAGTTCGCTCAACAAGCGATTACAGATGTTAAACTCCTTTCAGGAAAAGGATTAACCGCTCGATACCTTAACCAGACAGTCAGGTTAGGTAGCCTTGATTTCTGCCAAGAAGAGAGCCAGTCTACTGAACATTTTATTGATCCCAATAATATTGAAATATTCCTCAATATTAACCATCGGTTAGTCGCTAAACTCACCTTCAGTGATTCAATAAAGTCATCAAGTGAATCTTTAATAAAGCGACTAAAACAAAGAGGCATTACAACTACAATTTTAAGTGGTGATCATCCCGTTCGAGTCGAACAACTCGCCAAACAATTAGGCATAGAGCATTTTGAAGGTCGATTGTCACCGGAACAAAAAGCCGATTACGTCGCAGAATTACAAGCAAATAACCAAACTGTGTTAATGTTGGGCGATGGTATTAATGATGCGTTGGTTCTAGCACTCGCTAATATTGGCATAGCCGTTGACAGCGCGACAGATATCACTCGTCTTAGCGCAGACGCTGTTTTAACAGCAAAAAATATTAAATTAATCGATACTGCCATTGAGCTTGCAACAAAAACCAACACTATCATAAAACAAAATTTAACATGGGCTTTAAGTTATAATGTATTCGCCATACCCTTTGCTGCGATGGGTTGGGTTCCACCTTGGCTTGCCGCAGTAGGCATGACATCAAGCTCAATTATAGTATTGTTAAATGCTTTACGTTTAAATCGATAAATCGTATAAAGACACTTTCTGCAAATTTTTTTATTCATCATTACTTATCGCCTATGTGGTTAGAGCTCATCAAAGCATTATTTATGGCAGGATTACCTGTAGGTTGTGTTACCTTTGCATTGCTGTACTGGGCAAACCGAAAAGGTTTATCATTGCGCAAAGAAGAAAGACAAAATACACATACAGATAAAGCTGACGCCGACAGTTCAACGGCTAACAAAAAACAAGCCAAAAAGCTTAAAAAGCAACAAAAAAAAGCAAACGGCTTAGTCATTAATAAATGGTTATCATTTGGTGGAGGGTTTTATGGTGTAATGGCCTTTGTCACCTATATTCATGTAGAAGTATTGGACATATGGGCAGCTTTTTCACAGTTTAACGGATTAAGTGATTTCTTAACCTCCCTCAGTGTTAGCTTTTTTATCGGACTCATTTTCGAAGCCTTTAAAAACTTTATTACGGCAATCATTTGGTTTAACTATTGGGGTGAATACTTACCCATCACCAACGGTTGGCTTTGGATTGGAGTATGCTATGTGGCATTTATTTCAGCCGAAAAGTTAATGGAAAGGCTGTATTACAAATCGCCTGTTGTCTAGGCATTCTTTTAACGAAGCTTGAGCCTCTTATTGCATACCGTTATGATCAGCTTAGTTAAAAGACAATCCTTACGATTCGACTGATAAGTGGGTAGTAATTCATGGAAATAATGTATTGGCTGATCCCTGTTGCCCTTTGCATATTAGCAATTGCGATAGCCGCTTTTATTTGGGCTGTTAAATCAGACCAGTACAGCGATCTTGACTCACCCGCCTATAAAATATTGTTTGATGATGATTCTGATCCGCTGAACTCAGATCCTCTTAACTCGGGCGCTGTTAACTCAGACTCTGCTAACTCAGACTCTGTTAACTCAAGCCCTGCTAACTCAGAACCATCGATATCGACCTCTGATACCGCTCAGAAAGCCAATTCCCCACAAGATAAATCAAGCTCAGAGGAATCAAAACAGCAGCAAAATTTAAAATCAGTCAATGATAGAAATCACTCTAACATTTCGCATTCTGAATCCGATGCCTCATGAGCAAAGATAAGATGGAATTGAAACCAACAAAAATTCGCCCCATTAGCCGACGCAATCACCTATTTTTCAGTCTTCTTGGTTTCACAGCTGTTTTTGTCGGACTCATTTTACAAGAATATAGTCTAAAACTCCCCGGACTTATTTTGCTAGTCGCTGGTTTAGCAACACTAATGTTAGGTTTCTTTAAATGGCGTGAACCAGAGTTTAGTTTTGAACTTAACGAACAACATTTTATCTGGCATCTCAAGCAAGGGAGTTTAGAAATAGCTTGGGATAACATCATTGACCTGCGCCCATTAGCTGTGAATAAAGGTCAAGGGAAAACTGAACTTTATTATCTGGGACTAAAACTTTGGAACCTAACTCCCATAATAGAAAATGTTCCATTAAGAATGGCTAAGTCACTCTATCATGAGTATCGTAGTTTACTTCATGTCGCTTTATTAGAAGCTCAATTTCGTGGAGATGATGTAAATCAACTTCAAGAAGATGCGGATCATTGGATTGATCAACAAGGCTTAAAAGTGACAGACCTGAAAGGAGTATTCGCAGCAAGACTTCACCAACTTAAATTATTTCTCGGTGCTGACCTTTACTTACCAGTCACATCACTTGATCGAAATCAAGGTGACTTTATTGAATTGTTTTTAAGCTTCAAACAACAATACGAGTTAAATAAATAAACATGTTAGAAGCGATAGTGTTTGGATTCATTATGGGGCTTAGTGGCAGCCTTCATTGCATTGGAATGTGTGGTGCCATAATCACATCGTTTTCTTTGAATCAAAGGGGACTGTCTTTCACGCGCAGTTTCTTCAATACTATCGCTTATAACTTAGGAAGAATACTAACGTATGTGTTACTCGGTGTTTTAATAGGCTTGCTTGGCGAGCTTGGGACTCAACTTGGTTTATTAAAGTTTTTGCGAATTTTAGCTGCATCAATAATGATCGTAACCGGTCTATACCTTTTAGGCTTATTCCCTGGTTTTACGAAGATTGAGATTGCTGGCAAGTATATATGGCGGCGCGTTCAGCCATTAACGAAAAGGCTTGATCCTAATAAATCTTATGTTCAAGGCTTGTTGACCGGGATGATCTGGGGACTGATTCCTTGTGGTCTCGTATATGCTGCTGTCGGCGTTGCTTTATCTCTTGAAAACATAAATTCAAGTGCCATATTCATGTTGTTTTTCGGAATTGGAACAATGCTCCCGCTCGTTTTAATGGGCATTGGTTTTACCCACATGGCTAAGTTTTTAAAACGTCCAGTTATGCGCTACATACTTGCATTTAGCTTATTTGCAATTGGCAGCTACTCTCTTTACACAGCAATAAAACATCAACAGCACGAACATCATTCAAATCAAAATATAGAATCTGTTGAAAAACAAAGTAGTGACAACTCCGATAATGCCCATGACAAACATGAGCATAAACATTAAATTATGATTCGAATTTAAGGAGACACAATGGAACTCAATAACAAGCAGTATAAAGAGCCATTAGAGTTATTTACATTATGGTTTGACCAAGCCAAAACGGACGATCCGGATTATCATCACGGAATGAGTATTGCAACTGTTAACGCCAAACAAGAACCTTCCGTCAGAGTCGTTTTCCTTAAAGAATATGACGAGCAAGGATTTGTGTTCTATACCAATTACAACTCCAATAAAGGGAATGATCTCGCCAATAACCCGAATATTTGCGCGAATTTTTGGTGGAAAACGCGTCAAAGACAAGTTCGTATTTCTGGCGTGGTCTCCAAAGTCCCCAATGAACAGTCCGATCAATATTTTCATTCTCGCCCTCGTGGCAGTCAACTTGCAGCAATTTGCTCTAAACAGAGTCAAGCCATCAGTTCTTTTAATCAATTAAAAGAAAATTACGAAAAAATCGTTGATGAGCACAAAAATAAGACTATCGATCGACCGGCACACTGGGGTGGGTATCGAATTAAAGCAAATCGGATCGAGTTTTGGCAGGGACTGGAACACCGATTGCACCATCGCTTAGTATTTGAAATGAATGGTTCAGACTGGCATCAACACGTGATTCAACCTTAAGCTAAAGTGCAAGAGCGGTCTGCTGTTATTAGTTTCGGTACTTTTTTCCTGATACATCAAGGGCGAAAACAAGTTGGACATTAACGGATTTGTTATTGCTGTCTCTTACCGTGAAATTTCCATGGCCTTCTAAACAAGGCTCGTCAGTGGGTCGAAGTGTTTTAGTCTTAAAGGTAACGGAGCCACTGTCGACAAATGTCATACCCTCAAACCAAGGGTCGTCCAATTGCAAGGTTGCATAGTCTTTTTGGCTAGATTTGCTATCAAATTGTAACTGATATTCATTGTCTGGGGTGTAATCGATGTCGGTAGCCTGATGATAAAAAATTAATTCACCAATACTTTTTCGATATCGAGTCTGCATATAAAACCGAATACCTTGACCAATAAATGCCCAGTACTTTCCACCTCGCTCGCTGAAAGTTGCCCCGTTTTGCGCACCACTCCATTTTACGTGATAACCGAGCTTAGTCGCACTTGAGCAAGAGTAAGGGTTGTCAACTAAATCCGTAGCAGCTTGCAAATCGGTGCCGCATAACGATAGTGTTACTAAAACACTTAGAATGATATTTTTCATGCGCTCTCTGTATTTAAATTGACGAAATAAATAGAACCTATGAACTTATTATACGTTAACCTTAAGATATTAGAAGCTCCGATAACTTTGTACACTATGGCTCACAAAAGGTTCAGTTTGTTCCAGAAAGTGTTGCGAGTTGTTTTAACATAGTCGACGTATCTACACCGTTGCGCCCTTTTTGTTCCAATTGGTGAATACAATCGACAATGTAGCTGTTCACTGGAGCTGTTAGCTTCGCTTTCTCACCAAGTTTTACCACCGCGTGATTTATATATTCCACTTCTGTTTTGCGATTAGACTCTATGTCATCCCACATTGAAGATCGTGCAGATGGATCAATAGCTATCATTTTTTGTGCAACTAAATTAAAAAGAAAATTAGGAAGTCTCAAAATTTTCGGTACGATACTTGGAGATACAGAGGTGAGCTGACCAACTGACACATTATTTTTACGACAAATCAACAACCACTCTTCCATTACTGCAGCTAGTATCTTTCTGAGTCTGCGCTGTTGCAGCTGCTGTTTAATCGGGATATCAACAATTGCGTTCAAAGCATTATTTAAATTAAGTAATAACTTACCATTGATAATTGATTCAATATCATCAACACTCACCAACTTCGTATCCTGATATTTAAGTGCTGATAACTCCGATGTCATTTGGCTAGATTCGATCCAAAAGTCACCTTCGGTAGCTTTGTGATAAATACCGTCTTTGTGATTAACGACATTAAACTGGGTTATCCCCTTCAATAGAACTAACCCAGGCAGCTTGTCGCGAATGATTGCATCACTGCCAATTCCATTTTGCATCAGAACTATCTCTGTTTTTAAATGGCTAAGTTGCGCTAAAGCAGGAATCACATCTTTCAGTTGATGCGCCTTCACCATCACAAAAATCAAATCAAACACTTCATTACTTCTTTCCACAACTTTATGTTTCGATTCATGATCTGGTTTCAGTGTTCCTTGATTAGCAGGTGAAACCATTAGTTTTGGTGTAAAGCTGTGTTGATATCCCGTAAAGCTATCGATGGTCAGTGGCAGGCGTTGTTGAAGGCAGAAACAACGCTCTTCTCGTCCAATTAAAGTAACATTACACCCAGCACTGTCGAGTATTCCAGCGAGAAAGCAACCTGTCGATCCGGGCCCTAGCACCGCTACCTTGTAGTCAAACATTGAACAAAATCCTATACATATCCTCGACAGCGTTATTGACCTGCATCCGATGCCAAAAAGCAAACGTTACAATTAAATAGGCGTAAAAAACAGGAGGTAATATGTCAGTATCGCAAACAAGTAGTATAACTGCTACAGAATCTAACCGTCATACAAGTAATACCTACTTCATCACGCACGATATAAATACCGCTACGAGCGTCGTTCACGACTTGATGGAAAATCATGTTACACAAGATCAAATTGGCGTTGTAGGACAACCAGAAACACTTGCCGTCGCAAACCTGCCAGAAGCAGAATTAACAGAAGTTAGTGATATTCAAAATGCTGCAAAACGAGGAGCTGCACTGGGTGGAGCGACCGGACTACTTGCAGGGTTAGTGGTTACAGCTTTTCCGCCTGCAGGTGTTGCTTTAGGTGGTAGCGCTCTTGCGGCAATGGCGGCAGGAGGTGCAGCACTAGGAACCTGGTCAGCTTCCATGATAGGAGTTAGTGAGCATAGCGTCCTAGTTGAAAAACTCGAATCTAAACTCAATGACGACGCAATTTTAGTACTTGCTGATATCGAAACTGAACAGCAAATAGATGTCATGAAAAGTGTTGCAGATAACAATCGCATCCCACTGCACGCGTTCGGCTCTATTACCTAGCATTCCTCAAACTGCAAAATTGAGTTTTCACATTTTACAACGTCACGTGAAATTTTTTTAAAAACTTAAGGTAAATGAGGTTGAGCCAAATAGTCTCTCGATTGCATTTCTTGCAGTCGAGAGAGGGTTCTCTTGAACTCAAAGGCTAGCCCTGTTCCAGTATAAATTTCTTTCATCGCTATTTCCGCAGCGATAATGAGCTTCACGTTTCTTTCATAAAACTCATCGACTAGGCTGATAAAACGTCTCATCGCGTCATTTTTATCATTATTCATTTCGTAAAGATCGCTGATCAAAACTGAGTGATAACAACGCGACAATTCGATATAGTCACTGTGACTTCTCGGTGTATTACAGATTTCATCAAAATCAAACCAAACTACACCCTCTCCTAACCGAACAGTCTTAATCGATCTGTTTTCAACTATTATCTGTGCGCCGTCTTCAACCACTTCAGTTGCTAGGTGATCAAAACTAAAATTCAGATTATCGAGAGCCTGTTGATCCATAGGGAAATGATATATTTCCGCTTGCTCTAAAGTTCTTAATCGATAATCAATTCCACCATCAACATTTACTACCTGTGTATGCTTTATAATCAGATCAATTGCAGGTAAAAATCTGGCTCGTTGTAATCCATTCCAATAAAGTTTTTCCGGAGGAATATTTGAAGTAGCAACCAGGCAAACTCCTTTCGCAAATAATGACTTGAATAATCCTGCTAGTATCATTGCATCGGTAATATCACTCACAAAAAACTCATCAAAACATATGACAAAAGTATTTTGAGCCATATCTTCGGCAATTTTATCTAAAGGGTTCGACTCCCCTTTTAGAGCTTTAAGACGCTGATGCACTTCGTGCATGAATCTGTGAAAGTGCAGTCGCTGCTTCTGTTTGAAAGGCAGACAATCAAAAAACGTATCCACAAGGTAAGTTTTACCTCGACCTACGCCGCCCCAAAAATAAAGCCCTTTAGTTGGCTCAGCTCCTTTTAAAATAGAATTGAGGGACGACTTGATTTTACCTATTAATGACGTCGAAGATTTTTGCCGTTCAACTAATCGTTGAAAAAGATTTTCAAGCAATTTAACAGCTTCTTCTTGCGCTGGATCATGCTGAAAATCTTCTCGTAAAAGATCTTGTTTATATTTTTCTAGCGGAGTCATAATTTAACGTTAGCGTAGATGTTCCCGTAGATGAGAAAATTGATTAGTCGATTTTTTTTGCAAGTGTTTGCTCAAGTATTTCTCTAAGCTCGACTAATCGTGAGTGGAAAAAATGTCCTGCATCTTTCATTACTATCCACTCTGGTTTCGGGTTAAGAGTTTCAATCCATTGCTCAGTCTCTTTAAAGCTGACGACTTCGTCGGCATCGCCCATTAGCGCTAACCAGGAGCATTGAGGATGTGTCATGTTTTCAAAGTATCCCCTCTCTACCGGAGGCGCTATTGAGATCAATTGCTCTATCGCGTATTCATGAGCAACCATGGTCGATATCCAGGCACCAAAGGAAAATCCTGAAAGCCAAAGCGTGTGCCCTGGAAAGGTTTCCCCGACCCAGTTTAGAACGGCTCTTAAGTCCTCCATTTCCCCAATGCCATCAGCATAATGCCCCATACTTTTACCGACACCTCGAAAGTTAAATCTAAGAGCTGTAGCTCCCAAAGCTAACTGCGCCCGAGCAACGGTATAAATCACTTTATTAGACATGGCACCGCCATGCTGAGGGTGGGGATGGCAACAAATGGCAATGATATTTCTGTCTTCGGAAGCCTCTGGGTACTCAATTAAAGCTTCAATATCTCCGACTGGACCGTCGATTGTAATATTTTCCGAATTAGCTGGAGTTGTCATAGCGTATTGGACTTTATTAAAAGTGATTGAATTTTCTCATTTTTTTTGACCAGACACAAACCAAAGAGTCGCCAATCACATCAATTATTACTACGACTTTTTCACCCAGGTAGACTTTTTGGGTTAATGCTTTGAAGCCACTTAAATCAGTGTCCAGCTGGATAAGTAAGCCATTTTTCAGGGCAATGGTTTGTGACCTATATTCCAATAAAAACTAAAGAGTTACTTTAAATTGCTCCAATTGTGCGGAAACTGAGTAAGTTAACAAATGGAACGAAAAAAGTTATTTCAATTGCACTTTTTCTGCATTCAGCGTTCGTAATACAATGAAACTTTAGCTATTATAGAATTAATGCAGCATTTCAAGGGGAGATATAGATGGAATGGGTGATACTACTGATTGTTTTTGTCGGGGCGACGGCGTTCGCATATTCGGCTGGAAAAAAACAATCTCCAGCACAACAGAAAATTGATGAGCTAGAAAGTGTCATCGTGGAAAAAGAATCGCAGCTTCAAAGTTATCAGCAAAAAATAAATCATCATTTTGAACGCTCCGCTAACCTATTTTCTAAAGTTACCGACGACTACGAAAAGCTTTATCAATACATGGCGCAAAGTTCTGAATCTCTTGGCAATGCCCAAGTATTCAAGAGAGCTCTCGAAAACAAGCCTTCTATTGCAGTGCCGACTTCAGAGCCAGAAGAGTTTAATGGTGAAGACACTTTCAGCGATGAGAATTTATATCGGGCTCACGACTATCGAAACCAAGAGACGATAGATGAAGAAGAATCTAAAGAAGAGTCGAGCACAGCGGATATTATTCAGTTAGAAGACAAGAAGCCTTCTTCTGAAAGCAAAAAGGGTCAAGCTCCCCTCGATTATGCGATAAAAGAAAATGGCGTTATCAACCACAATAGTCTCAACATGGAAAATGTAAAAACTTAATTGCCATATCTTCTAATTAAAGTGGTTAAAGCCCTCACATTTTGAGGGCTTTTTTGTTTCAAAATCCCTTTCATTTGACTGTTGTATTATCAAAATCCAACCCAACAATAACCCTCAATGTTTTTTATTTCTTAACGTTCCGGAACTCAGCTCGTGGAACCAAAAGTCGAGGAGTTAAAAAATGGCAAGTGTCATCAAAAGTCTAAGTCGCTGGCTCACGCTAATTGGAGTGCTCGCCGCCAGTTTTAGTATTCAAGCACGCTTACCTGCGCAAGTAGACTCAACTCCATTACCCACTCTTGCCCCTATGCTTGAAAAAGCGAACCCTGCTGTCGTGAATATTGCTACTACGGCTACTATAGAAACGCCTTTTATGCGTGATCCTGTTTTTGGATTTCTGGTTCCAGGTCCGCGTCAAAGGCAGACCAACAGCTTAGGTTCAGGCGTTATCATAGACGCGAACAAAGGTCTTATCCTGACCAATCATCATGTTATAAATGGTGCTGATGAAGTGCAGATTACCCTGGAAGATGGACGAGAATTTGCGGCTGAAATTGTTGGGTGGGATGAAAAAACCGATGTCGCGGTGCTCAAAGTAGCAGCGGACAATTTAACCGCCCTTCCACTTGGTAATTCGGATGCTTTGCGCGTAGGTGACTTTGTGGTTGCAATTGGTAACCCTTTTAGCCTTGGGCACAGTGTAACTTCTGGAATTGTTAGTGCGAAGGGCCGTTCTGGGCTCGGCATTGAACAATATGAAGACTTTATACAAACAGATGCCGCGATTAACCCTGGTAATTCAGGCGGTGCCCTGGTCAATTTAAAAGGAGAGCTGATTGGCATCAATACAGCTATTTTGGGACCTAAAGGCAATATTGGGATAGGTTTTGCAATACCCATTAACCTGGCGCAAACCATCACCCAGCAACTGATTGACTATGGCGAAGTTCGTCGTGGACTAATTGGCGTATCCGTGCAAGAACTCACACCTTCTCTTGCTCGAGCGCTGGGGGTAAAAGATAATCAAGGGGTTGTGGTTACTGAGGTAAGTCCGGAATCATCAGCGGCAAGAGCCGGCATTCAAACCACTGACATCATTACCGAAGTTAATGGAAGACGTCTTAAAACACCTTCTGACCTTCTTAACCAAGAGGGTCTACTCCCTGCAGGAAGCAAAATTACACTTGAGTTGATTCGTGACAATAAAACTAAATCGGTGTCACTGACTTTAGACGAACCAAAGCTTGATATAAAGCAAGGTGAAGCTTTCCATCCATTACTTACTGGTATTGAGCTGGGTGAGCGTAAAGGAGTGCCTAGCGAGCAAGCCGCTTTAGAAGTGTTAAACGTTGATCGCCGTTCGAGAGCAAGTTATTACGGCCTCAGGGCAGGTGACAAGATAGAGGGCGTTGGTCGGTATAGAGTGACAAGCTTCGACGATCTCGACAAGCTTATGACCTCGATTGGCCGCTCGTTACCATTACGAGTCACTCGTAATAATGAACAGTTTCTGGTCGTGATTCGGTAAAAACAAACTTTTATTGATAGGCGATTGCTCAGTTTTTAGTTACCATAGTGGGCGACAATGATAAGGTAATAAAATCAGTGACTTATTGGATTAAATATATACTCGCAGGTGTGGCTGTAGCATTTTTTTATTTGCTGCTATGGTCAGAATCTGGCGCAAGCGTGTCACTGAGACAGTGGATTTCGCACCGGCTTTTCGTGCCCACTCCACAGCAACCAGTCGAAAATCAGACAAATATAGCCGCGCTTCAGACAAACAGTTATGCGACTGCAATTTCACGCTCAGCGCCGGCAGTTGTATTTATTCAAACAGTAGGAAAAGGAACTCTACAAAAAAATCCTAACCCAACCAGCATAGAAGATCAGTATTTGGTTAATGTTGGATTGAGTGTCGGATCCGGCGTTATAGTCGACTCAAGAGGATATGTGGTTACTAATTACCATGTCATTCGAGACGCTAAAAGTATCAAAGTGCAACTCTCAGATGGTCGACAAAAAATCGCCACCGTAATTGGAAGCGACCCTTTTACTGACCTTGCCTTGTTATTTATCGATCTCGATAACTTACCGACGCCAATTGTTAACATTGATCGCGAAGTAAGAACCGGAGATGTGGTCTTCGCAGTGGGTAACCCATACGGACAATTCGATCAGACTGTTACCATGGGAATCGTTTCCGCTACTCGCTCAACTCAACTCGATTTACCCTTTTATCAAATTGATGCGGCGATTCATCCCGGTAATTCGGGTGGAGCACTCATAAATGCCTACGGTGAAATTATCGGAATAACCGCGCAACAACTGGCAGCTCAAGGGCAGTCAGCCGCACAAACGGGCATTGGTTTCAGTATCCCCTATCCAGTGGTTCAGTACATCGTTGAAGACCTTATGGATGATGGCAAAATCAACCGGGGGTGGGCAGGGTTTACAGGTAGCCGTTTGAATGAAAGAGGTCACGAAGTTTATGCACCCGATAACATCGAAAATGGTATTGGTTTTTTGGTCACTGAAGTTGAGCCAAACGGGCCGGCCGATATAGCTGGATTGCAGAAAGGCGATTTCGTATCAAAAATAAATGGCAAAACCATTCACTCCTTTAACTTTGTAGTGCAGTTAATGTCACGAACTCGTCCAGGAGACAGCGTGAATTTCGAGATATACAGGGAAAAACAACCTCTCAAAGTGACGGTTGTGTTCGGCGAGTCTCCCCAGTAATTGTGTTCGGTGAGTCTCCCCAAAGCTTGAATCAAAAAATAAAAAAACCTGCCGTTTAATATCGAAAATCAATTTCAACTGCAGGCTTTATTTAAGAGTTTGCTTTCGCCTTGAAGATTAAAGGAACGAAAGGTTATCACCGCTAAGACGGAATACGACGGATTTTTGCGCCCATTAACTGAAGCTTTTCTTCGATACACTCATACCCTCGATCGATATGATAGATTCGATCGACAATTGTTTCGTCTTCTGCAACCAGTCCAGCCAGCACCAAGCTAGCAGACGCTCTTAGATCCGTTGCCATAACTTGAGCCCCTTTAAGGTTTTCAACGCCTTTAATAAACGCTGTATTTCCTTCAATTTTCATATCAGCACCCATTCTAGACATCTCAGGTACGTGCATAAAACGGTTTTCAAAAA
>JABXHY010000023.1 GCA_013373375.1 Gammaproteobacteria bacterium
CCCGCGACCCCCGGCGTGACAGGCCGGTATTCTAACCAGCTGAACTACCGCTCCGCGTTGGCTCCCCTTGCGAGGAGCGCGTATAATAGTGAAAGCGATTTTTAGTGTCAACAATCTTTTTTAGTTTTTTTCTTTTTATGCAAATAGTGGTGAAACATCAGCCAATTCAACAGCTTGTAGAACAAAAATTAAGCTTATTACGACTTATCTTTGTCCATTTCATCGCCAGACTCTTCAAATGCATCTTCCCAACTGGGTTCATCATCTCCACCACCAGGGTTAACATCTTCAAGTGGAGCATCCAATGGAGACGACTCTGATTCGTTATTTGATTCGTCTTCTGCCTCTGAATCGTTAAATTCTAAATCATCGACGGTTTCAGTTTCTTCTTGAGGAGTAGAAATATCCAAAGGCTCGCTGCTGCTTTCGGTACTTTTGGTACCAGAAAAGGACTCCATTGCCGTCAGTATTTGTTCAACCGACATGTCCTTTTTGGTTACTTCTTCACCAAACATCGAAGAGTATTCTGAGAATATATTATTTAATGTTGTAATCGTGATATGAAGCTCTTGCTGAAGACCTTTGTTTTTATCTTTAAGTTCTTCTATTTCGGCAACTTTCGATTCTACTTCTGACTGCAACGCACTGCTCGACTCGTCATCCTCATAACTGTCGCTGGTTTCTGTTGCTGCAGTATTGGCAGGCTTTAGGGCGTGATAACGCTCTGTTAAACGAGACAATTCCTCATCAAGAGTTGCCAGCGCTTCGATATCTTTATTCAGTAAGCTGCTGACTAAGGTACGGATAAAAAACTTTCGCTCTTTAATTAATGCATTCGATAACTTTTCGGTTTCAGCTTCGCTAATACCAAGCTGTTCGTGCAAAAATCTTTGTGTGGATTCTTTTTGCACTGGTTCGTTGTCTTTCACGTTGATGATGAGTTCTCGCATGGCATCTTTTAGACGTGACTTGCCACGAATAAGAACCACCGTTAGTACCAACGCTAATATGATAAATGGGAGTATGATCTCAATGACCAACAGCCACGGCAGCACTGATTCACCCATTATTCAACTTCCTCATTTTCTTCGTCATCTGAGAATAGCTCTTGAGCCATTTCATCGGACTGTGATTGTGTTTTCTTTCGAATGGTTCG
Organism: Gammaproteobacteria bacterium; assembly: GCA_013373375.1. GTDB lineage: Bacteria > Pseudomonadota > Gammaproteobacteria > Enterobacterales > Kangiellaceae > Pleionea. The sequence goes on from JABXHY010000023.1 coordinate 1,157, forward strand.
CCATATTACCCAACCCAACACAATTAACAAAATGTTCGCGACTAATCCAACAGAAAGCCACAGTGCCCAATTCACCGGCGCTCCTTCTGGCTCTGGCTCAGGGTCTTTTTTCTCTGGTTCTGGCTCAGGCTCCTTAACTTCAGGTTCCTTCACCTCAGGCTCTGGCTCTTTAATTTCTGGTTCTGGCTCAGGCTCTGGTTCTTTAACTTCTGGCTCTGGCTCAGGTTTAGCAAATCCTTCGAGCGGCTCTACTTCAAAGGATATTTTAGGAATGTCGCTGGTAAATGGACGACCGGTGCGCGATTGCCCCACAGCTTTAATGTCAACTTGATAAAGACCACCTTCGGGAAATTGTCGAGCCTCAATTTTTACCGGCTGTTGCCAGTTTTCAATGGATATAAATTGGCTAGTCTCATCGGGATAAGTGATTTGTCCGGTCACTCGTAAATTTTCGATATCGACGACATCTTCGGTGACTCGCAAGTGAATAAAGTGAGGTTTATCCACTGCAAATGACTGCTCTAAATCAGCCATTACCGGATTGCCGTAAATATTAATGGCGTGTGTTCGACTGCGCTCAAACGTAGGGCTTTTCACCACTAGCTTAATTTCCAACACACCATCTTCTTCTCCAGCAAAAAAGACTTGTTGGAAACTACCTTTCGAAGCATCACGTAACAAAGGCGTTATGTTTTCTTTGCCTCTATATTTGGTTTCAAGTTTGGCGTCTACCAAGTTTAAAAAATCAGGCTTGGTAATTGGCTCGCCCTCTTCTTTCAGTGTTACCGAATATGATATTTGCTCATTCGCGAGCACGTTGTTGGGCAATTCTTCAACCGCTAAACCAAGCTTTGAAACCACCATGACGCGATTGTCGGGATCGATGGCAGCATCAATTTGCCAGTTACCGGGTGCAGGCTGTGTAACCGTTATCAAGTCGTAAGCGCTACTGGCGAACCAGCGTACTTTTTGTGACACGGTATCTTTGCTAATAGTTTCAGCAGTGGGAGCAATTAACTTGGCTCCGGGACTGCCTGGTTCGCGGAACACTAATAACGTCATTTCGTCAATGCTGCCGTCGACTTTGAATTGGTTATTGTCGATGGGTAACGAGTCTCTAGGCGTCGCTTGTTCAAAAATTTTAAGAAAAACTTTTTGCAGTTCATCGGCATTACTGACCGCTCGAAACCATCCATCGGTCTCATTCGCCAGGGTTTGCAAGAGTTCTTTATCCGCTTGCTCAGACAGAGCAATAGTGTGAATGGTAACGCCAGCATTTTTCAGCCGGGGAAGAATATCGTTTAATATGCGTTGTCGTTCTTTGGCATTGACCTTAGGGTCCTTAGAAATGTCCACCATGCCATCGGTCAACAAAATCATACTTCTCGATTCGTCAGACGCTGGGCTGTTCCAGTCCCAGCTAGACTTTGCCATGGCATCGCCAATATTCGTGAACAAACCTGCCGAGTTTATTTTTCCTGCTGCTTCAGTGGCATTTTGTTGCCACTCAGCATCAACCGGTTTCAAGGGCACTAACATATTGATGTAGCGTCCAAACGCCCAGACACCCGCATCGGAACCTTTGGGCATTAAATTGGTGACCAAACGTAATGCAGGAATCCGAAGGTTATTGGGATCGTTTTGCTTCATACTGCCCGATATGTCGATTAGCAATCGAACATCGGACTTATCAGGAGGAGTTTTGGACTCTGCTGCGGTTACCAGTCCGCAACAAAAGATGAACAGGCCAAGTACCGCCGATTGGAGAACACCGAGACTTTGCCGCCTAAGCCAAACCATCATAGAACAATCGCCATTTTTGATTTTATATGCATAGTTTCAGTAGTTTAGCTTAAAAATCAAGAAATTGCTTTAATATCCAAAATGGCTATTTTTTACTGTTTTTTGACGCTTGGTTCGACGGATTATCAGGATTAATGTCAGCCTCGAAATCGGATAAAGGATCACTGTCCGGATCATCTGGAATCAGTATTGCGATCACGTGGTCTTCGAGATCCCCTGCTCGTTTTTCGGAAATAACTTTGTTGCGCGCTGAACGATTTTCATTATGGACCGATTGCGGATCGCCACTGACCAAAGGATGCCAGCTGGGTAAATCGCGACCATGGGCAAGGAGTTTGTAAGCGCAAGTATTGGGGAGCCACTCATACTCTTTCGCGCCTTTCGGCGTTACCTGTATGCAGTCTGGAACTAATGTGAGGCGGTTTTCATAATCGCTGCACTGACAGGTGTCGGCGTTGAAGTATTGACAGCAGACGTCAGTTTGATAAAGCTCACCGTCTTCATCTTCAATCTTGTACACGCAACATTTTCCACAACCGTCACAGAGCGATTCCCATTGCTCGTCCGTCATAGCTTCGAGGGGTGTAGTTTTCCAAAAAGGTTGCTTAGGCATAGACGACTTCCGACTCAATAACCACTTGTCCGTTTAACGATGCACTTAACTTGTCTCCCAATTCCATAGATGAAACTCCGGCCGGCGTGCCTGTGAGTACAACATCACCCGGATTCAGGGTAAAAAATTGTGAAATATGCGCGATTAGATCCAGCGGTTGCCAAATCATATCCCTTACTTGGCCTGCCTGGCATAACTTATCATTAACTTTTAACTCGATACTAACTTCAGCCAAACAACTCAAGTCCAAATCACTTGAGTTAGCCTCTCCCTTACTGCAAGAGAGAATATTATCAAGAGGTTCCCAAGCAGCAATTGGGCAGGCGCCATCAAATGCTTTGGCTAACTCCCAAGGCTTGCCTTGTTGCTTGAGCTTGGATTGTTCTTCTCGCAAAGTTAAATCTAACGCAAGTGTGACTCCTGCTATGGCGTTTAAGCAATCGTCGCGACTTGCTTTCGTCAGACGCTGACCAATTAAAAATGCCAACTCCAGTTCGTGATGACACTCGCCTCTGTCACAAGGAATAGCAACTTGTTTGCTCCAAGGAACCACTGCGCTGGAAGGTTTAATAAACAAAACAGGTTCATCTGGAACCGGGTTATTTAGCTCGGCAGCATGAGCGGCATAATTACGTCCGACACACACCACTTTGGTCAACTGCTGAGCCAATTCGGCGAGTGTTTGAGAGTTCTTAGGTTGCATCGAAGGTTTAATCCTTTGGCGACAGCTTAAGCTTTTCGACAGGCGGAGGCATTTGAAGATAAAAACCGTCATCTTCCAACTTCTGCTTCACCTGTTGAATATCTTCGCGTGCAAGCTTAGTACGCTTTGCCAGGTCGAGAGATAGAGCGTATTCTGGCTGACCAAAGAGTTTCAATAAGTTGTCTGGCACTTTACTAAAGTCGTCTCTCTTCAAAACGTATAAGTACATTTCATCTTTCTTTTTACTGCGATATACAAAACAAAGCATCTGGGATCTTCTCAAACAGGGGTCTTCTTAAACAAGGGTCGTCTTACACAAGAGCCTTCTTACACAAGGGCCTTCTCAAACAAAAGTTTGCTCTAACTAGGTTTCAGTCAAACAAGAGCTCACTCAAACTATCAAATATTCATTCGATAACGGATTTTATCACAGGCCCGATATGCTGTTCTCGACTTTTTGTCCAACCTCTCGGCTTTTGGTTTTTATCGTTGAGTAAATAAGCAACATATTGACGTTGCAATTTTCGGCTGCAAATAACGTCGGAAGGAATATTGAGTTGATTAGCCACTTGCTCAATGGCTGCTTTTATATTTTGCATTTTCGCGGTTAATTTCTGCCAAAACTCTGGGCTTAACGGTTGTGTTAATTCGTCTTGCTCGTAATCCAACTGAGCGAGCAATTCCAGAAGTGCTGTTCCATGACGACGTAAAGACGCTGGATGCCAACCTTTGATAAAAGGCAGACTGAGTTTGGATACCGACTCTTTTGACGAATCACCAACGCGACTGTTGTCAGCGCGCTCTTTTTCAACACCTCCTTTTTCAACAAGCCCTTTTTCGGCAAGCTCAAATATTACTTCATTGCGCAACACAAAAGGTTTTGGACGATCGGATTGACGAGCAATTTTTTCTCGCCATTGGCAAAGGGCGTTTAATCTTATAAGTTGCTGCTTGTTAAGTTTCCATCCATTTTTTATATCTAAGTAAGCGTCTTCAATATTATCTAAATCATCGACACGCTGCGCAGTAGCGTCAGAGTCTTCATCTATCCAAGCTATCAAATGTGGTTGTTGCTGAATGAGTTTTTGTTGAGCGATAAAAATATCACGAAGATAATGAACATCTGCTGCGGCGTACACCTCTTGTTGATTTGACAAAGGACGTATCATCCAGTCAGAACGAGTTTCACCTTTTGCAAGTTCAGTACCGGTAAGTTCTGTGACGAGTGCTGCGTACCCTATGCCATTTCTAGAGCCAAGGTAAGCGGCAGCGATTTGAGTATCAAATAATGAGCTAATCTTAATACCGAGAGCTCGATACAATACTTCACAATCTTCAGACGCTGAGTGAAATACTTTGGTAATACTTGCGTTCGAAAACAAAGCTAAAAACTTAGGTGTTTGCTTTGCGATGTCAGGTTCAATTAAAAAGTTTTGTCCATCGCTATTAACTTGCAACAATGCGAGTTGAGGGTAAAACGTTTTTTCTCGATGAAACTCAGTATCAACGCATAAAAATCCCCCTGTTTCCCACTGAGTTGAAAGTGCTTTTAGTTCGTCTGTGGTGGTAATCCACTTGTATTCTAGATTCGGTATGGACAAATGATGTCTGCTTTTTTAGGCTTATTGACTGATATTGGTTTAGTGCTGCTCTAAATAATTTGTTCTAAATAATTTCTGCTGAATAATTCTTTCTCAATAAATCTTAGTTAAAAGATTCTTTGTATCAAACTATCTTTGATAAAAAGAACCTTTTATCAAAACAACCTATTATCAAAGCAATCTTTGATAATAAAGAGTCACTTAAATCAATGACTCTTTTCGCTAAGGGTTATTAAGCTTTTTCGTCTCGCAACTCACGTCGAAGTATCTTACCAACATTAGTTTTTGGCAGTTCGTCGCGGAACTCCACTAACTTAGGAACTTTGTATCCGGTTAAGTTTTGTTTGCAATACGCTTTTAGATCGTCTTCATTTAAATTTTTATCTTTTTTAACAACGAATATTTTTACAATCTCACCACTCGATTCGTTTGGAACTCCAACGGCGGCGACTTCTAACACTCCAGGGTGTGATGCAACAACATCTTCTATTTCGTTGGGATAAACATTGAATCCTGACACTAAAATCATATCTTTTTTACGATCGACAATTTTTAAGAAGCCATCTTCTGTCATCACTGCGACATCACCGGTTGAAAGCCACCCATCTTTTAAAACTTTAGCCGTTTCCTCTGGTCGACCTAGATAACCGGCCATAACTTGCGGACCTTTTACCCAAAGCTCACCAGGTTCATCAAAACCTAACGCTTTTCCTTTTTCATCGCGAACTTCGACATCCGTCGATGGCACTGGTAAACCAATGGTGCCATTGTACTCACTTAAGTTCATCGGATTGATCGTTACCGCAGGCGCAGTTTCAGTTAAACCGTAAGCCTCAAGTAACGGCTTGCCAGTCACTTTAGCCCATTTTTTGGCAACCGCTTCTTGAACCGCCATACCACCGCCTAGCGTCATTTTTAAATGTGAAAAATCGAGCTGAGCAAAATTGCTGCAATTCAATAAACCATTGAATAGTGTATTCACACCTGTGATAGCGGTGAATTTAAATTTCGAAATTTCTTTTACAAAACCTTCCATGTCACGAGGATTCGTGATCAAAACATTTAAACCACCGTGTTTCATAAAGGTCATGCAGTTCGCGGTAAGCGAAAAGATATGATAAAGAGGCAATGCAGTAATGATAATTTCTTTGCCTTCTTCTAAGACTGGGCTCAACCAGGCCGACGCCTGTTGAATATTGGCCACCATATTTCGATGCAGCAACACCGCACCTTTCGCAACACCTGTTGTTCCTCCGGTGTATTGTAAAAAAGCTATGTCATCTGCCGTAACATTTGCTGGTTCAAATGTTTTTTTACTGCCTTTCGCTATGGCGTCGTTGAACCAGATGAACTTAGACAGTTGATAGTTCGGGACCATCTTCTTAACTTTGCGAACAACAAAATTGACCAGTGTGCGCTTGAACCAACCGCAACAATCGCCAATCCCGGTCAGCACTACATTTTTTACGGGTGTGTCGTGAATAACGTCTTGCAAAGTTTTTGCGAAGTTTTCGACTATCACAATGGTTGTGGCTTGCGAGTCGTTCAATTGATGTTTAAGTTCTCGTGGTGTGTACAGAGGATTAACGTTAACCACAGTCATACCCGCACGCAGCACGCCAAAAATGGCAATTGGGTATTGCAACAGATTCGGCATCATAATCGCCACTCGAGAACCCTTGGGCAGACCCAGGTCGTGCTGAAGGTAGCTCGCAAAATTCGCTGACTCTCGATCGAGGTCGGCGAAGGTCAGTGTTACACCTAAGTTAGTAAAGGCTGGTTTATCAGCAAATTTCTCGACGCTTTCATTAAAAATGTGAGCAATAGACTGATATTGCTCCAGGTCGATTTCTGGATTGACACCTTCTGGGTACTGTTTCAACCAGACTTTTTCCATTGGGTTCTCCTGTCTACAGTGCAGCCTGACGTTGGGCAGGTATATTCTTTTTAATTATTCCTGCAATGCTACCAGTTGAAGCATATTTAGAAAAGAACTAGTCCGACCAATTTTTACCAGTTATACCTTTGCTGGCTAATCCTCAATCAGTTGTTGTTTAAATTATCGACAAAACAATCGAAATGGCAGGATTTGAATCGTGACCTACAATTAGAGCATGAGATTAGCGGAGATGACCGAGTGACGAAGTTAGAGATAGCGGATCTAACCATATTGTTAATTGAGCCTTCTGCTATGCAGCAAAAAGTGATCATCCATCAGCTATCCGAAGCCGGCGTGGACAAAGTTGATCTGGTCAGCTCAGGTGAATCTGCCATTCGATATCTTGAAAACTCTAAGCCAGATTTAGTTATCAGTAGTCTGTATTTTGAAGATATGACGGCACTTGAGGTTCTTAATCACTTACGATCAGAGAAATCCAATCATCAGGTGCCCTTTATGTTGGTGTCGTCTGAGATTAAATTTGGTCGAATTGATCCCATTAAACAGGCTGGGGTTGTCGCAATATTACCCAAACCCTTTAAATTCGATTCTTTAGTAACTGCATTAAAAAACACCCTGCAATTTCTTGAGCCAGAGGAACTCGATCTCGACAATTACGATCCCACCACACTCAGAGTGTTGGTGGTCGACGACTCCAAGCTCGCTCGTCGTTTCATCTGCAAAACACTGCATGGTCTGGGAGTCAACCACATCACCGAAGCGGATGATGGAAAATCAGCCATCGACATTCTAAGTCAAACACATGACTTTGACCTGATTGTGTCGGACTACAACATGCCAGAAGTGGATGGAAAAGCACTCGTTGAATATGTAAGAAGTAATGAGATCATTGCTCATATACCGGTTCTAATGGTTACCAGTGAACAAAATCGAGCAGTTTTAAATAACATTGAACAAGTGGGCGTTTCAGCGATCTGCGATAAACCTTTCGAACCTGATAACGTCCGACAGTTATTGTCCAATATTTTGAGTTAGAAAATTAACCAATTGCTTTGTCGCTTACCATCAACATTTATTTATTTTGCTGTAAAAAACCTTTTATTGCAGACGCAACTTTTTCTGGCTGTTCCAGGTGAACGTGATGCCCGCCGGTCAGTTGCTCAATAGAAAGATTGGGGAACAAGGTTTTTCGCTGCTGAATTAATTCGTTATTAGCAAAAATGCCATCGTCAGCTTCGACTAAGAAACACGGACACTGAATGTTTTCCAGCATTGGTTTTAACTGAACTTCGGTGAGCCGATTAATGCTGGCAATTCTAAGTCGTGGATCGCTCGACCATCGATATCCCCCTCCCGATTCCTCGAGACCTCGAACAACAATCGGACGTACCTGTTCAACCGTCATTTTAGAGTGGTTCGCCCGCAACTCAATTGCTGAATCTATGTTTGGGAATATTCTTCTCTGTTTCGACTCGACAGCAGCTCGCTCCTTTAAAGAGGTTCGCATTAACTCTAATGTTTTATCGTGCGTTACTGTTAATGGACCTAGCGCTTCGAGTAGCACCAGCGATTTCAATTGGTCGGACACTGACGCAAACAAAGTTGCAGCCGCACCTCCCATAGAATGTCCAATTATCGAAGCTTGTGACAGGTTAAATTGCTTGAAAAGATCCTGAATAACATAAACCAAATCAAGAAAATGGTACGCCATTCCCTCTGGCAAATGACCTGATTGGCCATGCCCGGGAAAATCCACCGCAATGATTCGGTACTCCGTTAAGTGCTGTATTAGTGGTTCAAAAGTCCCCAGGTTATCGAGCCAACCGTGCAACAAAACCAGAGTGTCAGTTTGTTGAGCATTAATTTCTAAAATACTGCATTCAACGCCGCATAAATTACGGCGATGCTCAATTGAGGAGTTTGTCATACTATCAGTCGTGCGGGTTCGAATTAACTTTTTTGATGGCTTTCAATACCTGACGTCGTGCGTACTTTTTCAAGTCTTTTACTTCTTCGAGTAAATTAGGTCCAGGATTTTGCTTTTCGAGAAAATTGCTGACGTACTTGGCTGGCATGTTATTCAAAGCTATTGCGGCGATATCTTGAATCGTGACATCATTTTGTTTGAACTCGGGCTCGCCTTCTTGAATGATCTCATGAATTTGCTCGAAAACAATTTCCTCTGCCAAGTTTTCAAGATCATCGTGGTAATACATTTCTTTAAACATGACGCCCCCGTAGCAAATAATCGATTAGTTCGTTATGAGTTAATGAATCGCTTGTTTTATAACACGTCTTTCTTAACTATCCACTAATAACTGTACACCATGCCGCAGCATGCGCAAGCGAAATACTTAATGCCAATCGCTCAATTTCTCTTGAGTGTCCGACACTTTAAATTTCCCTCGCTCATCACGATCGACTTTACCACAAGCAATTTGAGAATCATGAGTAAAGTAAATCCAACCATTACGGGCTTCTAAATCACTGAGTAAATCTTGTTTTTCTTCAATTAAATGCTCGGGATACCGGTCGTATCCCATGGTAATCGGGAGGTGGACCCATGCACTGCCAGGAATGAGATCAGCAGCAAATACCATTGGACCATGAGATGTTTTCACTTCTGTCAGCATCATGCCGGGCGTGTGTCCATCACTCCAATGGAATTTATAATCATCGCCAAGCAGATCAGACGATGACTGATCGATTAACACCAAGCGACCAGACTCTTCCAGTTGCTTGTTTAGATCGGGCAAAAAAGACGCCTTGTCTCGGAAATGAGGATTATTGGCTCTGTCCCAATGCGCTTTCCCTACTAAATATTTTGCGTTTGGAAACAGCAGCTTTGGAGATTCTCCTTGTTCAAACGACGACAATAAGCCGCCTGCATGATCGAAATGTAAGTGAGATAAAACAACGATGTCGATATCTTCATGCGACAGTCCGTGAGCGTTTAATTCTTCTAGCAAGATGTGACTGGACTCGACAACACCAAATCGGTCTTTAAACTTAGGTTCAAAGAAAGCACCGATCCCTGTTTCCAATAATATATTTCGATCACCTTCTTTAATTAGCAGTGTGCGACAGCAAAGGTCAATTCGATTCTCGCTGTCGACTTCAACCCATTTTTGCCACATAGCTTTCGGCGCGTTACCAAACATCGCACCGCCATCCAGTTTTTGGGAATTCCCCAGTAATGTATGGAAACTTCTGCTCATATGACACCTACCTTTATTGGACTGCTTCTGACTCTTCGAGCTTTTCAATTTTAAAATTATACACCCCGTAAATGATCGATAACACCGGGTTGATCAAATTGAAAAAGCAGAACGGCAAGTAAGCTAATGTCGCAACTTGCAACGTACCAGACATGTAAACTCCGCAGGTGTTCCATGGAATAAGCGGCGACGTTATAGTGGCAGAATCTTCTAGCGTTCTTGATAGGTTTTTACTCGCCAATTTACGTGCATTAAACTCTGCTTTAAACATTCTTCCGGGTAACACAATTGCAATGTATTGATCGGCGGCTAAAACATTGACTCCGATACAGGTCAACACAACGGTCACGACCAAAGAACCAGTAGAGTGAATCATTTTTAATGCGGAAGTCACCAAACGTTGTAGTAGAAAAGTATGCTCCATTACTGCGCCAAAAGTTAACGCACACAATATTAACCAAACAGTATTCAACATGCTGCTCATGCCACCACGAGACAATAAACTGTTGACTGACTGATTGGTCGTTTCAATCACGTAGCCATCAAATAACGCTCGCCAAACGGCATCGACATAATTTGCAATCGATGGTGAGGTTTGAACGCCAACGAATGACGCTATCGCTTTATCTTGTGTAAACACAGCGAACAAACCACCCACTAATGCGCCGATCATAATAGTTGGAAAAGCAGGCATGCGTTTGTAGGCGAGCACTAAAACAACAATTAAAGGAATTAAACTGACAATTCCAATATTAAAGTGTGCGTCAATTAAATTTAACGTTGCCATCATGGTCTCTTCGCTATTAGAGGACGAAGAGAACAAACCAATGGCGGCAAAAATGATCGTGGCAATAATAATGCTGGGTCCAGTGGTCCAGATCATATGACGAATGTGTTCGAATAACTCTGCACCTGCAACCGCAGGCGCTAAGTTTGTGGTATCGGATAATGGCGACATCTTATCGCCAAAATAAGCGCCGGATATAATTGCGCCCGCCGTGATTTCAGGAGACAACCCTAAACCACTCGCTACGCCAATTAGTGCAACACCAACCGTTGCCGCAGTCGTCCACGAACTACCAATACTGACCGATACCATTGCACAAATAATACAAGCAGCGGCATAAAAAATTGAGGGCTCTAATAATTGCAAACCGAAATAGATCAATGTCGGAACCGTACCCGACAATATCCAGGTACCAATTAATGAACCAACCGCTAACAAGATTAAAATAGCGCCCAGCGCCGTTGAAATTCCCTTAGTAATACCTTGCTCTATCGTTTTCCAGGTAAAGCCATTTTTCCAGCCAATAATTGCTGCAACCCCTGCGGCAAGCAAAAGTGCAATTTGGTTAGCTCCGTATGACGAGTTGTCGCCATAAAAGTTAACTGAAAAAAACAACAGTATAATAAGAAAAATGACAGGGATTAACGCATCTAGTAACGATGGAGTTTTAACCTGAGACATAACGACCTACTTTATTATGATTATAAAAAGCACGCTTGCGCGTGCTTCGTAATTATCCTATTAGCTTAATACCTAGGAAACGATCGAGAATTGTGACGACTGCAATAGCACCTAGCATTAAAGGACAAATGTAGCTGATGGCAAAGTCTATGTATTTTTGAAGTAATGAGCCCCGGATTGCTTCATCGCCTTGAGCCAACTCTTCATTAAGGTTTTCTTTACGCCAAACCCACGCTGCGAAAACAGCAATTAAAAATCCACCAACCGGCAAAAAAGTATCATTAGCAATAATTCCAACAAAATCCATAAAGCTTGTAAACGCAGGCTCACCAGTCTCAGCATTAAAGTTCCCTGGCAAATGAATAAAGTTTGTCAGCCACTCAACTGTGCCTGCAGATAACAATGAAGGAATGCCGATGATGAAGATAACCGTTGCAATCGACCACACAGCTTTCTTTCGACTAACGCCATGTTCATCAACCACATAGGAAGTTGGAACTTCTAACAGTGAAACAGTTGATGTTAGAGCTGCAAAAGAGAGTAATAAGAAAAATAACGTTCCGATGACAACTCCTACAACAGGCCCTATCGCTTCGAATGCACCAGGTAATGTTTCAAAAATCAAACCAGGACCGCCATCGGTTCCTAAGTTTTGGCTAAACACCAATGGGAACATTAGGAAACCAGCAATAAAAGCAATTCCGACATCTGCCAAAGTAATCATGGCACCGGCACTAACGATATTTTGATCTTTTGAAACATAACTACCGTAAGTGATTAACGCTCCCATACCGAGAGATAAAGAGAAAAAGGCTTGTCCTAATGCCGAATAAATTACATCACCCGTAATTTTAGAAAAATCAGGAACTAAATAAAACTTAACGCCATCCATTGCTCCGGGTAAGGTAAGCGCATAAATCAACAGACCTAAAATGATCAAAAATAAAGTTGGCATTAAGATTTTTGCAGCACGTTCGATACCGCCAGAAATACCTCTCGAGACAATTAGTGCTGTCGCTCCCATGAAGATACAACCGTAAAGTCCGACGGTTACCCAATCAGTAATGAAGGTTCCGAAATTTTTACCTATTCCAAAATTACCCTGGATAAGCTCAACGACATATCCGAAAGACCAGGCAGCAACAACATTGTAAAAAGAAAGAATCAAGACACCACTTGCTAACCCCAAATAGCCAATAATTGACCACCTTCGAAAACCGAGTGACTTAAAAGCACCTACTGGGTTTCGCTGGGTCTTTCGACCAATCGCTATCTCTGTGACCAACACCGGGTAACAAATCAAGAAACAAAAGATTAGATAAACAAATAGAAACGCGGCACCACCGCCTTCTCCTACTTTGAATGGGAAGCTCCAAATATTTCCTAATCCTACAGCTGATCCTGCAGCTGCCAAAATAAATCCCAAACGCGAATTAAACGCACCACGAGCGGCCATACTCATTTACTCTTTTATTATGTATTTTTGATTCTGTTCAGATACTGCAATCAAGTGGTCCGAACGAGTCCATTGGCAGAGCCGTTCCAAACTATTGTGCTACGCAGCATTCGATCCCATAAAATTTAAGCGCTAATCACATCACAAAGCAGCTCGCCTGCGCAAGTAGCAAGCACCAGAGATCGGACTAGAAAGTGAATATTTTGGTTAGAGAATCGTAAAGAAATGAAAAATTGGTGAATTTTCAATCATTGTGATGAATAAAGCATCATGTCATTTCGATGAACAACAACATCACCGCGCATCCCTTTTTGCGATTTATTTTGTTTGAGTTCATTCAAATCTGTCACACGTTTGAGCAATTCGGTCGCATTACACCGACTCATGCCTTTCGCAATAACATTTTCTTGTTCATCAAGAATGGCAATCACCTGATTTGCTTCAAACACCCCCTCTACTCGCTTAATACCAACACTTAACAAAGAAGCAGCCGAGTTCAGTAATGCTCTTTTCGCGCCATCGTCTACGGTGACACTGCCAAATACTTTTCCAACATGCTGCATCCAAGAAAATCTTTTTAATGCAGATTTATCACTCGCGATTAACCAGGTGCCAATCTTTTCAGGAGGTGCAAATAAACCGGACGTAAGCCAAGCGCCAAAATCTAACTCATCATTTCCGATAACAACATGGGTTCCCATTTCACTGGCTAACCGAGCAGCATTAACTTTTGACCCCATTCCACCAGATCCTAATTTCGATTTTCCTTCGAATAGGCACTCTTCGAGATCGTTTGCTTCATCGGAAAGGTTAGTAATAATTTCATCACTATTGGGAAAATCACGATATACGCCAGGTGTGTTGGTTATCAGAAATAACCAATCTGCTGATGTCGCTTGCGCAATCAAAGCTGCTAAATGATCATTGTTGCCTAACTTTGACCGTTGGTGCGCCATTGCGTCATTCTCGTTACAAATGGGAATTATGCTGTGTCGGTGAAAGCTGTCTAAAACCTCTACCGTATTGACAAAGGCTTCTCGGGTTTCAAGTAAAGTACGGTCGAGTAGCAACTGTGCAGTTGGGTAATTAATCAAAGAGTGCCACCACCGATGAAGTTCGGGTTGACCGACGGCGGCTAACCGCGCCTGAAGTTTGGCAGAGCTCGATAATGGAGGGCTTTCTCCTAGTATTTCGAGGCCTAGAGCAACGGCACCTGATGAGACAATTATTAAACGATGGCCGGCAGATATTATTCCGTTTATTTGCTCCGCGAATCTTTTTGTTTTTGCTGCGTTGTTACGAAGATCGATTAACGACTGCGAGCCAACCTTTATAACTACGGTTTTATTCACCAGAGTTTTGACTGTCATTTTTTTGTTCTTTCACACTATTGTTCTTTCACGCCATTGTTCTTTCACACTAAACTTATTATCGAAAGACTTTTGAGTTTCTCGGAATTATAAAGCTATTTGCGAAACAAAAGCTTAAATTATTAACTTGCCCTTTCTCAGCACAGTTTTTACAAACTGTGAGTCGCAAACGGCTCGCTCATCGAAGTAATGATTTGAATTATTGATACAAAGCTAATCCATTTCCAATAACTGTTTTGAATCAACCAAGAAAAGATATGGCGGACCATCGCCACTTAACCTTAGAGATTTGACTAAGCAACTAAATATTAGAACTTTTTGACCAGAAGTCTACGTCCTAAAATTAGAGGCCCATTCGAGAGAAAAGATCGGATAACTTGCTTACCCATTCCGATAATGTTGGGTGCTCAGCTTCGAAGTGCTCTGCAATCGAGGCTAGCTGATCGATTAAATATTCATCAGGCTCAGGAACTTTGTCAGGGTTTGATAGCATCTGCCTTATTTGATGACGTGCCGCTTTTAATTCTGCATTAACTCCGGAATCATCGACGTCTATATCCGAGAGTTTGCGTTCAAAGTCTTGTAGCAAAAACACCAGATCTTTATCGGCCATCGTTTACCCACTCGTTGCTTATAAACACTTACTTAAAAGATAGCTGAATATTGCCTGTTTTAAAACCCTTGGTGCTCTCTTTCTGACTCATTTTTTTATTAGATTTGTTCTAATTTTAGGTACTACGAACGTGCATCGAAGGTTAAAGAGATTTTTTTGGCCTACGGCAACTGAGTTTGGAAAATATTTAAGGAAGCCGTCAAGGTGAGTACCTAAATTCAGGTCGGCATTGAAGTGCTTTTGTATACTGAGTCTTCGCAGACTGAGACTTCGTAAACCGAATCACTTACAAGGAGTGCGGCACGATAAATGAAATGCACCGATGAAAATCATATACACGGATGAAAATAATACGCACGGATGAAAATAATACGCACGGATGAAATTTTGCAGAACAGGATAACGCTGGTTCAAGAATGAACCAGCATTCTAATGACCGTCAATATTTGAAAGCGACCCGATCTACTTATTCAGTAAGTTTTCCAGCCAGTCATCTAACAATTTCTTTTCAAAGTAGTATTTTTCTCGGTCACTACGGCGATAATCGACACGAGACAGACTGAATAACTCTTTGAGATTCTCATCACCTTGAGCAATTGTATTGCCAGAACTGTCTTTTAAATCATAACTAAACTGTAAACGCACAGTCGCAACATCACGCAATACTCTCATACCTCTATTTTGAGCCATCCCGTAACGAACTTCTCCCGCTCGATCGACGTTATTAAAGGTGATGGTAAGATTACGATCCTTCAGGAGCTTATGTTGCTCGAGATACTCTTTGATAGAATTCTGGAAGGCTTCAGCTGACCTATCGACCGACATGTCATGCTCTCGGATGTCCATGAATTTTTTCGGCTCATTTAGCGTCAAGTCAACGCTAGCGTGCAGCCCTACAGACATAATGGAAACAAGTGAAAATGCTATAAACTTCATTTTTGACCTCCTGTTTAACCCAGTTAAGCTAGTAGCTTAGATAAACATACTCCTCTTAAAGTTCCTTTTAGTCAAATAATGCAAAGCAACTCTAGGATTCCTGCTACAGATCTTTTACGATTACAGGCTAACTAATGGATCTATAATGCGAACGGCCAGTGCATTTATCTAAAACCCGATTTGTTTTCATTTTTATAATCTTATTAACCATAAAACTCGCGTGGTCAGCCAATGACACTGCGTTTGAGTCGAAAATTCAGCATGCTGAAGCTCTTGTGTACCAAGACCCAGCAGCAGCAGAGCAAATTCTTAGAGAGCTAATACAAGACCTCGATCCAGAAAAGGACTTTTTGCCTTATTACCGAGTGGCAATTAATCTATCAGATGCCCTGGTTGGTCAAGATAAGTACCAACAATCCATCGAAACACTGGATAATCTTTTGGGTCTGGTTGAATCGAATCGATTAATGAGCAACAAAGCCCAGGTTCTATCAAGAAAGAGTGAAGTTTACTGGTACCAAGGTGATGTATACAAAGCTATCGATCTATTAGAGTCATCTCTTGCGCTGTATCGTACTGCAGGCGGCGAGAAAGACATTTCGAGCACTCTTAATAATCTTGGCATCATGTACCGTCATCTCGGTGACTACGAGACCGCCTTAACTTATCTTTTAAAAGCACTTGCGATCAAAGAAACACTAGGAAACCAATCCGCAGTTGCTACAACACTCAACAATATTGGAGTACTGTATAACTATCTCGAAAAATACCATGAAGCTATCAGTTACTTTGATCGTTCAATAGAACTCTATCAAAACAAACTTAATGACCCTTCTCTTGCTGATCCAGTCAGTAATAAAGGATTTGCCTTAGTCCAACTGGGACAGCTGGAATCTGCAGTGGAGCACTTTCATCAAAGTCTGGCAATTGAGCAAGAAACCAACAACATTCGTGGCCAAAGTGTGAGTCATGCTCAATTAGGAAGTACCTATCGGCAATTAAATCGTTTCGACGAAGCACAAACACACCTCGACAAGGCCATGGATCTTGCTTTACAAACTCAATCGCCTGCCGTGCTTTCTGAAGCTCATTTACAAAATGCTCGATTAGAATACGATAATAATAATTATAATGAAGCCATTAAAATTTTGGTCCAGGGACTCGATTATGCAACCGTGAGTTCAGAAAAAGAAAAAATTAGCGAGTTACACCGCGAGCTTTCAAAAGCTTATGAAGCGACAGGCACTTTCGATTTAGCATTAAGACATTATCGTTTGTATAAAAAGGTATCAGAAGAACTCATTGACGCCGACACCCGCGATAGAATTACCCGCTTACAATACAAAAGTAAACTCGATCAACGAGAACAGGAAATCAATTTATTAAAACAACAAAATGAAATTAAATCCTTAAGACTTGAACAATCTGATTCAGAGAAGTCTAGAACGCTAATTACCAGCATTGCAGTCGTCATTCTATTTTGTTTAAGCATAATCGTCCTTTATCACAGAAAAAGGCTTTTCCGAGAACGTGAAATTTCAGATGAACTAATTAAACTGAACGAGTTAAAAAGTCAGTTTTTAATGCAAACCTCAAATAAACTTCTTGATCCAGTTCATCAGATACAGGAGATTTCTCAATCAGTCATCGATGAAGCGGAAGAGCAAAATTTAAATCATCGAAACATTACTAAAATAAAAAATTCGAGCAAAAAACTCGATATTTTAATCAATAATCTAGTCGACTTTAGTGCAGAAAAAAACAAACAGCTCAACCTACAAGTTGAGGCACTGGATATTCATGAAATAGTACAGGATGTTAACGAAATCATTCAAAGCGACTTGTTGAATGAAGTAAACGTTAATGAAACATTAACTATTTCAAATCAGATACCTTTGAGTCTTCCACTAGTATCGGCAGATCCAAAGCGGTTGCATCAAATTTTATTTAATTTAACAGAACAATTTTATCACTCTGTGGACAAAGGCACTCTGTACCTGCATGCGTTACCGGTAAATCAACAATTAATGATACGGCTATCGAACAGACCACTAACCGGTGGCAATCGACCAATTACCGATAATAGTTTATGGGATTCATTACCCTTTGAAATGAACTTGGCAAAAACCTTAATCGAGCAATTACACGGCGAGGTATGGATAGACCAAGATGAAACCGAATACACCATTTGCTTCACTTTACCATTAGCTCCTGAGCAAAAAGACTGAACAAAACGAGTAAAATAGTGATATCGAAAGCTAATATTAAGAGAACAATTTCAAAGCGAAAACGACTATGTCCGATCAACTAACTAATGAAGAACTTCAGGCAAAGCTAAATCTTGAAACAGCCAAAATAACCTGGAAAGAACTCGAACTATTTTTTGCAAAAGGAAAGCTGTTAATCGTCCAAGCTGAATCGGATTTAATCCAGCTTGCTAGCGCCATTCACAATGATGAGAAATCGGCAGTAGAAGATGCCATCGATAAAAATCTAATCTTTTATCCGACGCCCGAATGGATAAAGCAAAACTGTATCGACGGAACATTATTTTGGGGATTAGTTATTGCACCATTTGTACTGGCACAACCCATCTCAAACTAGCGACTAAATTATGAATAAAAGTTACCCATTTATTCTCTGTGTTCTTTTCCTTACCTATCTTGTTGGCTGTGAAAGGCAACCCGAATTACTCCCCTTGAGCCCCGACGCAACGATACTCGCTTTTGGTGATAGTTTGACGTTTGGAACAGGTACACAACCAGAAAATAGTTACCCATCGGTACTTGAACAAATTACCGGATTAACGGTTCTTAATAGTGGTGTACCTGGCGATACGACTACTGATGGCGTTAGTCGAATCAAAAGTGCTCTTTCTGCAAATCCTGATCTTGTTATATTGTGTTTGGGTGGAAACGATTTTTTGCGCAAACGGAATAAATTAACGATGAGTCAAAACCTACAACAAATAGTCGACGATATTAGAAATTCAGGCGCTCAGGTTATGATGATCGCGGTCCCGAAACCTGCAATATTTTTGGATGACTCAGAAGTTTTGGTTGAATTCGCAGAACAAAACAACATTCCGATACTAAAAGACACCCTGACTGACCTACTTTCCGATGAACAGTATAAATCTGATGCGATTCATCTCAACACCAATGGCTACAGAATTTTGGCCGAATCAATTAACCAATTCCTAATTGATCAAGGCGCTTTGTAAAACGCAGATCTTTATCTCATAATTTAAAGAGTTTGCTAGATTTTGTGAGTCAGAGGATATGCTAGACGAAATAAATTTATAAAAGTTAATTTTGTGTTTAGTGAAGACATTTTTATTCGTTCATGAGTCAATACGTATTGATCTTTATACTCAAGACTTTTCATAACTAGATTTTTATAGTGGACTTTTATTCCCGGACTTTCATTCTCGAACTGACGATTCCTATCGTTAGCTTTTTCCCTTGTCTATATTATTGTCACCCGATTGACAGTAGAAAGTATTTCTTTTGGATTTTTATATCTTGGATTCTTATATCTTGGATTCTTATATCTTGCATACTTTTATGTTACTTACTTCAGAAAATAAAAAGTGACCGCAATAGCCATTCAAGGTACCTCTGTTAAATATTTGTGTGATAACAAATAACAAGAGGACACCAATTAATGCTATTGCAGTACTTTGATCAGCAAGTTAAGTAAAGCGCTTCCCGTTGAGTCTATATGGGCCACTTCTGGGAAATCTCGAATATGAGTTACAACGTAAGCCATACCCATGCAAAACAAAGTCAAACTTACTCGACTGCTCCATTTTTTAACCTGTTTCATCATAATTTACTCCTGCATTTAGCGTATAAGATGGCCGAAACCTGTTAATTGCACCATCTTATACGATGTATATTTCAGTTTAGTTTAAATATTAGTAACTATCATCTCTGAAACGTCGGATATAAATCGCACCTGCAATAAATGCAATGGCAATTACCAATCCAATCCAGAAACCGGTTTGACCAGTCAGACCAAATGGATGCCCTTTTTCTACCATGCTTTCTCCAAGGTACTCCAACTGACCAAAATGTTCTCCAATTACGTTTGCAAAATGCGCTGATCGTAAAATCAGAGCTTCAACTAACATGACCCCTAATGGTACAAATACTGCGATTAAGAAAGCTGCTCTATTCGCAAAAGCAGAAACCAACCACAACCAACCCAGTATCGGAGCCATCCACAACGCTAAGATAATCAAAGAAGCAAAGTCATTGAAAATCACTAGAAACAACGAAGAGTTTGACCAAACTAGATCCCAGGCACTGCCACCATTAATCCAAACCATAAATGTTGCGAAGATTAAACCTACAATTTGAGCTATAACAGCTACAGCAGCAGTTATGGTTGGCGCCACGATGAACGCAGTAAATACCTTCGAAAGCACTGTTTGAGTATCCGAAACCGGCATTGATTTCCAGAACAAAATACTGCGATCTCGGCGCTCGTTATACAGACTCCCTAGAGCATAAAAGAACAAAACGAAAATAAGTCCAATGGTTAAAGGTGACAAAAAGCCTATATACTGATAAGCCAGCATAAACTTATTAAGTTCAGCATCACCTTTCGAGGCGACTACATCGCTTATGCTTGATAAATCAATTTGCGAGTCTCCCATCGAAAAAATAGCGCTTTGAGCAGTGAACATGCCAACAAGCATTGAAAATAACAATACTGCAGCAATAATGACCGGCGCTCGCGACAAGCTTTTATTTTCCCAAAACTCTCTTTGCACTAAAGTTTTAAAAGTCGTTACGTTCATGCTGTCGCCTCCTTCATTTTTGCAACAAACAAGTCGGAAATACTCGGTCGGTGTGTATCTCCCAGCGATTGCGCTGTGTCGTGATCTAAACCGTCAAACAAGAAAACATGACGTCCAAACACTTCTCGTTGCGCAATAGGTTTGTAAGATAACGCTTGTTCTGCATGCTCTTTATTAACCATAACTTCCACAAAACGCTCACTTACATCATCCATACTGGAGTCTAAAATGATTTTGCCGTCTTTAATAAACATCAGATCAGTTAATAAATTTTCAACTTCTTCTACTTGATGAGTTGTCACGATAATGCTGCGATTTTCATCAAAAAACTCACTTAACAATTCTTGATAGAATTCTTTTCGGTACAAAATATCAAGCCCAAGTGTCGGTTCATCCAGTACCAGTAACTCAACATCAATAGCGAGAACCAATGCGAGATGTAATTGAGTCACCATACCTTTACTAAGATGCCCTACTTTACTGCCAAGGTTAATTTTGGTTTTTTGTAAAAAGCGCTCTGCTTTCGCTCGATCAAATCGAGGGT
Source organism: Gammaproteobacteria bacterium (assembly GCA_013373375.1). Classification (GTDB taxonomy): domain Bacteria; phylum Pseudomonadota; class Gammaproteobacteria; order Enterobacterales; family Kangiellaceae; genus Pleionea. The sequence goes on from JABXHY010000023.1 coordinate 22,189, forward strand.
GCACACCTTCGACAAAATCTAACGCCTGGCTTACTTTTAACCAACGAGGCAGCACAGCAACGTCGGCAATAAAACAGACTTTCTGCATTAAGCGATGGCGATCTTTTTGTGGGTCTAAACCGAATACATCGAGGTGACCGTCAAAAGTTGTTAAACCAAGAATCGCTTTTAGCACGGTTGTTTTGCCTGCACCGTTTGGTCCAATCAAGCCGACGATCCTTCCTCGAGGAATCGAGAAGTCAACCGACTTAAGCGCATCGAAGGCACCATATGATTTCGCTAAACTTCGAGCAGTAACAATATTACTCATTAGACTCTCCCTGTGACTTACCAGTCGCATTTTCGAAAAGTTCACTAACATTAAGACCAAGGCGCTCGATGCGCTCTAAAATAAGTGGCCATTCATGCTCTAGAAATTGACTTCTTTCTTTTGTTAGCAATCGATTTCTTGCTCCGGATTGAATAAACATTCCAACTCCCCTGCGCTTTTCTACTAATTCCTCATCCACCAACTCTTGATAAGCTTTCGATACGGTAATCGGATTTAACTGAAAATCTGCCGATACCTGTCGAACTGATGGTAAAGCATCACCCTCTTTTAATTCTTGGTCGAGAATGGATGCAATTACCTTGTCTCTGAGCTGGCGATAAATTGGTTGATTGTCATTCCAACTGGCCTGCATTGATAAATCACCTTTTTATCTAATCCAACGAAAATGTCACATGGAATTTCATACACTGTATGGACACAACATGACTCGTTTAAAGTTACTCCGTCCACCGTGCTACTGAACCGGTGTTATATATAACTATATCACCAAATCACTCAAAGACAATAACTTTGTTGTCATTTTAATCACAAGAGCAGCAAATCAGCCCTATCTATTTGTTTTTATTATATTTTTACTATCAGGTAAATGTAACAATTAATGTTGCATAGTGGTTTAGAAGTCATTTGTGGTAGGATTCGCGCACACCAAAAAACCAAATAATTAGCGTTTCAGTGCACCAGTTTAAACATTTTCTTACTCTCATTTTAATCGCCCTAGTGCTAGCTGCTATTGGTATGGACTACCTCAATGCAGGCTGGGCACTGCTTTGTGGACTGGTCATTAGCCTTGGATTGGAACATCCATGGCAAGCTCACTGTCGAAAGCATTCTTCCTTAGTATTAAAAGCTTCAATTGTCGGCTTAGGATTTGGACTGAATATCCACGTGTTAGCCGACACCGCAGCCAATACCTTTTTAATTACGGTATTAAGTATCGCCCTAGCATTAATTTGCGGCTTTATTTTAATGAAACTTCTCTGCGTTCAAAAAGAAACGGGACATTTGATAAGTTCAGGAACAGCAATTTGCGGCGGAAGTGCCATTGCTGCGATTTCTCAGTCGATTAAAGCTGACAATGAACACACGACTGTTGCCGTTACTGTGGTATTTTTACTTAACTTAGCTGGGCTCTATCTATTTCCTTATTTAGGCGAGGTATTAAACCTCACTGAATTCGAATTTGGTCTTTGGGCCGCGTTAGCAATACACGATACCAGTTCAGTGGTTGGTGCAGCAGCAATTTTCGGTGATGAAGCCTTAAAAGTTGCTACGACAACAAAACTGGCTCGTGCACTTTGGATTATTCCACTGTCAATTGCCTACGCCATTTATGCACGTAATGGAGAATCAAAATTTTCGATACCTTTGTTTATCGTACTGTTTGTTTTGGCCACTATTATCAGTTATTACTTTCCCGCTCCTTCGATTTACAGTGTGTTATACCAAATTGCTCGAGTATTATTAGTCATCGCGCTATTCATGATGGGACTGGGTATTAGTCGTCACATGTTAAGAAACATCAATATGAGACCAATGTTAATGGGTATTATTTTATGGCTGCTATTAGCATTGTCGTCGTTAAGCTTAATTAAGTGGCTGTATTAACTTTAATAATTTAGAGTTTATTATTGAGAGGAAATCGAATGTGGAAATTTAATTTTCATGGGTTAGATAGAGATGCGCTCATTCGCTCAAACAGTAAAGAACTCAAACAACTTAAGTACTCTGACCAAAAGTTTTTATTGATTTTTAATGAAAAATTACAGGTCTTAATGGCGACAGACGGATATCATCCCATTAATGGTCATATGCAAGCCGATGTTCCAAGTGCTCACCACTGGATCTATCTCGGAAAAACAAATATTGATAATAAGAAAAACGCGACACCTTGGTTTTGTACAAAAGTAGAATCCAATCAATTTGAATTAAGCTTTCATCAACAGTGGATCGATTTAAGATTGGTGTTAGCACAAATTACAGAACCTTACGCCTCCACAATGGCCTACGGCAAAGCCCTACTGCATTGGCATCGAGAGCATGCATTTTGCGGCCGTTGCGGCCACTCTAATTTTTTTCATATGGCAGGTCATGAACGTTATTGTGAATCCTGCGAGCGTTCGATTTTTCCTCGTACTGACCCAGCTATTATCGTATCGGTTACTTATCAAGATCGCTTGCTACTTGCCAGACAATCCAGTTGGCCTGACAAACGTTATTCTGTGTTGGCTGGATTTGTTGAGCCAGGGGAATCATTTGAGCAAGCCGTGGTTCGCGAAGTGAAAGAAGAGTCCAACCTGAATGTTCACAAGTGCGAATATATTGGCAGTCAACCTTGGCCATTTCCTTGCTCCATAATGATAGGTTTCAATGCGGAAGCTAAAAACACTAATTTTGAACTGTTGGATGATGAATTGGAAAAAGCCTTGTGGGTGACGCCAAAAGAACTAGAGCAACAAGTAAAATCAAAGCAATTAAAGCTTCCCACCGAAGGTTCAATTTCATTTGCTCTGATCGAGCGATGGGCTCGATCTCATTCGCTTAATTTAGACAAACTATTAACTCATGACTAAAAAAACGATAAGTACGAAGCAAACGATAATTAAGAGACTAAAAAGTCATTGGGAATGGTTTTTATTTCCTGCTGTACTTATCAGTATTATCTTTTGGCAAACTAAAGACGCTTTAAGCACGCAAGGAAATGTTAAAGTACCAAATTTTGTGCTGCCGTCTATCCAGGGTGAGCTCATTGACTCGAGTAAGTTTGATGGCAAGCCAACACTTTATTATTTTTTTGCTCCTTGGTGCTCGGTGTGCGACTTATCCATAGAAAATATTCAAACCTTAAAAGATGAACTCAATGCAAACGAAATAAATGTTATCGCGATAGCCCTGGACTACCAATCGAAAGAAGAAGTAGAAGAGTTTATTAGGAATAACAAATTTCCCGGTATCATAGCGCTAGGTTCGCAACAACAAAAGTATGACTTTCAAATCAAAGGTTACCCTACTTATTACATAGCCAATCGTTCCGGCATTATTAAATGGGCAAGTATTGGTTACAGCACATCAATCGGCATTAACACACGCATTAATTGGACTGACTAAATGACACTAAAATACGACGTCGTTATTCTAACTGAAGATACTTATACCCAATCTCCTGAGATCAATTGGTATAACTTGCAGGTACTTCTCGAAGATCATTTAGTACTCGATGCTATTAATTCTTGTGGGCTAAAGGGAGTGATCAAATCTTGGAGTGACCCTGATTTTGATTGGAGCTCTACTAAGTCAATACTCTTTAGAACCACGTGGGATTATTTTGATCGTTTTCCTGAATTTTCTACCTGGCTAGAACAATTGCCGAAAGACTTAATGAGCTTTAATAGTCTTGAGACAATTAAGTGGAATATGGATAAACACTATTTACTTGATCTTCAAAGTAAGGGAGTTAATATTGTACCTACACACATTATCAATAAAAACTCATCAAACTCACTGGTTGAATTAATCGATCTATTGGGATGGGAAGAAGCCATATTAAAACCAACTGTGTCAGGTGCCGCAAGACACACTTACAGACTTCATTCGAACGATTTAACGTCCTTCGAAGATAACTTTAGTGAACTGATTAAACATGAAGACTTTATGTTGCAACCTTTTCAAAGCGCAATTGTTAATGAGGGAGAACTGTCTTTAATTGTGATCGATGGAAAAGTAACTCATTCAGTTAAAAAAGTTGCGAAACAAGGTGACTTTCGCGTACAGGATGATCATGGAGGTCAAGTTTACCATTATCAACCAAGCAAAGAAGAAGTCGCGTTTGCAGAAGCCACAATAGCTGCTTGCGACCCCAAACCTATTTATGCTCGAGTCGATATCATTCATGACAACCAGGGTTCATTGGCGATTATGGAACTTGAGCTTATTGAGCCGGAGCTATTTTTCAGATTTCATCGGCAAGCGACTTTTCAACTCGCAGATGCAATTAAGCGAAAACTAAAAAGTCTATAACATGAAGTTTTCAACCGAAAGTAATCAACACGCTTTCATTGAAACTGTTGGTTACTCTCTTTTGATATTAATTATCTTTTTGATTGGACAGTCAGTTTTCGACATTGCTGACTTTTCAAATAAAGCAAATTTTACGGCAATAAGTGTGATGAGTGGATGCGCTGCTGGAACAATTTCATTATTAATCATTAACCGATTTCAAAGACATATTATCAAGTCTCAAATTCGTTTACACACAAACAAGAGTTGGGCTTACTTGCTTTTGCTCACGTTGTCAGGTTTATTCAGCATAGCAGTATTTTATTTATTTCAAATATCCGAATTAGAAAACAGAAGTACCCTAATGGAGTTTTTCTCGAGTGGACAAGCGACCTGGCTACTCATTTTATCAGTTATCATGATAGCGCCTTTATTCGAAGAATTGCTGTTTCGGGGTTTTATGTATCAAGGTTTAAAGTCGACGACGAATAATACACTCATTGCTATTTTCATACCCAATAGTGTTTGGTGCTTAATGCATATGGCGCAATATAACTCCATTGGATTATTAGTGATCTTTTCAGTTGGAATGTTCTTTGGTTATGCCAGGTGGAAGTTTGATAATCTTACCGTGCCAATACTAATGCACATGACGTTTAACGCCACGACAATATTATTCGCATACACTCTCTAATTGTATTTTCAAATTTAATCAACCGTAACTGCTCTTTATTCGAAAGATCTTAAAAATAACGAAAACTCAACTTAAGGGCCCGTTAAACTAAAGGCCCTTCAAATCGGAAAATCTCTCTAAATAAAATATCTCTTTAAATAAGATATCTCTTCAAAAAAGATATCGCTTCAAATTAAATACCCTTGAACTAAAAGCCACCTTAAACTAGAGCGTCATTAAAAATGCAACCAGATCAGCCTTTTCCTGTGGTGTTAATTCTAGCGGCTTGATATCGGTATCTGCCTTTGTGTTTGTCACAACACCTTCATCATACGCTTCAACAACTTCGGCGATAGTCGCAAAACTTCCATCGTGCATGTAAGGTGCTGTTTTAATTAATCCTCTAAGAGAAGGAACTTTAAATAAATGCTTATCGCGTTCTTTCCCTGTAATTTCACTGCGCCCGACATCATTAGATTTGACTATCCCGGTATTTCGAAAACTTTCATCGGTGAAGTTAGTACCAGAGTGACACCCACTGCACCGCGCTTTAGTGTCAAATAACATCTTGCCTCTTTTTTCTGACTGCGACAAAGCATTATTATCACCAGCATTCATTTGATCAAAACGAGTTAAAGGTGAAAATTGTATCGATTGAAAACTCGCCAGTGCGGTTGCTAGATCATCAGAGTTTGGAGTCCGGCCAAATATGTCATTAAATAACTGTGAGTAATTTGCATCATTCGTTAGCCTTTCAACAGCCTCAGCAATTGGTAGGTTCATCTCATGCTCAGCAGCTATCGGTTGTAGTGCTTGTTCAGCCAGTGATTGCGCGCTACCACTCCACCCTTGGTGAGTAGAAAACATTCTGTTAAGCAACATGGGAGCGTTACGCGTTCCAGCGTCTGTCGGCTCGAGTCCTTCAGCAATGGCCACAGAATCAGTAAAGTGCAACTCTCTCTTATGACAAGTGCCACATGAAGTTGAATTACTTTTCGATAATATAGTATCGAAAAACAATGTTTCGCCTAAGCTTGCCGCATCAAGTGAGAAATCAGTAATTGGATTGATCCGTGTTTTAAGTGCGCTCAAATGGTTGGGAACTTGATCGAGTTGTAGCGTCGATACTTGCGGCAAAGTCTTCTTGTTCGCGTAAAAGCGCATGTCTTCGTCGGTTCTTGCAACTTTAGACACTTTTACTTCATCTAGTATCGCTAACCCTGTTGAATTGATTAATCCAATCGCAACATTTCCTGCCGTGTTTAAATTTCCAAAATCACTTATTGATTGCTGTTTAACGTTTTCTCCATTGACGTAAACATTTAGAACTTTATTGATAGCATCGATTGAAACGCCTATATGAACCCACTGATTACTTTCAATTGTACTTGCGGAACTAGTAATTGTTACTCCATTTGTGTCCGAAAGACTCACCACTAATTGGTTTCCGTTTTGTAGATACACTTCTAAACCATTTTCCATGGTAAAAAGTCTTATCTGACCAGAACCACTTATTTTATTGAGCCAAAAGTCGACTGACATTTGTGAGTTGAGCAAGTTCCAACCTGAGTTTTTAGAGACTTCAATGTAAGAATTCGCTGGAAAATAAATCGCTTGCCCTACTCTGCCCACTAATTGATCTTGGTTGTTATATTCATTCGGAAATTTCGCACCTACAAGCGTTCCATTATTAAAATGTCCCGATGTATCATTTGTACGGGTCACCTGAAAGGTACCTTCACGATTCAGTTGTTCATTCATCCCGTAATACAAAATAAAATCACCATCTAGATAATCGTTAAACGAAACTTCACTGTAATCATGAGAGTTTGAGCCAAAGATTGGATAAACTGGGCCTGGTGCCGAATAAGGAATTGCAAGGTTTTCAGTATCTTTAAACGGTGACCACATAGTGGTAAATGCACCAGGGGATGAAAGAAATAATCGACTCAGTCCTCGTTGAGGATTAATCGGGCCATCAATATGACGAACAATCCATCCGGTCCACCGCCCAACAACAGAGGTTCCCGTTCTTCTCGCAGGCACACCGTCTCTGGATGCTTGATAAAATAATTCCGAACCATCGCGCGATATCCATGGATAAGCACCCTTTACTAATTGGCCAGGCATATATACTTCACCTGTAGCATCAACTAAAGGTTTTTCAGCAATTGGGTAGCGAACTGAAAATGGCATTCCATTTACTAAAGTTTCTCGATCGTCCCAATACATGTTGGCGACCGATTTTGACTCCGTCCAGTTTTCGGTTGCTCCTGGTGTGTTATTCCAACTGTAAACTAGATTATCGATTCGTCCATCGTTGGCGGGATGCCCTTGGCAAATCACCAAACGTCCATCAATAGTTGCGGACGGTTCAATACAACGAACATCAGCGCCATCATTAGTTTGAAACCTTTCAAATTCGCTATCAAATCGTGCGACTTGAATTGCTGCATCAGCAGTTTTTGCGTCTTTGACTATAAACGTTGCTTTACGAACTCCCAGTTGGTCGTTGTCTCCATTTAACGTCGAGGTAACATACACTAGCGCTTTGTAGGTCTCGAAGTTACCACTCTCTGAATAATTACCTGCACTATCTGAGGGATATGGATTTTCTAAACCCGCAGCAGGATCAATGACGATCGCCAGCCAGTTAACCTGTAATTCTGGCGCATCTTCATTGGCTAACATTAAAAAGCGACTACTAAAAGCACCGTTAGAAAAACTAGGAATTCCCTGCTGATTCTTGGTGATGTTTTCTGGTCTCAGTACTTGTGCAAACCAACCTTGCGTTCGCTTAACTACATAGACACGTCCGTCCCAACTGACAGAATGCCCATTGCCTTCAAAGCTAGTACCGATAACCTCTGGAAACGCGAAAGTTTTGTTTGCCTTGCCAAATAACTCAGACGAACTCGGCGTTGAAAAATTATTATCAATAGGGTTAACCGAAACGGTTTCACATAAGCTTCCATCACTGGTTGATGTTTCCCAAACTCGTGCGCCGTTTTCTGAGTAAATCGCTAAATTTCCGTCGTTATGTAAAATTAAATAGGCGGGTCCCGTGCCCGCAGTTTGACTTGACCAAACCGCGCTACCATCGGCAGCTCGAATGACTAAGTTCCCATCACCTTGCATTCGAACTCGGGTTGCGCCTGAGCCGTTAGTGCCCGACGCCCATAACGCTTCACCGTCAGCAACACGTCGCAATACCAAATTACCGTCACTTTGCAGTGCTAGTCGGTAAGCATTATCAGTGGATGAAATTGAATCACCTATATCGAGTTGTTGGTCCGCTCTTAAACTGTTATTTCCAGTCACTGTATCGGTATTATCACAAGGACCAAGTTCTGGATCGGAACCGTCATCGGATCCATCTCCATCTCCATCTCCAGAATCGTCATCTCCGGGTATTTCCAGAGGAACATGATTGTGAGCAGGGTTTAAATGAGTACTCTTATAAGTTAAAAGATTTTCATCCACTTCGACTCCAGTTTGAGAAGTCGAGTTCATTGTTACATTTAATACAGATGACGTTGAAGCCTCGACATACTCGAGTCGAAACTCATTTATTCCCTCAGAAAGTTGAATGCTATCCGATTCAATGGTTGACGTATTCGTTACATCTATAGACTGAGTTAAAACCGTTTCATTTACAATTAATCGAAAATCGCTGTTGGCTTGTATCGAAAAATTATAGGTTCCTGACGAGGTAACGTTGAGCTCAGCAAGATAAACTACACCTATGCGCTCACCTTGCCCAAGATTTAATTGTATGTTTTGAAATGTTTCGCTTCGACTGGGTGTCAAGGTAATAAAGTCAGGAAGTCTTTCGAAAGTTAAATCATAAACGTGTGCGACAACGCCAACTTGAATCTCGTTATTGGAACCAGAGCCGTTATCACCATCAGAATCAGTGGGCTCCTCTTTACCACCAGAGCAGGCAAAAAGAGACAAGGTCACGAGCAGAACGGATATTACTTGGCCAAATCGAGTTGGTCCTTTATTCCTTTCAATCATCCGCATGTCAGCTCTCCAGTAAGTTAACGCACATCTTTACACTAATACTGGTTAAAGTTTATCAATCTATCTCAGTACCAGATGAGTAAATATTGCCTTTTTAACGGACTGAAGCGCCAATTTGCGAACCGGTCGACAATTTATCTAAGGATAATGAGCTCTTGATGTGAATCTCTTCATTTGAGCCTCACATCACAGCATTCCAACCTCAAGCTTCTTTAAAGGTTATTTTGACTGAAGAGCTTTTTCGCTCAGTTTGTGCATAAAGGTTGTAAGTGTATCGGCCTCTTTAACCCAACTGCACAGAGACAAGGTTACGGGTTGGTTTCCTTCTTTTTCAAAGATGACATACTTGGTCTGTTTAAGCTTTTTATGACACATGCCACCGTTTTCTTGATCATAAGCGGATATGTAAGGAATTTGTGCTTTGCTACCTTTAATCACTTCCAAAACTTCAAAATATCCTCTGGTTGGATTTGCGCCAAACGGACCCATAATTTCTCTTTCTAGATGTCCATTCAAATTTTCTTCTTCAATTACGACAGTTTCGATCTGATTAACTTCAACAATCAAAACATGCTTCGACTGTTCAAGCATCTCTTCTGGTGGAGTAAACCTACAAGAGCATGCATTCGCTCGGTTCATCAAAGAAAGAATAAGCAGTATCGCTAAACCACCATATTTTAAATATGAGAGTTTGAATTGAGCAGTTGAATAACGAATTATTTTATAAATTGTCATATTGAACTCCATTGCTGCATTCCGGTATTAAAGTCACTCATAGTGACTGAAGCTGGTTTTGAGTTTGAAGGCCCTTTCTTAATGATTACCAATTAAACATCGGCCTTCCAAATGGATTATGCTCTAATCCTTCAGTAGAAATGTCATCGACCTGTCATGAGTTTTTCATAACTACTCTTTTCAATCTTCGAAAATTGTGTTCATTATTCGATCATTACTTTCTTTCGATTAAAACTAAATTTTTATCTCCAAACAAAATAATTCAAACAAGTGTTTTTTGATGTAGCGCATCATATTAAAGCAACGCACTCCTCTGGAACCCGCATTGCACCGTCTAAATGCAAATATCTCATGAAAAAGTTTGCGTCTCTTAAACATAAAATTCACATTAAATTCATCAACTGGTAGAAGGTCGCACCAGTTTGGAGCAAACAACAAAAAAAGCGATATGGGACCAAGTTATGAATCGAATAAAACTCGTAAATTTAGTCATTGCAATAGTATCAATTTTTATTAGTACAGCATTAAGCGCCAAAATTTGCGTTCAACTGCCCAATTTTTCATCTGACAAATTTCAATTTAAAGATGACATCAAAGTGTCCTCATTCGATGGATCTAAAATCGCGGCAAATGTTTTCACTCCAAAAGGTAATGCGCCGGCCAATGGATACCCTGCAATAATTTTCGTCAACAGTTGGGTTCTTGAGGAGCACCAATACATAATCCAAGCGAAACAATTTGCTGAAAAAGGTTATATTGTTTTTAGTTACAGCGCTCGAGGTTGGGGTTGTTCCGAAGGCGAAGTAAATGTCGGTGGCCCAAAAGATATTCAAGATTTAGGCTACGTTATTGATTGGTTAATAGCGAATACCAACGTCGACCAAGAAAACATTGGAATAAGCGGTATTTCTTACGGCTCAGGTATTAGCCTACTCGGCCTTGCTCAAGAACCTCGTATTAAAACAGCAGTAGCAATGAGTACTTGGGGCTCTCTATCAGAATCACTTTATCAAAATGAAACACCCCGATTGTTTTGGGGATTCCTATTGGTTAGCAGCGGATTTATTACTGCTGACTTAGAAGCGGCTATCGGAAGTAATTACGCCAATTTAGTGTTTAATCGAAAAATTCCGCAAACACTTGATTGGGCTGCGAAACGATCCGTTGATCAATACATCGATTTAATAAATGCGCGAAATGCACCGGTATATTTATCGAATAATTTTGGCGATAACTTATTTCAACCGAATAATTTAATGAAGTTTTATGAAAAGTTAACCGTTCCCAAAAGATTAGATTTAAGTCAAGGTACGCACGCCAGTGCTGAAGGTTTCGGCATGGTCGGCCTTAACAGTTATACCTGGAACAATACTCATCGCTGGTTCGATTATTGGCTGAAAGGCATTCAAACTAATATTCTTTCCGATCCACCTGTTACTATGGATGTTGCAGGAACGGTTCCAAGACAAAATTATTCGAATTGGCCAATACCAGAAGCAGTAGAACAAACATTTCATCTTGCTCCCAGAGGATTAGTATCTAACGGTGAATTAAGAACCTCGCCCTATTCTCCTTGGTGGCCGAAAAAAAATACCATTCACAGTGGCATTGATACTATAGCAACGACAGGTATTCCTTTGTTATCAGAAGTGTTAGACGCTCATTTAAATCTGCCAGTAAAAACATGGTTGAATGGAATACTTCGAACTAACGGAATATTTTTTGAATCAAGACCGCTATCAAACAAAATGCGGATACGAGGGATTCCTAAAATTCAATTGAATATAGAGCCTTCTTTATCACAGTATCAGTTGAATGCTTATCTTTATGATGTCGCGCCAAACGGTATTGGAACCTTAATTACCCACGGTCCATTTACCGAATACGATGCGACAAGTTATCGTGACAGAACAATCAATTGGGAAATGGTAGCGACCGCTTATGATATTCCTCGAGGCCACCGATTAGCCGTAGCATTTGATACGTTTGACGCACTGTATGCGGTGCCAACCATATTACCTTACAAGGTTGAGTTTAAATTTAACAATCGAACTGACTCAACATTAACGGTTCCTGTGGTTCAGTAATTTATAAACCTGGAACTTAATTGAATCGGTTCTTAATTGAATCAATGCTTAACTAGTTAGATCAGAAGTTTGAAAATTACAGAACTCTTTTTCCAAACTGAAAGTAAAATTAAATATTCAAAACAAAAGCTGCGAGTTGTTATCGACATTTTATTGTAACTATCGCAGCTTTTTTAATTCCTTTTCTGCCATGCTCTTCAGATCTTTCATTGCAGGAATCGATTGACGATGCTCAGGCAGCTCTGCAATTTTTTTCAAAACTTGTCCGTAATAATCGCGCGCTAATTCTGCCTGCTGACCTATCGCTAAAACTTCACCTTTCCGAAACAACCACTGAGGAGTACTCTTTACCGCTTCAGGGTAATCATCAAGTTTGTCTAAAGCTTTGTTGTAAAGTTTGCTTTCAACATACAGGTCAACCATAGGTTCAAGTAACACGACTAAGTTTCCAAACCGCTTTATGCCTAAACTGACACCAGTTTCAACTCGATCCAGAGGCATTGGGTCTTGCTCGATTTGCACAGCTAAGCGTGCTAGATAAAGATCTGGAGAATGCTGGGTACTGAACACAATCGCTTTATCATATTCACGTTCAGCATCAAAAAAGTTATTGAGCGCGGTCAAAATTTTTGCATTCAGGCTTAGAGCACCAACAGCTCGCGGATGCCGAGCGAGATAACCATCCAGGGTTTCCTTCGCTTGCTCAAGGTTTCCTTGATGAAAATAAACATAGGCTAACCAGTAATCCGCCTGAGCCAGTTCGGAATCATCGACATTCGAATCAGTCCCGTCTTTGCGGTATTGCTTACGCAATTCCTGAACACGTTTTAAATCCGTTAATGCCTCTTTCCAATGTTTCGAGTCCGCATGAATAATCGCTCGTTGCAAATATATTTTTGCGGGATCAACATCTTGCTCAAATTTCTTATTTATTTGTTCAATGCGACTATGCCCTGTTCCGTGAGGCCAGACCAAGTTAGTCGCACTGGCTGAAGCAATCAAAAACACACCAATTCCTTTCAATCTTTTCATTACTGTATCTACTACTTAATCGCTGCCTAATAATGATATTAGTTGCGCTCCGGCATAAAGGCCAAGTCGACCATCATTATTTATCGTCAAACGAGTTACACCACTTCCTGCAGTTTTGGAAGACCAGACAGCAGCTCCGCCGGCATCTCGAATAACCAGATTGCCATCACCTTGCAACGTGACTCGTGTCGCTGCAGTTCCATTGGTACCTGAGGCCCAGACAGGTGAGCCATTAGAGGTATACAAAACCAAGTTGCCATCCGTTTGCATCGTGAGGCGATAAGCACCATTACTGGACTCTATTTGCTCACCCACGTTCAAGCGCTGGTTCGATTGTAAAGAGTTTCCAGTCGTCACTTCATCATCACCGGTAGGCGGATTAGTCCCTCCACCAGACGAATCACCCTCGCTCGGCGACGACAATGCATTTAAGAAACTGACTAGATCATTCATTTCTTGCTCACTTAACTCAAGTGGGCGAATGTCAGTGTCTTTGTTGACTGAGTCGGGCGCTCCTAAATTATAAAACTGAACAACTTCTCGTAACGTAGCAATACTTCCATCGTGCATATAGGGCGCAGTGAATGCTAAGTTTCTCAACGTTGGCACCTTAAACAACCTATGATCTCGCTCTCGCTGCGAAGAAATTGCTCGACCCAGATCATTATTTTCAACAATTCCGGTTTGTCGGAAAGACTCATCGGTAAAATTAGCACCAGCATGACAACCACTGCATCGCGCTTTATTGTTGAATAAACGCAATCCTCTTTCTTCTGCAGCGGACAGAGCGTTTCTTTTACCTGATAAGTAATCGTCTACTCTTGTCCTTTCAGAAAATTGAGTTACCTGAAAAGCAGCAAGTGCTCGGTTTAAGTTGGCTTCGGTTGGTCCAGTTCCAAATACCGACTGGAATCTTTGATTGTAAGAAGGATCCTGCGTTAAACGAGTGATTGCCTCCTCGATTGAAAGATTCATTTCATGCTCAGCCGTAATCGGCACTGATGCTTGTGTATCTAATGTGTTTGCAGAACCGTCCCATGCCTGGAAGGTTGAGAACAAACGATTTACCAAAGTAGGCGTATTTCTAAATCCTGCATCCGTCGGTTCGTTACCTTTCGCAATTGCCAAACCGTCGGTAAATTTTAGTTCTGGATTATGGCAAGTCGCACAGGATGTGGTTCTGTTTTTCGACAAGATGACATCGCTAAATAAATCACTTCCCAGCGTTGCCGCTTCTTCACTAAAGCCCTCTACATTACTCGCCTGAAAGCGCAAACTGCGGAAATGATTCGGTATTTTCGCCATTAACTCGCCCGAAGCGGCGTTATCGATTCGAACATTGGCATAATGAGCGATTTCGTAAGGCTTACGCGTTACATTTGAAACTTTCATTTCATCAAGTAACAATAGCGCAGATGAACCGACTGGACCGATACGAACTCGTCCGTCATTCCTTACATTTGCAACATTCGCTAAAACACGGTTAGCAACACGTTTTCCATCGACATAAAGTGCCAAAGATTTTGCTTCTGCATTAAAAGTAAATGCTATGTGCACCCAACGGTTGGTCGGAATATTAGTGCCATCGACTTGATAGCGTATACCGTTAACATCTTCGATTGCGGCACTAAGTCCAGAACCGTTTCTTAAAAAGACTTCTGCTCCATTTTGCATTTCAAACAAACTGACTCGACCGCTGGCATTGCGAACTTGCACATAAAAGTCGATGGTCATTTCATTTTTAATGCTGTCCCAACCTTTTGCTTTATCGACGTCAATATAATCTCCGCTATTAAAGTAGATTGCCTGGCCATATCGACCAACAATCGTATCTTGATCATTAAACTCTTTTGGAAATTTTGCACCAACTAATGTGCCGTTATTGAAGTTGCCAGACGTATCATTCGTTTTAGTAACTTGATAACTGCCCGACCGATCAACTTGTTCATTCATTCCGTAATACAACACAAAATGCCCATCAAGATAATCATCAAAACTTACTTCACTGTAATCACGAGAATTCGATCCAATAATTGGATAACTCGGTCCACGTGTTGAATAAGGAATCTTCAAATCATCGACATCTTTAAACGGTGACCACATTGTGGTGAACGCACCTGGTGAAGACAAAAACAGTCTGCTTTTGCTTCGCATCGGATTTATCGGGCCATCAATGTGGCGGAACGTCCAACCGGTCCAACGTCCAACAACAGTAGTCGCTGTTCGACGTGCGCTGACACCTTCTCGAGAAGCCTGATAAAAGATCTCTGAACCGTCGCGGCTTACCCAGGGATAAGCACCTTTAACCAATTCATTAGGATTGTAATCATTACCGCTTTGGTCGAGTAATGGTCGCTCGGCAACCGGATATCGAATCGCAAATGGAATTCCATCAACCATTGTATTGCGATCATCCCAATACATATTGGCGATAGATTTAGGAACACTCCAACCCGTAACACCACCAGGTGTTGGATTCCAACTGTAAACCAGATTATCGATGCGGCCGTTATTATCGGGATGTCCCTGACAGATGACTAACCGGCCATCAATGGTGGCTGAAGGTTCAATGCAACGGAAATCTAAATTAGCCACGGTTCTGAATCGTTGAAACTCGGTCGTAAAGTCTGCGCGAACCACTTGAGCATCACGCGTATTTCCATTACTTACAACAAAAGTCGCCCTTTGATACCCCATTTGATCGTTATCACCATTACGTTTAGATGTGTGATACACCAATGCTTTGTAAGTTCGATAGGTTCCGTTCGCTAAATAATTACCTCTTGCATCTGATGGGTAAGGGTTCTCTCGAGTTTCCGTTGGATCAATAACAATTGCCAACCAGTTAACTTGCATATCGGGCGCGTCTTCATTGGCTAACATCAATAAAGTGCTGCCAAAAGCTCCCTGAGTGAAATCGACAGTTCCATCATTATTTCGAACAATTCGTTCTGGTCGGAAAGCTGCAGCAAACCAACCCTGCGAACGTTTCACGACAAATAGACGCCCATCCCAAGTTACCGAGTGGCCATTGCCGTTAAAGTTTGTATCGGTTACCCGAGGAAATCCTCGTGGACGCTTATCGTTTAATGAATACAGCGCAGCTTCAGGCGTTGAAAAGCGATTTAATCCAGTAGTTGGCGTTTCTCCACCAGTGCTTCCATCGTCTCCACCGCCAGTAGATCCGTCATCACCGCCGCCGGTACTGCCATCGTCGCCTCCGCCAGTCGATCCGTCATCCCCACCAGTTGGAGGAGGATTACCGACTGACCAAACAACCGTGTTGCCTCTGTACAATACGAGTGAACCATTGTTATTTAACACTAATCGATCAGGATTATCGCCATTGGTTCCGCTGTCCCACAAAGGATTATTTCCAGCGTAAATAACCAGATTGCCATCACTTTGAAATACAAAGCGATCCCCACCTTGATTGTGAGTTCCGGAAGACCAAATCGCGTTTCCATTGATATCACGCAACACTAAATTGCCATCCGTTTGAAAATACAAACGATAGTTTCCGTTACTTGACGTTAGGCGTGCATTGAAATCCAATCTGGAACTTGGTTGCAGACTATTACTGCTCGTAGGCGTATCGCCGCCATTGCCTCCACCACTAGCGGCGACAATAATGGTTCTGGTCAATGGCGTTGCTTGATTGCCTGCAGTATCGCTGACTCGATAAGTGAGCGAATAAGTTCCTTCTAGCTCAGAATTAACACTGCCTTGAACTTGAACGCGCGAAGTAATATTGCCGTCGACATCATCGGTGGCAATCACACCAGGATCGGTAAATGTGTCGCCGACATTAATGGTCATTTCACTCTCACCTTGCAATGTTAATGTTGGAGGTGTTGAATCGACCACCACGACTGGATCGGTGTATTCAATAATTAGCTTTGCCGCATTACTGCTAGAACCTTCAAAAGATTCTGCCGTGCGCTCTCCAGAACCGGAAATTACAAACGCAATACTGTTTCCCGAATTCCAACCTGAGCGATTGACAATTTGTTGAATGACGCCGCTCAAACTTGGTGTTCTTTGTGCGCTCGAGGACTCTCCTACAGAATTCCACGCAGCCGGACTCCAAGACACTGAAGTCGACGTTAGATTACGCTGAGAAAGATTATTGCTAGTCGTTCCAAATACGGGCGCATTATCCGCAGCATGAGCACGAATTTGTAATACGGTAGCACCTGAATTTGTTTCATCTGCAGTAAACTGAAGATACGCATTTTTAATAACTGCATTTTGAGGAATGGTTAAATTATTAAATCGTAATCCAACAATTTGATCGCCGTTATCATTCACTAATTCTATGTCGGAACTGTTGCTGTACATTGAACCATCCGTTCGTTGTTCAACATCGTCGTTACCGTTGTCGATACTTCTTTGTATCCTTGTTGAATCATCACTGCCACCATTATTTCCGTCATCCTGTCCAGCGCGAACGGTTAACGAAATTAAAGCATCTTTCGCATTTGGCCCACCCGGTCCTCTCGTTTTGCGCGAACCAGTTTGACCATTTGATGAAAGTCTTTCTGAATATAAAAAGCCAGCTTCGTCAGAACCTCGAGTCCAGTCAACTAACGTCATACCATCGGGTGCTTGAAAGTCATCTCTTTGCGCCGTGTCGTCAAACGCCATTGACAACAACAGTAAATCATTGGTTTCCCCATAAACCGAAGGAAACAAACTGTCTGCTGAGCCATCATTTGATTCTGTTGCGACATCTCTAATAGGATTACTTAAGTCAGCACCTCGCACCGCAGTCATGATCGCCCATGAAGGTTTGCTGCCTCTCAAATTGAACGAGTAACTGCTGTTATCTCCAGACGTGACTGGCTTGGTAAATACAACTGTCGCAAGATCTCGACCATTTCCGCCGTCAAATCTCAAACAATAGTCGCCATCTCTATCAGTACAATCAGGTACTTCGTGACACTCGTTTTGACCATTAGTGGTTTTAAAGCAAGCAGCAGCCGTATCCCAACCACTGAGCCGAGTTGGCAGAAGGTCGTCAGTACGACTTAAAAATAACATCAATAAGTCGCCATTTTCTCGTTCAGATGGCGCGCTAATATTCAACCGGTCGTTGCTGCTGTAGTTCGCGGTCGATCCAACAGGCTGTGGGATTGATGTACCACCTGTTCCTCCGCCGGTCGATCCATCACCATCTCCACCACCACCGGTGCTGCCATCGCCTCCTCCGGAACCATCACCAGTAGGTGGATTATTACCGACGAACCAAACAACAGTATCACCGCGATATAAAACTAATGAACCATTATTGTTAAGAACCAACCTGTCGGCATTGTCACCGTTGGTGCCACTTGCCCATAACGCAGACGTTGGGTTGTAAATAACCAAGTTACTATCGCCTTGAAACACAAAGCGATCCGCACCTTGATTGTGTGTTTTCGACGACCACATAGAGCTGCCTGAACTGTCACGAAGCACTAAGTTGCCATCACTTTGAAACGTTAATCGATAAGCACCATTGGTTGACACCAATCGATCACCAAAATCCATGCGACTGTTTGGAGTTAAACTATTTGTTGCGGTTGGCGTATCCCCACCACTGTTATTGGTTCCGCCACTGCCAGAACCATTACCGTCTCCACCTCCATTTCCACCGGTGGCATCACCTTTTAAAATTGAAAAGTAATCCAACACGTTACCGGTATCGCTTAGATACTTCATGTCGAGTCGGTCGCCGTTTATATCCAGCACCACCGAACCTAACTCATTAATTGCTGCATACATAGCAGGGTGTCGACCAACGCCAGAAGTTTTTCCAGAGGCTCCAGCCACGGTATAAATCGCTCCCGCATTTGGCGCAAAGGCTTCTTTTCGGTACGCACCTGACCCATCTGCGCGACCACTTCCACCATCCACTTTGTTTTGCGAAGCAAACGTATTTGAACGACCATAATGACCATCGATCAAAAATGAGCGTTCGTAGGAATGACTGTGACCAGAAAGTACTAAATCGACACCGTATTGCTCAAGAATCGGAAGCGCATTTTCACGCATATCAAAAGAGCGATATTCGTCTTCGTTATCGGTATCGTGAGAACCTTTTGAATAAGGAGGATGGTGGAAAAAAGCCACAATCCATTTTTGTTGAGTGCTCGCTAAATCGTTTTCTAACCATGTCAACATGGCCCCATTTTTTGAGCGATCAGAGTCATAAGAATCGAGGCAAACAAAATGGATGTTGCCGTAATCGAACGAGTAGTAAGCTTCTGTTCCCGAAGCCAGGCCACCTGCCTCACCACTTCTTGGCAAACTGAAAATATCGTAATAAACGCCTGATAGATTATCCGAATCTGCGGAGCGACCATCATGATTACCTAAAGTTGACCATAACGTCGAACGTCTCAGTAATTCCGGGTACATGTCAAACACAGCCGCTTGATATTCTGAGTCTCGACCGTCATCGTAAGCATTATCACCGAGCATCAACCATAAGTTAGTTTGATCCGCTCCTGGATAATTTAAATAAGCATCATAAACTCTTCGAGCATTGCTATTAGCGGTTCCAGAGTCGCCAATAATCCAAACTCGTGTTGGTTTCTCTGTACCTGGTGCTGGCGAAGTTGCGAATCGGTATGAAGAATCGCCGCCTGCAATCGTTTCACTGCTGCTCCCTACCGAGTAGTAGTAAACAGTATCTTGCGCCAGCCCTCTGATTTTTACGCGATGATTTCTTCCACTTCCTGACACCTGGGCAATTTGATCGAGATTATTTGGGCTTGTGCCATACCGAACAACCGAATCTGTTTGTACATCGGTACGCCATTTAACTGTTATTTCTGACGGCGTTGCACGATTTAGGTAAGGACCACGTGTCACTTCGACAGCGGCCAATACATTTACGAAAAATCCTAAAAAGCTGAATACTGCCCAATTAAATACTCGAACACGGATCATGAAAGCACTTCCACATTTTTAGTTTGGATGAGTATTTAATGTAGAACTGATACCTGACATCAAACTGTGACACTTTTCGTAAAATTAATCGCTTATTCAAATATCAGACAATTATCAGATTTAAATTTATACTGATGATGAGTTGAAAATCGTCAAAAACTTTACAATTTTCAACATTAAAGATTAAAAATTGCACAGCTGGGATGTGAACAAATGTTTTAAATTTAAGGATCAAACAAATGATGAAAACAATGAAGGCCTACTCAATTTAGCTGGTTTTTATGGCGGCTTAAAACCGTTAAAATTCTGTCTGTCATTCATAACAAAATGCATAAAACTATGACGAGACTCGCTAAATAGTTATAAAAGAGTGGTGATATTACCAACCTCTTTATTTATCTCATATAACTATAGTATAACTTCCTCATACAACTATAGCTCTGCTCGAGATTTACTCGCTTTTTTGTAATTATTGTTGGTTAAAAAGAAGCATAATTTTAGTCTGTTAATGACTAAATTTAGTCCGTAATGTCTCAAGAACAGGAAGTTTTTTAAGCTAATAATAACCTTATAAAGCTCGATAATGATCAAAGCCGCAAATAATCATTGAAAGCGGCACTAAATGACTACAAACCATTGATCATTTCGCAAAACAATAAAGGGATCGGGGTGTAAAGTGCAGTACGATGTTGCAAATCATTTAATAAAACGTGATGAACAAGAATATAAGCTTGATCCCATAATCAATTCTTTACTGCAGTATTTTTTGGCTAACGCGAATCGACTCGTTACCCGGCAAGAAATAAATCAACATGTTTGGCCAAACATTTGCGTTTCAGATGATGCTATTAATCGAGCCATATCTGTTTTAAGAAAGTCATTAAGTGACGAGCGAGATAAGTTTCTTGTGACAGTTCGAGGCGAAGGCTATCGGTTTCTCAATCCTGATTTAATTAATATTATGCATTCAGGGCATTTGGCAAACCAAACAACACAGGTTACAACTTCAAATACACAAACAATTCAATCAAGCAAAGAGAGACCTGGTAATAAAGCATGGCAGACGAAATTAATTGTACTTTTAACCATTGCCTGCACTGTACTTCTGGCGATTATTTGGCAGAAAAACTTAATCTCCTCAGACAACCTCATTAATAACTCATTAGACACATCTATTGATCCAATTACTATTACCGTAAGTCCATTCAGCAGTATTGGAAATCGTCCCTACAATGCTAGCTTTGATAAAGGGTTATTAAACGAAATACTTATGGAGCTTTCTGTATCACCAGAAGTCGATGTTTCTGAGTCTGAACAACCTATTAGAGAGTCACTGAATGAGCAAAGTTATTCGTTATCTGGCACCATCGATTTTAAACCCAATGGCGCTAAGGTTATTGTAAAGTTAAGTAATATTAGAACCCAGCGATTTTACCCAGCCATTTTTTTTGTAAAATCTACTGATGATAAAGAAGACAACATTCAAAGTTTAATTGCGAAGAACATAGCCGCAACAGTGCGATTAAGAACATTACATGGTTCTATTGCTGCAAATTATGAGTCATTACTTAATAAGGTTTCGCCGCTAGACATAGAAAAGCTATTTATTGCGCGTTCGGAACTCATTAAACACGAAGCTTCTGCGGGGAATGCTTTACGAATCATCGAAGAGTTAATGCAAAAACATCCTGAAATTAGTGAAATAAAAGGTGCTTTCGCATTTGCATTCAATTTAAGTAATATTAATTTATGGTCTTACCAAGAACTTGAAAACAATATCAAGATGTCGCAAAAAGTTCTGGCGGCGGCACCAGCCAATTATGATGCTTTAGTATCACTCTTTTACAGCTACGCGCTACATCCACACTACCGGTTTAAAGCATTTGAAACTGCAGAACAACTTACTAGCAACTATCCCGATGATCTGGGTGCCTGGTATGCTCAGCTTTATATCAATACTAGTACGTTTATGCCATGCGATAAAATAAATCAAAATATCCTTGAGACAAACGCTCAAAATGTCTTCTCAAAAGCTCAAGTAGAGGTATTACGTAGAGTTCTAAACGCTTGTCATTCAAATGTATCGCATCATCAATTGGTAAACGATCTTAAAGATGACTTGAACTTACTAAGACGAACGAATCCACAACTAGCAAAACAGAAACAAAACATCTTATACAAACTTTTTGCATTTTTCCCATTACGAGTTGATGAAAAACTAGCTGCCGATAGAGAGCATCTTCGACGAGCACCAAGAAACAGTTATCGGTATAACTTACTTGAAGCTCTACTAATGCTCAATCAGGACGTAATGGCGAAAACACTATTCCAGCAGTTTGAAGGAACCACCGCTGGAGAATGGTTGTCTGTCAGCCAAATGCTAACCGAAATCGAAGATTTGGACGTCCCGTCTTTAGAGTTATCAAGCTCGAAAGCGAATGATGAGTTAATACAACAAAATCAGAGTGTATTACTTCCTATTACAACAGCGTTATTAATAAAAAGAGCTCAAAACTGGTCTGCGGCGCAACGTCAGGCCTATTTTTCACGTTTACTTGACTCACTTCCTAACTACTCAATGAACCTTGACTCAATTGAACACTCTATCGCGGTTATTGCGGCTCAATATTTTGCAGAGAAAACCAGCCAAAGTGAAAGTAATGCTGCAACTCTATTTGGTTATTTAACGCGCTATGCAGAGCAACAACCTGAGTCATTTAAATTTTGGGGGCTAGCAAAATATCAGCTAATCACTGGATTGTATTGCGGTGCTTCATGTCCTGATTTTTCTGAAGAAACTCAGTCACAATTAATGAACGCTTTTTATTCAGACGAGGCCTACTGGACGCATAACAAAACTATGCTTTCCATTTACCTCTTGCCCTTTACTAATAAAGACTCAGTAAAAGACTATCTTGCAAGAATCGATAACGACGTAAAAAGAGCTGCTTCAGAATTAATGTTTTAAGTGTATGACCGTTCTAATCTATTAATGTAGGCATCGGTCAATTAGCATATTTCAAAATTAAACTTTGACTTGGCCATTTATTGAGCCTATAGTGTCTTCAGCTTTAAAGAACCGCACTATTTACGCACCTCATTACGAAGCATCTAATCAATACCTCGTCCTGTAGTTTCTAATTAATGTCTACTTTCTCGCTATTCATGCCTTATGAAGGCCAACTTATATTTAAATTACAGGAAATTTCCTATGTCTAATACAGTTACTGGTACAGTTAAATGGTTCAATGAGTCTAAAGGCTTCGGTTTTCTTACTCAGCCTGGTGGTCCAGATGTTTTTGCTCACTTCTCATCAATTGCGGGTGATGGCTTTAAAACCTTGATTGAAGGTCAAGAAGTGACATTTACTATTTCTTCTGGGGCGAAAGGTCCTCAAGCTGACAACATCACGCCAGCATAGAGAATATTTAGCGAAGGCAAAGCCTTCGCTATTTTCGTTTTAAGTTAAAAGTCGCTCAAAACGGTTACTAATTCTGCAATAATTCAAAGAGAAACAAAATAAATGGAAGGTACACTCCAGCTTAAAGTCATCGGTATGGATCCAAACCGACCTCCCGTCATTCGAAAAGAACCCTACATCGAACTCTATTTTAAACTAAATGCAAAAGCGCCTATTCAATGGCTTAAATCATTTGTTGATTTGGTTTCTAACGGCCCGTATCCCATTAAAATGAAACCTGCTGAAAGCGATATTATTGGAACCTGGGTACGAACACCTGCTGAAGTTGAAGCCGCTTTTCACTACATCAAATCTCAAGTAATCGCTAATACAGATCATTTAAATAAACGGCTACTGGCACAAAAAAGTGCTGAGCAAGCTCTTGCCAATGGCATTGTGCTAACTCCAGAACAAATCGAGCTCAACACAATAGTAGCGAATTTAGATTTTGACAAAGCCGACTAGTTGAATAAATCTTCTCTTCAAAAAGACTAACTTCAGTTTATTCTTTGTTTCGCTGTTCTTTTCTAGGACGCTCTATTAATAAAGATTGTCTCGGCACCGGAATTTCAATATTAGCTTCGCGTAACGCTGTATCAACTTCCCACAAATAATGACTTTCAACGCCGTCATTATCGTGTAATTTGTTCGCATTTACCCAAACGATTAATTCAAATTCCAAACAAAATTCACCTATACGCTTTAACCATACATCCGGCTCATGTTGTTTATCTTGTTGAGTAAAACTCACATTTTGAGCAGCTTGCACAACTACATCTTTGACTCGTTCTTTATCAGAATCTAACGAGGTACGGAAGGCCACATGAATCCGTCTTAATGGATCGGAAAAGGTATAGTTTATAACTTTGAAATTCACAAACTCAGAGTTAGGCACAAGCAAATCTATATTGTCTCTGGTCTTTAATTGCGTAGAACGAACATTGATGGCTTTGATCCGCCCTCTTACACCCGACTCAAGTTCAACTAAGTCGCCAACTTTTAAAGGACGTTCAAACAACAAAATCAATCCAGACACGAAGTTATTAAAAATCGCTTGTAATCCAAAACCAATACCCACCGACAAAGCACCTGCGACTAATGCTATTTTCGATGAGTCAATACCGAGTATCGATAACGCAACTAAGATTGCTGCGGTAATTATGACGTAATGAATCACCCTTGCTACATTGAATAAAGTTGATTCGCTGATCGCTCTCCTGCGACCGATACGTCGTAAAATTTTCTTGATAAGCTTTGAAACTAATATGGCAACAATAATAACCATAAGTGCATTAATGACATCACCTAAAGTTACCGGATACTCGTTAACCGAAAAAAGAGTGAAATTGACAAATCCGCTCCAGCCCGTTTTTGCATCCGCGCTCAATAATTGCCAATCTAAGTCAACTTCGGAAGCCCAACCTTTTTTAATCGCTAAAAATTGTTTATAGGCATTTGAATAAAACGCAGCTTGATCGAGCTTCACTCGATATTCATTGGCTAACTTTTGATTTGATTCAAGATATTCCCATACAGAACGTTGAGTTTGCTCAAAAATCATTTCATTAGCTGCATGACCGCTCGCGATGACTCTTTCTCGATAAGAAAAAAATTGTGATTTTAATCGCTCATATTCTTGATTTAACTCTTTTAGCTCGCTGTGCCAACCAGGATTATTTTTTACTTCGTTTTGTTGCAACAACTCACTAATACGCAGCAATATATCAATACCGAGCTGTTCTGACTGAATCGCCATGTTTTTAAGTTTTTCTTCATGAAACGACAGCTGATACACGACCTCCTGATCACCGGCCACTGAAGACCAGGCTTGACGCTGTAAATAGCTCATGACCGATTTGATTTTATCTAGCTTTTGATTAAGTAGTTGCTTTCGCTCTATTAGCTCACGATCAAAATCTTCACTGCTGGACAGTAACGATGTACTGCTTTCTAGTCGTACTGCGACTAACTTTAAAGCTGACTTAATATTCCCGAGTTGCTGAGTAGCGACCGACTGCTTTTCTTGCGAATACAATAAACTTAATTGGGACGAATAAATATTGAGAGTAAGTTCTACCGACTTATTAGAAAAAGATTTTGAAGCTCTGTGATCCACGGCGAGTTCTTGAATTTGCTGTTTTACCGACAGTACACCATCATTTCTCTGTTTAATTTCAGCTTCCAAGCGCTTAGCATTGTCATTTAATGCGCGATAACGATCATAAAAATCAGCCCATTCTCGTAATGTATAGTTGGAATACTGATCAATTTTTACGACATTACTTTCATAGTTTATTATTTTTCTTAATGCCTTAATCAGCCCTCGAGTAGCTGCAACATGTTCTCGAGCACTGCTTGATAAAGGCATCTGACTAATTGCGGACTCATAACTCAGTGAAATTTCATCTAACCAAACACTTTTTTGTTCAGCTGATAATGACTGCCAACGTTTCCACCAATAATTATTGATCGACTCAAAACTAAGTTTTGCCGAATCAGGAAGCTGTGTAGTTTTGGGCTGTTCTTTCGGCTTCGGAATAAGTTTTTCGGTGGCCAACTGAGTCACTGAAGGCTGTACGGTAGCGATTTGCGCAATTGACCCAACTGAAACTTTGGGAGAGCTCGCAAAAGCAGAACGAGTTAAGCTCAAGGCAAAAACCAACATTAAGCAACCACAGAATAGCCCGCGTCCTATCAAAAACATTTTCCTTTTAGCGAATCGATATCGCTTGGAAGTTAAAGGCATCCCATTCATAGCTGAGTCGTGATTCCGGTTTATATTAAGGCTTAAGTAAATGTAATAGTATAATTGAATGTAATTTGCGAATTTAGCACCAGCGCACAAAACGATTGGGAAAAATAACAATCGAGATTAACTCAGAGTGTCTTGGCGACAAATAAACAAAAACCCAGAAAGTCGTTCTGCTTTCTGGGTTTGGTTGTATCGAAGCGGGCTAAAGCATTAAATGTCTTTAAACTACTGTAACTTTAGACTGCGATAACTTTAGACTGCGATAGCTTTAGACTCCATTAATCAAATCATTGGCGAATATACGGCATTAGTTAGTTGTTTCGCTCGATTCTTCACTCACTTCCTCTTCTGGCATTTCGTCTTGAGGCTCTTCTTCAGGCGTTTCAACTGCGGGTTCTTTTCCCATTTCTTCACAGGACCATCCCCAACCTTCTTGTTTTTTCACAAAATCGGAATATTTCATTTCACAGAACCCGGCTTCAAGCGACGCGCTCCATAGTACCTTTGTGTCTTCTCCTTTGGTGTATCTGACTTCGCAAGGCGTTTGAGTGTTTTCTGGATAAACCAGTTCAATTTTGCGCTGCTTGTCCATATGACTGCAAACGGTCGTCATATTATCAATCGCAAAAGCTGAGCCTGACGCAAAGATTATCGCTAGTGGTAAAGCTTTTTTAGACGAGTTTATTAAACATGTAGTGAGAGAAGTTGTTCGCTTCATAGGTTACCCCTTTTCGCATGATTCAGTGCTTTTTATTATCAACTGCAACCAAGCCCGGAAGCTTTATTACTGATTTGGGCAAGAACGCAGGGTCAAGTGCGATCGCTCACTCTTAATGAGTGGGTTCGAAGACACTGAAAAAAGAATAGCAGAATATGGGTAAATTGCGTACTGACATGATTTTGAAGACGGTTGCTGATAAAACTATTGTTCATTAAACAAGGAGAGGATTAATAAATTGGTCATCGACAAGTGAAAATTAAAGGCTTAGCGTTATGCCAAGCCCTCATCCGTTTCTACGTGCTCATCTTGATGATGTTTTTTGATCTCATCATTCAACTCTTTGCGTGATCGCTTTTCCGATACTTTGCGCTCACTGAGCCAAAAGAAAAACATTGGAACAAAAAATACGGCTAAAAATGTTGCTGCCATCATGCCGCCCATAACACCTGTTCCTACACTATGACGAGCACCTGCACCAGCACCAGAGCTAAACGCTAAAGGTACAACGCCGAGAATAAATGCAAGTGACGTCATGATTATGGGTCGAAATCGCAATCGAGCCGCCTCAAGGGATGCTGCACTGGCGCTCCATCCATGCTGCATTTTCATTAGTGCGTATTCAACTATCAGAATCGCATTTTTACTCGCGAGTCCCAGCAGTGTTACTAACCCGATTTGGAAATAAACATCGTTCGTCAATCCCGCAATCCAGATGGCAATTAAGGCTCCGAAGGTACCAAATGGTAATGCTAGCAGTACCGAAAATGGTAATGACCATTTTTCGTAAAGTGCGGCGAGTATCAAAAACACCATTATGGTCGCCATTGATAATGCTAAACCAGTAGTGCCAGATGACGTTTTTTCCTGAAACGCTGTGCCCGTCCAGTCGTAACTCATATCTGGCGGTAGCACTTGTTTTGCAATTCGCTCCACTTCATTGATCGCTTGTCCAGAACTGTATCCTGGCGCAGCATTACCCAAAAGTTTAACTGCGGGTAGGTTGTTGTAGCGATCTAAGCTATCAGGGCCAGTGCTATGTTTGATTTCAGCAAAAGCAGAAATGGGAACCATATTGCCGCTATTACTTTTCACATAAATACGCCCAATGTCTTGAGGTGACATTCGAAACTCAGGCTCACCTGACATAATAACCTGCCAGGCTCTTCCAAATTTATTAAAATCATTAACGTAATAGGTACCCAAAGTGCCAGCCAATGCATTGAACGCTTGATTAATCGGTACCCCCATTGCCCGAGCCTGCTCACGATCAATGTCAACTTCTAACTGTGGTGTGTTCGGGCGCCAAAGGGTTTGCACACTCGCAAGAATAGGACTTTGTTGTGCAGCCCCCATAAATTGTTGCATCGCTTGTTGCAGCTTTTCTGAGCCCCCTGCCCCACGATTTTGAATATAGAATTCAAAACCACCGGTGTTTCCTAATCCAAATATTGGCGGCGGGTTAAAGGCCAATACCAAAGCTTCATTGATGTGCGCTGTTTTTGCGAACAACTCACCAACCAATTGCTGCGAACTGACGTCTCGCTCATCCCAATGTGATTGGGTAACAAATAAAGTCGCTGCACTGTTTTTGTACCCACCTCCAATAAAATCAAAGCCGGTAAAAGCAACGACATTTTCATTGGCAGGATTTGATCGAACCGCTTGCACGACTTCTTCAACAACTTTCGACGTACGTTCCAACGATGCACCATCAGGAAGATAAATGGCGGAAATGTAAAATCCCTGATCTTCGTCCGGTACTAATGAACCGGGCGTAGCTTTCCAAATTCCGCCGGTTAAAACGATCATACCGGTTACTAAAAATAAACCGAGTAAACCTCGACGTAAGAAAAAACTAACACCGCCGACATAACGTCCGGTTATTCGATGAAACCAGTCGTTAAACCATAAGAAAAATTTCGCAGTTTGTTTATGCTCTTGCTTTAAAATTAAAACACAAAGCGCAGGGGTCATGGTTAATGCAACAACGCCCGACAAACTGACGGAAATAGAAATTGTAATGGCGAATTGACGGAACAATTCTCCGGTTAACCCGCCCAAAAAAGCAATCGGGACAAACACCGAACATAACACCAAAACGATCGCCACTACGGGTCCACTGACTTCTTTCATCGCTTTTATGGCAGCATCACGTGCGTTAAGTTTTTCTTCATGCATAATGCGCTCAACGTTTTCAAGCACAACGATAGCATCGTCAACCACAATACCGATGGACAACACCATTCCGAAAAGCGTTAAGGTATTAATCGAATAATCGAGAAGAAATAAACCGGTAAAAGTTCCGAGTAACGACACCGGCACTGCAAGCGTAGGAATTAAAGTCGCACGCCAGTTTTGCAAAAATAAAAATACAACCAGAAAAACCAGTATCATAGCTTCAACCAGCGTTTTTAAAACTTCTCGAATCGATACTTCAACAAAGCGCGTTGTATCGTAAGGTGTGGAATGTTTTAAGCCTGCGGGAAATCGAGTTTTTAAGTCATCGATAGTATCATTTACCTGTGCCGCAACATCGAGAGCATTTGCACCAGGTTGTAAAAATATCCCAACGAGTACGGCCGGCTTTCCATTAATTCGACCATCAAAATCATAATCTTTTGAACCGAGCTCAACTCGGGCAACGTCTTTAAGACGCAACGCACTGCCATCTGCATTTACTCGGATTAAAATTTCTTCAAACTCTTTAGCGGTTGATAATCGTCCTTGCGCAGTTACTGTAAACACCAGCGATTGTTCATTTGCAGAAGTTGGCGTTGAACCAATCTTCCCCGCTGCGTATTGAGAGTTTTGTTCTCGAATTGCATTAGTGATTTCTTCAACCGTAACACCCAGTTGACTCATTACATCAGGACGGATCCATATTCGCATGGCGTAATCTTTGGCACCAAAAATTTGTACGCTGGTAGTCCCCGGAATTCGTTTAATTTGGTCAAGAATATTTAAGGTAACGTAATTTGAGGTCCATAAACTATCACGAGATCCATCGGGCGAATAAAATGCGTGCACCTGCAAAAAGCTCGATGACCCTTTTTGAACAATCACACCTTGTCGTCGTGTTTCTTCTGGCAACCGCGCTTCAACTTGCTTTATTCGATTATTAACATCGACTGAAGCTTGATCGACATCGGTTCCAATTTCAAATGTCACCATAACCGTAGTTACACCTGAACTGGTTGACGTCGACGACATATACATCATGCCCTCAACACCGGTAATCGCATTTTCAATAGGGGTTGCTACCGTTTGTTCAAGAACTTCAGCCGAAGCGCCTGGATAAACAGCGGTGACTTGAACTACTGGCGGCGCAATTTCGGGATACTGGGCAATGGGTAAACTGCGCATCGCAGCAATACCGGACAACACAATAAAAATTGAAATGACAAACGCAAAAATTGGACGATCAATAAAAAAGCGAGAAAACATATAGTATTCCCTCCGCTTACTGTTGAGAGGCTGACGAGTCAGCGGATGTCGTTTGCTGTTTATCTGTCGCGGATTGTTGAGAAGAATCGTCTTTAGTCGAAGCATTTGCTTGACCCGACGCCAAACTCACAGGAGCACCAGGGAAAAATATTTTCGCAACACCATCAACTATCACTTTGTCACCAGAATTCAAACCTTTGTGAATCACCCAGCCATTAGTAATTTCAGTATTATCGACTTTGTCTCCCCTTACCCACTCTCCAACTTCAACTGGAGCGGGTTGGGCAATCGTTTGTCCATTTTCGTTAGTCGCTAATAAGTAAACATACTTTCCTGTTCCACTGTCCAAAACCGCTCGTTGCGGAACAACAAACGAATTTTGACGAATACCACCCTCTAACAACACTCGAACAAATTGCCCGGGACGTAATTGATACTCAGAATTAGCGACTATCGCCTGGTATTCACTGGTCCCCGTATTCGGATTGATTCGAACGTCACTGAAATTCACCTTTCCCAATTGATTATAAAAAGTGCCATCAGGCAATTTAATTCGTGTATTCCAATGTCCATTTTCGGGCAGTTTTAATTTTCCTGATTCCACATCTTGTCTCATTTGAAGCTGCTCTCGCTCAGACAAACCAAAACGAACCCGAATCGGATCCAGCTGGGTCATTTCTGTGAGTAACACTTCTGGACCAGGAATAAAGGTGCCTTCGGACACAAATTCACGACCAACAATCCCTGCAACAGGAGACACAACCTTTGCATAATCCAAATTCAGTTCCGCTTCTCTCAATCGAGCCTGAGCCGCTAAAAAGTCAGCTTCGGAAATTTCTAAAGCGGATTGCGAATTATCGTAATCTCGTTGCGAAACTGATTTTTCTGCACGGAGTTTTTTAAGTCGGGCGACTTCTCTTTTCGCTTGATCAACTCGCGCTTTTGCTGACTGCTTATCCGCCTTGGCTCGCTCTACCTCTAACTCAAACGGCGTAAGCTCAAGAGTAAACAACGACTGTCCTTTTTCAATTCGATCGCCCTCTTGAAAATTGCGAGACTCTAAAATTCCTGAAACCCTTGCTCGAATTTCGACTTCTTTAGAGCCCGATAAAGTGGCTGGCAGTTCAATAACAAACGGAACGTCATGTGGCTTCATTTCAAGCACAGAAACCGATGCTGGTGGCATGCTTGGGCCACTCGCGCCACTTTCCATGTCCGAAGAACACGCAGAAAGAAAAACAACAATAAGGCCGATAAAAGAAAATAGGCGAGGCACTTTTTGAAGTCTTTGATTATTTGTGGGCATACATAGAACCTATATAAAGTGAATCAGATTAAGTTTTCAAATTTAGTTTGAGCGTTTATAAAAAGCATATAAAACAGAGAGTTACTGCAGGAAAGCCTCTCAGGAATGTCGGCAGATACGAATATCTTTTGGTATACGCTCTCGTTTACTTTGCCACAATGTACACGATAACGTATACTTTTTCTACCGTTAATACGTTTCAATTAGTAATAAGCGTAGCTTGTGGGTTAAAAAAAGCCGTATTTAAATAAGTTACTTTTTCTTTACCGTGATTGAACGCCAATATAAATCGACACTTTTATGGGCCGTAGTGAAGACAAACAAGAAGATATTTTTAATGCTGCGATAGATGAGTTTGCCGAAAAAGGCATGATTGCGACAACAATGGAATCGATCGCTCATAAAGCTAACGTATCAAAAAGAACGCTTTATAAATACTACCCTTGCAAAGAAGATTTGCTAACCACAGCGGTTGATAAACTATTACAAAGAATCGAGCAATTGCACTTTGTTGATTTTGACCCGCAAAAAGAACTTATTGAACAGCTTAGGAATCTTGGAACAAATGCACTACAACTTACTAACGACGACGATTATCTTAAACTTTCCAAAATAGTAATTATCGAGTCAATGCGTTCCAAAAAAGCAGCTGAGTATTTGGATAGAAAATTCCGTCAGTGCGAATCAGGCATTCATCACTGGTTTCAACAAGCGTCCGATGCAGGTATGTTAGGTAAAATGGATGCGCGCGTTGCAGGTGAGATATTTTACGGTGCAATTCGAAAATTTACTTATTGGGATCAAGCCATTCGTTGGAAAGAAAAGTTATCCGATGAAGAAGCCGATCAACTTATCGAAGACATTTGCCAGTTTTTTGTGAAAGGATGCAGCCAAAAATAGAAATCTTAGTTACACCCTATTTAAATAATATCTAAGTCAGTTTTCAGCCAATTTACTTGAAGTAAAACATTTTACTAGTAAAGCTCTAACCGAAATTCTTGGAAGCATTGGTTTTTAAATACATCATAACTTTGCGTACTCATACAACTAAGCTTGTATCCAACTGCAAGAATGATTAAACGTTAAATATATAATTAACTTCTTCTCATTCTCAACACGCTAATAAAAATACACATGAAAATCGTTGAAAACATTACTCGATAATTCTTTTTCAGCAGTATGTAATGTCACAGCCTTTACTTTACCAAGTCTTTGAAATGTGTCTGTACCACTTCGCCATCGGCAGCAAATCCCTGGCACTGATCAATTATTGAAGGATGGATTATCTTGGCGCCCTGCTTTTGCTGAATTCGATAAGAATGGATGGTTTGATAAGCAACCGTTGCAATAACGGTGAGCATATCAATAAGGTGAGTACAGCCTTGGGTTCCCCCTAGTTCCTTTTGTACAACTTTACGCCATCCTTTTCCAATTTGTGCTCCAATTAGCCGTTTAAATCTTGGCGGTACTTTTTGACACAGCTGAAATGGCGCAGCTAACGTTTTGGCTTCGATGTCTTGAATAACAAACTCTTCATCTAAAGTGACTCGCAAAAACATATCGTGAACCGGTTGTCTAGGCTCAAGAGTCCCTCTTTCAATAGTTTCAAAAGGGTAATCTTTGAGATCAACCAAAGTGGCTTCGATATCCCATAAGCCGTCTGACCTCAAAAAACCTTGCGCTTTAATGTCACGAGTGTGAATAAGGGTTCTTTCTAATTTTGAATCGTCTTCATTCGTGCTTTTCATTTTTGGACTATCGGGATTTTGATTATTCATAACAGCTCTTTTACTACTTTCGACGTTATCAATGTTTATAACCAGTACAATCGTATCATATAACTGAGCATTTCATTTCTACTAGCGCTTTAAAAGCAAACGAACTTGAACCAATTACCTGATGAAGGCTAATATTTAAACAGACTGTGATCCAGGTTCAGTTATGGAGAGATTTATCTGGATTAGACTGATTCAAAGTTAATCGCGATTGTAATAGGGACAGTTATGAAAGATTTAAACACTGGCAAAAATTTGATGGGTGCTTTATTTACTTTGTTGGCACTTTCTTTAGCAAAACTTTCTTTTGCAACACTTTCTTTAGCAACACTCTCGTTAGCACCAAGTTCAAGCCATGCAGCGGAGCTAGTTATACAAACTGGCGATCCTGGAACATCGAGCACTGGTTACTGGGCTTCGGCGACAGGCGCCAGCATGCCAATTGGCAGTAACAGAGGACTTTATGCTGTTGTCGGCGGTGCCGTAGAAACTTATCGGTTTGAAACGGTAATTCCAGAGACAACCGACTATACCCTGCAAGTTTATAACACTTGTTATTCGCCTCGAAGTCATCAAGTGACTCAGACATTGGAGTACACTCAAGGCAGCGAAGCTTTTGTGACCGATCAAGATTGCCAAACCGATCCATTTGTTGGTAATTGGCGGACTTTAGGGACTTATTCATTTCAACAAAACGAGACCGTCGCCTTTACTATTTCATCAGAGGGCAGCAATAATTCTTATGTTGGCGCTTCTGCCATTCGCTATGTTTATAACGAAACGTCCGAGCCTGATGATAATCAGCCGCCCTCTTTGCAAGTGTCAGAATCGCAATTAATTGTGAATGCGAACGACACAATAACCGTCACAGCTTCGGCTTCCGATACTGAAGATGGAAATTTATCCAATCAAATTCAATGGCAATCGCCGGTGCTATCAACAACAGGAACAGATTTTATTGTTAATGTAGGCACCAGTTCGTTTTCAATTATCGTGTCCGTTACTGATGCGGAAGGTCTCACTGCATCAACAGAAATTCCAGTTACTGTTAACAACCCTCAATCGACTTTCCGCCGGTTTGAATTTGGATGTACTTTGGGAGAAGTAACTTCATTAGGATTGAATACCTATAACGAAGCGGCACTTCCGAACGTGGGTGCCATGTGTGATCGCTATACCGCACAACTTACCAACAACGATAATAATCGAACCTTATTTTATAACGCAGAACAAGGTCGACTGGACGGTGTTGTCGCAAGGTTTCCCTTAGAAGCGACATTGCGAAATGTTGGGATATCTCCAGTCAACCAACCACTTCAACCTCACGTGGTTAATCAAAGCGCCTATAACTTTGTTGGATTACAAATACACAATATTAATTTCGATAGCCTGAACAGTGCGCATCTTGTTGTTGGTCAGCGAGGAACAACACAAAACACTATCGAAGGTAAAAAAACACTTAATGGTGTGTCGCGAGTCAATGACATTGGCCACAACCAACTTCCGAATGGTCGCGCTGATATTCGACTTTCCATTGACAGTGCTGGTCATGTAACCGCTTATTGGCAGGTGCCTAACTTATCGGGCGATCCGGCGAATGATAACTGGAACTTATATCTTGGCACGGGAGAATTACCCGGTACTGATCCTAACTGGGGAAATGGTAACCAAGTGATTATTGGTATTGTTACTTACGCTTATTACAGCAATGGATTGCCCTTTTGGGGCGTCGCGGATCGACTCGAAGTGAAAGAAAATTAATTAAAATGTGAAAAGTTGCAGTTTAAGTATTCTGATTAGTACAAACCATAATCAATTCGAAACACTTTTTTACAAACCGACAAACCTTCACACGCGTTGTTGGGGTATCTTAAACGCGAGATTCATTTGGTCCTATCTGGTTTGAATCTCACTCCTTAGAAACCCCATTTTACCCGCTTTTCGAAGCGGGTTTTTTATTATCAAAAATAAACATTCGTCATGCTATTTGAATGACAGGATATTTGAATAACAATGTATTTGAGTAACAAAGTAATCGAATGTTTAAAAATGGGGCTTTTTTTCATTTCTCACCTTTCAAATTATTTTGTTTTTCAACTTGAACTAAAAGCATGAATTGCAGCTTAGAATTTCACTTTAACTCATTAAAAATCTATTAGTATATTAGTGATTTAAATTAGATTGTGGGATAAGAAATGAGTTTTAGAAATAGACTAGAGGGATCAATAATAGAGGGCTCAAAAAATAAAGGTCGCGACTACACTTCCAAGATGACTAAAAATCGAAGCTCTTGTTCGTAAGACATTGTTCATTAACTATTCTGTACCTCAATAGCAGATATATTAAATACAGCAGCAGCTGGATTCTCCTCAGTTGGCTCGCTGACAAATAGTGGTTGCGAATTAAAAGGAATAAACGCATTAACTTGTAGTCTGGTATTGGTATTAAGCAATGATATTGCAGCGATTAATAATGAAACGGCTAATATTAATAAATAGGTATTACTTTTACTGACATGTGAGCGCATTTTCTCTCTCCTTACATACACTCGCTTACTTTTTAAACTTCGAAACTACAACATCTTAGTAAAACGATTTTAGCTGAACTGTCTCTGGCCTTAGCTGATCAAAATCAACACTCTTAACTAATAAGAGACATTTTCTACCCCGTTTAGACGAGCGAAATTATAAAAAGGTTTTATTAACCTTAAATGAATGAGAAAAAACTTGAAATATCGCTATTAAGAGATATCAAAGAACTGAACTTTGAGGGCAATGTATGATTGAGACTCTTCTTTGCGAAAGGAATTCTTTAGATAAAGTAACAGCAGATAAGTTTTGAAATGCAAATGTAGAGGGTTCTTTTGAGGGGGCTTTTGAGGGTTCTTTTGAGAATTATTTTCGCGACCACTCCAAAATTGATTTACGCTTTCCAATATTTGGCTTTCCGCATTTATTGATTAAGCGCTGAATCGCTGAGTGAACCGACCAAACTTCCGCTCGAGCAATGGCGTCCGTCCATTCATAAACCGATAAGCCCTCGGCAAAAGAATCCAAATAAGCCACTCGCTGAGTGAGCACACTTGCAAAAGGCTTGATGCTGGCCGCTTTTTTAACATCTTCAATAAGATACTCTGCAGACTTTACTCGCTTGCGAACTCTCGTCCAACACAATCGGGATTGCATGTTTGGATTAAGTTTTGTTGCTTCGGTTACCAATTTATCCATTTCATGAAACGACCAAACTTCGACTGGCGAAGGCGCGAGTGGCACTATCACCAGGCCAGCAACGGCAATTACCGCTTTGGTCATTGGGTTAATATGAGGTGGACCGTCGAGCAAAATAAAATCGTAATTATTGATTTCTGTCTCGAGCAAATTAAACAACTCAGATGGTTTGTCTGCAGTTTTAACATTAAGTCCGTCCTCCTCATAATTGGCATGTCGTATTTCATGCCACGCAGAGAGAGAGTGTTGAGGAGGATCGCAATCAATGATTAAAGTTGACGCATTTTCAGAAAAGGTCGTCGCAAGATTAGCGCATAAGGTGCTTTTACCCACCCCTCCTTTGGCCTGTGCGAATGCGATAATTTTGCCTGACATAATCGATGGTTGCTTTATTAACTTAAGTTTGATTATAGATTGTTTTTGCAATTTGTTGATTATTTAAGCGTTTTTTTTGAATTCGGTCAAATTTAGAAATTTAAACCGGAGCGTTCATTTATCATTTAAACTTCGATATAGTGCGCCTACTTACGCAAATCCAGAATTGAGCTCGTTAATCTGGGATTTGATAAATCATTATAATTCAGCATGTTATGAGATATACCTTAAGTATTACCTCATTTAATTCAACGGAAGTATTAGCATGACCGAAAATTTACATGTGGAACCGTCTAAATGGGGTGTTCGTCAGTGGTTTTTACTTATTGGACCGCTAATCGCCATTGTTACCTTTACGGTTTCCTCAATGCTGGGGCTCGAGTTTAAAGCGGCTATTACACTTTCGGTCACCACATTGTGCGCCATTTGGTGGGTAACCGAACCCATTCCGATTGCTGCAACCAGTTTGTTGCCGCTGGCTCTGTTTCCTCTATTTGGAGTATTAAATTCAAAAGAAGTCGCCCAAGCTTACGGCCATTCTTTGATTCTTCTGCTGATGGGCGGGTTTATATTATCGAAGGCGATGGAGCGCTCGGGAACGCATCGCCGCTTGGCATTAAATATGATTCATTTATTTGGTGGTGACTCAAGCAGTCGAGTTTTACTCGGCTTTATGGTCGCTGCGGCGGCATTGAGCATGTGGATATCCAATACCGCAACTACCTTAATGCTACTGCCCGTAGCGCTAGCGGTACTGGAAAGCAATAAAGATAAGAAACTCACCATCGCGCTGCTTTTAGGTATTGCTTACGCAGCATCGATTGGTGGAATTGGAACACCAATTGGAACCCCGCCGAATATGCTTTTTCGCGCGGTATATGAAAAAGAAACCAACACTATAGTGACTTTTAGTCAGTGGATGACCTGGGCAGTTCCGGTGGTAGTCATTTTTATCCCCATGGCATGGCTATGGCTAAAACGCGGGTTAGCACAAAATAATCATTTGCATGTGCCTGACGCGGGCGTGTGGCGGACTGAAGAGAAGCGCGTCTTGATCATTTTTGCCATCACCGCTTGCTTATGGATTACTCGCTCAGAGCCTTTTGGCGGATGGAGTACCTGGTTTAATGCCCCTCTTGCGAACGATGCCAGTATTGCACTGCTCGCAGCTGTCGCTATGTTTATGATCCCCAATGGTAAAGGCGAGCGATTACTGGATTGGGAAACAGCCAATAAAATACCTTGGGGTGTTTTAATACTTTTCGGCGGTGGTATTTGTATTGCGCAGGCATTTCAACAATCGGGGCTGAGCCAATTAGCAGGAAGCAAACTGACCGTTTTGACGGAACTACCAATGTGGTTAGTGTTACCGCTACTCTGTTTGGTCGTTACCTTTATTACTGAAGTCACCAGCAATACCGCAACAACCACACTGCTAATGCCCATCTTAGCGGCTGCGGGTTTAGCGGCGGGTATTGATCCTGCGATATTAATGGTTCCTGCTGCAATGAGTGCAAGCTGTGCATTTATGTTACCGGTAGCAACCGCACCAAATGCAGTTGTCTTTGGCAGTGAGAAATTGACAGTAAAAACTATGGCTCGGAAAGGATTTGTGCTCAACTTAATTGGAGTCGTCGTTATTAGTAGTTGCGCGCTTTGGCTTGTCGCTTAGCGTTATCGAGTTTAGATATTCGATAACTTTGTGACTCAAAACAATAATTCATTGAGCATAGCTATCATCGAGTTACGAGCTATTACTGCGATTACGATCTATTACTGAGATTACGATCGATAACTGAGATAATAACGTTAAGTTATGAGTAAATGCCCATGGTTGTGGGCTGTTTAATGGAATCATTGGCAAAAGCTGTCATAATAATTTAACAGAAGTTAGGTAGACTCTCCGGTAAATGCACAATGACCAAGCACTAGTAAGTGATTGGCAAGCTTGCTGAATAGCTAGTTCAAAGACAGTTCGCTGTCTCAGCTTAAAACAAATTAAGGATAATTTTTATGAATTCAAGACTTTTGAAAGTGAGATCAATCGTAAGGCAAAGTAAATCAAGCGGAGAATTTTTATTTCGTCGCCATAACCGAGGCCCTGCGGATCAAATCACTCAAGCTAATGCGAAATTAAGTCGTACAAAAGTATCTTCAAAATAAAAATCTTCGAAGTAAACCCTCTAGATGGCTCATGCGATTTTGATCGGAATATTTGACCGCAAAATCACATGAGCGACATCGTTTTAAATTAACTGCGTTTTAGAAACGCTTGAAAAGCAGATTGAGCAGCATCGCTTTTTAACAAACGTTTAAACTCATCCCCCTCTTCCTGCATTCTATTTTTTACAGCACTTAAATCTTGGCTTCTTAAAAACTTGCGAGTCACTGAAATTGACTCGGCTGGTAATTTACATAATTGCTGACACCATTTATCCAGCATCGCATCGACATCCTCGGGCGTATCAACTGCATAATTAATAAGTCCGGCTTCATTGGCTTGTTGCGCATCAAACCGGCTACCAAGTAACAGCCACTCACTCGCCTTTTTCAGTCCAACTTGTTGAGGTAAAAGTAAACTCGATGCCGCTTCTGGGCAAAGACCTAAAGACACAAACGGCATTGCAAAAATAGCCGTGCTAGATGCAACCACTAAATCACAATGCAACAATAATGTTGTTCCTATACCAACTGCGGGACCGTTTACCCCAGCGATAATCGGCTTTTCACTGTCGCACAAAGCCGCTAAAAATTGCCATACTGGACTATCGGATTCATTCGGTGGATTCTCAAGAAAGTCCACCAGATCGTTGCCGGCACAAAACGCATTTTCTGAACCAACGATTTTAATGATTTTTACCGATTCATCTTGATTCGCTTGCATCATACCGTCAGCAAGCAATTGATACATTTCTGCCGTTATCGCATTTTTCTTATCAACTCGATTGAACGTCAGCGTAAAAACGCCCTCTTTATTTTCTGCAACTATATGAGCTTGTTGATTCATTTTTTATCCTGTTAATCATTATTTTTCAGCTGTCGAAACAAATCCCAACACGCTGATTTTAAAGTCGCTCTTCTGAGAAACTTATACTCAAATTAATATTTATTATCAAAGCCAAAATCGCCATCAACCTGAGCCACGCTGTAGGCGAAAACCGTATACACAGCAACATTTTGAGCGAGATGAATTGGATCCACTTTATCAAGTGTGTCATTCGCGGTGTGGTGCAAATCGAAGTAATCGGTGCCATCTTGCCGTAAAGAAAAAGTACTCATCCCTAAAGCTCTCAGTGGCCATAAATCGGGGCCTCCAGTCGCTTTGGCTTTACCTTTTTCCACTCCCAGTGGTTTTAAAATATCAGCTAATTGATCAACAATAGGCTCTTCTTCATTGGTCGATGACCAATCAAATGACCATATGGGCCCCGCACCAAAATCTGATTCAGCTCCCGTAATGTGCTGCTTTATTTCATCTTTATGAGCTTTCGCGTAAGCACGCGCACCGATTAGTCCAATTTCTTCTGCCGCCCACAACACAACTCGAATGGTTCTCTTCGGGCGCTTTCCTTCAGCGATCAGTTTTGCTGCAGCCATCGTTATCGCCACTCCAGCGCCATCGTCCACCGCTCCAGTTCCTAAGTCCCAAGAGTCAAGGTGTCCACCAATAACAATCACTTCTTCAGGTTTTTCTGACCCTTTTATTTCGCCAATCACATTATAAGAAGTGTAAGGCTTTCCAGGAGAAGATGTCATCTTGAGTCCGAGTTCGACTGAACCTCGTTTTAACATATTCAATAATAAATCTGCGTCAGGATTCGACATTGCAGCTGCGGGAATTTTAGGCACATTTTCCAGGTAATTCATGTTCCCAGTGTGCGGAAGTCGGTCTGAGTCAGTCCCGATAGAGCGAATAACTATTGCTTTTGCGCCTTTTTCTCCCGCTACCGATGCTCCTTTACTGCGAGCCTGTACCGCTTTGCCGTAATCGGAACCGTCGCGAGTCTTTCCCATTTTATAACTAATAAAGACAATTTTACCTTTGACGTCGCCTGCTTCCGCTTTGGTCAAATCGTCAAAAGTTTCAAAATGGACTATCGGTGCTCTGATGCCTTCTTCTCCAGTACCAATGCTGTTTCCGAGAGCAGTGATCATTATGTTTTGCGGAAAAGGTGAAATAATTTCGGCTTGTTCAATACCTCGAGTCCAACGATCAAAGGTAACAGGCTCTTTATAAACTTTATCGAACCCAAGTTCTTTAAACTTTTTTTCTGCCCAGATTACACCTCTTTCGTCACCCGGAGTGCCCGCCATTCTCGGGCCAACTTCTGTAGTTAAAGATTCTAAAATGCTGTAAGCTAAATCACTCTTTAACGCTTTATCTCTTAGTATTTTTGCATACTTAACTTCAGACTCTGACAATGTATCAGCAGCAAAAGAAACAGTCGTGCCGAGAATAAAAAAAACTGACATAACTTCAGTAGTAAGAAACTTCTTTATCATGATTTGGCTCAAAAATAGGTTTTCTAAGGTACACAGAGATTACCAAAAGGAACCTGCTGTTGTAAGATAAAAAAGTAAAACAATGTAACCAAGCTGGACGATCATGAGTCTCGAACAAAGAATAAACGATTTAGAGTGTCAAATTGCTTTTCAAGACGACACAATTGAAAAACTCAATCAAACTGTAATTGAGCAAAATGAACAAATTCAAATGTTACTGAAGCACTACCACAAGCTTCACGCACAGGTGATAACCTTACAGGAAGATTCCAGCTCCCAAAACAACGGTCAAATTTTAGATGAAAAGCCTCCCCACTACTAACGCATGCTGAGATCAATAATCCCGAAAGGTTAATATCTTAACTTTAAAATAATAAAACAAAAAACACTGGAGCAACCAATGAGCATACTAACTAACAAAACCGTTTTTATTACAGGAGCCAGTCGTGGAATTGGTCGTGAGATCGCTTTAAAATGCGCGGCGGCTGGAGCAAATGTCGTAATAGCAGCAAAATCTGCCGAGCCTCATCCGAAGCTGTCAGGAACGATTTATTCTGTTGCAGAAGAGGTTGAGTTAGCAGGTGGAAAAGCTCTTCCAATTGCGCTAGATGTGAGAAAAGAAATTGCCGTTAAAAAAGCACTTGCACAGGCTAACGAAACTTTTGGCAGTCTCGACTGCATAGTTAACAACGCTGGAGCCATTAGTCTTACCAACGTGGAAAACACCAGTCCAAAACGTTACGATCTGATGCAGCAAGTCAATCATCGTGCGGTATACACTTTAAGTCATTATGCACTGCCTTATCTTGAGGAGTCATCTCACGCTCATATTCTATCTTTGTCACCGCCATTAAATCTCGACACTAAATGGTTAAAAGACTATTCGCCTTATACACTTTCAAAATATGGTATGACGCTACTCTCTCTTGGCATGGCCGAAGAATTTAAAGCAAAGCGTATCGGCGTAAATTGTCTTTGGCCGAAAACAATGATTGCTACAGCAGCCATTGAGTTCGCAGTGGGAAGTAAAGACATGTTTAAAAATTGCAGAACACCGGAAATTATGGCCGATGCTGCATTAGCTATTCTTCTATCAGATCCTAAGGAAGTTACAGGGAATACATTTATCGACGAAAATTTGCTCGACAAAACAGGCGTAACAGACTTTAGCTACTACGCAGTTGATCAGAACTCGACACTTTACCCTGATTTATTTATAGATTGATTGATAAAGAATTTATCTGTGACTTTTTTAATAGCCATTAAGTAAAAAAGGCGTGCATTGCACGCCTTTTTTATTTACTAGATCAAGTTTTAAAGTGCATCTTTCAACTCAGGTAACACTTTGAAAAGATCCGCAACCAAGCCGTAATCTGCCACCTGAAAAATCGGCGCTTCTTCGTCTTTGTTAATCGCAACAATTACTTTACTGTCTTTCATACCCGCTAAATGTTGAATCGCGCCTGAAATACCAACCGCAATGTACAGCTCTGGAGCAACAATTTTACCGGTTTGACCAACTTGATAGTCATTCGGAACAAAGCCAGCGTCAACCGCCGCTCGTGAAGCACCCACTGCGGCACCGAGTTTATCTGCAATGTCTTCCAACATGTGGAAGTTATCGCCACTTTGCATTCCACGTCCACCAGAAACAATAACCTTTGCGGCTGTTAATTCAGGACGCTCAGACTTGGTTAGCTCTTGACCAACGAAACTTGCATTGGCGAATGCTTGACCCGCTTCTACAGTGGCAACTTCAGCATTGCCTCCTTCGGATGCTGCAGCGTCGAAAGCTGTCGCTCGGACAGTTAACAGTTTTACAGAGTCGTTAGATTGAACGGTCGCGATAGCATTGCCCGCGTATACTGGACGCTTAAAAGTATCTGCCGATTCTACCGAAATAATATCGGAGATCATTTGCACATCTAACTTGGCTGAGATGCGCGGCATGAAGTTCTTTCCAAACGTGGTCGCTGGCGCAAGAATATGCTGATAACCTTCAGCATTCGCAACGACTAAGTCCGCTAGTGATTCTGCAAGTAAATGTTCGAAATGGTCGCCCTTT
This sequence comes from Gammaproteobacteria bacterium, assembly GCA_013373375.1. Taxonomy (GTDB): domain Bacteria; phylum Pseudomonadota; class Gammaproteobacteria; order Enterobacterales; family Kangiellaceae; genus Pleionea. The sequence continues at coordinate 65,630 of JABXHY010000023.1, forward strand.
GCTACTAATACTTTTGCAACACCTGCTACATTTTTCGCAGATTCGGCCACTGCGTCAGCCTGACTTCCAGCGATTAACAAGTGGACATCGTTTCCTATTGCGCTGGCAGCGGCAACAGTATTCAATGTAGAAGCTTGAAGCTCCTGATTGTTATGTTCTGCAATTACTAAAGTTGCCATTAGATCACCTTCGCTTCGTTTTTCAATTTATCTACTAACTCTGCCACTGTCTCGACTTTAATACCGGCTTCACGAACTGGTGGAGGCTCTACCTTCAAGGTTGCTACTCTTGGTGCAATATCAACACCTAAATCAGCTGGAGTCGTTTCGTCTAAGGGCTTCTTTTTTGCTTTCATAATGTTGGGCAATGATGCAAAGCGTGGCTCATTTAATCGCAAGTCAGTGGTAACGATAGCTGGAAGTTTCAACTCTAACGTTTCCAAGCCTCCATCGATTTCACGAGTGACTTTAACCGCCTCTCCTTCCGCAACAACCTCTGATGCAAAAGTGCCTTGCGGCCAATCAAGCAATGCGCCTAACATTTGTCCAGTTTGATTATTGTCACCATCGATTGTCTGCTTACCAAGAATCACCATTTTTGGCTCTTCTTTCGCAACGACTTCTTTTAAGATCTTGGCAACAGCTAACGGCTGAACTTCTTCATCTGTTTTTACTAAAATCGCACGGTCAGCGCCTAAAGCAAGCGCCGTTCGAAGCGTTTCTTGGCTTTGCTGGGGACCAATCGATACAACTACTATTTCAGAAGCAACACCTTTTTCTTTTAAGCGAACAGCCTCTTCAACAGCAATTTCACAAAAGGGATTCATCGACATTTTTACATTGGCGGTTTCAACGCCTGAATTGTCGGCTTTGACACGAACTTTGACGTTATAGTCAATCACTCGTTTGACGGCTACCAGAATTTTCATGGATTGTCCTGTACTGAGTTGTATATAATAGCGAAATGCACCAATATTGCAGTGCAATGTACTGATAAAAATAAAAGGCCGATTTTGACGGGATAATCTTTAAAGATCAACCGTTTTGCCGCCAAAACATAACCAACTGTTACACAAACGTAATTCCCCGGGGAGGAGATTTTTAATGTCTGAACGCGAATCGATGGAGATTGATGTCGTCATAGTTGGAGCTGGTCCTGCAGGATTATCAGCTGCGATTAAATTAGCTCAACTTAACGAGACTCGCGATGAGCCTCTGTCGATAGTGGTCGTCGAAAAAGGCTCTGAAGTAGGCGCACATATATTATCCGGTGCGGTACTCGAGCCTTCTGCATTAAACGAGTTAATTCCTGACTGGAAAGAAAAAGGCGCTCCGCTTTTAACAGAAGTGTCCGCTGATGATATCTATTTGATGAAGAACAGCGAAAAAGCACAAAAAATCCCAGGATTCTTCGCACCAAAAACCATGCATAACACTGGCAATTATGTCATTTCTCTTGGCAATCTTTGTCGATGGCTTGGCGAACAAGCAGAGGCTCTTGGCGTTGAAGTTTTTCCAGGGTTCGCCGCTTCAGAAATTTTATACAACGATGATGGCAGCGTAAAAGGAATCGCAACAGGTGACATGGGTATCGGTGCTGATGGCGAGAAAAAAGACGGCTATATGCAAGGAATGGAGCTTCATGCGAAATACACTTTATTCGCTGAGGGTTGCCGCGGCCATCTTGGTAAACAATTAATCGAGAAATTCAATCTAGCCGAAGGCAAAGATCCTCAGCATTACGGTATTGGTATCAAAGAACTTTGGACCGTACCTGCAGAGCAACACAAACCCGGTCTTGTCGTTCATAGTGCTGGATGGCCACTAGACGAGACATCGAGTACTGGTGGTGGATTTTTATACCATTTAGAAGACAACCAAGTCGTAGTGGGATTAATTACCGACCTATCCTACTCTAACCCTCATGTGAGCCCTTTTGATGAATTTCAACGCTATAAGCATCATCCTGTTATTGCTCAATATTTAACAGGTGGTGAACGTATCTCTTACGGAGCAAGAGCATTGGTCAAAGGTGGTTTGCAGTCACAACCTAAAATGCATTTTCCAGGTGGACTTTTAATTGGAGACGATGCCGGAACTCTGAACTTTGCAAAAATAAAAGGTTCACACACTGCAATGAAATCAGGCATGGTGGCAGCCGAAGTTGTCGCTGAAGCTATTACTGAAGGTAAACAACATACCGATCTGACTAAATTTTATGATGCTTACAAAGCATCCTGGGCTTATAAAGAACTGCACAAACAACGAAATTTTGGACCCGCACAACACAAGTGGGGCAATTTCTTCGGTGCTGCCTATGCTTTCATCGACATTAATATCTTTAATGGAATGCTTCCATGGACACTGCGCGACCCAAAACCTGATCACCAACAATTGAAACCCGCGGCTGAAAGCAAAAAACCACAGTATCTGAAACCCGATGGTAAGTTGTCGTTCGATAAGCTTTCTTCAGTGTTTATATCAAATACCAACCACGAAGAAGACCAGCCATGCCACTTACAATTGAAAGATGACAGTATTCCCATTGATCATAATTTAGCCTTGTACGATGAGCCTGCGCAACGATACTGCCCTGCCGGCGTTTATGAGATTGTGAGAAACGATGACGGTAGCGATCCACGCTTACAAATTAATGCTCAGAATTGCGTTCACTGTAAAACCTGTGACATTAAAGATCCAAAGCAAAACATTAACTGGGTATGCCCTGAGGGAACTGGCGGGCCAAATTATCCGAATATGTAAACGTCTATCAGTTAGTCTATAAATAAGGCGCCTCTCGGCGCCTTTTTCAATCCTTAAAAGATTTTTCTGTTTCTAGATCAGGAAAAACAAAGAGCTCACTTCAGCACATTCTGTGACTTTAGTCGCACTAAATATCACATATTCGAGATATCTTCTATAGCGTAGCTAAAGGGGGCATTATGAATAAAAAACAAAAATCCAAAGCTTCTAAAGAAACAACTCAGGACACTTCAGAAATCACAAAAGAAGACCTAAAAGAAATAAAGCAAATGATTTCAAACGAAAAGGAGTTTTATCAGCAAATTGGTCTTAGTACGATAACGGAAATGGATACAAAGGAACCGACTTAAAACTCATTAAATAGATCATTAATTTTTAGAGAAAAACATTGAAAACAAACAAAAAAGGCGACCCGTTGGTCGCCTTTTTCATTGAATTTTCTCTTTTAAGCTTTTCTTCTGCGTAGAATTAAACCAAAAACGCTTAAAAATAATAGAGCTAAAGGATTAAAAAAACCTCCTGAGTTCGAGACGACCTGAGTTTCACAACTTCTATCTGCCTCAGTGGCACGAGGTATTAATAAAAATCCTCGGACCTCGCCTGAAAACTGGCCATCTTCCTGCTCAACTAACGTAGTCCCGGTACCAATAATCCAACCATTGTCATTGATTTCACGGGCTTCGCTCAAGGTCCAGCCTGCATCACAATCGATAAGGTCATTTAAGTCAACCATACCTTCTGTGCCATCGATGTCATAAGCAAATGCCGAATAATTTATGGGGGATCTTGAAATTTGAGAGACGCCAACCACTATATTGTCATTATTGACAGAGTAGGCTTCTGAATAAGGAAACTGTTCATTCAAATACCCAATTTCCTCACTCACTTGTAAAATCGGGTCATAATAAAATGCAGTTAGTAAGTTTAAATTAGATTCTTTTGTCGACGAGCCTACAGCATAGGAACCAGAGTTATTTATTTTCCATAAAAAGGAATTAGTTCCACCACTAAGCCCAGTGACCTCCGTAATTTCAGAGCTACCCACGGAACCGATAATCGCTCTGGCAATTCTTTCTTCGTCTTCTACTTTGTGACTCCAGCCAACAAACTGATTGGCTTGATTAATGCCTCTGATAACAGACTGTGCATTGGCTTCATTTTCAGATTCTTCGAGAACACCTATAAACACTGGAGATGATGTGTTTACATCAAAAATCATGCCTCTATTGGTAATTGTTTCAAGGTTATCGCAATCACCTTTTTCAGTGACAACACCGCCATAACCAACAAAATAGTCATTATTGGAATCAAGAAAAGCCGTTCCAAAATATTCCGTCTCACTACCGAGCGGTGTGCCAACTGTATAATTAGTCGGAACCTGAACAAGATTATTATTTAAATCGAAATAATACGCTCGACGCAACTCTTGCCTAACTTCATTCGTTTCTTCACAAATACCGTCTTCATTTTCATTAAGGACCGGGTAAAACTCATTGTCAAAACCATAGCCAGAGATAATACTGTTTTCATTCACCGAAGTTGCGTAAATGCCGAGTTCTCCAGTCCCAAAGCCAAGCTCCCTATCTTCAGGAGTAATGGTGCGCGACAAATCAGTAAAGTCGAGAGGTTGAAGCAAATCAAGAGTCGCCTCTTCCCGGATTATAATCCCGTTGACTTCACGTTCGTTGATAACCAAATGTTCGCCGAAGGAATGACCGACACGGTCTCCATTGTTGTTTAACGCATATCCGAATGAAGATTGGCGAGCACGACTTCCATCTTGCTGTGGCACTCTTTCAAGTGCTCCTAACTCGACAATATCGTAAGCAACGGGCAAATCAGCTTGTGCAGTACCGGTTAGCAAGGATGCTACAGCTACGGTTTTAGCGATACAAAGCTTCATTAAATATCCTGTAAAATTGGTTAACAAAAAATAAGCGCCCTAGTATATACCAGAACATTTATAGGACAAGTGTTATCAAATTAAAGTTCCAATCTATTGATTAGCATCTGGCTGATTTTCAGGAGCAGCGTCAGCAAAGTAACTTAATTGGCAACAATGGTCATTTATTGACCTAATCCGAGGAAATTTTTCAAGATCAACATTAAAGCGACTGGCATTGTAAACCTGTGGAATCAAAAAAAGATCCGCCATCGTCATTTTATTTGCAAAACAAAACTCAGTACTTTGATTTTGTTCAAGTTGCCGCTCAATAGCAGTAAATCCTTCTATAATCCAATGCGCATACCAAGTCGTCTTAGATTCATCAGACACGTTCAAGTCACCCGCTAAATACTTTAATATTCTTAAGTTGTTTAACGGATGAATGTCGCAAGCAATTGTTTGGCAGAACGATCGGATACGAGCTCGTAATGTCAGGTCGACATCGAGCAACGGTGGATCCGAGTATTTTTCATCTATATATTCGATGATTGCAGAAGACTGAGAAAGTTTTAAATCGTTGTCGATTAATAAGGGTACTAAACCTTGAGGGTTCAGCTCTCGGTATTCTGGTGTGTGCTGTTGCCCACCGTCTTTGACCAAATGAATAGATAGATTTTCATAAGACACTTGCTTGAAGTTTAAAGCAATTCTAACTCGATATGCTGCAGTTGAACGCCAGTAGCCAAACAGTTTTATCATGGCAGCCTCTTTTATTATCATTATTTAAGACATAAAAAAGCCCGCATTAACGCGGGCTCAATAAGACTAGTTTTTATATTCCTTAACTTTTTGATCAATAGCACCAAAAATCGATTTGCCATCTTTGTCAAACATTTCAATTTTTACTGTATCACCAAACTTCATAAAAGGAGTTGAAGGCTTGCCATCCGCAATAATTTCAAGCATGCGCTTTTCAGCCAAACAACTTGATCCTTTTGAACGATCATAGTTTGAAATTGTGCCTGATCCGATTATTGCGCCTGCGCCTAAGGGTCTTGTTTTCGCAGCATGAGCGACAATTGTTGGAAAATCAAAAGTCATATCAACACCACAGTTTGGCTCACCGAAAAGATCACCATTGAGGTGAGTTGTTAGTGGAAGATGAAGTTTATCGCCGTCCCAAGCTTCACCTAATTCATCAGGTGTTACTGCGACAGGAGAAAAAGCACTGCTAGGTTTACTTTGGAAAAATCCAAAACCTTTCGCAAGTTCACCAGGGATCAAGTTCCGTAAAGACACATCGTTGACCAACATAAATAAGCGAATTGCCGAACGTGCTTGGTCTTTGTTAGGCGCCATCGGCAAATCATCGACAACAACAGCAACTTCTGATTCCATGTCGATACCGTAATCTTCTGATGCCATTTCGATATCATCGTAAGGTCCAAGAAAAGTATCGCTGCCACCTTGGTACATCAAAGGATCTGTCCAGAATGACTCTGGCATTTCTGCACCACGAGCTTTACGAACCAGTTCAACGTGATTCACGTAAGCACTGCCGTCTGCCCATTGATAGGCTCTTGGCAAAGGAGATTCGCATTTTGTTTGATCAAAATCAAAACAGTCTTGGACATCGCCTTTATTTAAATTATCGTAAACTTTTTCTAATTGAGGAGCCAAGTCATTCCAATCATCAAGCAATCTTTGCATTGTTGGAGCAATGTTTTCTACCTTAACGGCTTTGCTCAAATCTTTGCTTACAACAACTAGCTCACCATCTCGCTTGTTATTTCTTAATGTCGCTAACTTCATTACTAATAACCTTATTTTTTAGTTTTCCAACTTTCTGCGTAAGACTCGTCTTCAATTGCATAAGCAGGCGCACCAATTTGTAATGGATCTCGAGTATCGAGCATTACCGCTACTTCGTCGGTTTCTTTTTTCGCGTGCTGACGCCCTGCTTCGAATGCTTTCGGATGAGGTCCATGTGTAAAACCACACGGATGAAAAGTAACCATTCCGGCATCTATGTTGTCGCGACTGAAAAAATTACCTGCGTGATAAAAAATGACTTCATCGAAATCGTCATTATTGTGATAGAAAGGTACTTTTAACGCACCGGGATCAGACTCAATAGGACGCGGAACAAAAGTGCATACCACAAATCGACTCGCAACAAATGTAGTGTGAGCCGAAGGAGGTAAATGATAACGATGAGACATTAACGGACGTATATCACGCCAATTAATTCGAACGACAGACAAATCACCATGCCAGCCAATTGCGTCCAAAGGACTGTAACTGTAATGAACTTTTGAAATTTCATCATTACGTTTTATTTCGACAATCCACTTACCTTCTTTTTGCTGAGCAGTAAACGCATCATCAATTTTTGGAATATCCAACATCGCAGGATCAAAAATAGCGTGAGGTCCAACAAGCCCTTTCTCTGGTAATTGGTAAGAATCGTTAGTCGCTTCAATGATAAGAATCGACATAGGTTCGCTCGGCTCCAATCGCCACATGGTGCTTCTTGGAATGACCACATAATCGCCATCGCGAAGTGTTAAATGCCCATAGTCACAAAATAGCTCTCCCGCTCCTTCGTGAATAAACAACAAGTCGTCACCGTCTGCGTTTCTCACCAAAAAGTCCATTTTGTTCTCACAACGCCAATAACGGTATTTACAGGCGTTATTATGTAACACAATTGGGCTTGCAAATGGAGAATGCACATTTAACTCAAGGTCATTTAAATTAAACGCTCTGGGGCGAAGCGGACCTTCCCAAGAGTCCCAACTTGTTGGTGGACGTTGATGATGAAAATGCGCGGCAGGGCCGAAAAAACCACTGCGCCCAGCTTCTCTTTCATAAATTCCATCTTCCGGAAAGTCTGCATGAGCTTGCCGCGATACTTTGCCTTCTTTATGCGGAAATGAGATCCACTTTCTCATGGATAAACCCCTCTTGAATTAAGCGTCGGCGCTAATTACACCGCGACGAACCTGATCTTCTTCGATTGACTCGAATAAAGCTTTGAAGTTTCCTTCACCAAATCCTTGATTACCCTTACGTTGAATAATTTCAAAGAAAATAGGTCCGATAACTGTCTTAGTGAATATTTGCAACAAGATACCATCGCCGTCAACTGGCGCACCATCGATTAATACTCTTAATTCTCGTAATTTATCAACGTTTTCTTCATGACCTTCGACTCGCTCATCAACTTTATCGTAATAAGTGTCAGGCGTGGGCATGAAATCCATACCGATTTCTCTTAATTGCTTAACGGTGTCGTAAATATTCTCCGCCGTCAGAGCGATATGCTGGATACCCTCTCCTTTGTATTCTCTCAAGTACTCTTCAATTTGAGACTTATCATCAGAAGATTCATTAATCGGGATACGGATTTTTCCACAAGGAGCTGTCATAGCTCGACTGACAAGACCGGTTAGTTTTCCTTCAATATCGAAATAACGAATTTCTCTGAAGTTTCCGATATTTTCGTAAAAGCCAGCCCACTTATCCATATTGCCGCGCATAACGTTGTGAGTAAGATGATCAAGTTCGTAGAGGCCGACACCTTTCGGATGAACGTCTACACCCTCAAAATAGTCAAAATCGTGGTCGTAAATGGTGTCGTTTCCATATTGGTCAACAAAATAAAGCACCGAATCACCAATACCGTAAACCGCTGGAATTTGTAACTCACCATCAGCAATATCGGCTTTATCAAAAGGTTTTGCACCATTTTCAACTGCATGCTCAAAGGCTTTTTTGGCATCTTCTACGCGAAACGCCATCGCACATGCGCACGGACCATGTGCTTTCGAGAACTCATGGAAATACGTGCCCTCATCTGCGTTTACTAAAAAGTTAACGTCGCCTTGGCGAAACAAAGTTACGTTTTTTCGTTTGTGCTTCGCGATAGGTGTGAAGCCAAGTAGCTTAAACAGATTATTCAGTTTTTCTACGCCTTCTGCATTTGGCGCTGAGTACTCCACAAATTCAAAACCATCGGTTCCTAAAGGGTTTACCTGGTTTGCAGCTTCCATCGAAATAACCTCGCTAAAATAGTGTTTTTGTATGCTCTAGACGCACTATTATACCGATACCGAGGGTATTTTAAATAATTGAAATTATTACTTTTTCACGGACTTTAGAGATTTCACATTAAGAATCCGTAAACATTTTTATACGCTTTATTGGAAAAATCTTTTTACTAGATTTTTCAATAGCTTGGCAGGATCTTTGGTGTAAACAAATGTTTACACCAATTTTAGATCACTTGTCTGATGAGTTACTTATTCCAAATGCTTTTAACTTTTTAGCGACAGCCGTATGGGATAAACCTAACTGGTCAGCCAGCTTTCGACTACTTGGAAATTGAGGGTATAAATATTCAAATAGCTGACGTTCGAATTGTTGCATTATGAATTTGTGAGAAGTCTTTATACCTTTTTCTGCGACTTCAGAGGGTAACGACCGCAACATTGGCATATTCAAATCTCGGGCATTAATTTGAGGTTTGGAAGACCTTGATACAGCACGAAAAATAAGGTTTTCTAACTCTCGAATGTTACCCGGCCAGTTGTATCGGGCTAAGGCCAGAATCGCGCGCTGCGAAAGAGATGGGATGCTTCGCTCAAGTCGATCGGCAGCTAGTCTAATAAAATACTCTGCCAATGCTAATATGTCCTTCCTTCGTTGACGTAATGGCGGCAGCCTCAAATTCAATACATTCAAACGATAATAAAGATCAGAGCGAAAGTTGCCGGTTTGAGAAAGGTTATCCAGCTGGTAGCTCGTCGAAGCTATAATTTTTACCCTTATTGCTATTTCTTGCTCAGTACCCACTCTCCGAAATCGACCAGTCTCAAGAAACCTTAACAACTTAACTTGCAAGTATGGCGACATTTCACCAATTTCATCGAGATACAAAGTGCCATTTTCTGCCATTTCAATTAGGCCCTGTTTATCAACAAAACCTTTCTTGCCTTTATTTACTGAGTATCCGAACAACTCATTTTCGGCTGCATTATCCGGTAGCGAAGCGCAGTTAAGCGCCAAAAATGGCTTGTCGGGCGTACGCAAAGAGTGAATTGCTCTGGCAAAAACTTCTTTCCCGGTACCAGTTTCGCCTTCAATAAGCAGAGGCTCGTGTCTGTGCGCTAAATCTTGAGCTTCCTGTTTTACTCTTTCAATGTTCTCAGACACTGCAATGATGTTATCAAACGAAATCAATTCACCTTGCTTAAGTTTTTCGTACTGAGACACCACATCTGAAGTTAACCGAAATAATAATATTGCAGCTCCGGTGTGTTTTGAGAAAGTATCATGAAAACCCCTAAATCCCTCTACCAACATCGAGCGACCATGAAACTCAAAATTTTCTTTGAGGTTAGCGTGCTCTTCTAGAGTTAAAAATATTTCATCAAGACGCTCTCTGCCAAACACCGACTCAATATTTTGCGGCTGCGTTATGTCCAATTGGAATAGATCGGCGAATGCTTGATTGGCTTGCAAAACTTCACCATTACGAGCAATAGACACAACGGCTTCTGGAAACTGATCCATCAAACCTTTTAACTCTTGATGGTCTCGCTCAGAGGGTAAAAACTCAATTGTCTGAATCGTGCCGACACCATTAATTTTACTCAATCGGACGACAATTTCCTTGCTTTCTCGAGTCGTGATATCCAGTTTTAAATATAACTGCTGCTCGCCAAGTTCAATCCCTCGAAGATCAATATTCCGAACAGACAATACACTGACAATTTCCTGCACAACGCCGACTCGGTCATGACATTGTACCGCGAGTCGAATCATCTTTGTGCTTTCGAAAATAAGGTGTAAAAGTTCTCGGTGGTTTGCTTGGCTAGTTGCTCAAAGCTCTCACCACGAAGTTCAGCTAAGAACTCAGCTGTTTGCTTTGTATACGCCGGTTGGCAAGGTTTTCCACGAAATGGAACCGGAGCTAGATAAGGAGAATCTGTTTCAACTAATAAGCGGTCGAGAGGAATTTTTTTTGCCATTTCACGCACGTTGTCTGCCTGCCGAAACGTTACGATACCTGAAATTGAGACGAAGTAACCAACATCAATCGCTTGTTTTGCCATATCCCAGTCCTCAGTAAAACAATGCAGCACACCTGCGTTCTCGCGAGGTTTACTGCAAATAAGATCCAGGGTCTGTTGTCTCGCATCACGAGTGTGAATAATGAGCGGTAAGCCTGTCTCTATCGATGCTTCATGATGAACAACAAAACTGTCCATTTGTTGGGCTAAAGTTTCCTTCGCATAAAAACCGTCTAATCCGGTTTCACCTATACCAACGACATGTTCACTCGCGCCTTTTTCGACTAAAAACTCTAACAAACCCTCGGTTGAGATAGATTTTGACAGCGGATGCACTCCTACGGTACAAGATACTGCGGCGTGTTTTATTGCAATATCATGCACAAATTCAAAGTTATCTTTTCCGGTTGCGATGCATAGAAAACGATTAACACCATTCTTTTCTGCGAATGACAATGCTTGCTCTAGGCTATCGTTATGCTCAGACAGATCAATACGATCAAGGTGACAATGTGAATCAACTAACATAAATATGGGTAGACTAATTGTGTGATGGGCTACATTGTGTGGGTAGCGCGCTCCGAATTCAATGCACCAGCGAGATAAGTTTCTATTTTTGTACGAGCTTGCCCATTATCTTGATTCGCAAACTGGACACCAATTCCGGCAGCCTTATTTCCCTGTGCACCTTTAGGAGTAATCCAGATAATTTTACCGGCAACTGGAATCTTTTCCTTTTCATCCATTAAAGAAAGCAGCATAAATACCTCGTCACCGAGGTTATATTGCTTATGAGTCGGAATAAACAACCCGCCATTTTCCACGAAAGGCATGTAAGCGGCGTATAAAACGGCTTTGTCCTTTATCGTTAGCGATAAAATTCCGTGTCTAGGTGCTGCTTTTGGCTGAGTTGACATTAATAACTTCCAATAATTACTACGTTTTCACTGCTTTATTATCGCGCTCGTGACTTCACCCAAGCATCTGCGACAAAATCGACCTGCATGGGGATATTGAGTGTCACACCATCAAGAAACTGCTTATTCTGGTACAAGAGCTCATCGCGGAACTTAAATAATAGCTGCATATTCATCATTCCTGCAAGTTTCGATAACTCCTTGTGATATAACAATTGCGAGTTTTCAACTAAGCTTTGCTGCTTAATTAGCGCCGTCACTATATATTCCCATAAAGACCAATAAGTACCAACGTCATTACCGATCATCTTGCCAATTGCTGTTAAAGGCTCTTTACCCTCTGCAACAGCAATCAACAGCTTTAAGAACTCTTCCAGTTGCGCCATACCGCCTTGTTCAAGGAAGTGTTGTGCTTTCAATGGTACATAATGATTGATCGAAAGCGCTGCTTCGCAAAGCTCTTTAGAATTTTCCCCACCAGAAGACAATAACCAATCAAGCGCCTGTTTTCGGCGGTTAACGTCGACGGAGACTTGTTGGCAGCGACTAATGATAGTTGCTGGAATCGAGCTTTTATCCGCAGCAACTAAAACGATATGTGTTTTCCTTCCAGGCTCTTCTAGAGTTTTTAGTAATGCATTGTAGCCATTTACGGTTAATCTTTCCGCCTGATAAATTACAACCATGCGCCATCCAGCTTGATGTGAAGTTTCTGTTAACTTCTCAGACAAGTCCCTGACCTGCTGAATCGATATCTGTTTTTTGCCCTCTTCTGTTTCTATCCATATAAAATCTGGGTGAGTGTTATTGTTGAATAGCAAACAGCTTTTGCATTGCCGGCAAGGCTCAGACTCAATTCGCTTTTCGCACAATAATACCTGTGACCAATGCTGAACAAATTGTCGTTCACCCGAACCATATTTAGCCAATAACAAAACCGCGTGGGGTAAACGTTCTTGCTCAAGCGCTTGAGTAAGCCTACCTAATCCATTTATTTGCCAGGGATATATCGAGCTCATGAACTGAACTCTTTTTTCTGTTCATTGATAGCACTGCTGATGATCAGTTCTAAAGATTGTTTAACTTGTAGCTTTACTTCATCTAACGGTTTACTGGCATCGATTAAAATAAATCTCGAAGGTTGCTCATCCATACGACGGTGATACGCTTGGCGAACTTTTTTAAAAAAATCCATTTGCTCATTTTCAAACCGATCATACTCGCTTCGAGAGGCCGCTCGTTTCATTCCTGTAACCGGATCTAAATCAAATAAAAACGTTTTATCCGGTTTAAAGCTTTTTATTGCCAGTGCCTCTAACGACTCTATCATCGCCCAGTCAATATTTCTTCCACCACCTTGATAAGCAAAGCTAGCATCGGTAAAGCGATCGGATATGACCCACTTCCCAGCAGCTAAAGCTGGCTTGATTACGGTTTCGACATGTTGCGCTCGAGCTGCAAACATCATAAGCAATTCCGCAACCGGATTTACTTTTTCATCCCGGTTTTCTAACAGGAGTGCCCTTAACTCTTCCGCAAGTGGCGTTCCACCGGGTTCCCTTGTCACAATAAACGGAATGTTATTCTGACTTAGAATCTCTTTCATTAATTCGAGGTTAGTGGTTTTTCCTCCACCTTCACCGCCTTCAATACTGATAAATTTTGCTGAGCTCATGAATCACTTCTTTAATTGATAGCGTCTTACTGCTTTGTTGTGTTCTGACAGAGTATCGCTAAATTGATGCGAACCATCACCTCTAGCAACAAAGTAAAGCGCGGTGCCTTCAGTTGGATTTAGAGCAGCATTTATAGCTTCTCGTCCGACAATCGCAATTGGTGTTGGCGGCAAACCATGCCGCGTGTAAGTGTTATAAGGTGTATCAGTTCGCAAGTCTTTTCGACGAATGTTGCCATCAAAATTTTCTCCAATCCCATAAATAACCGTCGGGTCTGTTTGAAGTCTCATCTTTTTTTGAATACGTCGAACAAAAACGCCAGCGATTAATGGTCGCTCACTACTTAATGCCGTTTCCTTTTCAATGATTGACGCCATGATCAGCGCTTCATAAGGAGTTTGATACGGCAATTCAGGTAATTTATTTTCCCATTCCTCATTAAGGACGCTTAATAGCTGCTGGTGAGAACGTCGCAATAACTCTATTGCGTCATAACCTTTAGGAAATTTATAAGTATCTGCAAACAAACTCCCCTCTTGATGAGCAAACTTGAGTTGCAAGCTTTCTAATAAATCTTCTCGACTAAGGTTATTTATTTTATCAAGATTTAAATATTTATTTTGTTTAATTAACTCAACGATATCCCAAAACCTTAAGCCTTCAACAACCGTGAATTGATATTGAATTTGTTCTCCGCTATTGAACTTTTCAAGCAATTGAACAAAGTTTAAATCTGGTGTTAATAAATAATGCCCTACTTTAATCTGACTTTGATTTTCATTGAGTTTTATAAACAGTCTTGGTTGCCAAGTTGATTTGATTAATTTTTGTTTATAAAGTCTTTCAACAATTTGATTAACGCCTTCTCCAGGCTTCACGTTAAACTCGATTGAATTACTTATATTGAGTGTTGACTCAAAAAAACGCTGATACGAAAAATAAAACCAGGTGCTGGTCATCAGCATTAGAAGTAGTATCAAACCAATCAGTGCGCGAAAATTAATCATTCGAGTTCTTTTAAAAATAGTTTCTGAAATAATGCAATAAATGGATGAGATTGAAAACGACTTTGTTCGATGTATTCGACCGCCATCACGCCTTTGACACAATTAGTGAAAAAAATAGCATCTGCTGTTTCGAGCTTTTCTTTGTTTATTTCGCACTCTTCATGCTCTATTGATTCATCTCGAGACCAGCTTAAGATTTTATTACGAACAACGCCTTCAACTCCACAATCGCTGATTATCGGTGTCATTAATCGATTGTTTTTAATGCAAAAAATATTCGATTGAGTTCCGCAAATAACCTTTTTGTGATCCAACATTATGCCTTCCGCAAAACCATTTTGCTCGACTTGTGTTCTTGCCATTACGTTATCGAGTCGATTGAGATGCTTCAAACCTCCTAGAAATTCATTTTTGCTTAGAGGAACATTGGTCCAAGTCGCATGAATTGATTGGTTAACAGAGATATCGGTGTCGAAAACATAAACGAGCGCATTGATAGAAGCATTATTGTTAACGCCATATCCTCTTTGGCTTTGTTCCCTCGTCACTACAATTTTGACAATCCCTTGTTGAGGTAAGTGTTTTAAACATTGATTGATTGCTTCAATATTAAAGCCATTAAAACTTAGTTGGTGTGCGGAGTTAATAAGCCGACTTATATGTTCAGCTTCAAACACCATTTTTTTATTAGCAATACGAGCTGTAGTAAAAAAGCCATCACCATATTGCAGCCCGCGATCCCGCGGACTGACAATTGTATTTTCATTGACAAGAGTTACTCGCACTCAGCTTTATTACAATTTACTGAACAGTAAGGAACCGTTAGTTCCGCCAAACCCAAAGCTGTTGCAAAGCGTATGAGACATGCTCACTTCTTTTGCTTGATGAGGCACAAAATCTAAATCACAGCCCTCGTCTGGGTTATCTAAATTTAGCGTCGGTGGAGCCACTTGATCTCGCAATGCTAACACACTAAAAATGGCCTCGACACTTCCTGCAGCGCCCAACAAATGGCCAATTGCAGATTTAGTTGAGCTTACCAAAACGGAATTTGCGTGCGAGCCAAGCACTGATTTAATCGCAGTACACTCCGCTAGATCACCAGCTTTTGTTGAAGTGCCGTGCGCGTTTATATAGCCAATTGACTCTGCTGACAGTTCCGCATCTGCCAATGCATTACGCATTGCAGCAGCTGCACCCGAGCCATCTTCCGGCGGAGCAGTCATGTGGTGAGCATCACCACTCATACCAAATCCTGTCAATTCAGCATAAATATGTGCACCTCTGGCTTTAGCAGATTCATAATCTTCCAGCATCATTACGCCAGCACCATCGCCTAGTACAAACCCATCTCTATCTTTGTCCCATGGTCTACTTGCCTTTGCAGGTTCGTCATTTCTGGTCGAAAGCGCTCGTGCTGCTGAAAATCCAGCGAGACCAATCGGACAAGTCGCCATTTCAGCGCCGCCCGCAACCATAGCATCAGCATCACCGTAAGCAATCATTCTTGCCGCATGACCAATAGAGTGAACACCTGTAGTGCAAGCCGTTACAATTGAGATGTTAGGCCCTTTAAGACCGTACATAATAGATAGTTGCCCAGATACCATGTTGATTATGGAACCTGGTACATAAAATGGAGAGACTTTTCTTGGACCGCTGTTGTGAAGTTTTAAAATATTATTCTCGGTTGCCGACAATCCACCGATACCTGAGCCAACACACACACCGATACGGCTTGCATTACTCTCAGTAACTTCATACCCAGAATCTTTAATTGCCTGAACGCTTGCTGCGATTCCAAATTGAATGAACTCATCAAACTTTTTTGCATCCTTCGCAGCCATAAATTCCGACGCATCGAAACCTTTTACTGAAGCACTGAAGCGAGTTCCAAACTGACTGACATCAAAAGCTTCAATTGGAGCCACACCACTTTTGCCAGCTAAAAGCTCAGTCCAAGTTTCCTTAACCGAGAGGCCCAGCGGCGATACCATTCCTAATCCAGTTACAACGACTCGTCGACCTTTCACTAGCTTAACTCCTTTATTCGAAGATTTAATTAGCTGTTGGATACTGAAGGTCGCTATTTAACTTAATCACGACCACAATTAAAAACTTACAAAAAAAAACCGCATTGAAAGCACTCTTTCACTGCGGTTTTATTCACCAAAACAAATGCGTAGGAGCGTGTATTACGCGCCTTCTACGTTTGCTTTGATGTAATCAACGGCCGCTTGGACCGTACTGATTTTCTCTGCTTCTTCATCAGGAATCTCAGTGTCGAATTCTTCCTCAAGAGCCATTACTAGCTCAACGGTGTCTAATGAATCAGCACCTAGATCGTCAACAAAAGATGACTCAGCGGTAACTTCTTCTTCTTTTACGCCCAATTGCTCAACAACAATCTTTTTTACGCGCTCTTCAATAGTACTCATGACTATGTTTTTCCTCCAAATTCACAGGCTTTAATGCGCTGCTAGTTTATTGATTCGTAAAGAACTTGCAAGTCGCAAGTGCTAAATAATTCTTGGTCAGACCACAACGTGACGCTATTATCGTGGTATTAAGTAATTAAAATCAAGCAGTTATTTAAAATGTAAGCAAACCATTTGTTATGATTTGTTTACGCCATATTCATGCCACCGTTAACATGAATCGTCTCTCCAGTAATGTATCCAGCTGATTCTGAAGCTAAAAATGCGACTGTCGCAGCAATATCTTCAGGTGCGCCCAACCGACCTAAAGCTATTGAATCCTGAAGAACGCCACGTTGTTCGTCAGATAGCGCTTGGGTCATATCAGTATCAATAAAGCCAGGCGCGACCACGTTAACCGTAATTCCACGAGAGCCGACTTCTTTCGCTAGCGACTTGGAAAATCCTATAACGCCCGCTTTCGCCGCTGCGTAATTCGCTTGCCCAGGGTTACCCGTTGTTCCAACGACTGACCCAACACTTATAATTCGTCCCCAGCGAGATTTTGTCATGCCTCTCAGACAGGCTTTG
Source organism: Gammaproteobacteria bacterium (assembly GCA_013373375.1). Lineage (GTDB taxonomy): Bacteria > Pseudomonadota > Gammaproteobacteria > Enterobacterales > Kangiellaceae > Pleionea. The sequence goes on from JABXHY010000023.1 coordinate 82,962, forward strand.
CTCAGTCGATAAATGGACGTAAGGTTGGTTTGTAAAATACTGTCCCACTCGTCGTCTTTCATTCGCATTAGTAAATTATCTCGAGTAATACCTGCGTTATTAACTAACACATCAGGTGTCGCACCGAATTCTTGCTTGATTTGATCCATCAACTGAGTAATCGAGTCTGCGTCTGAGACATCAACCACCATTCCTGAGCCACTGAAGTTCGCAGCTTTTAGGTAGTCGGATATTTTTTCTGCGCCACTACTGCTGGTCGCAGTTCCAATGACGGTAAATCCTTGGCTTGCAAGCGCACTAGCAATCGCCTTGCCTATGCCTCTACTCGCTCCAGTTACCAGCGCGATTTTGTTATTCTCTGCCATTAAAAATTCCCCGGATATTTTCTTAATTATTGGTATTAAAAGACGACTAAGGCTTTATTTAAGGGCCGCAATTGCAGCTTCGAATTTTTCCAACTCGTGAGTTATATGACTCGTCAATGACTTATCAATTCGCTTATTCAATCCACTTAACACATTACCTGCGCCACACTCGATAATGTCTGTCGCAGATTGTTTCGCCATCCATTGTACCGTTTCTGTCCATCGAACTGGACTGTACAGTTGTTTAACCAACGCTTGTTTGATCATGGCAGGGTCATTTTCTATCGCAACATCGACATTATTTATGACCGGTATGGTTGGAGATTCGAAAGACAAAGATTCCAGGTGCTCTGCAAGCTGATCGGCTGCAGGCTTCATAAGAGCACAGTGCGACGGAACACTAACCGATAAAGGAAGTGCTCGTTTGGCGCCTTTATCTTTACAGGCAACCATTGCTCTCTCCACAGCGGAGGCGTTGCCAGCGATAACCACTTGACCGGGCGAGTTGTAATTCACCGGAGAGACCACTTCTCCTTGTTCACTTGCTGAGCAGGCTTCTGCGATTAATTCATCGTCTAGACCTATGATCGCAGCCATTTTTCCAGTACCTGCCGGAACCGCTTGTTGCATATACAGACCACGCGCCCTAACTAGCTTTACCGCATCAGCTAAACTTAAAACGCCTGAACAAACTAACGCAGAATACTCACCTAAACTATGACCCGCTAACATTTCTGGTTTAGAACCGGAACTCTCAGACCATAAGCGCCAAAGCGCGACACTTGCCGTTAGTAATGCCGGTTGAGTATTTTCTGTTTGATTAAGCTTGTCACCAGGGCCTTGCTGACATAATTCCCATAAATCAAACTCAAGCGCTTCAGAAGCCTCTTTAAACGTATTGATTACCGTGGATTGTTCTGCAAAAGAGCCCAACATTCCAACGGATTGTGAGCCTTGCCCAGGAAACACAAACGCAATAGACATAAACCAAAACTCCTAGTTTAAATTTATATTCTTAAAGTTATAGGTATTTAAAATTTGATTAATGCTGAAGCCCAGGCAAAACCACCGCCAAAAGTCTCGAGCAAAACAGTTTGACCTTTTTTGATCCGACCATCGCGGATAGCTTCATCAAGCGCCAAAGGAATCGACGCACTCGACGTATTGCCGTGACGATTTACAGTTACCACAACTTGTTCCATTGGCATTTGCAGTTTTTTTGCCGTTGCCTGAATGATTCGAATGTTCGCTTGATGTGGCACTAACCAGTCGATGTCAGCCTTTGATAATTGGTTGGCCTCTAAGGTTTCATCAACAATACTGCTCAATGTTTTCACGGCAACTTTAAAAACTTCATTTCCGCTCATAAATACTTTGGGATTAGTACAGCCTTCGGTCTGACCACGAATAGCATTTGGGGAGTAAAGTAAATCCACGTACTTTCCATCGGCGTGAACATGAGTCGACATAACGCCTGGCTCTTCACTCGCCGACATTACGACCGCACCTGCACCATCACCAAATAAAACACAGGTGGTTCGATCTGACCAATCGACAATGCGAGAAAGAACTTCCGTTCCAATTACGAGAATATTTTTCTTATGACCAGATTTAATGTATTGGTCTGCGATACTCATACCATAAACAAAACCAGCGCAAGCGGCTGTTACATCAAAGGCAGCAACACCTTCCAAACCTAAATGTCGTGTCACGAAACATGCGGTGCTAGGAAACAAACGATCAGGCGTTGCGGTTGCACAAATAATCATATCAATATCGTGCTTGTCTAACCCAGCGGCTTCAATTGCTTTCAAACCGGCTTTTGCCGCTAATGTTGAAGCTGAGTCACCATCACTAACGATATGACGCTGTTCGATTCCTGTTCTCTCAACAATCCACTCATGACTCGTTTCGACCATTTTTTCTAAATCATGATTGGTACGAATAGTTTCCGGCAAATAGCTCCCAGTACCTGTAATTCGGCTGTGCATCATATTTAAATCCTACTATTTACTAAGCGTTCGACTTCTTCAGCGATTTTTTCTGGTACTTTATAATCGACTTCTTTTATCGCTTCTTCAATTGCATGGGCAGTGGCCTTAATTGACGCACCACCATGACTCTTGACCACAATTCCCTTGAGACCTATAAGGGTTGCGCCATTGTACTGGTCTGGATCAATCTGAGACTTGAATGATTTCAGAATTGGGCGAATTAGCAATCCGACCAGTTTGGTAAGGACGTTAGCATCAAAAGCGAGACGTAACTTTGTCGCCAATAACTTAACGATTCCTTCACTTGCTTTAAGTACATTATTCCCGGTAAATCCATCCGTCACAACAACATCGCACTTACCGGAGAAAATATCGTCGCCTTCAATAAAACCAACGTAGTTTATTCCTTCACAATCTGCCAATAAATGCGATGCCTGCTTTACTTGGTCATTACCTTTTATTTCCTCTTCCCCTATGTTCAACAATCCTACATGAGGATGATCGATTGCATCTATCGATTTTGCTAATACTGAGCCCATAATACCAAATTGAAATAATGTCTCTGAATCACAATCAACATTTGCACCAAGATCGAGCATATAAGTATGCCCTGTCTGAGTAGGTATGGCGGTTATAATCGCTGGACGATCAATTCCGGGAATCATTTTGAGAATAAAGCGAGCAAGCGCCATCAAAGCACCAGTATTCCCAGCACTGACACAGGCATCAGCTTTTCCTTCAGCAACCGATTGCAAAGCACGTCGCATCGACGAATCTCGTTTACCGCGAAGCGCAGTAGACGGCTTATCTTGCATCTCAACTACATCGTTACAATGAATAATCTCGACTCGCTCAGTAAATTTGCTTTTATGTGAGTCAAGTTCAGCTTGTATTAGCAGCGAATCGCCGAATAACTGGAGATGAAGTTTAGGGTATTTCTGAAGTATAAGGATGGAGGAAGCAACTGACACAGGAGGTCCAAAATCCCCTCCCATGCAGTCAATTGCCAGTGTGATATTTTTCACAGAGTGAGCTCGGAACGGACCGTTCCGAAACAACTAGATGACTTTACGACCTTTATAGTAACCGTCAGCAGTCATATGATGACGACGATGAATTTCACCAGTCGTGTTGTCTTCTGACAATGTTGGTCCGTTTAAAGCATCATGTGAACGACGCATGCCACGCTTTGAGCGTGTTTTACGATTCTGTTGTACAGCCATGGGGGTTTCTCCTAATTTTCAGTTATTCTCTCGAATTCTTTTTTAAGCCTTCCAACACAGCAAATGGATTCGGCTTCTTTTCAGTCTCTTGTATTCTTGGCCCAAAAGTTTGACTTTCTGGCGCCTCTGGTGAAGACAGTGCTATCGGTAATGATAAAATTAACTCGTCTTCTACCAATGTAATCAAATCCAGCTCTTCGCTGTCGAACAGAAAAGGTTCGTATTCATCTGGTACCGAGGCCATTGCCTCTTCTGACAATACGGGACAAAACTTTACTGTTCTTTCAATTGCATAATCAATTGTTTTGAACGTCGTTTGGCAAATCATTTGAACATTGCCCAACAATCGACATTCCAATATTTTTCTACGATCTTCGTCGACAGAACCTGCCACTTTTGCTGTAATATCGCCTTCGTTACTGGCCAACGATTGTGTTAATCGTGCCAACTGCTTTACCGGGATAACACGTTCAGTGCTGGCTCGGTTTTCAGCAAGTTTAAAAGGATTTATCGACCAGACGACCGCAGCATTTTTCATAGGCGCGCAATTCTATAGATAAACACTTGAAAGGTCAAAGAAAAATTGCCTTGAGAGCAGTAACTCCGGACGATTTAATAATGTTGTCAATAGCACAAAATATAGTCATTGTTAAATAAGCAAAGACTTCCTATTAAGAATTGCAACTTTATTACTTTATATTGTTATTTTTCAATCACTTAGAAAACCAGTATTAAAGCGATTATTATGTTTATTCTTGCCTCATCGAGCGTCTACCGGTTAAAACAACTCCACCAGTTAGGAATATTTCCCGAAACTCGATCACCTGATATCGACGAAACGCCATTAGAAAACGAGAGTCCTAAGTTCCTTGCCGAGCGACTAGCGCTTAAAAAAGCATCAAAAGTCGAGCAGCAGCTAAAGGATGAAACCTTCCGTTATATTATAGGGTCAGATCAAGTGGCATCTTTTGACGATACAATTCTGGGCAAACCAGTCACTAAACAGCGTGCTGAAGAACAGCTAAAAATTTGTTCAGGAAAACACGTCAATTTTTATACAACTGTTTGTCTTATTGACCGAAAAAACAATCAAAACTATCAATATACTGATACCACAACTGTTAAATTTAGGTCATTATCAATCATAGAAATCAATCAATATATTGAAGCGGAATCTCCGTTGGACTGCGCCGGAAGTTTTAAATGTGAAGGCTTAGGTATCAGTCTGTTTGAGGCAATAAAAACGGAAGATCCTTCAGCCTTAATTGGATTACCTTTAATTGGCTTGAATTCTTTACTACTTGAGTCTGGCTTTAACTGTATTTTGACTAAACCGCAATAATTCGTTTTGTTAAGCGTTGGTTATACTTTTCATACTCCCATAGTTGTTAAAGCTTGATAGTTGTTAAAGATCAATAGTTGTTAAAGCTCGAATTTCAGCTAAAGTATTTAGTGCGGTCTCATTTACTAACTTAAGTCAAAATGAATGAACCCATTGGATTATCGGGGCCGAAATTCAATTAAACTAATGTGCTTATAAACTTTATCAACTCACATCCCCTACTCTATAAAAAGTTTGGCAAACGAATTACAAGCATATGACAAGAGGTCGGCATTAAAGTGGTATCGAAGAGCTCTCAAATTAAGCTTTTGACCGCTATGAGCTTGTTCGGATTTATAGTCATTTTCCCTTTTGGAATTTATCGAATCCTGACCAACGATTATGCCGTAGCGATACTCGACTGCGTTATATCGTCAGCTATGCTTGGCATTTTTTTGTTTGTTAGAAAAACTCACAATATTTTTTATGCCAGTTTGTTTTTATGTACTCTGTGCAATCTAGGTGTTTTATATACGCTGCATCTAAAAGGCTCAGAACAAGTCGTTTGGGCTTTCCCGGCTTTGGTTCTATCATTTTATTTATTGTCACCCAAAGTTGCGATTACCATAAACAGTATTACAGGAGTTGTAATTACTGCACTTATTTTCGGTCATGCGAATCCAACAACCTTTGCCGCCTCGATAATGACTTTAATAATGACCAATCTATTTGCATGGAGTTTTTCAACACAAGCTAACAAACATTCTCTTGAATTGAATAACATTGCCAATAATGATGCTTTAACAGGATGTAGAAATCGTAGAGCGTTAAATCAAAAAATAGAAAGCGTAGTAACCAAAAATCAACAGCAGCCAGAACCTATGTCCTTAATCTTATTTGATATTGACCATTTTAAAGCTATTAACGATGAGCACGGTCATGATGTTGGCGATCAAATTTTATGTCGACTCGTTTTAGTTATGAATCAACGCATTCGCATCAGTGACGACCTATACCGTATTGGAGGCGAAGAGTTTCTAATTCTTCCCATCGATAGCGATCATAATGGAGCAAAAAAACTCGCTGAAGAGCTGAGAATCAGAGTGATGGAAGACTTTGAAATGTCTGAGTATAGCGTCACTATTTCGTTAGGCGTCGCTCAATATGACAAAGAGGAAACTCCAGAGTCTTGGCTTAAGCGAGCGGACGAAGCTCTTTATTCTGCGAAACGCTCAGGGAGAAACCAAACTCAAATCGCTCCTTCTGGAGTAACTAAATAGCTGAATAACCGAGTAACTCGCAGTTCTACCAGCTCAATTAACTATTTTCGTTAATCTTCAATTAAGTTTTCTAGTGCACAAATGGATAATTAATTTTTTGCAACCACTTTGATAAAACTTGCTTAACTTCACCATAATGGTGAGCAATACCAAAAGGATTACATGCGACTAAATCCGATAAATCGTGCGCGCCAAAAGTTACTCCTATTGACGCAATACCGGCATTATTTGCCATTAATAAATCGTGACTTGTATCGCCAATCATGATGCACTTTTCCGATTGCCATTGATTGCGAGACATCAAATTATGTAGCATCTGAGGGTGAGGTTTTGATTCTGCCTCATCGGCACAAATAGAGTCATGAAATAACTCATGTACGTTATTAATTTTCCACACTCTTTCAAGACCATGGCGGGCCTTTCCAGTTGCTACAGCCAAATTAATATTACTATTTCTTAATGCAACTAAAAGCGTTTCAACTCCGTCAAACAAAGGTGTTGGAATAGATTGCGCTTCAACATACTGATATCGATATTCTTCAAACAGATTATCATGTATTTTCTTTTCAAGTTGACCAAAAAGAATCTCAAAGGCGTTTGACAAACTCAATCCTATAATTTGCCGAACACTCATTTCACTCGGTATTGGCAACTGTACTTTTTCAGCTGCGGCTAGCATCGCCGAAACAATACGAGGAGCAGAGTTCATAATAGTTCCATCCCAATCAAAAATGACTGTTGGGTTAACGCTCATCTTATCCTCTTAACCTTACCAAAAGTGATTCCATAGTATCGTCTAGCGGTGCTTTTATGGTTATCTTTTTCTCTTTCTTTTGCTCTTTGAAAGTAATCGACTCTGCGTGTAAAAAAAGTCTTGAGAAATTAAAACTTTGTTCATATTTTTGATTCACGCTTTCGTCGGTATACTTGGCATCGCCAATAATAGAGCAACCCACATACAAAGTGTGCACACGAATTTGATGCGTCCTGCCTGTAATGGGACTGCACTCAATTAAAGTTGCATGGTCAAACTTTTCTCTAATTGAAAAACGAGTCTCTGAAGCTTTTCCTTGTTGGTCTACTTTGACCACCCTTTCGCCCGATTTCAGGGTATTTTTTAACAAAGGAGCAGTCACAACTTTTGTTTTCTTCGGCCAGGAGCCATCAACTAACGCAACATAGTGTTTGTGCATTTTTTTATCGCGCAATTGCTCATGCATAAATCTTAAAGCACTTCGCTTTTTCGCTATCAACAGGCACCCACTGGTATCTCTATCAAGGCGATGGACGAGCTCAAGAAACCTTGCTTCTGGTCGTAACTGTCTTAATGCTTCAATCACACCAAACGATAAACCACTTCCGCCATGAACTGCCATTCCACTGGGTTTATTTAAAACAATCAGGTTGTCAGTCTCATATAAAATCGCATTTTCGAGTTGCTGGACTTTATCGAGCTTAACATTCGGCACGTTGACGTCTTGCTTTTCTGGCAGCTTAATCGGTGGAATTCGAACCACATCTCCTATCTGCAGTTTATAAGGGGCTTTTACTCTTTTTTTGTTAACTCTAACCTCACCTTTACGCAATATCCGGTAAATATGAGATTTAGGCACCCCTTTCAACAAAGTAACCAGGTAATTGTCGATACGCTGCTGAAAGTTATCTTCGCTAATTGTTTTGAACTGAACTTGATTCAATTTGGTGATTCTTTAATCGATTAAACATATAATTGGCGCATAGTGTATCACTATTCGATAAATAAATTGATGGGATAGTCATAACTTGCTATATTCGTTAAGTTATTGGAAAAAGGCGATATTTCGCGTTCCAGATAAGAATTTTTTGTTTGTAGCCTTCAATGCATTCGGCATTGGCGACAAGCTGATTTGCTACAAACTGACCGACAATTGAATAAAACAACAATGTGGTCACACAAGTAAGTAAAAAGAGAAAAGCACAGATCAATCGAGTATTCGAGCAAAATTTGAAGGCGAAAAAGACCTTTTAAAAAATCGGTACTCAAGTTTATGGCAAAGGCCAAGCGCTCAATTATCGTACAAATAGCGATCGAGCGAATAAAGATACGCTTAAAAGACAAACTTTATTTTTTTATAAAACAAGGAGTTACCAGTTAGAAGTCAACTTACTCGTTAAGTGGAATACTGGTATATCTAGTTTAAAGCGACTTTTCTCTTCTCTCTTACTGTGCCCACAGTTATTGAACACGAGAGACAATTAAACAATGAAACGAATGCTTATTAATGCGACTCAGCAAGAAGAAATGAGAGTCGCACTAGTCGATGGACAACGACTTTATGACCTTGATATTGAAGTTCCAGGTCGAGAACAAAAAAAAGCCAATATTTACAAAGGCAAAATCACTCGAATTGAGCCAAGTTTAGAAGCCGCTTTTGTCGATTACGGTGCTGAACGACATGGCTTTCTTCCTTTAAAAGAAATCGCTCGAAGTTATTTTAAAGACTCTTCCGTTCGCGGCCGCTTGAATATCAAAGATGTCGTATCAGAAGGTCAAGAGTTAATCGTTCAAATAGACAAAGAAGAGCGAGGACAAAAAGGAGCGGCACTAACTACTTTTATCAGCTTAGCTGGATGTTACGTTGTTTTAATGCCTAATAATCCACGTGCTGGGGGTATTTCACGACGAATCGAGGGCGACGAACGAGATCAACTCAAAGAGGCTATGAGACTCATTGATGTGCCAAAAGGCATGGGATGTATCGTCAGAACAGCAGGAGTTGGACGTGGCGCAGAAGAGCTTCAGTGGGATTTAGGAGTTCTTGTCAGTATATGGGAAGCCATTCAAAAGCACGCCGATGCGCGCCCCGCTCCATTTCTAATTCATCAAGAAAGCGACGTGTTGATTCGTGCGGTAAGAGATTATTTACGACCAGACGTAAACGAAATCATCATCGATAAGCAAGAGGCTTTCGATAAAGTTAAGAACTACTTGAGTCTAATTCGTCCAGACTTTGTAAACCGAATTAAACTTTATACCGATCGCGAATTTCCTTTATTTAACCGCTATCAAATTGAGTCACAGATTGAATCTGCTTTTCAACGAGAGGTTCAATTGCCATCCGGTGGTTCTGTTGTAATAGACCCTACCGAAGCGCTTATTTCAATCGATATTAACTCAGCTCGAGCGACCAAAGGCGCGGATATCGAAGAAACGGCTCTTAATACTAACATTGAAGCAGCACAGGAAATTGCTCGCCAATTGAGACTTAGAGACATCGGTGGGCTAATCGTTATCGACTTTATCGATATGTCTCCGGTTAAGCACCAACGAGAGGTTGAACGTGTACTTGCCGAAGCATTACAGTCCGATCGTGCTCGAGTGCAAGTCGGCCGAATCTCCCGTTTCGGGCTTTTAGAAATGTCGAGACAAAGACTTAAACCATCACTTGGTGAATCGAGTCAGGAAACTTGCCCTCGCTGTAGTGGTGTTGGCCGCATTCGTGGAATAGAGTCGTTAGCACTTTCGATTTTCCGCCTGATTGAAGAAGAAGCCACCAAAGAGTCAACGTCTCAAGTGCAAGCTTTTTTACCGGTTGAAGTTGCTACCTTTTTGCTTAATGAAAAACGCAAAATAATTGCTGCCATTGAGCGCCGTCGCCGGGTCAAAGTTGTACTCGTTCCTCACCCCGATTTTGAAACGCCACACTTCGAAATATTACGCTTGCGTGAAGAAGACGTGACAGGCGAGCGCAGTTTTGAGTTAAAAATCGAAACTGCAGATGAAGATGGTGATAGTAATCGGGCATACATTCCTCCTGCATCACGAGTGTCGAGTGAAAAGCCAGCAATTGAAGCGATTCAAGCACCTTCTGCTCCGGCACCTACACCTTCGAAAGGCAAAAAAACAAAAAGCAAAAAAGAGCCCGGGCTGCTTGCGAAAATTTTTGCATTCTTCTTTGGTGATGACGATAAAAAGAAGTCAAAAAATAAAAAAGATAGCAAAAATAAAAAATACCAATCCAGAAATAACCAACGTCGTCGTCGTGGACAAGGTAATCGTCGCGGAGGTCCTCGTACAGAACAAAAAGATACTAAAGCCGACGTAAGAAAAGATGGCGAATCGAAAAAGTCTCAAGATAACCGTAAAGATCAGCAAAGCGGCTCTCCGAAAAGAGATAATAGAAATTCACAAAAACGCGATAATCAATCTCGCTCACAAGGGGCGCAAAAAGAGCAAAAGGCTCAACCCAAAAGAGAAGCTCGAGTTCCGCGCTCAGAACGCGCCGAACAACAAAAGGAAGCAAGAGCTAAAAATGCAGCAAGTAACTCATCACTAGAGCAAACCGTTGGTGAAAAGAATGACAGCACCAGTGTTAAAACAGAAAAACGAAACATTGCAGTGTATGACACTCCAGTTTCTGGCCGAAACGTTCGTCATGATAAATCATCAACTGAAGTAAAACCTGGTGACGAAGTAAAATCGAATGACTCAGTAAAAGCAGAAAATGAAACAACAAAGTTCGTTGATAGTGAGCGTAGAAATAACTCAACTGATGATGCACAAAAGAGCTCACCGATAACAAGCGAACAATCATCGCCTGATATCGCAGAGAAAAATCCATCTAAAGACTTTTCTGCTGAACAAGTCAAAGCTTCTGCGGAACAATCTAAAGCTGACTCAAAACAGCACACAGAATTTGAATCTACTTCTGAAACTGAAAAAGCTAGTTCAGAAGATGCTGATTCAGAAGTTATTGGTTCAGAAGCCATAAAGACTAAAATTGCTGACAGTGAAACAACTATTAAAGAAACGGCTTCTGCTGCGCGACTTCCAGAACATACAAGTGAACATGCAATTGAAAAAGTTGCGCCAACAAATGATCAAGATGACATTTCTGCCAAGGCAGACGTGAAATCAAAACTTGAAGCATCTAATGAAGCAGGGGTTTCTGTTGGCAGCGAGGATAAGACGCAAAACACTAATTCAATAGAGACAACTACTGGCCATGTAAATTCATCACCAAGCAATGATGAGTCTCAACAAAACGTTGATGCGCAACACACGAATGATTTAACTCAAGCGAAACAAGCTACCGTTCGCTTATCTTCCAGTGCAACCGCTCCAATGAGTAAACCAGAAGACATTGGTGAGCTAATGCCAATAACCATCAGCTTTGTTCCATCGGTTGATTTATCAGGTACTATAACTAAAGAGCCTCTGCCAATAACTCATGGCAATGCAAGTCATAGTCCTGCAGCAAAAGCTTCTATAAACCCTGAATCAAATGAAAGTGCAGGAGTTACAGGTTAGATTTTGTGTAAAGCGAGATTGAACTCTTCATTTCAGACAATAAAAAAGCCCTTTTTAGGGCTTTTTTATTGTCTATTCAAAACTGGTCTTCCATCTTCCTTTATTAAAAAGAGATACTCTCCGCATCGAAAATTCTAATTCTCAATTAGCGCTCCATTTTTCATAACACCAATTGATGCAGCACCACTTCTGCGAGGATCTGATGCGCCATAGACTTCACCTTCAGTTTTCCCTACCGATTGAATGCTCCCTCCTGCTCTTGAGCTTTGAACATTAAACCCTCGTTGCTTTAATAACTGGAGCGTATCAGGAGAAAACCCTTGCTCAATAAAAATCTTATCGGGGTACCACTGATGGTGAAACCTTGGAACATTTGCTGCCTCAGCTATGTTCATTCCAAAATCGATCACATTTATTATTTGATGGAGTACTGCAGTAATAATACGACTACCACCAGGACTTCCAGTTACCAGTACAGGTTGATTGTCTTTCAATACTATTGTTGGCGTCATAGAACTTAATGGTCTTTTCTTTGGTTCAATAGAGTTAGCTTCTCCACCCAATAACCCATAAGCATTCGGACTCCCAGGTTTTGCTGAGAAGTCATCCATTTCATTGTTTAAGAAAAAACCTGTTCCGGGTGCAATTCTGCCATTACCAAAACTAAAATTTAGAGTATAAGTGTTGGTGACTACATTACCCCACTTATCAATTATTGAATAATGTGTGGTCTGCGGAGACTCATCAACTTGAAAATTCGAAGGCAAGATCTCTTCTGATGAAACAGCTTTAGAAAGATTTATCTTTTTCGAAAGTTGTTTTGCGTATTCTTTATCGATCAATTTTGCAATTGGTACGGGGTGAAAGTCCGGGTCCCCAAGATGCTTACTTCGATCTGCGTAAACATATTTAAAAGCCTCAGTTAAGGTATGAATGTAATCGGCACTGCCCCATCCCATTTTTGATAAGTCAAAGTTTTCAAGAATATTCAGTGCCTGCACAACATGAACACCACCAGAGCTCGGGGGCGGCATAGAAATAACTTTGTATCCTCGATAGCTCCCGACTACAGGCTCGCGTTCGATAACTTTATAGTCTGCAAGATCTTTATGATCAATTAAGCCACCATTATCAGACATAAACTCAACCAGCATGTCAGCGGTTTCACCTTTATAAAACCCATCTCTACCATTTTCTTTTATGCGCTGAAGTGTTTTTGACAAGTCAGGAAACCTAATCTGTTCACCCGGCAAGTAGCTATCACCATTTTTTTTAAAATATATCCGTGCGACTTCCCTATCTTCTTTTAATCTGACTTTGCGAGCGTTAAGAGAATCTAAAAAAGGATAGTCTGCTTTAAACCCTTTTTCAGCAAGGTCGATTGCCGGCTGCATCACGGCAGAGCGTTTCATAGTGCCATATTTTTCGAGTGCGTGAAGTAAACCAGCCACTGTTCCCGGTACACCTGACGATTTTAATGAAAACATAGAAGACTGACGATCGACATCTCCACCAATATCCAGAAACAAATCTTTATTTGCCGCCATTGGTGCCATTTCACGATAATCGATTGCAATAAATTCATCTTCCTTCGCAAGATATATCAACATAAATCCACCACCGCCAAGGTTTCCCGCCTTTGGTAATGTAACTGCTTTCGCGAAGCCTAATGCAACTGCAGCGTCGATTGCATTTCCACCCTTCGACAATATTTCCGCTGCGACTTTACTCGCATGATGCTCCTGAGAAGCAACCATGGCTGAATCAGATTTAATGGGTTGATGTATCGAGTTCCATTCAATTAAGGCATCGTTATCAGCGAAAGCTAATGAATTAACGAATAAAAAAAATGACAAAACCATGTTTGGCCAGATTAATCTGGTTTTCATACCGTTGTTTCCTTAATTATTAGCTCACTCAAAGGCACTAATTCAAAAATTTGGTTTTCAATTAAATACTCAGGACCACGAATCAGAAGTTTCTCAATATCGGTCGGATGTTCGTCAGAACGATAACTTGCGTAACACGCATTAGTACCTGAGTTCTTAGCAAAATAACGAGTAAAATCTACCGTCGTTTCAGCCAAAATAATTCGGTTAATTAAATTGGTTTTGTGCAAAGATAAAGGCGCAGACATAACGACTACACTAAAGTCAAATTTGACCATTCTTCCGTTGCCGCAATCATATTGGCGATTAACCATCAATCGATAAAAATTAAAAACCTGCGACTTAATTTGATCGATTTTACCAGACTCAAGCATCAGGAACGTATTCTCGTTCCATCGACAAATAATATCGTCACCCGAAATATAATTTCTTATTAGATCCGCAAGTTCGGCTAATGCAACATCAACATTTGCTTTATGAATTGACTTAACAAGGTCATAGTAATTTGAAATTTCAACGGTAACAAAACAGCCGTCAGGGATATTAAAATGGTTGTTTCTAAAAAATACTTCTTCAGAATTAATTACTTCTTCGAAAAACTTACGACGATAGAAAGAGGTTATTTTGTCTTTTCTAGCATACTCTTCAAACCGACGCTCGTAATACGCAACTCTTTCTTGGTATTGCGATAATTCTTGTTTAATTAAGTCGACTGTGGAACGTTCTCTTTCAAGATCAATTTGGATAGTTTTCAAATACTCTCGATTTTTTTCTATTTCTAACTTGGCTAGCTTACCTTTACTAATAATTCTTCGGCTAATCAAAAAGATTAATGATAAAACCACGATCGTAATGATCACAATATAAATAATGTTCCATACTTTACTGGAAAAGGTACCGCTGCCAACCATTAACTCGATTAAGGTTGCTTTATCAACCCAAGCTTGCTCTTTACGCTTAGCTTGAATTTCAAGGAAATGCTCCCCTTCTTCAAGACCATAAATATTAATGGTGTGACCATCTCTAAGTTCGACCCAATCTTGATCCAATGACTTCATTCTATAACGATAAACTATGCTATCACTCGAATAGAAATCCATAGACGATAGAGAAATGGTTATAAAATCAGCAGCGGATAGAATTTTGACACTGGGTGATAAATAATCAAAGCTTACTGCTTTATTATTTACCTCCACCCGGGTAATGGTTAAATTCGCAGGAACATCTTGGTAGATTGTGTCTTCTGGGAAAAATGCGGTAACGCCGTTTACTCCACCAAAAAATATTTCACCATCGGCACTTTTATGGCTAGCCCAGGCATTAAATTCGCTACTTTGCAGACCATACTCGACTCCAAAATGATTAATTGAGTAATCTGAAGTTTTAAACTCAATCAATCCATATGATGTGCTTAGCCAAAGACTGTCTTCTTTACCAGACTGAATCCCATAAATTGAATCATTTATTAATCCATCTTTTTCAGTAAATCGAGTGAAGTAGTCTTCATCGGGTTGATCATTGTTCTTAATATATTGATTGAGGCCGTCTGATGTTCCTATCCAGATGGTCCCTTGCGAGTCTTCATAAATACTCAAAACATAATTATTGCTTAGGCTTTTCTCATTATTTTCTTCGTTTAAATATACCCATTGCTCTTCACTATTTGGATCAAGCTTAACTAAACCTATTTCAGTTCCAATCCAAATCAATCCTCCCACGTCTTCATAAATTGCATTCACCACAAAGCTATCACTACTAAGTAAGCCACGAATCCTTTCAGAGTAGTTGGAAATATCGAGCGTCGAGTTAGCGTCATACTTACCGAGAAATCGTTTTAGTTTTAATAACCCTGAGCGGTTTGAAACCCATAAATCCCCATTCCTATCTTCGGCCAGTGAAATAACACCACTGTTTAACAAGGGATGATCAAGGTTTATTAATTTATTAATATCCGGGTCAAGAATTGATAAGCCAGATAACGATGCAATCCACAGGTTATCGTAAATATCAAAATGTAGACTGGTAATGAAAGTGCCTTCGAGACTTTTATTTTCTGGTGTTATTTTTTGAATAACTTTTCTGTCAGGTGATATATAAAAAAGCCCGTCACCGTAACTACCAATCCAAACACCACCCAGTAAATCGGTCGTTACGCTATGAACAATGTTACTACTCGAAAAGTAATTGGCTTGCTCTTTATTAAAATAATGCTTAAAACTTTGAGTAAAAGGACTGTATATATGAAATCCAGCTCCGTAACTGCCAATCCAAATATTGGCATCGTTATCTTGATACAAAGCGACAATATCATTCGACTGCATTCCAGAACGATTTAAAAAGCTTTTATAATGATTACTTATGCTATCAGTACGAGGATTATATATGCTTAAACCGTCGGCCGTTCCAATCCAAACGTTATCATTATTATCAACTATTAAGGTTTGAACAAGATCATCTGAAATTCTGCGATTTTCGTCCGCATCTGTAGAAAACTTTTCTAAACTTTGAGTTAAAGAGTTAAACCGAAAAGCACCATTTTTAGTTGCCATCCATAGCGTATCTTTTTTGTTTGATGAAATTTTCACTATTTCATTCATTTGACCTGAAGGCGTTAGTAATTCGGAAAAGCAAGTTTTGGTAATTGTAAGGTTTGCTAAATCTAAATTATTAAGGCAGTTTCTTTGACTAAAATAAACTATCGGTCCAATCGCATGAACACTCTTGACTCCTTCATTTAAATCGGTTGTCGCAATATCTAAAACTTGATGATACGGGCGCAGTGTATTGTCTGTATCATCAACCAAACTCAATTGGCCATCATAGACTACCCAAATTCTGTTATAGATATCCTCTATCGCAGCGATTACTTTTCCGTATTTTTTTTGATGAGTCGGGCGAATTAGACTAAAACTCCCATCACGATACCTGACCGCAAGTCCTTTTTCAGTTCCTATCCACAGTCGCCCCTGTCGATCTGCGAGTAAGGTGAGAATGCTGTTGTCATATAAATTATAATTTTTTGAAAGGTCACGTTTTATTACATCGAATTGATAACCATCAA
Source organism: Gammaproteobacteria bacterium (assembly GCA_013373375.1). Taxonomy (GTDB): domain Bacteria; phylum Pseudomonadota; class Gammaproteobacteria; order Enterobacterales; family Kangiellaceae; genus Pleionea. The sequence goes on from JABXHY010000023.1 coordinate 99,385, forward strand.
AACGATTGAGGCCATCTTCAGTGCCAACCCAGACGAAACCATCTTGTGTTTTTGCAAACGAAGTAACAACACTCAACGATAGACCTTGATCAATTGAGTAGTGAGATAAATTTAAATGTGGGGGAATTTCAAATTTTTTCGCGTCAGAAGCATCTGTAAATTTCGAGCAAAAACTCGCCAGAACAACCGCGATTATAAAAAGTGCTAGTTGAAACTTTCTAGTCCACGTCACTTTTCAACCTTATGTCGGAAAGAAGTTCTGGTCTAAATCCCTTTTTATCATGATAAAAATCATGTAAAAACTCAAAATCTTTTTCGATATTACCACTGGCTTCCATAAGAGGTCCAAAACCAATAGTTTTAGTCGCTGTATCTAAAAAAACCAATTGAATAGGTACTTTTGCTTTGTGTGCGACCCAGTAAAATCCTGTTTTCCAGTGGTCACGTTTACTACGAGTTCCTTCTGGAGATAATGCAAAATGTAAAGTTTCTCTCGAATTAAACTTTTGAACAATTTGATCAACAACATTTGTAGTTTTGGTTCGGTCTACCGGCTCTCCTCCTATTGCCCTGAAAAACCAGCTAAGCGGAGGCCAGAATAAAGTGTGTTTCCCTATAAATGTCGGCTTTAACTTTGTTCCCCATTTTAAGAGCAACAAAATAATAACGTCCCAATTAGACGTATGCGGAGCAAAAATGAGGACACATTTATCAACGCTTGGAGGTTGCCCGACCAATCTCCAGCCTAAAGCTTTTAATACTCTACTCGATAACCAACTTAACAAGTGCGATTACCCATTACCTTCGTTATGAATGTCCATTACCATATCCACATCTTCTAAATTTGAATTTGATTTTACGGTGTCATTTCTTGACTGCTCTAAGTCGTATAAATACTTCTCGTCGATATCTCCGGTAATGTAATCTCCGGTAAACACAGAAGTGTCAAACTTTGTAAGTTTGGGGTTGCCTTCTTGCACCGCTTCAATTAGGTCATCCAATTCTTGATAAATGAGTTTATCTGCCCCAATCAATTCTTCGATCTGCTTTACTGTTCTATCATGAGCTACTAGTTCAGATGCAGCCGGCATATCGATGCCATAAACATTTGGAAAACGAACAGGAGGAGCTGCCGAGGCAAAGTACACCTTGTTTGCTCCAGCGTCTCGTGCCATTTCAACGATTTGCTGGCTAGTTGTTCCTCTGACAATTGAGTCATCTACAAGTAAAACATTTTTATCTTTAAACTCTAATTCAATGGCGTTTAGCTTTTTACGCACCGACTTCTGCCGCATTTGTTGACCAGGCATAATAAATGTTCGACCTATATAACGATTTTTCACAAAACCATGTCGCATTTTTAAGTTTAGTCCATGAGCCAATTGCATGGCACTGGTCGTAGACGTGTCTGGTATTGGTATTACCACATCTATATCGTGATCAGCCCATTCTCTTTGTATTTTTTCGGCTAATTTTTCGCCCATTCTTAAGCGTGCTTTATACACTGATACATTATCAATCATAGAATCAGGGCGTGCCAAATAGACGTGTTCAAAAATACAGGGGGTTAATTGTGTTTTAGGGGCGCAAACCTTATGGTGAAGTCCACCGTCAAATTCAACAAATACTGCCTCACCGGGTTCGACATCTCGAATTAACTCAAACCCAAGTGCATCAAGAGCAACACTTTCGGAAGCTGTCATATATTCAGTTCCAGCTTCCGTTTCTCGCTTTCCAATGACCAACGGACGAATACCAGACGCATCACGAAAACACACCATGCCCACACCTAAAATCAAAGCTACGGCAGCATAACCGCCATAGCAGCGCTTGTAGACTTGCTCTGCAGCATTAAAAATATCTTCTGGAGCTGGTTTTAGTGACGTACCTTTTTGCAACTCATGAGCAAAAACGTTAAGTAAAATTTCCGAGTCACTGCTGGTATTAATATGGCGACGATCCGTTTGATACAACTCCTTTTTTAACTCTGCAGCATTGGTTAGATTACCATTATGAGCAAGAGCAATACCGAATGGAGAATTAACGTAAAAAGGCTGTGCTTCTGCAGAACTGGCGCAACCTGCTGTTGGATAACGAACATGGCCTATGCCAACGTTCCCGGCTAAACGATGCATATGGCGAGTATGAAATACATCGCGAACCAAACCGTTAGCTTTTCTCATGAACATTTTACCATCATGCAAAGTCACCATACCTGCAGCGTCTTGTCCACGATGCTGCAACACGGTTAACCCATCATAAATGCTTTGATTGACCGGATATTTTCCGACAATGCCTACGATACCGCACATATTTCGACCTTACTTATGTTAAATCTTCAATTGGAAATGGTAGCGTCTCTGGGATTTCAGGACCATTGTTCTTTAAATGATCATAAAACCAACCACCAATAAGTTCAAAGTGTTCTCGCAACTCAGAATCTTGCCACCACTCATCTTGTTGAACAGGCGTAAACACCTTTAATGCAATAATCGCGAGCGCTGCTACCAAAACACCACGCAAAGCACCAAATGCCATCCCCATCATGCGATCCATACCGCTGAGCCCAGCCCGTTCGATGAATTGAGATAACAGAAAATTGACCAGTCCAGACATGGTGAGGGTTAAGAAAAACAAAACGCCCCAAGAGATACCCATTCTTAGACTTGGAGTATCTATGTGATTCTGCAATAACGACGCTAAGTCAAGGTAAAACCATTTGGCAACAAAAAAGGCCAAAATCCAACCTGCTAGTGAAAAAGCCTCTCGAATAAAGCCTCTAACCAGACTAATCATGGTGGAAATGAAAATTAATAAAATTATCGCCCAATCAAACCAGACCATTCACTAAACCTTTGCTACAACAATTGCGCATGCATTTTAACAGAGCTATAAACACTGTGATAGCTCTTGTGACCAGCGCAGTTAATGACGAGTGGCATCCCATTTAATAACAATTGGGCTCAGCCGCGTTATATCAGCGATTTTTTCAACTTGTTTTTCTGCCGACTCTTTATTGAGCCAAGGACCAACATAAACTCGATATAATACTTGTCCGTCATCTTTCTTGAATGGTCTGACAAAAGCCTTGAGTTGTTCTTCCTCCAATCGCTTGGAAAGAATGTCGGCATTGCCATGAGAAGAAAAGCTACCAACTTGAACCACATAAGCATCATTTTTTAAGATAACATCCTTAGACGGTTCTACTTGAGGTTTAGTCGAGTTTGATTTGCTTGGTTTATTTTGTTCTGAAGTAGTTTTAACCGGCTCTTTTTTAGCATTTTCAGATGACGATTGAGCTAACTTATCAGCATTAGATTCAGAAGCACTCTTCTTTGTCGGCTTAGTCGTATTTTCTATTGATTGGTTATCTGTATCAGAGTCTTTAGTCGTTGTAGACTGACCATTAGAAGGTTTTGACTGGTTGTCTTCAGAATCACTTTCTTCAGAACCATTTTCTTCAGAATCATTGTTTAACACAGGAATATTAATTTCCTGTCGCGACGATGAATTATCTTTTGAATCGATTACTTGTGGCTGCACAGGGATTTTTGTACTGAACTCTTGTTGCTGCTTCTTTTGACCCAGTATTCCTGGCAGAAATACTACCGCTATCGCAACTAGTACAATTGCACCAATCAATCTCTGTTTTATCGTTTGATCTAAAGACATAGACGTTTATACCTGGCCAACTTTCATGTATTCAATCATTTTTGATACCACATGAAAAGAACCAAACGCGACAATTCCAACATCTCGAGGTAATTCCGAAAGCTGATTTCCCATGAGAATTGATTCCAGACCATCACTTATACTAGCAATCGAATTAGCCTCTAAACCATTATCGTTCAATAACTTCGCAAGGCTCTCACCCGACATGCCTCTTGGACCTTCCGTATCAAGGCATAACCACTGAGCGCCTAATTTTGAAAAGTGGCTTAAACTATCCAGCGCCCGCTTATCCTTTAACATTCCGACCAAAAAATACCACTGATTAACAGACGAATTTGACTGAATCTTTTTTAACAAATACCCGGTTGCTTGAGGATTATGTGCAACGTCACACCAGATTTGATGTGGCTTAAATTGTTGCCAACGACCTTTCAGCGTCAAATGCTGTTCGATATTCTCTTCGTTCATTAATGTGGAGTCGAGCTCTAACATCTTGGCAGCTAACAGTGCACATAAAAAACTGTCGGGATAAATTTGAAATTTAAAACGATCAACCAATTGTTCCAATTGAGAGCTTTCTACTTTGAATTGGTTTGCTATGACAATCTCTTTGTCTAAAGCATGATCTTTCACTAAGTCTGCAACGTATTGAGAGGCTACTACAACTCGACTTTGAGATTGAATTATTCCAGCTTTTTCTCTGCCGATTTCCTGTAAGCTATGTCCCAACCAATCCTCGTGGTCAAAACCAATACTGGTTATCACAGCAATGTCGTTTTTTACGATATTCACTGCATCCAGCCTACCACCTAAACCAATCTCCAGTATTAAAACATCAACTGAATGCTGTTTAATTAACCAAAGAGCCGCAAGTGTAACGAACTCAAAATAGGTTAATGAAGTTTGCTTTCGAGCCTTATCGACCTGTTCAAATGCTTCGCACCATTGTTGCTCTGACAATTCAGAGCCACCTATCGTTAATCTTTCGGTAAAACTGACTATGTGTGGCGACGTATAACAAGCGGCCGTCTTTCCCGTGGCAGAAACCAAGGCGTTAAGCGAAGCAACAACAGAGCCTTTTCCATTGGTTCCCGCAACTGAGACAACTGGCTGATCAAATCGGTTAACTTGCAGCGATTCACCGACCCTTGAAACACGGTCGAGGGTCAGCTCAATATGCTGAGGATGAAGTGATTCGATTCTCTCGAGCCACTGATCGAGTGTGAGCAAACTATTCCGCTTCTACTTGTCTTAATGGCTCTGCACGATGGGTAAACTTAGAAAGAATCGAAGCCAACTTGCTGCGCATTTCACGACGGTCAAGGATCATATCTATGGCTCCTTTTTCGAGTAAAAACTCACTGCGTTGGAATCCTTCAGGCAACTTTTCCCTAACCGTTTGTTCAATTACTCGAGGTCCAGCAAAACCAATTAATGCGTTAGGTTCGCCGACATTAATGTCGCCTAACATAGCTAAACTCGCAGAAACACCGCCCATAGTTGGATCGGTTAGAACGGAAATAAATGGAATGCCTTCTTCTGATAGTCGAGCAAGTGCGGCACTGGTTTTAGCCATTTGAAATAAAGACAGCAACGCTTCTTGCATACGGGCTCCACCGCTAGTCGAAAAGCAGATGAGCGGGCATTTATTTTCTAATGCATAATTCGCCGCCAAGACAAACTTTTCACCTACAACTGACGCCATGGACCCGCCCATAAAGCCAAACTCGAAGGCAGCACACACCACAGGGATCTCAAGAAGTTCGCCTGCAATGACTATCAAAGCATCATTTTCACCGGTTTGCTTTTGCGCAGCGGTCATTCGATCTTTGTATTTTTTTGAATCTTTAAATTTAAGCGCATCAATTGGCTTAAGGTCTTCCCCTAACTCCTGTCGGTTATCAGGATCTAAAAATTTGTCCAACCGTCGTCTGGCCGAGATTCTCATGTGGTTGCCACACTTTGGGCATACCTCCAAGTTGCGATCAAGCTCAGAGCGATACAAAACAGCGGTGCATTCACCACACTTTGACCATACCCCTTCTGGGATCGACTTTTTCCGGCTGTCGACAGAAGTGTTTCGCTTTGGGAGTAGTCTTTCTAACCAGCTCATAATTTACTCTAGTTCCTGATATTTAAGCGCCGAATTTTACCACGGTCAGACATTGAAAAAAGCGCTAATTCGTTGAAATCTGGTCATATCAGTCAAAAAACGCCAACGATGACGCACTTTGCGGAATATTCCATTTCTCTGGATAAATGGCTTGCTTAAAGTAAAGACCGTCTGGGTGAGCGGTGGGCGCTGCTTTCGTTCGATCTCTTACTTCCATGAGTTGTTGAATCCAGTTCACTGGATAATTCCCTCTTCCGACTGCAATCAAGCTTCCTGCGATATTCCTGACCATGTGATGCAAAAAGGCATTGGCCGTAATATCGATAATAACAAACTGATTGTTTCGAGAAACTCTAACTTCACTGACATTTCGAAACGGCGTAGGCGACTGACAGCTGGCCGCCTGAAAAGAGCTAAAATCTCTTTCCCCTAACAGAGATTGAGCAGCCAAATTCATTGACGTTTCATCCAAAGGTTCTTTTACCCAGCATACTTGCCCAGAATATATCGCGGGGCGAATTCGTCTATTGAGAATCACAAACTGATAACGTCTCGCTACAGCAGAAAACCTAGCATGAAACTCATTAGGCATTACTTGAGCCCAAGATATTGCAATGTCGTCAGGTAGATGAGCATTACCGCCCAAGACCCAAGCTTTATCAGGGCGATCGGCTTCTGTTTCGAAATGAATAACTTGCTGTATTGCATGAACACCAGAATCGGTTCTTCCTGCACAAAATACAGAAATATTTTCGTCAGCAACTTTTGAAAGCGCTAATTCAACATTAGCTTGAACAGAGGGAGAATGGTTTTGACGTTGCCATCCACTATAGCAAGTACCAAGATATTCAATTCCTAAAGCTACAATCATGAACTAAATATCTTGGGTTTCCAGTTAGGTCGAATTAAAAAAGCTTAAATCTTTTCGAGTAGTGCGAGCGCTTCTGATTTATGCGACTCTCCACCTTCTTCAATGACTTCGTTTAATATCTCTTTGGCGCCATCAATGTCGCCCATATCGATGTAAGCTCTTGCCAAATCTAGTTTGGTAGAAGCTTCATCAGTGCCATCCATCATATCACCGTCAAGATCATCATCTTCACCAAGATCAAAATCATCATCCAGATTCATATCAAGATCATCATCAAGTGATATTTCAGAACTTGAAGTGTCATCCAAATCTAAATCCAGATCATCTCCTGCTGATAATCCTGCATCATCAGAGTCAGACATATCCAGTAAATCATCGTCTAATGAGAATTCATCTGTGCCAGAGTCGAACGAGTTATTGTCTAAAGAAGTATCATCCAGCGCACTAGTGTCTAGAGAATTATCTTCTAAAGAATCATCGTCTAGTGAAAAGTCGTCAAGTTCAGAATCAGAAGATCCCTGACTGGCCGGCTCTTCAATATCAAAATCCATGTCATCAGTGTCAAAGTCCGACTCTTCACCACTAACATCATCAGAAGTAAAATCGTCGTCTAATGACATATCACCGCTATCATCTAAATCATCGAGTGAAAAGTCGTCAATTGAATCGGCTGCTTCAGAACTGCTGTCTTCACCAAATATTTCTTCGGTCGATGGCAATTCAAAATCATCTTCTTCGCCAGCGTCTTCTGGCCAAGCATTGCTTTTAATTTCTTGCAGTTGCGCAGTTGCATCTGAGTCTCCGAAGAAACTATCGGAATATTCTTGTTCAGCAGTATCAAATTTGGTTCGGTCTTTATTTTCAGCAAAGCACTCAAGCAACTTGAGCTTTAAGTCTTTACGCTCAGGTTGCTCTGAAATCGCCTGAGTTAAAAGAGTTTCTGCTTGATCGTATTTTCCGTATGCAATGTATATATCAGCTTCACCTAGAGGATCAGCTTCGGTGGTACTTTCTTCACCAAAGACATCGTCATCCCCCATATCGTCGAGCAAATCATCGCCAGAGTCGGGCATGTCAAATGCATCGTCTGCGTCAAAACTAGAGCCTTGAGCGGATACTACTAAATCATCTTGGAACTCATCGCCTGACATGCGCTGGCGCATACGCCAAAATACTACAAAGGCAATCACCAATATACCAACAAGCCCTAATGCACCATACAAATACAGAGGTTCATCCATCCAGGAAGATTCTTCCTGAGGCGATTGAAGACCGCCGGTTGTAGACACACTATTATCATTCGCGCTTGAAGTACCACCTGCAGAATCAGACAAACGTCTGGTTTCCTGCGCTTCGCCAGTTGCAGTGTTCGAGTCATCTGCATTTGTCACTACTGAATCTGTATCCGTCATCCCTGCACTAGTGTCGGACGTCATATCGTCTGAGTCGTTGGTCAAACTGTCATCAGTAGTGTTTGTTTGATCGGTAATTTGGTCGTCAGGATCTGACAAGGAATCTTGGTTTGCAATAGCGGCACCAACCTCAGAGTCGACCGACACTTTGCCTTTCTTCTGATCTTCTAAATCGCCAAGAGCGTCCTGCAATTTGCGTCTTAACTCTTCATTCTCTGCTTCAAGTGTCGCTGCGGCTTCTTTACTTTCTGCTAATTCATCTTTCAAACGACGAACATCAGCATTATTCCCACCGCCAGAACCACTTCGATCAGCTCCAGTACCTTGCCCAGGTGTCGCGAGTCTCAATCGGTCCTCACCTCGAGTCGCTTGTTGATTTGATGAAGAGCGTCCTGTGGTATCTAAAATGGTCTCTCGATCACCTCTTAGCCGAGCCACCATATCTTGTAAAGCAGCTCGCTTGGGCGTCGAAGTAATTGCTTGGGCATCCGGTATTACCAGAGTAGAGCCTTTTTTTAAAAGGTGTATGTTGCCATTTACAAATGCATCAGGATTCGCACGATAAAGCGCAACCAATGTTTGATGAATTGATGCATTAGCAGGCTTGACCCCCGTCGCAATTCGCCACAAAGTCTCGGCTTCACCAACTGGGCCGTAAGTTGTACCCGTAATGGTCGGCTGACGAGTTGGTGTGCTACGCGTTTGCGGTCGACTTTGCGATGGTCGTTGAGAAGTTGTTTGTGGAGCACTGACGGTTGCTTTAGGCGTTTGAACAGTTGTTGAACGTGACTCTGAAAAAATTGGTGGATCAAGAAGCAACGTATATTCACGTAGCATTCGACCTTTTGGCCAATTGAGCTCAACTAAAAAGTTTAAAAAAGGTTCTTTGATTGGTTCACGCGTCGAAACTTCTACGTATAAAGAATCTCCGGGGCCTTTGACCGTTTTGAAACGTATATTCTTCAAATAACCGAAATAATCAATTCCGGCTTTTTCAAACTCGTTCAAGCTAGCAAGGGAAGCAGACACCTCAAATTCGGACATACCCTCAGGCGAAAAAAGAGCGATCTCGGCCCTAAGCGGCTGATTCAACCCCGACTTTAGCTTAATTTCACCAAGCCCTAGTGCGCTCACTCCAAGAGGAACAACCAACAGCAGAGTGACCAGGATCAGGCTAAATTTGCGAAACATATAAAGTTCCCTTTCGTTACTGGCTCTTTAACAGAAACCTTATTTAACGTGAACAACTTACGAAACAGTCTTAAGATTATTCTTTATAATATCGCAGTAACTATAGCAAATACTTTAGATTTTATGGAATAATTTTTTTCCGAATTAACAATAACTTTGATAAAAGTCGCACAAAACCATTGAAATCTAGCTTGCAGGTACTGCTAATAAAAACAACAAGTTAGCTTAGATCGTTAATCCATTACCTTATTAAAGCAATGGATTAATCTTAAAAATCAGTCACTTAAATATAGTTCGCGATTAGATTTTCCGCAATTTGAATACTGTTCAAAGCCGCACCTTTTCGAATATTGTCAGAAACGACCCACAAATTTAACCCATTATCGTGGCTAATATCTTTGCGAATTCTAGAAACAAAAACAGCGTCTTTTCCTGCCGCATTTATCGTAGGCGTTGCATAGCCATTAACTTCTGGCTCATCAATCACTGTCACTCCGTCAGCGTTATTCAATAACTCTCTTACTCTATCTAATGAAACTGGTGTCTTGGTTTCCAGGTGTACGGCTTCGGAATGACCATAAAACACCGGTACTCGAACTGCTGTTGGGTTAACTTTTATCTTTTTATTACCCAAAATCTTTTGCGTTTCCCAAACCATTTTCATTTCTTCTTTGGTATATCCATTATCTTGAAATGCATCAATATGCGGCAAAACGTTAAAAGCAATTTGCCAAGGGTACACCTCTTTGGTGACTTCTTGACTGTTTAATAATTGTGCAGTTTGTTTGGCCAGTTCTTCTATCGCTTCTTTTCCAGAACCTGAAACGGCTTGATAAGTACAAACATTAATCCGCTCTATCCCGTATTCATCATTGATGGGCTTAAGTGCGACTAGCATTTGAATGGTTGAGCAGTTTGGATTGGCTATGATATTGCGGCTTTTATATTCTGCGATTTTTTCAGGGTTTACTTCAGGAACAACCAGGGGAATGTCATCGTGGTACCGGAATTCAGATGTGTTATCTATAACAATACACCCGGCTTCTGCCGCTTTTGGAGCGTATTCTTTACTAATACTGCCACCGGCTGAAAATAAACCAATTTGTGCTTTAGAAAAATCAAAAGTTGCTAAATTTTCAACGGTTATATTTTTCCCTTTAAAGCTCAACTTTTCTCCTGCAGAACGTTCACTGGCCAATAAATACAGTTCTTTGACAGGAAAGTTTCGCTCTTCGAGAATTTCAAGCATAACCGTACCAACAGCGCCAGTAGCTCCTACGATAGCGACATTAAAACCAACTTCAGACACAGAACATTCTCCCCGTTAACTCTACGAGTAAATTTAATTTGGGCGTCAGTTTAATCGTTACTTACAGAAATTTGAAATAATTATCAGAGATGACAGTGAAGAAAGGTTATTAGTGAATTAAACGTTGATCGAGCATTTGTGAAAGTAACTCAGCTTCTCCTCGTGAAATCGAGCAACTGTGTATTACTTCATCAATCGAGATGCCATTTTTCAACATAGTAGCGGCTTGATCGATAGCTTTATCACTCACATGGTTGTGACGTAAATCGGACTGTGTTTTCTCTAGGTTTTCAAGGTTGCTCTTAACTTTAAATAAGCGTCTTCCCAACCCAGCGTTACCGCTCACCAAAGCGTGTATTTCCAGCGAAAGGCGCCGTATTTGTTTTCGCTGAACTAATGTTTTTCGATAAAGGTACAATAAGGCGACCAATGTAACCAATTGGCTCACTAGTAAACCTATCAGTAACGGCCAGATTAGTGTGTTTAGGTCAACATTCATATTAGTAATCCAAAAACTCCAGCTCTTGCCACTCTTCTTCATCCAAAAGTTTATTTAGATCGACCAATATAAGTAGTTCTCCATTTTTGTGAGAAACGCCCTGAATAAACTTGGCGCTTTCTTCATTGCCAACATTCGGTGCTAATTCTATTTCTGAGGCGCGGAGATAAACAACTTCTGCAACCGCATCAACAAGAATGCCAATGACCTGTTGATTCGCTTCTATAATGACGATTCGAGTAGAGTCTGAAACGTCTATTGGAGGGAGCCCGAAACGTTGACAGGTATCAATAACCGTCACTACATTTCCACGCAAGTTAATGATGCCTAATACGTAACCAGGAGCTCCAGGAACTGGTGCAATTTCGGTGTAACGAAGAACTTCTTGAACCTTCATAACATTAATGCCGTAAGTTTCGCTTGCTAGACGAAACGTTACCCATTGCAAAACCTGATCGTCGTCTCCTGCTTGAGCAGCTTTGCTTTTAAAGTCATTAGTACTCATTCGTTTGATTCACCTATTCGTCAAAATTCCGTCATCTAAAAACAGAATCACCACCAACTTAATATCGTTGCAAATCCTGTTCCAAGAGGAAATACAGTGATAAACAACTCGCAGTGAGTGATATTTTATCGCTTTTTAAACTATAGACGGTTTTTCTCAAGTCGCTGAACTACCGATGCTTTTTTTGCTCTTTTCCCTTTTTGTAAAGCAAATTAATTAATGCGTCTACTTCGAGCAAAGCACACATAAATTGAACGACCATGCCAGCAAACCATTCCTTCTTGGTTCCTTTTTCTGACCAACGAATATCGTCAATTTCTAGTGTTTTCGCTTCACGAACGGAACTACAAGCCAGTGCCCAGCGAGTATCATCCAATAAAATAGCGTATTTGTAATCTAGCTCATCTTTAATCTGCTCATACTTTTCAGGCATGATAAGCTTCGCGGTGTTGACCAGCATAATATTGCCTTGCTCTGCGGGAATAAGTCCTTCAAACCAGTCAGGCGTGCCGAATATTGGCGTAATATCCTCTTGAGTATAAGTGTGAATGCCTCCGAGTTTTGCCAAAGGAACCGCCAAAGGAAGCTTTCCAACATCAAAAATTAATGTTTGAAACCTGTCACCTAAAAACTCTTTTAGCTTTGTTACTTCGCGAGAAACATCTTGCTGCAACAATTCAGTCGCAACCTGATGCTCAACTTCTGGCGGTACAAGAGTCTGTTCTTGCGAATCAAAATTCAGTACCTGTTCATTGCTTGGAGAAACAACAGGTGACTCGCTCTTAGCGGTTAACGTTTCATTATCCGAACTATTTTTTAAATCGTTTGAGATCTCGGCTTTTGATGTTTCGAGTATAACTTGAGTGGACTCCGACGCCACTTTTGGCATATTAGCCAATAGCGCTTGAACTTGGCTCAGTCGCTCATCAAAGTCGATTTCCTGATCGAGGAAATCTTCCCGTTTGACAGCTTGGTGTTGGAGACTGTGATTTTGTGAATTGTCAGAAGGCAGCTCAGCGAAGTGTCTAACCGAATCATTAGATTTATCGGCAACATTTTCATTAGAAATTCCGCTCTCTTTGACTGATTCATTAATTAAATTTTGAGTTGAATCATCAGCTCTATTTTCAACACTGTCGGCAACGTCTTTCTTCTTTGGTAACTCTCGATTGGGTAACTCTCGATTGTCTGAGTCAATATTGGAGCTGATAGATACAGATAACGGCGTTTGTTTTGTGTCTTCAGTTTCAGCGGCGATTGAGGGAAGCTGTTCGATATCCTTGCCCTCTACATCAGCAGTGGAGTCCTTTTTATTTTCGTTGAAGTTTTCACTTCCAGACTCAGCACCACCATCCCACAGCATGTCCTGAATAAACTCTTCCATCAAACTCAATTTGTCCGACTGCTTGTGAGATGCGTTCTTGTGAGATAAGTTCTTGTGAGAAGATGACACGGTTAAGCTACCTTCTCACTATTTCCATCAGACTCAAGTAATTGTGAGGTTAGTTTTCGATATGCGTAACTGCCTCGCGAATCAGGAAAGCTATGACTAATGCATTGATTCAACTTACTGGCGTCACGAAACTTAGTATCGATTGGAATCACTTTATTCCATAAATGCAAACCAAAATCATCTCGCATATTTCTCAATGTTGCGATACTTGCCCGTGTCCTTCTATCAAACATGGTCGGGATAATGATGTATTCCAAAGAGTGCTTTTGAGCCTTAGTCACCATATTGATGGTGTGCATCATTCGTTCGAGACCTTTCAAGGCCAGAAACTCGGTTTGAACAGGGATAATTAATCGCTGACACGCAGCAAGCGCATTGACCAATAAAACACCTAATACTGGAGGACAGTCAAACAAAATATAATCGAATTCTGACGACAAATGTTTTGTTAAACCGCGAAGAACCAAACCCATGCCAGGTCTTTGTGCAAACTTACGGTCTAAAGTCGCCAAAGCGATCGATGACCCTATCATCGATAAATTTTTGTGTGTGGTCGGTAGAATTAAATTGCTATAGTCAGGGCGCTGATGCTCTAAAACATGCTCGAAAACATCATATAAACTCCCTTGCAAATTGTCAGGATCGTAACCAAAGTAACTGGTCAACGAAGCGTGAGGATCGCAATCGACTAGCAGTGTATTAAAACCTTGTTCAGCAAGAACACCCGCAATTGAAGCTGCAGTGGTTGTTTTACCTACTCCACCTTTTTGATTCGCTATGGTCCAAACTTTCACCACAGCTCCTATCTAATTCTCATCTTTCTTTTTCTCATCTGGCAATTTCTTGCCTCTTATCAACAAGCCACCGCCGGGTAACTTGATCACTTCATACTTTGGTTGCTCCGACTCTTCAGAAACATCCTTTGCCTGTGGTGTTTCAGAATCTTGAGTCTTCTGTTCACTTTTAGCATCAACAATTTTGGAGTCGACTGTATCTGACGCTTCTTCATTCGCAGGCTCTGTACCAAAAGCAGACTCCGCAACTGCATAACGCGATATAGCTAACGTTACTCTTCGATTTTTTGCGCGCCCTTCTGCCGTATCATTCGAGGCAACGGGTTTAAACTCTCCATGACCTTGAGCTAACAAACGTTCGGGTACTATCAAATTAGATTGCAATAAACGTACCACCGCCACAGCTCTTGCGGCGGACAATGACCAATTAGAAGAGAATAAATCGGTTTCAATGGGAATGTTATCCGTATGCCCACGTACCACGACAATCTGTCGGTTTTTGCGCAATGTTGCAGCAACTTCTGCAATAATAACTTTTGCATTATTAGTTAATCGATCGCTGCCACTTTGAAACAAAAGAGCACTGGTCAAATCCACTTCCAGCCAATTTTTTGTTCGTTTGATAGAAACGAGCTCATTGTCAATTAAGTCTTCAAGTTGTTGGGTTAATTGCTGCTCGATTTGGTCAAATTCAGAAGAAGAAAGATACTCTTGTTCATCATCAATTTTTTCATCTCCACCACCGTCACTAAAGACTTGTTGAGTGGAATTTTGTGCAACTGTTTGGCTTTGATTAATTTGACCTTGTTGAATCGGTAATTTACTTTTTGCCGGCGTTTCGAAAGCTGAAACCAGTGACTCGGACAAAATTCGATATTTGCCTTCATTGACCTGAGAAATTGAGTACATTACGACAAAAAATGCGAACAAAAGCGTAATAAAGTCGGCATATGACACCAACCATCGTTCGGTATTTTCTTCTTCAACTTCTTGGGAACGGCGCAACATTTCGATTAACTACTGGTTGGAATAAAGCCATTTAATCGACTTTGAATAACTTTAGGATTTTCGCCTTCAGCGATTAGTGCAACTCCTTCTATGAACATTTCATAATAAAGTGACTGACTTTGAACAATCGACTTTAATTTATTCGCAATGGGTAAGAAAATTAAGTTAGCAGAGCCCACGCCATAAATAGTTGCAACAAACGCAGTCGCAATACCACTGCCTAATTGTGATGGATCTGAAAGATTACCCATTACTTGTATTAATCCTAAAACAGCACCGACAATGCCTAATGTCGGCGCATACCCACCTAACGCTTCGTAAAACTTAACTGCTTTTAAGCTGTCCTTTTCGCCAACTTCTAAGTCAACGAGTAATGAATCTCTAATTCGCTCCGGCTCGCCGCCATCAATCAACATTAACAATCCTTTTTTCTCAAAAGAATTGTCGATACGATCAATCTCGTCTTCCAGTCCCAAAAGCCCAGCCTTTCTCGCAATCATGCTCCATGAAACAATCAGTTCGATTCCAGATTCAGTTTCAATTCTTGGCGTTACAAAACTCCAGGAAAACATTTTTGCAGCGCGTTTTAATGTTGGAAGAGTTGTTTGAATGAGCACCGCGCCAAATGTTCCGCCAATAACGATGATAAAAGCAGGAAAATTCAACAAGGAAGTAATGGTTCCACCTTCGAGAACCTGACCTCCGAATATTGCAAAAAAAGCAAACAACAATCCAATCAGCGTCAAACTATCCATTAGCCTAACGCCTCTTGTAATTTGCCAGCAAATTGCTCAACTGATAATTCCAGGTTTGAATACCCTGCTCGCTTTACTGACATCGGCATACCGTAAACCACACATGACGCTTCATCTTGTGTCCATACCTGTGAGCCTTGCTGCCGAAGAAGGCGGGCTCCTTCTCTGCCATCAGCGCCCATACCGGTGAGAACAACCGCTAAAACGCTACTGCCAAAAAGCTTTGCAGCGGAAGCGTAGGTAACATCAACACAAGGAGCATATTGTAATCGAGCATCAGTATCTTTAATTCTAATTCTAGGCTGACTGGATGATCCTTCTAACAACATTTGCTTCCCGCCAGGCGCAACATACACATGACCATTCTTCAGTATCGTACCGTCTTTTGCTTCTTCAACAGACAACTGACATAGCGTATTAATTCGTTGAGCAAACGCACCAGTGAAAGTTCCGGGCATATGTTGAGTTATCGTAATTGGAACTGGAAATGTCGCCGGCAATGCGGTTAAAATTTTTTGTAATGCTATGGGTCCGCCGGTTGATGCACCAATGGCTACCAACTTAAAGTTACCTTTGGTGACCTTCTGAGTTTCTGCAACAACACTTCTCGTATCAACTTGTGAGCCTTGCTGAGCAGAGGGTGCCGAAGCATGACTTGTTGTCGATGACACTCGACTTGAGCCAATCGCTTTTACCTTTTCTCTAAGTTGATTAGCAAGTTGACCACTGGCCTGAGAAATACCTTCGTAACTTTTCAGCATAAAATCTGCTGCGCCAGCGTCTAATGCATCAAGCGTTAGTTTCGCGCCTTCATAAGTTAACGAAGACAACATGAGTGCTTTTGTCGGCGCAACCCGCATAATTTCTTTTAACGCCGTAATACCATCCATAATTGGCATTTCAACGTCTAAAGTAATGACATCTGGTTTTAGATCTTTGGTTTTTTGAATCGCTTCTTGACCGTTGTTGGCGATACCAACAACTTTAATCTCGGGATCTTCACTTAAAATTTGTGCAACTCGTCGACAAAAAAAGTTTGAGTCATCAACTACCAGTACTTTTATTGCCACAATAGCTCCCCTGCTTTAATTATGAGCGCTTGGCGTAGAATTTTAAAAGACTCGGAACATCGAGAATTAAAGCAATACCACCATCAGAGGTGATGGTCGCGCCTGCCATTCCTGGTGTTCCATGTAACGATTTTCCAAGTGGTTTTATCACGACCTCTTCTTGTCCAATTAAGGCATCCACCACAAATCCAACCTTGTGTGTGCCCACCTGGACGATTACGACATGTCCAGTTTTCGACTTACTGCTTGAATTAGTGCTGTTTCTTGCTAGCCAACGATCGAGATAAAATAAAGGTAGGGCTTTTTCTCGCACAATGACCGTCTCTTGACCATCAACGACGTTTGTTTTTGTTAAGTCTAGATGAAAAATTTCGTTCACACTTGCCAGGGGTAAAGCAAAAACTTGTTCTCCAACGGTTACCATTAGAGTTGGTAATATGGCTAAAGTAAGTGGAACTTTAATTAATATTGTTGTTCCTCTTCCAAGTTCTGAGTTGATTGTAAGACTACCGTTTAATTGCGTGATTTTGGTCTTCACGACATCCATGCCAACACCACGACCAGAAACGTCGGATATTTCTTCTTTCGTGGAAAACCCAGCCATGAAAATCAAATTAAAGGCTTCAGTATCGTTTAGTCGGTCAGCTTGATCAGAATCCATTAATCCTTTTTCAACTGCCTTTTTACGAAGAGCTACGGGATCCATACCTTTTCCATCATCTTCGATTGACAGTAAAATATGATCGCCTTCTTGCGCAGCTGACAATACAATTTTCCCAGTTCGTGGTTTACCCGCTTGTACTCTTACATCAGGACTTTCAACACCATGATCAACAGAGTTTCTCACTAAATGAACTAAAGGATCGGCAAGCGCTTCTACTAAATTTTTATCTAAGTCGGTTTCTTCTCCAACCAAACTTAATGAGATTTCTTTCTTTAAACTACGAGCTAAATCTCGAACCACTCTGGGAAAGCGACCAAATACTTTTTTAATGGGTTGCATTCGAGTTTTCATTACGGAACCTTGCAAGTCCGATGTTACGACATCCAAGGTAGCTACTGCTTTATTTAACTCTTCATCTTGATAGTTTTGGCCCAGCATTTTTAGCCGGTTTCTGGCTAAGACTAATTCTCCAACCATATTCATAATATCGTCGAGACGAGCAGTGTCGACTCGAACGGTAGATTCAGCTGCCATCGCCCCAGGTTTTGCAGGCGCCGCTGCTTTTGGTTTAACTTCTGCTTTTGCATCAGATTTATCTATTGCAGATGATGGCGCCGGTCTTGTTTTTTTTGGTGTTTCTTTTTGAGGTATTTGTTTACTAGAGCTTGCCTGTTGCGACGCAGGTTTCACTGAAGCAGAGTCTGCTGCTTTTGCTGCGTCAGAGGATTTAGTATTTTGATTTTCTGTTTTTGGTTTTTGACTCTCAATGGAAGCACTGCTGTTCGGAGCACCTTCACCTGACGCACCAGGACCTTTACCTGTTCCGTGGATCTGATCAAGCAATGCTTCAAATTCATCGTCCGATATAGCATCATCACTTGGCGCCGTTTTTGAGCTCGAACTCGACTCCTTTGCAGATGCATTACTCGCTTGTCCTGTTGGAGCACCTTTGCCGTGCAACTCGTCCAGTAGAGCTTCAAACTCTTCATCACTTATTTCATCTGCAGAATTCGAGGCAGGCTTTGCTGGTTGAGCGTTTTGAGCATCCGTTTCTTTTTTATCTGCTTTTGAATCTGAAGAACCACCAACCGCACCACCAACCGCACCACCACCATGAATTTCATCCAGTAAAGCTTCAAATTCGTCATCGGTAATTTCATCAGAACCGCTAGCGGACACCGAACTTTCTTCCTCCGACGGAAAATCGTCTGGTGGCAATTCTGGTTCATTTGTTTCAACAATCGGTTGTGAAGAGCCGTCATCTGCATGAGCAAAATGTTCGAGGGTTTGAAGTAATGACGCAGGTGCTGGCGTTGGCTCTTCACCCGCTTTAACCTGATCAAACATTTCATTAACAAAGTCTAATGCTTGAAGCACGGCATCCATTAAGTCGGAAGAGGCAACTCTTCCGCCATTTCGTAAAATATCAAATATATTTTCGGTGACATGGCAAACTTCAACCATTGCTGTCAGATTTAAAAAGCCTGCGCCGCCTTTAACAGTGTGAAAGCCCCTGAAAATAGCATTTAACAGATCCATATCCTGAGGATCATTCTCGAGTTGCACAAGCTGC
Organism: Gammaproteobacteria bacterium; assembly: GCA_013373375.1. GTDB lineage: Bacteria > Pseudomonadota > Gammaproteobacteria > Enterobacterales > Kangiellaceae > Pleionea. The sequence continues at coordinate 118,274 of JABXHY010000023.1, forward strand.
TCAGAAAGAGTTTCCAGAATTTCACTGGCTTCGATTAGAAAGTCCTGTAAGATTTCTTCATCAGCGTCGATAGCCATTAAGCAGCTCCTCTAAAAACCTAAGCTGGAAAGAAGATCGTCAACATCGTCTTGATTTGTCAAAACATCTTCTCGATTTTTATCAACCACAGGTCCTTCGACTCCGGTCACTTTTTTAGTTTGTTGCTGCGCCTTATTGTATTCATCCACTCGGCCGAACATTTTCACTAGCTCGACTAAATTTTCTTCTACTTCCTGAACTAACGTAATAACCTTTCTAATTACCTGACCAGTTAAATCCTGATAATCTTGAGCCATCAACACATCAGTCAACAATCCATTAAGTTGTGTTGAATCGGACGAAACAGACTTAAGAAAAGTTTCGACTCTACCTGCGAGTTTACGAAACTCGCCTGGCTTTAACTCTCTGCGATACAAACGTTCCCAGTCTTCCAATAAATCATTTGCGGTGGTTTGAATGTTCTGTGAAATTGGTAAGCATTCTTCAACCGAATCCATGGTTTTATTCGCTGCGTTTTCAGTTGTTTCAATAACATAATTGAGACGCTGCTTGGCATCAGGAATATCCTGCGCAGCAAGCCCCGCAATTTTATTATCCAATTGAAAATTAGAGAGCGCTTCATGAAGCTGACGCGTGAGTTTGCCTACTTCGACAAATAAGCTTGCTTCTCTGATTTGCGATAAGCTATCGATGGCTTCTCTTGCATCTGATACTCGCCCTTCTTCCAAGCACTTAATTAAATGGCGTGCTTGCTCTAAGGTGACATCGGCCATCAGTTTGTCTTGAGTCTCCATACTGATGCTCCGTTATTGTCCGTCGATTCTTTCGAATATCTTGTCGATTTTCTCTTTCAGGGTTCCGGCAGTAAAAGGTTTAACAATGTAGCCGTTCACTCCTGCCTGCGCCGCCTCAACAATTTGCTCGCGCTTTGCTTCTGCTGTCACCATAAGTACAGGTAAATCTTTCAGGTTAGGGTCGGCTCTTACATTTTTCAATAAATCGATACCTTGCATTCCAGGCATATTCCAATCAGTCACGAGAAAATCAAAATCGCCGCTTTGCAACATGGGGAGTGCCGTTTGACCGTCATCGGCCTCAGCTGTATTGGTAAATCCCAGGTCCCTCAGCAGATTTTTGACAATTCTCCTCATTGTCGAAAAGTCATCAACAATGAGTATTTTCATGTTCTTATCCAAGAAAGATCTCCCCTGTACGTCAATTGAATAATGCTGAGATTGTCTTACATAAAGTTAGTCAAAATTATCTATTTACGCCAATCTCTTAAACGACTTTGTAACCTAATCATCGCTTGACTGTTAATTTGACTGATGCGACTTTCAGAAACTCCAATAACTTCACCAATTTCTTTCAAGTTAAGCTCTTCGTCGTAATACAACGCAAGGACTAAACGTTCTCTTTCAGGTAGACCGCTAATGGCTGTTGCCAAGCATTTTCTAAAGTCAGAGGATTCGATTCCATCGATGGGATTATTTGTTTTGGTTGAGGGTGAGAGGCCTTCCGAGAAAAAGTCTTCTGAGACTCCCAGATCTTCAAAATCTAGCATGTGCCCGGTTGAAGACTCCATTAGCATAATGCGATACTCTTCAACTTCGACACCAATAGCTTCCGCCACTTCTGTGTCTCTCGCATCACGCCCTGTTTTTTGTTCAATCTCGGCAATTTTCTCAGCTATCAAACGTGTATTTCGGTGAACTGACCGCGGCACCCAGTCTCCACGTCGAATTTCATCGATCATTGAGCCTCTGATACGAATACCGGCAAAGGTCTCAAAACTGGCACCTTTGGTCGCATCAAAGTTTCGAGAAGCCTCTAGTAAGCCAATCATGCCAGCTTGCATTAAGTCTTCAACTTGAACACTCGAAGGCAATCTTGACATCAAATGATGAGCGATACGCTTTACCAAAGGTGCGTATTGAGTAATAACATCCTGTTGGCTCGCGCCATTTTTTTTATAAGCATCTATTCGAGACACAAAAAGATCCTCAAATCAGTCGTCAGTACGCTCCTTGCTGGACTAATCGCTCCATGAAAAACTCGATATGACCACTAGCATTCATTGGAATCGGCCATGTTTCTACTTTTTTACCGAGAGACTTCAGCGCAATTGAAGCAGGAGTCCTTGGAAATAGATCCAACACAGGCTTTTGCTTTTTAATGGCTTTTCGCACATTTTCATCAAATGGCACAGAGCCAACATACTCCAACATAACATTCAGAAATTTATCCGTCACCATACTTAGTTTGGAAAATATATCGCGACCTTCCTGAGGTGAACGAACCATGTTCGCTACTATTTTAAATCGCTCAACGCCATGATCTCGATTGAGCACTTTCATGAGTGCATACGCATCGGTTATCGAAGTTGGCTCATCACAAACTACAACGAGTACATCTTGCGAGGCTTTAGTAAAAGATAGCACGTTATCAGTGATACCAGCTGAAGTGTCTACCAGCAAGTAATCTAGGTTTTGCCCAACATCAGTAAAAGCTCGTATGATACCTGCGTGCTCTGCTTGACTTAGCTCTGCCATCTTTTGTGTGCCAGACGACGCAGGGATAATCGATAAACCGGAAGGTCCATTAATTACGATATCTTTTAACTCACATTCTCCTGCTATCACATGCTGCAAATTTCTCTGCACCTTGAGTCCCAACATGACATCAATATTGGCTAACCCTAAATCAGCATCTAGCAACATTACATGTTTACCCTGTTGACTTAAATAAATTCCAAGGTTTACCGAAATATTGGTTTTTCCAACACCACCTTTACCACCAGTTATTGCAATTACTTTTATCGGTTTGAATGATGTCATCGAGCGAAGTCCTGCGGCTTGATCATTGATCGTTTGTCTGCTTTTCGTAGTTTGAACTGTATGCACTATCGCGTACCTGTCGCTTGTTTAGACCACTGATTTTCGTGCTGACGTGATAGCCAGACCATTTTCGAAACAAGGTGATGAGCCCTTGCCACACGAATATCTTCAGGAACCCGTTGTCCATCGGTTGTATACGCAACCGGTAGGTTATGACTGAGTATAGTCGAAATTGCCTCACCCAAGCTGACAGCTTCATCTATTTTAGTAATGATAGAACCTTCAAGCTTGAATTGTTTAAATAACTCTATCGCTTCAACCAACACTTGGCGCTGAGAGGTTGCTGAGAGCACCAGGTAATTTTTTATTTCCACTGTATCGTTGCTAAGCACTTCCATTAATTGAGCCATTCTTTCGTCATGATGACTCATGCCTGCAGTATCAATTAAAACAAGCTTTTTATCTGAAAAATGATAAAGCGCTTCTCTAAAACTCTTTTCGTCGTCCACAGCCCTGACCGGGACCTGCAAAATTCGACCATAGGTTCTCAATTGTTCGTGAGCTGCAACACGAAAATTATCCGTGGTAATTAAAGCAACGCTATTCGCGCCTTCTTTCAAAACTTGTTTCGCTGCTAACTTTGCTATCGTAGTTGTTTTCCCAACACCTGTCGGGCCAACCAAAGCCACGACCCCACCTCGAGTTAAAATTTCGTCTTCATTTACTCGAATCGATTTAGCCAGCAAGGCCAACCCTTTTTGCCATGCGCACTCATAATCTTTTTCTGCATCGCATTGACCAATAATGGACTGAATGATCGGTTTATCGAGTCCTAATTTTACCATCTCTCGCTCTAATGCTACGGCAGTTGGTGACTCTTGAAGCCGTTTGTCATCGGCAATTTTTGCAACCTGATCTTGCAGCAATGACCGCAACATGTTGAGTTCTTCTCGCATAGCAACAAGAGTTGGCTCCTGCGTCCACTCAACTTTGGGAAAAGAAGGAAAACGTTGTTCTTCTTCTGGCCATCCAGAATTCTGATCAACGTAGTTATTATCGATGGACTTAGTACCTCGGCTACTGGTTGCCTGATTGTTTGTAGCGCGCAACCTAGAACTTTCATCTTCACGACTCGACAATCTTTCGCTTGAACTTTGCGAACGCTTCGACTGCCCCAGCAACGACTCAATTAATGATTTTGATTGATGAACTTTCGACTTATTAGATTCACGCTGACTCGATAAGGTAACCGTAACATCGTCTAGGTCGTCCAGTGAATCGACAGGCTCAGAGTAACTTGAAGGTTTTGATGCTTTAGATTGGCCGTTGTTTGCTTGACTATTCGAAGATGGCTTATGCAATAACGACTCTTCGTAATCAGTTGCCGCGACAACTTCAACCCCACCATTCACTTTAGTCGACGACAAAATGGCAGCTTCTGCACCCAACTCAGAAGTCACATTAGCTAATGCAGTTCGCATATCTTTGGCAAAAAATCGACGTATCTTCATGTTAACTCACTGCTCTTTACTGCCCGACGGTTGCCACCACTCGGACTTGTTTGTTGTCAGGGATCTCCTGGTAACTCAGTACATGCAAACCAGGAATACCAAATCGAGCAAAGTGCGCTAAACTGCTGCGCAGTCCGGGAGAAGTAAGCAATATTGCCGCTTTTCCGGCTGCTTCCTGTTGTTCAGAAGCTTGTTTCAAACTTTGTTGAAGCTTCTCAGCTAAACCAGGTTCAATATTGACGCTTTCATCAGCGCTCGACTGAAGTGATTGCTGCAATATCTGTTCCAAGTTAGGGTCTAATGTTATCACTGGCAACTCTGGCTCTAACCCATTGATATTCTGAATAATTAATCGACTTAATGCGACCCGAACAGCAGCCGTTAGAACGACGGGATCTTGACTTCTAGTACCGTACTCAGCCAAAGTCTCGGCGATTGTTCTCATGTCCCTAATGGGTACCTGCTCAAGTAATAAGTTCTGCAGCACCTTAACAACAACTCCTAAAGGCAGGGTATCCGGAACTAAGTTTTCCACTAATTTAGGTGCCGACTTGGCAAGTTTGTTGAGTAGGTGTTCCACTTCCTCATGACCGAGTAGCTCATTGGCGTGAGTCTGCACCAGTTGACTTAGATGCGTAGCGACCACAGTACTGGCATCGACAACCGTATATCCCATTGATTGAGCCTGCTCTTTTTGATTGGGCTCTATCCACACCGCTTCTAACCCAAACGCAGGATCTTTGGTTTTAATTCCTTGAATTTCACCGAATACTTGTCCAGGATTTATTGCCATTTCGCGCTCAGGCATTACCTCTGCCTCTCCCACAGCAACCCCCATTAATGTAATGCGATAAGCATTTGGCGATAGATCTAAATTATCGCGTATGTGAACCGGAGAAACTAAAAAGCCTAATTCTTGCGAAAGCTTTTTGCGAACCCCTTTGACTCGAGCCATTAATTTTCCATCTTGTGCCTGGTCAACCAAAGGAATTAATCGATAGCCCACTTCAAGACCGACGGGATCAACAGGAGGCACATCATCCCACGACAATTCTTTGAGTTCAGGTTCTTTTTGTGGAACCAACTTCTCCTGTTGCTCTTCTTGCTCTTGTTCTTGCTGGACTTTTTCTTGTCGTTGTTGAACTCGATAAGCAATCGCTGCCGTGATTCCCGCGAGCAACAAAAATGCAAAATGCGGCATTCCTGGAATAATCCCCATGACAAATAAAATACTGGAGGTAATCCAAAGCGCTTTAGGTTTGGTAAAGAGTTCGCCAACAACTTGAGTGCCCATGTCGTTAGAAGAGTTTTGTCGCGTAACCATTATTGCTGCGCCCGTCGAAAGCAACAGGGAAGGAATTTGCGCAACTAATCCATCACCAATAGTCAATAGCGCGTAAAATTGCATTGCGGTTCCAAAATCAAGACCGTGCTGCCCCATCCCAACAGCGACGCCGCCAAGAATGTTAATAAGTAGAATCAATAAGCCAGCGACGGCATCTCCACGGACGAATTTTGACGCACCATCCATTGCCCCATAAAAATCAGCTTCACTTGACACTTCTGTTCGTCGTTCTCGCGCCTCTTCCTGTGTTAATAGTCCTGCATTTAAATCTGCATCGATTGCCATTTGTTTACCGGGCATAGCATCTAATGTAAAACGAGCGCTTACTTCAGAAATTCGTCCAGCGCCTTTAGTAACAACAACAAAGTTGATAATGACTAATATGGCAAAAACCACCAAGCCGACTGCGTAGTTTCCACCAACGACTACCGCTCCAAATGATTCAATTACACTACCCGCGGCGCCAGGGCCTGTATGACCATTAAGTAAAACAACACGCGTTGAGGCGACATTCAATGCCAGACGCAACAAAGTAGCCACTAGCAATACCGTAGGAAACGCCGCAAATTCTAAAGGTCTTAAGGTGTAAACTGTTGCAAGCAAAACGACCAATGCCAATGTGATATTAAAAGTAAAAAATACATCCAGCATTATTGGTGGCAACGGCAAGGTCATCATTGCCAATATCATTAGCACTAATATGGGCGTGCCCGCTCCACTTGCTGATAAAAGTCTTAATCGTTTCGTTGTTGCTTCTGCCACAGTGGTATACCTAATATTTCATATGTTCTGGAATGGGGTAGTTTTTAATGGGCTTTGGTTTCACCGCTTTCCCTTTTTGGTATTCATTCAACTGCATGACATAAGCCAGTACTTGTGCAACAGCCAAATATAAGTCTTCTGGAATTTCTTGATCCAATTTTGTAGTGTGATAAATCGCTCGCGCCAATGGCGGCGCTTCCATAATTGGCACGTGATGAGCTTTTGCGACTTTCCGAATATTAAACGCTATTAAGTCTGCACCTTTCGCAACAACTACAGGCGCAGTTCCAGCAAATTGATCGTATTTTAAAGCGACAGAGTAATGCTCTGGATTGGTCACAACAACATCTGCATCAGGAATGGCTTCCATCATTCTGCGGTGAGTCAACTCGCGTTGCGTTTGTCTAATCTTACCTTTAACTTCTGGCTTACCTTCAGTTTCTTTATATTCGTCTTTGGTTTCCTGCTTGGTCATCTTGAGTTGTTTGGCGTGATTCCATAATTGAAACGGTACATCAATGAGTGCAATCAAGACCAAAGGAGCACTTATCATTAATAATGCAGCTAACAAAGAGTTGATAGCTTCGATGGTTTCTAACTGAGGAGAAGAGCGGCCTAATTGTAAGTAAAAATCAAATTTAGCCTGTAAAACCAGCCAAGCAAATATTGCAATCAATAAAAACTTTCCTATAGCTTTCAGTAACTCCATTGCCGCGTTAGTCCCAAACATTCTTTTAAAACCAGCTTTGGGCGAAAGTTTATTCATTTTTGGAGCAATCGCTTGAGCACTAATAGTTAATCCCCCAATCAATACCGGTGTAAGTAAAGACAAAACAAATAATGTTCCGAAAAATATTCCCAAGCTGGCAAATACAGAATAAATAGAATGCTGCAAACTTTTCATCATAAAGCTCACATCCAATACTTGAGCCCTATCAACAGAAAAGGTAAACGACTTTATTTCGTTAAATGCATGGCCGACTGAAGAAGCACTCGCCAACAGTGCGAGAGGACTGGCCAATAAAACAAATGCTGTGGTGAGTTCTCGAGATCGGGGTACCTGGCCTTTTTCCTTCGCCTTTTGAATCTTTCTGGGCGTGGCCTGTTCGGAACGTTCACCACTGTCTTGCTCTGCCATTTAACACTCCACCATAATAAGTTCGCATGCCAGAGTTTCGCCGCGTTGAATTTGATCGATAAAGTGAGGCAAAAAGCTTTTTAGTAACAGCCAAATAATTGTCATACCAACAACTGTCATTATTGGAAATCCAACAGCAAAAATATTCAGCTGAGGTGCTGAACGAGTCATAACACCTAAACTCAAATTCATAACTAACAGAGCAACAATTGCAGACAGCACCATCATAAATCCAGTGGTAAACATCAGTTGAGCCCAATAAATAAGTTTATCGAGCTGCACGAAAAACATGCCCGACTCATTGATCGGAAGTGTTTCAAAACTCGTTACTACAATATTTATCATACTCAGGTGACCATCAATCGATAAAAAGATCAGCGTTGCCATCATCACAAACATTTGACCCAGTGTCGGAACACTGACGCCTGTGCTCTGATCAATTAAAGATGCAAACCCCAAGCCAGTTTGCATCGCAACGACTTGACCCGCGATAACAAAAGTTTCAAAAACCACTCGAGTAATAAAACCGATACCAACACCTATTAGAGTTTGAACAACAGCTTGGACAACAACTTCTAAACTGAATAAATCAATGGCAACAGTCGGCTGTATAAGAGGCGCACTGCAAACGGAAACCGAAAGCGCCAATATAAGTCGTGTTCGAGTATTGACGGTTCGAGAGCCTATGACGATCATCGCAATAAATAATCCACCAAACCGACAAAAAGGCAGAAAGTAGCTGGCGATCCATTGATTAATTGCGGCAAACTCGACTTCCATCTCCGCAATGCCCTAACCGATAAGCTCTGGAATGCTGTTATATAAGTTTGTTGCAAAGTCCACGAGATTTCCAACCATCCAGTGGCCAAGAAACGACAAGGTTAAAAGAGTCAGTAATAATCGAGGTAAAAATGTGAGAGTTTGTTCGTTAATACTGGTCGCGGCTTGAAAAATCGCAATAATTAACCCAACAACTAATCCAGGCAATAAAATAACGCCTGCAATCATGATCACCAGACCAAAAGCTTGAGAAAAAATATCAACAACGACTTCAGGCGTCATACATCACCCAAAACTGTTTGCCAACGTGCCGACCACAAGTGCCCAGCCGTCAATAAGAACAAACAACATTATTTTGAAGGGTAAAGATACAATCATCGGAGACAACATCATCATCCCCATCGCCATTAAAATACTGGCGATAACTAAATCGATGACGAGAAATGGAATAAAAATCAAAAAACCAATCTGGAAAGCAGTCTTTAGTTCGCTTGTTATAAAAGCGGGAACAAGAACCGTAAATGGCACTTGGTCGTATCTCTGCCCTTCGATTGCAACTTCGGCAATACTGGCGAACATCATCAAATCATTTTCTCTTACCTGACCGAGCATAAAGTCACGAAAAGGTTCCTTTGCGATGTCCAAAGCTTGAGTCGACGTCAGTTCCTCATTCATGTATGGCTGAACGGCCTCATCATAAACTTGAGAAATTACTGGAGCCATTATAAAAAAGGTTAAAAATAATGTGAGCCCAACTAATATCTGATTTGAAGGAGTTTGCTGTAAGCCCAAAGCTTGACGCAATATGGCAAATACTACAGATATCCGAATAAAGCTGGTCATCATAATGACAATTGCAGGTAAGAATGTCAGCAATGTCATTAAAATTAAAATTTGTAAAGTAACGCTGTATTCCTGCGCGCCCTCTGGCGTAGTGGTCATTTTTATTGCAGGCAATATTCCACCCGCTTCTTGAGCAAACGCTGGCATAGTCAATAAAGCTATACCAATCAGTATTAAACGGATGACTCTATTGCTCATCTTTTTTTCCTAACGCCTTTTTTAGTTGAGCTTTAAACGCTTCTTGAAAGTTAGGTAAGGTTTTTTTGTCGGTAACAGGGATACAATTATCTGACAATTGTTCGATTTTGTTGATTGCGTTAGGCGTTACGCCCAATAATAAATGCTTGCCATCGACTTCTACAATAACCAGCCGTTCTTTTGCGCCTAGCATGTGAGCTGACTTGATTTTAATTGCACCACTTGAGAAAGATGACTGACCGGAAATTTTCTTTAACACCCAAGCACAGGCGAAAATGACCAGTATGATAAACACCAAAGCGATGACAACGGATATAACACTTGTACCCAGCGAATATTGAGAGACTGCTTTCTCAGCAACGGCCTCTTTCGCCAGTAAAGGTGTCAAATTTAAAATCAATAATATTGCAATAAAATAACGCATTATTTTAGTTTCTTAATTCGCTCACTCGGGCTCATAACATCGGTTAAACGAATACCGTATTTTTCGTTTACCACCACTACTTCACCATGGGCGATTAAAGTACCGTTGACTAAAACATCAAGGGGTTCACCTGCTAGTCGATCAAGCTCAACTACGGAACCTTGATTGAGTTGCAATAAATTACGAATCGCAATATTTGTTCGGCCAACTTCCATTGACAGCGTTACCGGAATCTCTAGAATCACATCAAGATTTTCGTTTTTAATCGACTTGCCTTCATCTTTAAGATTTTCTAATTGTGCTTTTTCGGTATCATCCTGTTCAGCCATTGCTGCCGCCCACTCGTCTGCCATTTCATCTTGATTTTTATCGTTGTCTTCACTCATTATCATGATCCTCAATTAACACGCGTGTAATATGCTCTCGAGAAATTTGTTCACTTATTTTCAACGCGACCTTATCTTTTGATTTACCGTATGTTGCTCTAAAAGTTGGCAGTCCGCCCACATCCACAACAACCTTTTGAGGCATTTCAATCGGAATGATGTCGCCTTTTTTATATTTCATCACATCTTTAAGAGAGACTTTTTTCTCTAACAAAGTTGACGATAATTCAACTTCAGCACTCATAACTTCGTCTTTTAAAGCCTGAGTCCAGCGAGTATCAACATCATCCCTATCACTCTGCACACCGGCGTCTAATTTCTCACGAATTGGCTCAATCATTGAGTAAGGCATAGTGACATGAAAGTTACCACCACCACCGTCGAGCTCAATATGAAAGCTACACACGACAACTACTTCAGAGGGACTGACAATAGTTGCAAGTGCGGGGTTAACTTCTGAATCCATATATTCAAAGTCGACTTTCATAACTGGCGACCAGGCTTCTTTTAAATCTATAAAAGACTGTTCTAAAAGAATTTGAATGATCCGTCTTTCAGTTGGTGTGAATTCACGACCTTCGATTTTTGCGTGAAATCGGCCATCCCCGCCAAAAAAATTATCCACTAAAATAAATACCAATTTTGCTTCAAGTGTGAATAAACAGGTTCCTCTCAAAGGACGTATGCGAACCATATTCAAAGATGTTGGAACGAAAAGACTATGAACGTATTCACCAAATTTGATCATTTGAATTCCGTTGATCGAAATGTCCGCAGAACGCCTCATTAAGTTAAACAAACTGATTCGCATATGACGAGCGAACCGTTCATTTATCATTTCCAACGTGGGCATTCGCCCACGCACAATTCGATCTTGAGAAGTAAAGTCGTAAGGCAGCGCTTCCCCTGGCGCAGCATCTGTCTCATCGACTTCAATATCACCATCATCGACCCCGTGTAACAGGGCATCGATTTCGTCTTGGCTTAATAAGTCAGTAACCATAGATCATTGCATCACAAAACTAACAAAAAGAACTTTTTCGACATGTTCAGCACCTTCTAATTGCTTCATTGTTTGCTGAACAACCTCAAGACATTTGGTTTGTAACTCATTGCGCCCTTCAGGCGTAATGATTCGGTCTGCGCTTGATGCACTAACCAACATAAGCAGATCATTTTTCAAACGAGGCATGTGCTTCTTAACCAGATCTTCAGACTCAGGACTTCTCACCACAAAGCTCATTTTAATTTGGACGATTCTGTCCTTGGACTCACCAGCGACCGGAGAAACGATTGCCTCTGGCACACCAATGTAAATCGCAGGAGCCTTCACTTCATCAACTTGCTCTGTCGTCTCAGTTGAGTCTGGACTGTCTCCAGAATCGTCTTCACCACTTAAGAAAAACCAAGCTGCACCCGCACCAATCAATAAAACGGCAACCGCTCCAATAATGATTAAAAGCATTTTGCTTTTACCACCACCGCCTTCTACTTCCAATTCTAATTCTTGTTCTTCGTCTGCCATCATCACTCCTATTTGAGTATTACAAGGCATTAATAAAGACTAGTGCTCAACTACTGAACGATAGTTAGCAAAGTTAATGCCATAAATAATTACATTGAATAATTGATTAATAATCAATTAGTTAGATTAGCAGTCGTTTTTTTGACAGGCGATTTTCAATCAGCTAGAAAGCCAAATTAAATCCCCTGCCAAATATATGACGACCGACTGACTCAATAAGTATAGATGGCAATCGGCCGGATTGAGTTAGGAATCAGAAACTGAATTTACTTTACGCAAAAACATCAAGTCCGTTTATAGAAATATTGATCGCCTGACTGGCTTCACGAGCTGAACTATCTTCGCTTTCTGATATATCAGAACGACCAAACTCTTCTCCTTTCGCGTCAGAAAATCCTTTACTCTCTCCACTTGATGTTTGAGCACTGTCTTGCTTTACCTCGAATTGAGTCAAGTTAAGACCATGCTCTGCAAGTTGCTCCTTGAGTTTTTCGTAATTAACTTCAAATAACTCTCGTGTTTGTTGATGATGTGCAGCGACGGTTACCTGAAGCTCTCCATTTGCCTGATGCATACGGATAGTCAGTGGTCCAAGTTCTTTAGGTTCAAGTTGAATTTCAGCTTGATGTGAGCCATTCATTTTCATCACAGCAAGCTTTTGAGCGAAGTTCGACTGCCATTTTTGGCTATGCAGAACCAATGGGGAAGTCAGCAACGCGCTGTCTTTTATACCATTTGCATTCGCACTAACGCTTTGCGAACTCAATGTAGATGGTGAGTTAACAGTTGTTGCCTCAGCAGCTGGCGTTAACCAACCTGAAGTCTTATCGGATGAGGTACTTGATAAGGTTGAGCTAAATGCAGCAAGGCGTTCTGATTTAAGCACATTATCTTGGGCCTTCTTTGCTAAAAGCAGCTCTGAGTTACCACCATTCTCTTGCAGCAATTTTAAGTTATCACCCAAATCCAGTTTGAGCTGTTTCAAATCATCACCTTTAAGAGATATCAATTCAGCCTTATCAAACTTTGATTGACCTGAGTCTGCTAGTAGCTTTTCCAGGTAACTTAGTTTACTACCAATTTTATCTTCGTAAGCAACAGAACTAAGCGATGGTGAGTCACCATTATTAAAAGGAGAGTTACTATTCACACCAGATAAAAACACACTTCCTAGAGCTGTTTTTTGCCATGGCGAGATCTGAGTCGCTTGCCCGTCTTTTTCTTGATTATTTAATACTTCAACGTCAGACAAAATCGCTGTTGGGTTGAGCTTTTTATTATCACTTTGGTTCTGTGCTGCTTTGGCACTTATTTCAGAGCTCCAATTAAGTTGCTTCAGTTGCTCTAAAACTTCCGGGCTTAACTCTGCATTTTTTGCAGTTGAAATGTCGCTTTCTTTAACCTCGATAGGAAAGGCTGCTTGTTCTAGCTCGTCCGAATTAGCCTGCATTAACACCTCAAAGTTCTGTAGTTGAGTGTCAAAGTTGTCTTCGAGCGGCAGAGCTTTGCCGCCTTTTTCAGACTTACTCGTATCTAATGAAGATGAAATTGAACTAAAGGTCAAACTTTCTAAGTTGCCACTTTTCTCAAAATATTGTTTGAATTTCAGTGCGTTAGAGTCAGTTGAGGTTGTGCTCGACAGCGAATCAGACGGACCGGATTTCGAACCAGCTTCGAATAATAGTGCTTTTGTTTGATTAATCACCTGGATAATTGCTCTCGGTTAATAACAACTATCTCTGACTGAAGCAAACTAAATGCCAACTCGCACCTATCAATCGATGTTTTGAGGATACCGGTTTCTTAGAATGACTTTTTTGAAATGACTGCTTTCTGTGAAAAACAATCCTTGTTGAAAATCATTCGGTGTTTATGATCTCTCAGCTTTCAAAATCTCAACCGCTTGCTCAAATAGTCCCTTAGCTTTTTCAAAATCACTGGCGGCCGTCGACAGGTCTTTTTCCTTACCTGCACTTTCGAGTTTTTGACACACCGATGCTAATTCAATCGCCCCAAGGTTAGAACTTGCTCCTTTTATACTGTGAGCAGCGTGAGTGAGTTGTTCAAAATCTTTATCATCTATGGCGCTTTGGATATGAGCTAAATGTTCACGATTGTCATTATCGAAAGCATCGACTAACAAATTAAAGTCAGCTCCCAAAAGTTCCTTTAGCTGTTCCACCGTTTCTTTCATAATTTTTCTCTAATCCTTCCAAAACTCAAAAATGAAATACATGAGCAACGTTTCCAAAATTTATTATTTACTAACTAAATCTTAGTATTATTATACAACAAAACCTATTCACTTACTTGCCATTGATAGACAACTGTTACAGAACTGCCTTGATTTGAAAAGGTTATTGAGTCGGCAAGTTCAGCAATCAATGGAAAGCCCCTGCCGCTCAAATAGTTATCTTCAAGAGAACTTCCGTTTGTCTGTTTCTTGTATATTTCTTCTTCAAGCTGCAGATAATCAAATCCCGAACCGCTATCGTCGATGCGTATTGTGAGAACGCCGCCGTTATTTTTATTTTCATGCTTAATAAAAATAACGATAGATCCTTCTTTTAAAGCCGCAATTCTAGCTTCTCGTTGACGATAATACTCGGCAAAACCGTCAGCTGACTTCTTCAAACTCGAGCTCAACTGTAACACGCCATGCTCTAACGCATTAGAATAAATCTCTGTCAGTATGGTTAGAACTTGAGTTCGGAAACTTCGAAGATTTCCAATATCCATGAGATATTGGGTAAGCATTGGCAAAGGATTAAATTGTCGAATTGAATCAGGCCCCAGAGTAATACTAATTTCACTATCACTTGGGCCGCTTTTTGTATAAGTAACATTAACGGGTTCTTGTTGATGTTCGAAGATTTCTCGATGATTTTTAATTTCAATATACGAAATATCATCGGCTTGAGTTTCATCAATCTGAAAGCGCTCAATTGCTTCCGCGAGCCGGTCAAATGCATCTCCACTTACCGCGCCTTCACATAGCTCAATTAATAAGCGATCTCGTCCAAACATTTCGCCATCTGCATTTTCAGCTTCTATCACACCATCTGAGTAAATGAATAAACTATCGCCATCGTTAAAGCTTCTTATGTCCATTTCTGAATTAAAACGATCAGAACTTAATATACCAAGGGGTAAGTGGTTTGAAGGAATCTCAGCAACAGTCCCCTCATCTCTATTTAAAATAAAGGCTTCTGGCAATCCTCCATTCCATACTTTTAGACTATTGGCATCAAAATGAATCTCCGCCGCCACTGCACAACAAAAAAAGCCAACTGGTAAAATCGAGTGTAACCTAGAGTTGATTTCTTTAATAATTTCGAAGAGGTCGAAACCTTTTGCCGTCATCCCAAAAAAGATATCGCTTGTCGGCATAGCACCAATTGAAGCTGGTAGACCATGTCCGGTAAAGTCACCTGCTAAAATATTGATGCCTCCGAGAGGACGTTTTGCTGCTAAAAGAATGTCACCATTAAAAATAGACATAGGCGAAACGTAATGTCGAATATAAGGTTCGTTTAACGCTCCACCATGTGCAATATTATCAAAGATCCGTTTAGCAATTTTTTGTTCCTGAATTAAATGTTCAGTATGAAATTCAATTTTTTTCTTCTGTTCTGTTACGGTATCGTAAAGTTGACGAGTTCTTCCAAATGCTGAAATCTTTGCATTCAGCACAACTCGATTAAATGGCTTCGAAAAAAAATCATCTCCGCCAGCTTCAATGCATTTTACAATTGAGTCGGTATCAGTTAACGAGGTGATGAAAATTATTGGCAGATATCGATCAGAAAACTCTTCTCGAAGTTTCTGTGCGACTTCAAAGCCATCAACGGTCGGCATCATGGCGTCTAGAAAAACCAGGTCAGGGACCTCTCTAGATACCAACTCTAAGGCTTGGGCGCCATCGTGCGCTTCAACAACCTGATGTCCCTCAGCTTCAACAATTTTTTTGAGTATGAGCCTGTCAGTAAAGTTATCTTCAGCGATTAAAATGCGCATAGGGGTACGAGGTCACCTCGTCTCAGGTAAGCGATTATTTAATTTCAAATAGTTGTTCAAAATTTGAGATAGAGAGGATTTTCTTAATATCTGCGCTCGCTCCAGAAATGGTAACTTTTGCGTTATCACCACCAGCGTAGTCTCGTAACAGCAATAACATTCCCAACGCAGATGAGTCCAAATAGCTTGTTTCAGCTAAATCTATTGTATATTTATTCGGCTTTTCAGTCAGATCTTCATAGGTTGCTCGGAAATCCTGATGACAACTAAAGTCAAACTTCCCCGACACTTTTACTGTCAATTCGCTTCCTGAGACTGAACTCTCTACTGCCATAGTAATTACTCCAAAAGGTTTCCCGTGCTAGTAGTCTCTAAAACTGTCACTTACACTTCATCTATCCTAATAATAGAATAAGAAAGCTCATCTGCAAGTAATAGTCATGAAATTTCGCTACTTGAATCACAATAAATTTAATCGGATTTAGCTTAAAGACACCGAACGTACGAGAGTTGATGCGATTTTATTTAGAGGCAATACTTTATTAACCGCATCGATGGCGACTGCTTTGCCTGGCATTCCCCATACCACGCTTGACTCTCGATCTTGTGCAAAAGTCAGAGCGCCAGCTTGTTTCATCATCAAGAGTCCTCTCGCACCGTCACTCCCCATTCCTGTTAAAAGTATTCCTATAGCTTTTCTCCCCACTTCCCGAGCGACAGACTCGAACAGCACATCCACACTTGGCCGATGACGATTAATCGGTTCTGTTTTTTTTATTTTGCCAACTAATTCTTGACCAACAGATTTGATATAGAGATGATCATCCCCGGGAGCAATATAAACATTATTCGATTTTAGAATTTGTGATTCACGTAATTCACTTACTGTTAATTCTGTTAGGCTATTCAGTCGTTTCGCATATGAAGTCGAAAATACATCGGGAATGTGTTGCGCAATAACAATTGGTGGCATGCCAAGAGGCAGTCGTGTAATCACTTCTTTTATCGCTTCTGTGCCTCCAGTCGATGCACCGATTGCAATTATATCAATTGAAGACATCTCAATTTTTCGAGGTAAATCAACTTTCCCGACTGTAGAGCTCACTCGTTCCTGAGGTCGAGATTCAGCTGCAGCTTTAACTTTTCGACAAATTTCTTCTCCATATTCACTAAGATTTTCTTTGACATCTTTTGATGGCTTACACACAAAATCAAATGCACCCAGCTCTAATGCTTGCAAAGTTACATCGGCTCCTTTTTGTGTCAAAGTGGATATCATGACTACAGGCATTGGGCGGAGTCGCATTAGATTTTTTAGAAATGTGAGCCCATCCATTTTGGGCATTTCGATGTCGAGGGTAATAACGTCAGGTGAAGTTCTTTTAATTTTCTCTCTAGCTTCAAATGGATCCGACGCAACTCCTACGACTTCTATTTCATTATCATTCGATAGTATTTCCGATAAAAGCAATCGAATCAATGCCGAATCATCGACTATTAGCACTTTAGTTTTCTTCATAATTAATCGAAAAGCTCAATGTCGCCAGATGGTTGTTTATCTTCTTCAATTTGATGAAGATATCCTTCTTCTCGCCTTACAATAGTATCGTTGTGAAGGTTCTTAAGCTTTTTAATTCGAACAACTCCTGTGAGCGGGTTATAAACAACTTTTCTCGGATTCTCACCTCCCAAATCCTTTGCCAGTACTTTCAATGCTTCTGATTGGACGTATTGTAAAATGAATTGAATGTTTTTCTCACCGATGTCCGACATGCGCTTTATAACTTTGGAACCGCCAAAAAGTTTTACTTCTAAATATCGTCTCTCACCACCATTGCGAAGAATGTTATTAATCAGGAACTCCATCGCATAATTTCCATATCGAGCCGATTCACTTGTTGCGCTGGTCGATACATTCAGCTGTCCAGGTGTAATCGGCAACATGAAATGATTCATCCCACCAATTCCATTAACACGATCAGTAATACTGGCTGCAACGCAACTTCCTAAAACGGTCACAATTAGCTCATTTTCCTTCGATACATAAAACTCACCGGGCTTTATTTTAGCGGCATACATTTGAGCGGCACGGTCGTAATAACGAGTAATGTGCTCAAAACCTGGTATAACGCCAGGATCAGGCTTTCTTTGGAAAGGCAGCACTAGACTTTTCTCCTGAAAATGGTTTTACCTAGAGGTTCAAAATGTTGAGCTTGAGCCCCAATGGACTCTGAATGACCAAGAATTAACAAACCTTTAGGTTGCAGTACCTGTCTAAATTTATCAATTAATGCTTGTTGAACACTACGCTCAAAATATATCAATACATTACGACAAAAGATAACATCAAACTTTCCTTTCATTGGCCAGGAATGCATTAAATTGAGTTGTTTAAAAAAAATGGTTTTACGGTGTCTATCCTTTACTCGAAATCCATTTTTTGTCATCTCAAATAGATTTTTTTTTACGTCGCCAGAAAGACTTTGTACCCTTTCGTCATTGTACAAACCAACTCGAGCTTTTTCTAAAACCTGCGTATCGAGATCAGTTGCCAGTATTTTTGTATCCCACGTGGCATATTTTCTTAAGAACTCGTCTAAAGTAAGGGCTATCGAATAGGGCTCTTCTCCAGTACTGCATCCAGCTGACCAAATGCGTACCCTTTTGTCATTGGTGTGTTTCGATACTAACTCAGGAATAACTGTTTTTCTCAGAAATTCAAAGTGGTGGTTTTCACGAAAAAAATAGGTGAGGTTCGTCGTAATAGCATTAATAAACTGAATATTCTCAAGGTTATTATTTTCAATTAAAGATAAATAATCCTTAACCGTTCTCAACCCTGTTGCTCGAAGTCTTCTCGCGATACGGCCATACACCATTTCAAACTTGTGATCCCCCAGGTTAATTCCAGAGGATGCAGCGACGACTTTTTGAATCTCTTTAAAATCATCGCGAGTGAAAACAAATTCTTTGGCCATCTAAAAATTAACCAAGCCGTTAAAATTCTTCCCACTCATCGTCGTCAACCATTTTTCCTTTTCCAGGCGCTGGGATATTGTTCCGCTTTACAGGCGACTTCAAACCTTTTCGACCGACATTGTCATCTCCCGTCGTAAAAAACTTCATCATTTCAAGTAAGTTTGCCGATTGCTCTTCTAATGACTCTGCTGATGCTGCAGCTTCCTCAACAAGTGCTGCATTTTGCTGAGTCATTTCATCCATTTGAGTAATCGCTTCATTAACTTGCTCGATACCCGAAGCTTGCTCTTGTGAAGCATTATCAATATCGTTAATAATTTTGGTTACGTCGCTTACGGAAGCGACTATGTCTTCCAAAGTTTTGCCCGACTCCGATACCAAACGACTGCCATCCGCTACTTTGGCTGAGCTGTCCTGTATTAAATCTTTAATCTCTTTTGCTGCATCGGCACTGCGCTGTGCCAAGTTTCGAACTTCCGCAGCTACAACTGCAAATCCACGACCTTGATCGCCTGCTCGTGCCGCCTCTACTGATGCATTAAGAGCTAATAAGTTTGTTTGGAATGCAATTTCATCGATAACGCCAATGATATCGGAAATCTTCTTAGAAGAGGCTTCAATTTCCTGCATAGCTTCAACCGCATTTCCGACAACATCCCCACCTTTCACAGCAAGATCTTTTGCATTATCCGCTAACGTCGATGCATTTTTTGCGTTTGAAGCATTTTCTCTGACGGTACCAGTAAACTCTTCCATACTTGAAGCGGTTTCTTCTAGGCTCGAAGCTTGCTCTTCAGTTCGTTGACTTAAATCTGCATTGCCAAGAGAGATTTCCTTTGCAGAGCTCGACACATGACTGCTTGCTTCAACAATGGACTCCACCATCGAACTCAAACGCTCTATCGTTGTGTTCATGGCTTTTTTCAGTGACTCAAAATCAGGATCAATTGCTTCAGTAATAGGTTTCGTTAAATCACCACTGGACAAGGATTGCAATGCATCTCTTACCAAAGAAACGGCTTTCACTCTTGGCGTAACATCGCTTGCGTACTTAACCACTTTAAACGGTTTGCCATCCATATCTAAAATCGGATTGTAGGATGCTGAAATCCATATTTCACTACCACCGTTGCCCAACCTTTTATATTCACCGGTTTGAAACTCACCTCGACCCAATTTCTCCCAAAACTGCTGGTACTCTCGTGAACTTGCGTATTCAGGCTCAACAAACATTCTGTGATGCTTTCCTTTAATATCCTCTAATCGATATCCCATTGCATTGCAAAAGTTGTCATTAGCGGTGATGATTGTCCCGTCCATATGGAATTCGATTACGGCATTAGACTTTCCAATAGCATTGATTTGGCCTGCAAAGTTTGCAAACTCTTCATCGGACATTAAGTCTTCCCATTGAACACAACTGCCAATACGCTTTCCATATTCATCTTTCAAAGCAAATGCTGTTAGTCGAAATTTAATTCCAGCGACCACAATATCCGACTGGAAGGGTAATCTTGATTCATCAGACAACAAGCCTCTTTGATGGGCTGGATTTTTATGAAATTCGTCAATACTTCGGCCAATCAGTTTATCCACTTCAAAGCTCGGCAAATCACGACGAATCTGAGACTCTCGCCGTTTCAAAGTTTTAATCAAAGAAGGATTCATGTAGGTGATGTTGAATTGGTTATCCGCCATCATGATGTTCACAGTCGCGTTTTCGACTGTCGATGTTAATTGTCCTATTTTTTCTTTTGCTTGCTTCTCTTCAGTGATATCTGTCCATTGAACCGCGTTACCGACATGATTACCTGCAGGATCTCTCAACGCAAACGCATTCAAACGAAAATATAATCCAGCAACAGAGATTTCGCTCTCATACGGCAGATTATTCGGGTTCGATAACAAATTCTGTTGGTGCGAAGGATTTTTGTGATATTCACCAAAATTACTGCCAACTATTCTATCCACGGAAAAATTCGGTAGTGCTTCTTTTAGCGTTGCCTCACGAGCTTTCAGCATAACTTCAACCGATTTATTCATGTAGATAATTTTTCCACTAAGATCGGCAATCATTAAGTTAACCGTCGTCAAGTCAACCAGCGACGACTTCATGCTATCTAACATCCCATGAGAACTTTGTCCCTGATGGTTACCAAATAATTTTGCCAACATAGCGCATCTCCAATTATAATTAGCCGGTCACACTGACATTACCGGCAGGTAATGCCGACTCGATTTCTTTAAAATTAAATACTTGGTCCAAATCAATTATCGTCACCATTGCTTCTCCAATGGTTGCAATGCCAGAGACAAAACGATTATCAATATTTTCAACTATTGATGTACAGTCTTGTATATCAGTTTCTTTTACTTCATAAACTTCTTTGACGGAATCGACGATTAAACCAACTTTCCGATATCGATTTTGGACTTTTATATGCACCACAATGACAACAGTGGTGGGAGTATATTCTTTCTTTGAAAGTCCAAACCTTATTCTCAAATCAATTACAGGTATAACTGAACCACGTAAATTAATGACACCTACAACGTAGCCAGGAGCATTTGGTAAAGATTTGGTTTTCTCATAGCCTCTTATTTCTTGAATACGAAGAATATGGATTGCGAATTCATTATCGTCTAATAAAAAAGATAAATATTGTAGTGCCGCGTTACTCACCAACAGCCTCCAAGTCAAATTGACGACTGTAATATTGCTTAATTTCTGATAGATCAAGCAGTGATTCTACATTTAAAAGAATATAGACTTTATTATTATGGTTATAGAGGCCTAATACATTTTCATCATTCAGACGATTACCGTTTTTTGGCGCTTCTTTTATTTTTTCTTGCTTTATATTCAAAACATCACTTACCGCATCCACAACAATTCCCATGACCCGGGATTTATTACCTGACGTTACGCTCAGAATAATAATTACTGTTGTTTTTGAGTAAGTAGATTCGGATAATTGATATCGTTCGCGTATATCAACTATGGGAACAATATCGCCGCGGATATTAATAATGCCCTTCACATAAGAAGGCGCGTTAGGCAGTACCGTTGGTTCAGACCATCCTCGAATTTCTTTTACTGACAATATATCAACACAGTAGGTTTCTCCTTCAAGTGCGAATCCAAGATACTCATCGCCAAGATCTTCTGGTTCAGAATTCTCATTGTACTCAATCTCCATGAGGTAGGCGCTAGTCAAGTCTTCGTCGACGTCTATCATGCTGCTCTCTCACGTTGATTTTTATTTTTCGTGCTTAACCTTTTAAGCATTCCTAAGACATCAAGGATAAGCGCAACTCTTCCGTCGCCCAAAATAGTCGCTCCCGAAATTCCTTCTATGGCAATAAAATTGGTCTCCAAACTTTTAATGACCACTTGTTGTTGAGACAAAAGCTCATCAACCATGAAGCCTATTTTTTTTCCGCCGGTTTCAACAACGACCAAAATGCTGTTGTGGTAATCTTTATTCTTAGTATCGATATTGAATGTGTCGTACAATTTCAAAATGGGGACGTGATCATCTCGCAATTTATAAATATCGAGCCCACCTGCAATTTTGAGAACATCGGGTGATTTTATTTGAATAGATTCAACAATAGATGTGAGTGGCACTACGTAAGTCTGCGACCCAACGCGAATTAATTGGCCATCTAAAATAGCCAAAGTCAGAGGTAACCGAATACTAAAGGTACTGCCAACACCTGGAGTCGACTCAACATATACCGAGCCGCCCAAAGCATTAATATTTTTCTTCACAACATCCATTCCGACACCGCGGCCAGAAACATCTGAAACAACGTCTGCAGTCGAAAACCCTGGCTCAAAGATCAACTGATCGATTTCTGCCTCGCTTAACTCTTGATTTTCTTGGACTAATCCACGTTCAATTGCTTTACTTAAGACTTTTTCGCGATTAATACCGGCTCCATCATCAACAATTTCAATAACAATATTACCGCCCTGATGAAATGCATTTAACTCAACCTTTCCGGTTGCTGATTTTCCAGCAGCTTCTCGTATTTCTGGAGTCTCGATTCCATGGTCCAATGAATTTCTAACTAAATGTACGAGTGGATCACCAATTTGTTCCATAACCGTTTTATCAAGTTCGGTGTTCTCACCTGTAATAATCAAATCAACTTTTTTATCGAATCTTCCACATAGATCTCGAACCATTCTTGGGAAACGATTAAACACAAATGAAATCGGTAACATCCTTATTTGCATCACACTTTCCTGCAACTCTCGAGTATTTTGCTCGAGTTGCATTAAACCTTCCTTTAAACGTTCTAGTTTAGTGATATCAAACTCTTCACCCATCTGCCCTAACATCGACTGAGTGATGACAAGTTCACCGACGAGATTAATTAACGAATCAACTTTATCAATACCAACACGAATTGAACTCGAAGTAGCACTGGCAACTGTTGATGTTGATTTTTCTTCAGATGACTCAGCGGTATTCGAGAGCTGTTTTTCAACACTTGCGCTACTGCCTGCTGATAACTTAGGCGCAGTTTTAATTGTCGACTTGGTATCAACGGATATCTTCGTTTCAGAGCTGTTTTTTGAGTCCGCATGAACATTGTCTTCCGATTGATTCGGCTTACTCGATTCAGCTTTCCGCTCATTCTCTTCAGTCGCACTTTTGCTTTCAACTATTTCAATCGATAACTGGCAGTCCTCTACTACCCACTCAAAGACTTCTTCGATTGCTGACTTCTCGATATCTCCGACCAGCGTCATACTCCAACTTAAATAGCAGGAATCTTCTTCGAGCTCTTCTAGATAAGGAACCTTCGAGGTATTAGCTTCCACAGTTAACTCACCTAACGATTCCAACTCACGAAACATTCGTATAGGCTCATTTCCTGTTCGCACTATGTAAGATTCAGGAATAAACTCAATTTGCCAAATTGTTTCGCCAGCCTTGCTAGGCATTGATTTTTTATCATTTAACTCGGGATCGGAATCTAAAGAAATTGAATCGGAGTTAGTTTCATTTTCAATGAGTGCGGTTAGTTCATCTTCAATCGGTTTGTAATCCGATTTGTTAACCGGCTTTTTCGCTTGTAGCTTTGATAAAATAGTTCTTAAGCAATCCACTGACTTAAGTAACAAGTCAATCATTTGTGAAGTGACCGCTCTGTCACCATTTCTAACTTCGTCGAGAAGGGTTTCCAATACGTGAGTAAATTCAGCAACAACCGTAAAATGGAAAGTCGCACTGCCACCTTTTATGGAATGCGCAGCACGAAAAATCGAATTGATTGTTTCACTGTCAGGCTGGTCAGTCGACAAGTTAAGCAAGCCTTGCTCCATAATGTCGAGGCCATCGAAGCTTTCTTCAAAAAAAACTTGGTGAAATTGACTTAAATCGATACTCATAAAGAATAACTCGACCTTTTAATCAAAAAAGTCACTTATCCAATGACTTTTTTCACGGTTGCTACAAGTTGGTCCGGATTAAATGGTTTAACAATCCAACCCGTTGCACCTGCTTGCTTACCTTCCATTTTTTTATCGCCCGCCGACTCAGTCGTGAGCATCAAAATGGGCGTAAATTTATAGTTCGATAGTTGGCGAAGATTTTTAACCAAGCTAATACCATCCATCACTGGCATATTGACATCGGATATCACCACATCATATTGATTTGATTGCGCCAGCTTCAAAGCTTTCTCACCATCTTCCGCATCATCGACATCAAAACCAGCGCTTTTCAAAGTAAAGGTCACCATCTGTCTCATTGAGCTTGAATCATCAACCGCCAAAATTTTTGTCATTCGTTATCCCCCACAAACTAATCTAATTGAAGGTTGTCTACCATTCCTAACAATCGACAACCCGACAGAAATGCTTCTGTTGGCTGTTGAAAGCTATAAGAGTGGCCTTGTTCAGAAATGCTTTTAATGAAAGAACAAAGAAGTTGTACACCAGTGGAATCGACTTTCTCTACCTTACTAACGTTGATAATGTAGAGTTTTGCATCTTTTTCAAGCGCAGCAATGAGCCGGGTTTTTAATCCCTCGACGTGTTGAATGGTCAGATCAGTACCACAACTTATGGATGAGCGTTCCTGCATATTTTCCACTAAGCGCTTTTTCTTTTAGTTACTAATGGGTATAGCAGAAATAATTTTTTTTGCTAAAAAAGATTCGATAAATAATTATTTTGTAAGGTTTTTTCAGAAAGTGTTCGAGATTGGTTTGAATTTACTGTTTAACAGAATTGTTCAAATTATTTAAATCGTCTTCAAGACGCCGTGCTTCTTTTCTATCGCGATCTGCAATTTCTTTTTGTTTGAGTTTTTGTTGATACTTGTCGACCGCTTGTGAGCGCTGGTTTCTGGACTGCCATTCTTTTCTTTGCTGAGATACTTGTCCTTGTAGCAATTCTATTTGGCGTTGCTGCGTTTCGATGGCCTTTTCCAGTTGCAGTAAGAATGATTTATAGTGTTGCAGTTGGCTGCCAGACATCCCTTTTTTGGCGCGATACTGAAACTCAGCAAGATAATCGGTTCGGTATTGAACCAGTTCGTGAAGTTTTGCCTGAGCCTGACCATAGCTCGCCTGCACCTTGCTCAAGGTTTCAGCAGCGTTCTGCTCGCGCTGCTGAGCAACGCGCTTCACCGGATCAATTCGTTGTGAGTTCGATTTCATAGTGAAAGCTCTTCTCTAGTCAGGTTCGCATCATGCCGCCAGGAGGGACATTCGCAGGCATTTGATTTGTCGATACTTGAGTAAGTATAGCGTCTAATTCCGCCAAACTCTCTTCCATTGGCCGACTTTCGTTTACACTCTGTTGTAAAAACTCTCGAATAATGGGCATTAATTCGATAGCTTCATCTATCGCCTGATCGCTGCCCCTTTCATACGCACCTATATTAATTAAGTCTCGATTACGATTATAGGTCGAATAAATACGCTTAAATGCTTTTACGTTGTTCATCTGGTGTTCGGAGCTTATTTGATTAATTGCTCGGCTAACCGATTGCTCAATATCTATTGCTGGGTAATGACCTTCATCAGCTAAATCACGCGACAACACTATGTGACCATCTAAAATTGCTCTTGCTGCATCCGCTATCGGATCTTGCTGATCATCACCCTCAGCCAATACGGTGTAAAAAGCAGTAATCGAGCCGGAGCCTTTTTCAGTATTGCCTGCTCTTTCTACCAATTGTGGGAGTTTTGCGAAAACGGATGGCGGGTAGCCTTTTGTTGCCGGAGGTTCTCCAATCGCTAGTGCAATTTCACGTTGAGCCTGGCAAAACCGAGTGAGAGAATCCATAAGTAGTAATACATTTTTCCCTGTATCTCTGAAATACTCAGCAATGCTGGTTGCGACCATCGCGCCTTGTAGTCTCATTAATGGTGAGTTATCCGCAGGAACAGCAACGACAACTGCTCGCTTTCGACCTTCTTCTCCTAAAATATGCTCGATAAACTCTTGTACCTCTCGACCACGCTCACCGATAAGTCCAACAACGATCACATCTGCCGATGTGTAACGCGTCATCATTCCAAGCAACACCGACTTACCAACACCACTGCCCGCAAAAAGTCCCATACGTTGACCGCGTCCAACCGTGAGTAACGCATTAATAGCAGCGACTCCAACATCTAACGGTTGTTCAATGGGATGGCGTGATAACGGGTTAATCGGTTTGCCTTGCAACGAATATTGATACTGCGCATGCAAAGGTCCCAAACTGTCCAATGGGTTTCCATACCCATCAAGGACTCGCCCCAATAAATGTTCACCGACGGCTACACTCGCCGTTTTTCCTGTGGGCACCACACTCGCACCGGGACCTAGTCCTTCGATGTTTCCGGTCGGCATTAAAAATACTTTATCATCGGAAAAGCCAACCACTTCAGCGGGTTCAGTTTTTCCTTGTTTAGTTGTCACCAGACAACGTTCGCCAATATTAACTTCACAACCGATAGCTTCTAAAGTCATACCGACCATTCGAGTAAGCTTTCCTTCAACTTGTAACGAAGGAGCATCATCAACTCTTTGTTGAAACTGTTGCATTTTTTTTGAAAAATTAAAATCAGTGACCGCCATCATCCGACTCCCCTGACGGATCATTGGTCGAAGAATTTTTTAATGTAGAACTTTTTGTCGCGGTACTTTTTGTCGCAGTATCTTTTATTAGACTATTTTCTGACGAGTTATCCTGCTCGCGTTGATCGCCAAATACATGGCTGAATAAATCAGCAATTCTTTTCTCAACTGTCGCGTCGACTTTTGATGTGTCCGTTGATACAAAACATCCGCCTCTGGTGATAGAAGGATCATCGGCCAGTATCCAACTGGAATCTTGTTTTTCATTAACTGAGAATATTTTGCGAACTAGATTTGCATCGTCAGGATGCAAGTGAATCATCACTTGTCGTCGATAAGAAGGTAACAGTTTAATTGCCTCTCTTATAACAGCAATTATCTGCTCTGGATCTTGTTGCAACTCTCTTCGAATAATATGACGAGTAACACTACTGGCAAGTTTTGCAAGGTCCTCAGTAAGCTGCTCTTCTTCTCGCTCGAACGGCTCTGCGAGTTGTCCCATCAAAAAGTTGAATTGCTGCTGCATTGTTAGCAGTTCTTGCTGAGCATTTTTTATGCCTTCTTCATATCCCTCTTGTCGTCCGTCGTCAAAAGCAGACTGTCGAATTTGGGCAATCTCTTCCGCGGTCGGAGGGGCAACAACGTCTTCGCCTACTTGATTTCGCCTTCCTTTTCCAGGCTCAGAATCAAACTCAGGCATTTCCCAAGGTTCAGATTGCTCTTTTTCTGACTCGTTAAAGGCTTCGTATTGCTTGTGTTGTTCGTCAGTATCAATCAAGGTCTATTCCTAAATCATATCTTCGCCAACACCACCGAGAACTATTTCGCCAGCATCGGCCATACGTCTCGCAACACTCAAGATTTCTTTTTGTGCATTTTCAACTTCACTGACTTTCACAGGCCCCATGGCTTCTAAATCATCTTTCATTAATTCAGCGGCACGTTTCGACATGTTACTGAATATTTTATCTTTTATCCCTTCATCGGAACCTTTCAGAGCAAGCACTAATGTATCAGTTGAAATTTCGCGCAGTAACGATTGAATACCACGGTCGTCAACATCGACTAAGTTATCGAACACAAACATCATGTCCTGGATTTGTTGTCCGAGATCTTCATCAACTTCCTTTATATTTTCAATCAGCAAACTTTCAACACTGGTGTCTAAAAAGTTCATGATATCGGCAACTTTTTTAACACCGCCAATTTGTGCCGCTTTTGACGATGTTGATCCGGAAAATTGTTTTTCCATAATCGTGTTAAGTTCTTGAAGAGCGGAAGGTTGAACCGACTCTAAAGCAGAAATTCTCAAAGCTAGATCAAGACGAACCTTTTCTGGAAACAGCGCCATAATTTCGGCGCTTTGGTCAGGGTCAAGATAAGACATAACAATTGATTGAATTTGAGGGTGCTCATAACGAATGATATCCGCCACGGCTCTTGGATCCATCCACTTTAAAGTATCCAAACCCTTGGTATTCGCGCCAAGCAAAATACGATCGATCAGTGCGTCGGCTTTATCATCCCCTAGTGCAGACTTTAACGTATTCTTTATATATTCTTCGGTACCA
Organism: Gammaproteobacteria bacterium; assembly: GCA_013373375.1. GTDB lineage: Bacteria > Pseudomonadota > Gammaproteobacteria > Enterobacterales > Kangiellaceae > Pleionea. The sequence goes on from JABXHY010000023.1 coordinate 146,721, forward strand.
ATACCGATACCCGTTTGGTCTTCTACTTTTTCTAAAAATTCGTCCAGCACACCATCAACAGAAACTTTTTCGACATTTTTTAATGAAGCCATTGCAAGACCAATACGTTGAACTTCTTTTGGTCCCATATGTTTTAATACTTGCGCAGCATTTTCTTCGCCAAGCGACATTAATAAAACGGCAGCCTTTTCGGTACCTGAAAAGGCTGGACGTTTCTCCTTTTTCTCATCTTTTGCTTTGGCATCATTTGCCTGAGCTTGCTCACTCATCTTCTTCTACCCAATTTCTAACTAACTGAGCGACCATTGTTGGATCATTCCCCGCGATGTTTTTTGCCTTTTCACTTTTTGGCGAACCCGCCAAGGAAGGTCCCGGTAATTCAAGCGAATTATCCACCCCCAACCCAAGTGCAGCAGCGTTGTCTCCTAATGATAGATCATCATCATCTCTTATGGCGACTGGCATATCAGGTTGTTGCGTCAATTTTCTCAATAAAGGACGGAAAAACCCAAAAATCGCAAAAATGCCGATTAAAATAGCCGTTATAGGCTTCCACAGTGATTGAAACAAAGGCTGTTCATAAAAAGCTAATGGCTCTGGATCCGGTAAACGTTGCGGACGAACAAATTGAAAACTCTCGATTTCGACTCGGTCACCACGCGCCACGTTATAACCAACCGCTCCTTGAATGAGACGGGTTATATTAGCAATTTGTTCCGGTGTTCTAGCAATTCTCTCGCCACTGTTTTGAGGATCATTAATATAATCCAGCCCGACAGAAACACTTACCCTATTAACTTTGCCGACCTGCTGTTTAATATGGTTAATGGTGGTATCCAGATCATAATTTCTTTCCGCTTCTAACCGTTTCGAACCTTGATCTGAAGACGCTGTTGCTTGTCCGTTTTCACCAGCTTGTTCAGGGATGTTGGCTGCCGCTGGCGGCTGGTTCGATAGCGCACCGGGAACGCCAGCTGCTCCGCCGATCGACGAAATATCCTCAAGCTTTCGCTCACTTCTTATCGCAGGTTGCTCAGGATTAAATAACTGTTGTGTTTGTTCCTTTTTGGTAAAGTCCATATCCACATTAACTTGTACCGTAAAGTTACCGTCGCCAACAATTGGCGTAAGAATTTGTTCAACTTTTGATTGTAAGTCCGCTTGCTTTTCTCGAGTTAATTTTAGTTCTCGATTGGTTTCACGCTCTTCATCAGTTTGACTACCTGAGTGTAGTAACCGCCCTAAATGATCAGTAACCGTAACTCGTGACGATTCCATATTAGGAACACTACCGGTGACCAAATCAACAATCGCTCTAACTTGCTCTTGGTCCAGCGAACGACTGCCATAAAGATTAACTAAAACAGAAGCACTCGGCTTGCGCCTGTGCTTTAAAAATGCCGTTTCTTTAGGAAGAGCCAAATGAACTTTCGCAGCGCGAATTCCATTAAACTCACCAATAGTCTTAGCTAAACTCATTTCTTGAGAGCGTTGAAGTCGCGCTTGCTCCAACCTTTGAGAAACGCCAAAGCCAGATTCTTGAGATAAAATTTGATCAGCATCGCCCGCTAAGGTGACACCTTGTCCTGCCAGCTCCATTTTGACGCGTTGATAAGAGTCTTGTGGGACTAAAATATTTCCCGAAGAATCGATTTTATATTTCAGCTCACTCTGATCCAAATAACTCACTACATCGAGTGATGTCGCTGCGTCTAGTCGTCCAAGCGGTCTCATATCTGGCTCTGAACCCCACAGCGCCACAAGCACACCTAAGGCAACACTGGCGGCAATTCCGACCATTAAACCGATTTGCTTAAACACACCTAAATTGTTCATCCCGGGAAGCATATTGGATCCCGATGAAAAGTTACTTAGTTGATTAGATGTTGCTTCTGCCACTGTAAACTCCGTAAATCACCTAGCATTTGTTGCCAGTTAAAAACAAATATAATTCATTCGTAAAACAAGCTCATTTAAATCGGCATGTTCATGATGTCTTGATAAGCGCTAACTACTCGATTTCTAACTTGCACTGCAGCTTCGAAAGCGACACTCGATTTTTGAGAAGCAATCATTGCTTTAACTAAACTGACGCCTCCATCTCCGCTTTCAATCGAACGAGCCGCTTGTGAAGCTTCAGATTGGTATTGATTAACTGTATTAATTGCCTTTGACATAGCCGATGTAAAGTCAGCATTCGGCGTTGCCTGGGTTGATTTTATTGGATTGTTTTGCGCAGCTTCTGACATTTGGCGCATCTGCGCCAATATTGTTTCTGGTGTAATTTTATTCATAAATAAAGCCCCTTATTAATCCCTAGATCGACATGTCGTAACCAAGCTCACGCATTTTCGCAAGCTTATATCGTAGAGTTCTTGGACTTATGCCTAACTCTTCTGCAACATCTTTCTTTTTACCTTTACACTGTTTTAATGTGTCTAAAATAATTTGAAACTCGTGTTGACGAACACCAGCTCCAAGCGCCGATACATCATCATCTTGATTAAGGTTCGCCTCTAACACTTCATTGGAATTTTCAAATAACAAATGTTCAGTTTCGATGCTTTGTCCACCACATAAAATCAAAGCTCTTTGGATAACATTATCCAACTCTCTTACATTACCCGGCCAGCTATAACTTATAAGTCTTGCACGAGCGTCCGATGATATGTCCGGTACTGCCAATTTATTCTGTTTCGCATATTTTTTTAACAATGCTTCCGATAAAGGCAAAACATCCCCAGTTCTATCGGCTAAAGGTAAACAGCTTAAAGGAAATACGTTTAATCTGAAGTACAAGTCTTCTCGGAATGCTTTCTCTTTAACTTCTGTTTTTAAATCACGGTTTGTGGTGGCAATGACGCGAACATCTAATTTTATTGATTTACGACTGCCAAGTCGCTCAACCTCTCGTTCCTGTAATACGCGCAGCAATTTTGCTTGCAGCGCAAGATCCATTTCCGATATTTCATCGAGTAAAATTGTACCGCCTTGCGCTTGTTCAAATTTTCCGGGACAAGATTGGTACGCACCAGTAAACGCTCCTTTCTCATAACCAAACAAAGTAGCCTCGAGCATATTTTCTGGTATCGCGGCACAATTTAATGCGACAAATGGACTCTCTGCACGGTTAGAATGGTCATGAATAAATCGAGCCATAACTTCTTTACCTGCACCACTTGGGCCATTCAACAGCACAGTCGAATCGGTTTGTGCAATTCTCTCTGCCAATTTATACAATTGCTTGCTTTTAGGATCAGAAATAATTGGACCACTTGAATGATGTCGACATTGATAACGTTCAATAATTTCAATTAACGCTTGCGGTTTAAATGGCTTTTGAATGAACTCATTGGCGCCCTTTTGCATAGCCGAAACTGCCATATCGATCGTGCCGTAAGCCGTCATAAAAATAAACGGCGTACTAACGTCTTTTGAGCGGATGTAGTTTAGTAACTCAGTACCATTTCTTTCGCCTAAATTAACATCCGACACCACAATATCAGGGCTGGATGATGACCAAGCTAAAATTGCCGAATCTATGTCAGATGCTTGCTCAATTTGAAAACCCGACAATTCCAATGTATCAATTATGGCTTCCCTCAATACATCATCATCTTCGACAATTAAGATTTTAACTTTGCTCATTTTTCACTCCCAAAGTTCGATGCTGGTGATCGACCTTTTTCAATGGCAACTGAATATGGAATTTCAATTTTTACGGTAGTACCTTGATTTGGCTTCGACTTGACGTTAATTTTTCCATCATGCGCTTTAACCACACCGTGAACAACCGCCAGACCTAATCCAGTACCACCCGATTTAGTGGTGTAAAAGGGATCAAATATTTTTTCGAGTGCTTTTTCAGTCATACCGCAACCAGAATCAGTAACAGACACAATCCACTTTTTATTGTTCGATTCAATTTTTAACTCAACGCTATTCTTTTCTGATTGATTACAAGCCTGATAAGCATTTTCTATTAAATTTGCCAAGCCACTTTTTATCGCATCACAATTAACATTCAGATACTTGTTTTTGGGACTATTGTTGTTGAGACTGTTGTCGCGGCTGTTGTTATTGAGACTGTTGTTATTGGAATTATGGTTGTTGGTCTTGTGGTTGTGTGGATAGTAATTTTGCTTAACAACTTCCAGGTTAGGATAAAGATTTTGTAAGTGCTCTATTAGCTGACTATCAAAAGTCTCGCTATTAACCATCGAACGTTTTAGTCCACCGCTTTTTGCAAACTGCAACATGTCATTAATATGTCGTTCTAAATGGCCTAAACAATTTACCAACTTGTCACCAAATTGCTGACGCTTATCTATCGGTAAACCATCTCTTGTTAATGATTCGGCGTAAAGTGTTGCTGAGGCCAGTGGTGTTCTTATTTGATGAGCTAATGAAGCCATCATTCGCCCCATGCTGGAAAGCCGCTTATCTTGATTGACCTGGTCTTGCAACTTACGTGTTTCGGTTAAATCGGTTAGTACTATAAGTTGACCTGGCTCAGTTTCAAGTGCTCGAGTTTCGATATGAATTCGTCGCCCATCTTTTAACGAAATCTCGTAACCATCATCAAACCGAGGACTGAAGCAACGATTGATTATGGCAAGCCAAGGTTCACCAAGTAATGGTCGACCTAATATGTCGATGGCGACACGATTGCAATCTTGTACTCTGCCATAACCATCTAACACCACAACGCCGCTTGGTAAAATCGAAAGTAAGCCTTGAAGACGAGACGCTACCTGCTCTTTTTCTTTTAACTGTTGCTTCTTTTTTGCTACTTCACTCGACAGCCGAGAAGCGAGATCTTCGACTTGGTCTTCTAAGTCTTGATACGAATGGACAAAACTTTCCGACATACGAGTGAACTGCTCGAACGCTTCCTGCAAGTGATCAGCTTTAATGTTGTTAGCAGAGTTGGCTGACTGTTCAACCAGTTCTGGAAACTCCGACCGCAACATGCTTTGTGTATCTGGCATAAGCCACCTTTCAAGCCATTAAAAAACATCTAGATTCGATACAGCAATAAGTGTGCCCAGTATAAATTAGTTATATTTTACAAAGAGTTACAACATGAGAAAAATTCATAGAAAGGATAAAGTCAAAATTTCGTCATCGCACGGAGAGAACAATTATTGGCTTAACTCGCAATGTTTAGATTTAGCAAACGATAAAAAACTATTTTAGATAAACGTTAAAGATATAAGCTTTTAAAGGAGATTAAACTCTCCTTTTATGCCTTAAAAAGGCTTAATGGATAGTGGTTGAGTATTCATAAAATTAGTTTATTACGTAAACTTCATCCAGAATAATTTTCAACCAGAGTTATGCGGAGGTGTTTTCCTTAGAGATTTGATACTTTTTCATTTTTTCAACCAAAGTTGTTCGACGCATTCCCAATAATTGTGCTGCCTGAGCAACAACCCAGTCGTGGTGATCGAGAGCTTTTATAATGTAGTCGACTTCAAGCTTTGCCATAAACTCTTTTAAGTTTAATCCTTCTTCAGGCAAGCTTGTGAGCTCACTGTTCAAAGACGTATCAAGCGATGCATTTTCCTCAGTTACGTTTTTAACGGCTGTGCTGCTGGAGCTTGTATCATTTGATGCTGGAGCAAAAGTCGGTGCTTCTAGATAACCGTTTTCCTCTATATGTTGTTTTAACTTCGGCGGCTCGTAAGGTTTGAGACCTTCCAAATACTGGTATTTCTCAGGCAATTCATTTACGTCGACAACACCGTAAGGAAACAAAATGCACATTCTTTCGACCAAGTTGGCTAACTCTCTAACATTACCCGGCCATTCATGGCGCATCAAAGACGCCAATGCATTCGCGCTAAATCTCACGGAATCTCGACCATGTTTTTCCAGTCGAGTAGTCAATTCGTTAATAAGGAGAGGAATATCGCCTGTTCGTTCACGCAAAGCGGGCATTTCAAGCGGAAAAACATTTAAACGGTAGAAAAGATCTTCTCGAAAATCACCTTTTGCAACAGCATCTTCTAAGTGTCGGTGAGTTGCCGCAACAATTCTCACATCGGCATAAATGGTTTTGTTACCACCAACGCGTTCAAATTGTTTTTCTTGTAACACACGCAAAATTTTCACTTGCATAGCGAGCGGCATATCCCCTATTTCGTCAAGAAATAAGGTTCCACCTTGTGCCATTTCAAACCGTCCTTGTCTTGCAGATAAGGCACCTGTAAATGCGCCTTTTTCATGACCAAATAACTCTGACTCTAGCAACTCACCAGGTATGGCACCACAATTGACTGGTACGAATGGCCCTTCGGATCGATCCGAAAGAAAATGAATATTTCGTGCTGCAACTTCTTTACCGGTACCCGACTCGCCCAGAATCAGAACGTTGGCATCACTCTTTGCCACTTGCTCGATCAATTTTCGAATGTTCTGAATCGGATCGCTAGCACCAACCATACTCCGGAACAATTCCAGGGGTTTTGGAGAGTCGCTAATAATATGCTGATTACCTCGACACTCCTGACAAGCGTGTAGAAGTTCTAATAAATCATTATATTTGGGTGGAGTATTAATTCGTCCGACAATTTGAACGGCTAGATCATCTGGAATTTTACCGCTGTACTGGGTGTCACCGATCAACACTATTGGCAAATGCTTCGAGCGCGCCTGAATGGATTTAAGTAAGCTAGCGATATCAGCTGATGTCGATACTTCACCAATCGCAACTGCAAGATACTCGTTAGGATTCGTTAAATGCGACTCCCAATTATCCGAGTTCGATACCACGCATTGTTCACCGATAAAATTCAACACAACACAAATGTCGTGACAACGTTCTTGATTGTCATCAATCAGCAGTACTTTAAGTTCGGCGAACACTGACAAACCCCAGAATAAGAAAAATTGAATTAAAATAATAAGATATAAATATTAATAGCTGTGTATTTGGGATCTGTCAATTTATTGGCAACATAATTATAAACTCACTGAATCGCCAGAACACTGAAGCCCTCTCAATAAACTTCCAACTGACGTCAACGGTATTCTACAGATTAAGACATTAGCGAATCTGAGCGTCTCAAATACAATGTATCACCAAGGCAAAAAGAACAGTCAAAAAGCGATGTTTCCATAATCAACTGATCACCAAGCTCTTTTGGACCATCACCAAACTTCCAACAGTAATCATCAAGTAGCACCCAACCACCTGGCAATACAAAAGGTAACCATTGTTCAATGTCATTTTTCACCATGTCGTAGCGATGGTTGCCATCAATGTGCAACACAGCTATTTTCCCCTTAACATCAATCTGGGGTAGTTCTAGAGCTTTCAGATAGCCTTTTTGAGATGCATGTTCATATATTGGCACGGCCGTTGTCGATGTTTCTTTCAAGTAAGAAAGGTTGCTAAACAGAGCTGCATTGGTAAGAAATATTTTGTAGATCTTTTCAAAATCGACCTGAAAAGCCAGCCTATTTAGAATATTTGCGGCTTCTCCTTGATCATCTATTCCTGACTGACACCAAGGATCAATCGCAACTACTGAGCCAATATTATACTTGTCAGCTAACCAAGCCATGGTACATGCAGAACGCCCATACAAAACTCCAATTTCAACAATATCTCCGGCTGGAGCAACTCTAAAAATATCGCAAAGCCCATCTAACTTAGCTCTATCACATTGACCCGGAATAGATTCAAATAAATGGATCAGAGCACTTTTTTGAAAATGAGTTAATCGCGCTTTTGGTTGAAAAGTTTGAAAGCAATCTAAATGTTCAATATCAGGTTTTGTCTCTGTTGATCCATTATTGAAAATTGAAGATTGGTAACGAATGGCATTAAATTCAAAAGGGAAATTCTTCGAAAGCTTAAATTCAAACCGGGACGGTTCGTTATTTAACAATTCAGCAAGCTTTGTCCAGACACCCACATGTGGAGAAAAAATATGCGTAATCTCTTGCTGATCAATAATCTGCTCCAAATGTTCAGAAAAATCACTTTCTGATATATATGGCAAAGCCAATACATCATCTTTTTTGCTGTTGAAGTCAGGATCTGAGGATCCCCTTAATACATTTATACCAAGCTCTTGAGCAAATATTGCCATTTCTTTTGCAGTATCCATTTCGAATGGAAAGATCAACAGTTTCATTTAAACCTCTATAGGTTACACCACTCGGTTTACTTCGAAAAATAGCACCCTTTAACCGTTGCGTATAGCTGCACTTTACAGAGTTTTAAACTCAATAAAATACTGCGGGCTGTTCCAAGATCGGCTCTGTACTAATTCATTAAGAGATTTTTTGATTAAGTACATGAAAGATTGTGCTCAGCTTTCTACACCCAGTTCACTACGCCCAATTTTATCTTTCTTAAATTAAAAAGAGTTTGTCTCAATTTTTATATTGTGGAATATTTAAAAGTAATATTTATTCTACAACTAATTGAATTATGTCAATTTTTTGGCAATACTCTGATTGTAAGAAGTTAGAAAGTCAACTTCTAAACTCGGTATTGTCGCCGATACGTACGAGTGAGGAATGATAACGAGATAATTATTCAATAGATGTGTTTAAAATAATTCAAATTCCATTAATTCTGGAATAGATATTGCTGAAAACTTAATAAATAACAAAATCGTCGATATTGAAAAATGTCGACTCCCAATAAACGTTAGGTTGAAACTATATGATTCCAGTGTTAGTCCCAGATCTTCCTACTGCCGACAAGCTACTGCCGTTCTTCAAAGAAATCGATCACTCAAAACACTACACTAATTTTGGTCAATTTGAACAAAAGTTAACCGCTGATCTCGAGCGACATTATTTCAACCTACATAACACCAGCGCGAAGGCAACATTAACAAACTCTGGAACCAGTGCATTACAGTTAGCCTTACTCTCATTAAATGCGGGACCTGGTACACGCGTGCTCGTTCCAAACTTTACTTTTCCAGCAACGGTAACCGCGGCTTTAACGCTTGGATGTGAGATTGTACTCGGTGACGTTGATGATAAGACCGGATTTCTCGATATTGAGGATGCCCTAAGCCACAGTTCTGATTTCGATATTATGATCCCCGTGGCTTGCATGGGAAAAGTTTTACCCTGTAATGATTTCATTAAAATCGCAAACGAGCAAAACAAAGCATTAATCAGTGACTGTGCTCCTGCCTTTCCATATCATCCTCTTTGCGGGCTCACTACATTTAGTTTTCATGCAACTAAGCCTTTTGGCATCGGTGAAGGCGGACTTCTATTAAATGAGCAAGAAATTCGTTCAGCTAAGCAAATTACAAACTTTGGCTTTCTTGAGCATCAAGTGAATAGCATAGGCAATAACTTCAAGCTAAATGAATACTCTGCAGCTATTGGACTTGCACAATTGACTCGATTAACCGAGATAGGTCAACAGCGAAAAACTATTTATCAAAAACTAAAAGACTCTTTAAGTTATCTCGATGAAACTTGTTTCTTTTATTCTGATGACGAAACAATATTGGAAAATTTTTCTTATCCTTATTTTATTTTAAGATTCGACGATCCAACTATTATCGAAGCAATAACGACTCAGTTCCAACAGGCGAAAATTGGGTTAAGACGATGGTATTACCCCACTATAATTGAACACCCCTATTTCTCTAATCATGAACGAATCAGGTCATTGAACGATCTTAAGACTTCCAAAAAGCTGGCCAGTCAACTTATCGGAATTCCAATGCATAACTTTTTGACCGATAGCGATATCAAACTTATCAGCAAGAACATAAAAAAAGTGATAAGTCATGTTTGAGCTAATAGCTTATCATTCAGAAAAAGGCCGAAGAAATTCAACACTTGCATCAAACATCCTCGGTCATATAAAGCCTAACCATCGTTACATCGTCTTACTTAGTAATAGCTTAGAGCTGGCGATGATATTACTGGAGATTTATAAGCATAATGCGGTCGCAATTCCACTCTCTCCGCAAATTTCCAAAAGCCATTTAGACCATATAAAATCGCACAGTAATGCTCACGGCATGTTCATTCAGAAAGTGGGATGCGTCAAATTTGAGAAACTAGATAAAGAAGAACTTGCAGCTTCGGACCAAAGATTCATTATTTACACCTCGGGCTCAACGGGTAACCCTAAAGGTGTCGTGCATAACAAAGAAAGTGTCGAAGCAAATGCCAAATCAGTCGCTATGCATCATAACTTCTCCTCAAACTCTCCACATGCAACCTGTCTTCCTCTTTTTCACTGTAACGCTTTAATGATGTCACTACTTGGATGCTACCTTTTTGATACTCCATTAATAATACTCGAAGATTTTTGCGCGGAGACTTACTTTAAAGCTATTAAACATCATAAAGTAGTAACCGCTTCGATTGTACCTGCATTGTTACATAAGTTACTTGAAAGCCCTCCCGAATGGCCAACCACGTTAAAGTACCTCATCACTGCAGCAGCGCCTTTATCAAAAGCTCTGGCGAAGAAGTTTTATGACCAATATCAAAATAAATTAGTGCAAGGTTATGGATTATCAGAAGCGGTTAACTTTTCATTTATTATGCCTGCTCTATCAAAAAGAGAATTTATAAAAGAGTACATTTGGAATCACCCTCCAGTGGGTTTACCCGTCGAGGGTACTAAGTTTCGCTTAAATAGCGATCAGGAAGTTGAAGTATCTGGTGCTAATAACATGATTGGATATTTGAATAACCCTGAAGCTAACCAAGAAGTATTCACCCAAGATGGCTGGTTAAAAACTGGCGATCTAGGTTATATGAGAAACAACTATCTTGTCCTCTCAGGGCGTAAAAAGGAAATTATTAATCGAGGAGGTGAAAGTTTACATCCAAATGAACTCGATGAAGTTTTCTCAGAGTTAATAGTCGATAGCAACTATTTCATCGTTCCCGTTCACGACGATGAGCTTGATTCTGAAATTGGCCTGATAATCGATGTGATGGACACTACACCTAACTTGAAAAGTATGGATTATTACTTAGAACAAATCTATCGTGAGTCCTCCATCATTCCAGTTAATATCAGTTATCAACCTGCTCTTCGCACTTCAACTCGAAAGCCGCAAAGACTAAAAATGGGACAATCGCTAATTTCTCAGCCAGTTAGTTGGTGGGAGCTTCTCAAGATCTTTTGGAGTGAATCTCAATCAAACACTTTGTCATCAGATGAGCAAAAAGATCTTACACAATGTTTGAGAGCTATTATTCCTAATAAGCATGTAATAAAACTGAAGTCTTTAAAGTTAACAAACCAAAATCATTCTTTTACTCAGCTAATGAGAAAACTTGCAAATACAGGAATAGAGAGTTCGATTAATAGAAACCAACTAAACAACAATGAAGAAAGTTTATTTAATTATGACATAGATGCTATTGAACCAAACTCAACGTTTTCTTGTTTAGTTATTCCTCCATCAATTCGTGATCACTTAAGCAATCCATTTTATCGTCTCGCGAAAACATACGGACATAAATCACCATTAGCACAGCTTGCCGAACTTCCTGGTGAGCAGTTAAAAAACTTTAATCGTGTTCAGTGCTTACCTATTCACTACAAACAATACATATTTGCAACTTTAATAATCATGGATAACTTATGAAAAATATATTGCTGATAGGTTCAGGTAGAAGTGCACAGTTTATTTTGGATATTGCACTGTTAAATGGATATCAGCTCGTTGGCTTTCTTGATGATACTAAAGACATTGGATCAATGGTTAGTGGAGCCCCTGTATTAGGAAGTTTATCCGATCTCATAAAGGTTCAGGAAAATTTGAACTGTGAATTGTTTATTTGTATTCAGCACCAAAGAGTTAAAGCACAGATATATGAAAGAATAAATCAACATCGACTTCCTCTTGCGACACTGATCCACCCTCAAAGCTGTATTAGTCCATCAGCAAAGATTGAGCAAGGAGTGGCTATCAATGCTTACTCGACTGTTCAGTCAGGTGCCATTGTGAAATCTAATACAGTTATTGAAGATCTTTGCTCAATTGGCGTCAATGTCACTATCGACAACAGTTGCACGATAGCACCACAAACAGTCATCGCAGGTGGCTCTAAGTTAGAAACCTCCTGTTTTCTTGGTGCAGGCGTCAAAGTTATTCCAGAAGTCACGCTTAAGCAGTTTACTAAAGTAGGCGCCGGTGCAGTTGTCATCAATGATACAGAGTCTCACAGCGTCGTAGCCGGAGTACCAGCAAAAAAAATCCGAAAGCTAAGTAAAGATGAGTATTTCACAGCCGATAACACTTAAAATTGCGTAGGAGAATATTATGGATCTCGTAAATAACAAAATTGAAGATGTCTCGACCATAGAAAGCTTAAAAGAGCTATTTGGTGTGCAATATCTTGATCCTGGTCAGAGAGCTATTGTGTCAGCTAACGAAAATGACCTCTACTTCTACACAGTTTACGCAGGTAAACATCAAGTAAAAGTGGAACTTGGTGATTGTTGTTATTTTTTAAGTGACGACAAAAAAACAGCATTATTGCAAAGAGGCCCTTGTGAAGTTACATCGAGTCACTTAGCGACGGTTATCCGTGGTTACATGCCAGAGAATAAAACGTCCGAGATCAGAACTAAAACCAACCTCCCCTACGTAAACGGCTGTTCAACTAAACAAGTTTTCGCTCCCGATCGACTCGGAGATCCTACTTTACAGATATTGGATATTCCACCTTACTCTTCAGAACAAGCTCATCATATTCACTCTACCGTAAGAGTTGCTTACATTTTATCGGGAACAGGGCGAAGTATTGTCGGCATGAACGATAAAAATATAGTAGAGTCTTTGTACCCAGGAAAAATTGTTGTGCTGGAAAAAATGTGCCCCCATCACTTCGAAACCGATGGCGAACATCTTATTGTGTTACCGCTGCATGTATTCAGTTCAGTTGGCGCGCTAGAAAACAATCATCCTATGTTTAACGGCACTCACATGACTGAGTAGGACTATCTTTCGCGATAGTATTCTTCGATGGTGCAGCTCCTCGATGGTGCAGCTCTTCCACGATGCAGATCTTTTAAGAGCTCTGTGTTCGACGATCCAGCGCTGAACAAAGTATTTAGAAATGAAACGGAATCTTATTTTCAGCGCTAGCTAAGGCTTTAGACCAAATATTAATTCTCTCCTGATCGGAAACTACACTTGGCTCAAAAGACTCTTTGATAACATAGTCCGACCTTAAATTAAAATGCATCAAAGCCTCTCTAATTTGTTTTTCAGGTTCACGACATAATTCCTGATAATTAATGACTTTATACCGCGCTTCTGGCAGTTGATGTTGCGCATATCGACAAGCTTTATCAATTGATAACCATTGGGCAGCAATTTGCTCATTGTTATCTTCAAGGTTTTTAATTGCTTCGTATTCAGGTGGTTTAAAAGACCACCATGTTGACTCATCCTTATAAATTTTCCTACGTGCAGTTAAAATCGATTCACAATTATCAACCGGCTCTCTTTGAGTGAATAAAAACACGATGTTATTAGATAGCTTACTTAATTCAACTAAATTCCAATTCAACACCATTGCCTTTAATACAACCGGTGTATTATGGTAGTTCTGTAAAATCGCCAACTCATTATTAAATCGCTTTAAACTCGATTTTTGCCACTGTTGCTTCGAAAGAAAATGTGTCTGACCAAAGTTAAAATGAGTGTACCAAAAGTACCAAAAGACATTAGGTGCAAGTGGACCTTTTGATTTGCCAAACTCTGATTGAAAAGGTTCAATTACACCCGAACTACTTGATAATAGTTCGCCTCTATAATCAAACTCTGGGTTGAAAATCATGTCTTGAACTCGGCATCCTAGGCCGATACTCCGATAAAAGCGAGATAGAAAATTTGTTGGATAACAAAATAATCCAGAGTGCGCTAGCAACTGCAATAATAAGGTAGAGCCTGAACGCGGTGGCCCAACTATCATGACGACAGGCTGGTTTAGATTAATGCTCTCGTCTTTAAAATAATATTGCTCCGCTAACTCAGTAGAAGCATTGATATCAGACAGTAGCTCTTCAAGTAGAAGATTCTTTTTGAAGGTTGCTAACTTTTGATTATTCGATGGCTTGCCCTTCACGAAATACCTTTCCGTCATTTTCTTGAATTACTTGAGCATTCTGAAGTGTCCAAAGCAAAGTATGGTTGGTAACGCCACTCTCGCCCTGTTCTGGAGATTCAAACAAAATGTTCGAATTAAATACATCAACTAACTTTTTCGAATACTCTTCTCTGTAAGGTAAGTCTTCAATAAGTTTCAGCGATTTAGAAAAATACTCGTCTAAGTCGTTAGCGACTTGTTCTGTAGCTAATCCAGCCCTTTCTAACATTGCTACATCGATATGACTAAATGCTTCCGGCCCGTCCATCACTACATAGGGAATTCCCAGCGCAAAACAGTCAATATTCGAGTTAGTGCCTCCAAACGGAAATGTGCCTAATCGAATATCACAATGACTGAGTTTTTCCATATACTCGTCATAGGGCATGACATTATATATTTCAAAATTATCAAAATACTGCTCTAAATGCCTTTTAAAATAATGTTTAAATATGCCTTGTGCGTGCGGAAAAAAGTGAAACTTCACCTGAATTGAGGATTGCTTATTAAGTTCTTGGCAAACTGACAGGAAAAATGAATTAATTTTCATGAACGAAGAAATTATCGCGATATGACAAATACCATCATCGTTGACTTTTTTTGAGTAATTCACATTCGGCTTCTGATATCGAGTCCCAATCACTTTGGGTACTATAACTTTCTCAGTAAAGCACTCAGGATCATTAATCGATCCATTTAATACGAAATCAATTTCTTTCGATGCACTGGTAGCAGGATGGCCAACGCCCATGCATTGAACCGGCGCCAGTCTAAAATTGGCTAAAACGATACTCCAAGGCGCCATACCAATGCTTGGATAAAAAACCATATCAGGACGTTTACGTGCGAGTTTTTTTGCAAGATCGGTATACAAATTACCATTAATAACTTCGTTGGTAACTTCATAAAACTCATCACACAAGGTTATTACATCATCATCAACTGCCGTTCTGTGAGCAACAAATATGACTTTGAAACTCTGCTTTAAACTAGCAATCATGGTTTTATGACAGCGATACATCGCATGACCCGTGGTAAACATTTCCAACATAACCATAATGGTTGGTTTGTTATTTATTTGTTTTAAGGAGGCGTCCTTATCGTCCGACGCTCCATCGCTTTTCGCATCTAGTAAATATTGCGTCTCATAGCGATTTTCTATCATTCGATTTAACGACATTTTGATAACATGGCGTAAATCAGATACGAGATAACTGCAGTTCATCCAGGGATAGGTCACACGTTTCAACAACTCATTTGATATTTTTGCTTGCTGAGCCTTCATTGAAAATATCTCTATCAACTTGTCACGCAGTGGCTCATGAATCTCAGGCTTATGACCGGGCTCAATTGTCATTTGAACGAGCGTGTGCGGTAAAATGTCAGTATTACTTAAAATTGCACCGATTAATTCAGGATTACTTTCAAGTGACAAAAATACTTGATAGCGCAACACCTTCTCTGCTTCGCTTGAGTACTGAAAATTTGATATCAAGGAAATAACATAATCCGGATTCGCAAATGAACTTCGCCATATCAGATAACTCAATTGCTGCTTATATTGCAGAAGTCGCTCTAACAGTTCTTCGGTAAGTACCCAATGATTGTTGACTAAAAATGCAATTGCCGCAGCCACAAATCGATCGAGGGCTGAGTCTACTCTGGCAAAATAATCTTTCGCCGGCTCTCGTTCTAAAGGTATCAAATCTAATTTTTGATGGTGATGGAGTATTGTTTGGAGTTCATTAAAAGCGCGAGTGTAATCTAGAGAGTAAACGGATTGCTCAAAGGATTCGAGTACCACATCTTGTTCGGCAACGTCCAGCGTCATATAGGATCCTGAATGTTATGAGTGATTATTCTTCTTGTTGCACCTAATAGTATAAGAAACTTATTAAAGTTACACCTGTCGCTTGCCCTTAAAAGAGAAAGGGGGCTTTACAGCCCCCTACCATACGACCGAAGATTTTCTAATCAAGTGTTCTCAGCAATTGATAAGAAAGTGTCTTCAATATTGGCATTTTCCTAAACGATTGTTCTCAGCAATCATTTGGCGTAGCCAACTGATGAGATTTAATAATCCAATGTTCTCAGCAAAGGATTCACTCATCGATTGGACAATCATCACACGATCTATCATGGGTATTTAAGATGAGTTCAAATTGTTCCATTTCAGATAAAGCAACCTGCGTGCCAACTTTTAAAATACGCCTTTCTTAGCAATAAAAATGGAATTGAAGCATCGAGAACAGTGGTTTTGAGATAAAACGCGGCGTGAATATCGATTTGGCAACGAGTAAAAGAGCCTGAGAGCGGCAACCAAAGGAAAAAATATTAAATTTATCGGAAATTTTTTTCCGCTTTTTCTAAAGTCGACCTTTTCGCGGGCGATAACCCTATTGAACGAAGACATTCTCATCTTCGTTATGCCGTTCGGATGTTCTCAGTATCCCCGGTACATCGCTAAAACAGATTCTGGTTTAACGATGTATGAAAGAAATATTCTCAGTATTACTTTCCATTTAATCACTTGGTTATCTTTGTAAACGTCGGGCTCAGCCTGTATCGAAGTAATTTAGGAGTTTAAAATGGGAAATGTTATCTCAACTAATGTTGCATCCCTTAACGCTCAGCGTAATTTGTTCTCAACAAACAATGGACTGAGTACTACATTTCAACGCTTATCATCCGGGTTTCGTATTAATAGTGCGAAAGACGATGCGTCTGGTTTATTTATCTCAAACCAGTTGACTTCGCAGATCATAGGCTTAAACACTGCAGGTCGAAATGCTTCTGATGGTATTTCAATTGCTCAAACAGCTGAAGGCGCTTTGCAAGAAGTGACCAACCTTTTGCAACGTATGAGAGAAATCTCACTACAAGCAGCAAATGGTATTACTACAGATGGTGGCCCAGAGAAAAATGCTCTTGATGCCGAGTACCAACAACTATCTGCAGAAATTACTCGAATTGCCACACAAACCAGATTTGGTAGTACTCTAATACTCGATGGTTCCGTGACCACTATCAATATTCAGGTTGGTGTAAATGCTGGCGAGCAAGTCTCTCTAACGTTATCCAATATCGCAGGTTTAACAGCCACCGCAGGCGCGATAAATACTGAAGCCGGCGCTACAGCCGCATTAGCCTTGATTGATGCCGACATTATCAGCGTTGATAACGCTCGTGCAGGACTCGGTGCTGTGCAAAATCGCTTAACGTCAACGATTTCGAATTTGAACAGTGTCGTCGAGAACGCATCTGCTTCTCGATCAAGGATCAGAGACACAGACTTTGCCCTGGAAACATCCAATCTCTCTAAGTTCCAGGTACTGCAACAAGCCGGTTTAAGTGTTTTGAGTCAGGCCAATGCCAGTTCTCAGAACGTTTTAAGCCTACTTCAAGGATAAGACCATGAATCTCGCAAAGCCCCTACCCTACGACCGGTAAACGCTGTGCGTCAAAATCAATAGGATAGCCTCTATCCTATTGATTTTATTGTGGTTGTAAAAAAAGTTAAAAAAAATTTAAAGTCGCTATCCTAGATCGCCGATACCTAGTGTGAGGCAACTGATGTTCTCAGCTTCAGATGCCGGGCTTAATGTTCACACTTTGTAGATGATTGTTTCTCAGACAATCCATCAAAGGTAACTGGAGATCTATCATGGGTAGTGTAATTCAAACTAACGTTGCGTCTTTAGGCGCGCAAAAATCATTATTTAAAACTAACAACGAACTCTCAACGACCTTCAACCGATTGTCGTCTGGATTTCGTATTAACAGCGCGAAAGACGATGCGTCAGGCCTGGTCATCTCAAACCAGTTGTCGTCTGAAATCGGCGGTTACCAAGTAGCGTTAAGAAACGCTAACGACGGTATCTCATTTGCACAGGTTGCAGAAGGTGCTTTGCAAGAAGTTACCAACATCCTACTTCGGATGCGTGACCTTTCTTTACAAGCGTCTTCAGGTCAGGTACCTGCAGCCGGTGTAACAGCAATCGAAGCAGAATTTACAGCTTTGAACTCTGAAATCACTCGTATCACTGGAAATACAACTTTCGGTGGTTCCACTGTATTCGGCGCAACTATCAACGTTGTGGTTGAAGCAGATGGTGGCTCAGTAGCAGTTGCAGTTGGCACAGTAACAGCTCCTGGTGGCACTGCAGCGAATGGTCCAGCAGGTCTGGATACAGCTATCGCAGCGGTTGATACTTTGCGTGGTAACTTAGGTGCATCGCAAAGCCGATTAACGTCTGCAGCGAATAACCTGTTAGCTGGTATCGAGAACTCTTCAGCAGCTCGTTCACGAATTCGAGATACTGATTTCGCTAGCGAATCCGCTAACTTGGCGAAGTTGCAGGTATTGCAGCAGGCATCTTTCTCAGTGCTTGCGCAGGCTAATGCCTCTTCACAGTCAGTGTTATCACTGCTTCAGTAACTACTGGCGGCTAATTAATATGCTTAGCTTATTAATTATCATAGGAAGCGAGCTCTGCTCGCTTCTCGCCGTTGCGAAAGGAATGTGACTATGGCTATTTCACCATTGTCCAACAACTTTCAGCTGACCAGTTCAGATCGCTCAGCAACATCGAGTCCAAACTCTGGTCAAGCTATCAACAGTAGAAATGCTGTAGAAGCCGTTGTGGAACCGAAAAAGATTGCAAAAGCAGATGCGAGCACAACCAAAGCTCAACCTGATGCACAATCGCTCATCGAACTTAAAGCTGAACTAGACAGATTCACTGAGTCGAGCCCAGCTATTCAACGTAGCTTACGTTTTAAGATAGATGATGCTACCGGTCGAAATGTTATAAGTGTTGTGGATCGTCAGACCAATGAAACGATTCGCCAAATTCCTCCTGAAGAATTGTTAACACTTTCTCGTCGGCTGAAAGAAATAAATGACGCAAGAGATTCCTCGAGCGGAGTAATAATCAAAGCCGAAGCTTAGCAAAAGCAGTAACGCTAGGCTTCGGCCTGATTTTTGCAGTCTTATCGCTGCAAAAGAATGAATAACCAACGTGCGTTATAGTAAATTCGGCTCAATTCTTTTTAAAGTCGTCGATTTGAATGCCGATATTACTAGCAATGACAGTGCACAGTTGCACACAGTAAATTTAAAGAGAAGATTATGGGTTTAATTACATCAGCAGGTATTGGTTCAGGCATCGACCTGGAATCAATTATCGAGGCGTTAGTCACCGCTGAAAGACGCCCAAAAGAAATTTCGCTTAACCGACTCGAGCAGCGTACCAATACAACGCTCTCTGGTTTAGGCAAATTACAATCAGCGTTGTCCAATTTAGAAGATTCGTTAGCTAATTTAACCGAAGCTAACTTTAGAACTCGAACAGCAACATCGTCTAATGAATCGCAACTGACTGCGTCAGCTAATTATTTAGCCTCTGAAACCAATTTCGCAGTCACCATCAATCAAACGGCAACGTATACCGAGTTAAGTACTAATGTCATTGCAGGTGATGCGACCACTCAACTTGGTGCTGGAAACCTTACGTTCAACTCTACTGGCGGTGAAACTTTTTCAGTTGCCGTTGGCGCAACCGATTCGTTAGCTGACATTGTTTATGCCATCAATAATAAAAGCGACAATTTTGGTATTAGCGCAACATTAGTCAATGGTGACTCAGGAACCAAAATTATTTATCGCGGAATCGATACCGGTGACAATGCTGACTTCACTGTCACCAATGACAATGCCAATTTAGCACAAATTTCTGATGGAAATGGTGGTGCACTGAATGTTGACTCGACCGCACAAAACGCCTCCATTACTGTGTCAGGATTAACGATAAGCAGCGAAACCAATACTTTTAACAATCCGGTTCAGGGAGTTGACTTAACCTTAGCCGATGATGCAGTGGCAGGAACCGTTAACGTCAATGTCACTAAAGATAAGCAAGCGGTAAAAGACAATATTCAAGAGTTTGTCGATAACTATAATGCGTTTATCCAAATCGCTAATCAGCTGGGTTCTGCTCAGGACGGTGCTGAAGGTGAATTACTAGGTGACTCAACTTTACGAAATATTGTTCGCCAGGTAACCAGTCAAATATCCAATACCGTTGGCAGCGCAAATCCAGATTTTAATACACTTTCTCGAATAGGTATTACCACAGAAAGAGATGGTACTTTATCGATTGATTCAACTGAACTTGATTCAATTCTTAACTCAAACTTTGATGCTGTCGGGACTGTATTTTATGCGACCGATGGAATAGGCACGTCAATTAGCACAGCGATCACACCTTATGAACAATTAGCTGGTTTGATTGATAAACGAGAAGAGTCTTTACAGTCGATTCTTAGTCAAATTCAAACCGATCGTGATAACCTTGATTATCGTATTAATGCGTTAGAAGAATCATTACGTTCAAAGTTTGCGGCAGTTGACTCGCTAGTGTCACAGTTTAATTTTACAGGTACTTACCTGGAGCAACAATTTGCTGCATTAAGTGCAAAACAATCGGGTTAATAGAGGTTTGTAAATGAGTATCAAGCAGTTAAAGCAATATGAAAATATGGCAACTCAAAGTGGAGTCGTTGACGCAAACCCACATCGCTTAATTCAAATGTTAATGGAAGGCGCCTTAGAAAAAATTGCAAAAGCAAAAGGCTTTCTGCAACGAGAAAATGTTGAAGCTAAAGGTGCGCACATCACTTGGGCCATAAGAATCATTCAAGGTCTGAGAGATTCCTTAGACATGGATAAAGGCGCTGACTTATCTGAACGGCTCGACGGTTTGTATGAATACATGATTTTTCGTCTTGTGGAAGCTAACGCAGAAAACTCCATTGAAAAACTGGACGAAGTAACATCCTTAATGGCAAACGTCAAAGAAGGCTGGGATGGTATTGCTGACGAAGCTAAACAAATATTTTCCAATAGCCAACCAAGACAAGCATTTGCGAGCGTTTAATTAAATTATGGCACCACGTCAATCTACATTAGAGAAGCTCGACAGCATTATTGATGAAACCAAGCAGTATGATGCTATGGTTGAACAGCAGCAATGGAGCGAGCTAAACGATCTTGCAAACAAACGCCAGAAAACATTAGAGGAAGTTTTCCAAGAGCCAATAGATGCAACTGTTCGTCAGCTTATTTTGGATCGTGTAGAAGCCTTAATAAAACTTGATAAAGCTATACGTGCCAAGATTTCGCAAGTACAAAAATCACTTTCTGCTGAAGTTATCGATTTTGCAAGTCGATCAAAAGCCGCAAAAAAGTATCAGCAAGTCGAAAATGGACGTTAACTTTTCGCAAGCCACAATTTCTGATATCGAATACCTGACCAATAAAACAGTTGAATTGCAAACCTATGAAAGTAAGGGTCAATCTTTTCAAGAGACATTAAGTCAGCAGTTTCATGACTTGATTAAACATTGGCTTACTCAAGAATTATCCTCCAGCAACGCCCTTCTCTTTCTAATTCACTCAAAAAAAGAGCTTCTTGGTTTTGCGCATATTCGCATATCGTCGGTTCCAAACGAGTTTACTGATGACAAAATTATGGGCGAAGTACAAAGCTTGTTTATCGAAAAAAAATCGCGCTCAAAGGGTGTGGGTAAAACAGCGGTCGAGTTCATTGAAAAGCTATTTGCCGAGTTTAATGTCGACTTCTATGAAGTTCACTATGTCAGCAGTAATCAATCTGCTGAACATTTTTGGCGAGATTGCGGATTAACAGTTCACTCTGTAAGTGCAAGAAAGCGCTTAAAAGCTAAAGAAAATTAAATATTGATAAGTTTTGTACTCTTACAAAGCTATTTTGAGCTGCCTGTAAAACTGTCGTTTGTCTTGTTAAATCACTGGCGGCTTGAACAAGATCCAAATCTTTTAACTTTGACAGCAATGTTTGGCTACTTAGGATAAGGCCATCATTGGAGTCCTTACCAGCATCAATCGCGTTCAATCGACTTCCCACTTTTGCCCTTATAGTGTCTATTTGAGTAAATGAAGAATCGATTTCACTCAATGCATTATTATATTGAGTTAAATAAATTGCGCGCCCTGCGTCGTTATCAACAAAATTATCAACCGAGTCAATAACGCTTTGAATGGTCGTAAAAATACTTCTACGAGTACTCGGGTTAACAATAAATTCGTCATTAATCGCTGGCGTTCCTTGAGTCTCTAAAGTCACCCCATTAAATGAAATAGTATCACCAGGATTGTAGGTCGTTGCTGGCACTATGGTTGAACCCGAATTAACGCCTATCACCTCATACGATGTTGGTGACAAAAATCTAACTTGATAGGGTTCTGCTAAAAACTGTGGCGGCGCTTGATATCCTGTTGCTCCAATCGATACAGAACCGGTATTCGCAGTATTCACATCGACTGCAAATTTACCATTGCCGGACAAAACATCTTCAAAAACATCGAAGCCTGAATCACTAATCTCAACCAAATTTGCGCTCGTAATTCTTAGTTCACGCTGACCTTGATCGCCTTGATAAAAGACATTGCCAGAGGCATCTTTCACGAATGGTTGAATGTCGGTTTTAAAGCCACTAAAAAGATAATCTCCTGCTGCATTTTTGGTATTCGCGTAAGATAAAATTTCTTCAAACCTCTCCTGCATTTCAGCTTTTATTGCGCCGAGCTCTTCATTTGAATAGATCCCATTACCCAAGCTAATCATTAATTCTTTTACACGAAAAAGAGAGTTTTCTACGTTTGTTAACACGGTTTCTTCAAGCTGGTTAGCGCCCTTTGCCAAATCGATATTACGATTGTACTGGGTGAGCAAACTAATATCTGTTTCAATATTTAATACGGTTGTCGCAGCAACAGGGTCATCAGAGGGCGTTAAGAATCGTCTTTGTGTTGCGATTTTCAACTGCGTCTCTTGAAGTTCAGCTTGTCGGTTTAATATTTCACGTAAACCTGAAGTACTGAGTTGATTCGATGAAATTCTCATTGCCTGATTACCTCGTCGAATCAATTATGGTTTGGAAAATAGAACGGGCAACTGAAATCACCTGTGCAGACGCTTGATAGGCTTGCTCAAATTTAATAAGTTTTGCGGCTTCTTCATCTAGATTAACCCCAGATATTGACTCTCTACGATTCGTCACCTGAGCCACTAGAGCATCAGCAGCTTGTTTATTTATTTCAGCTTCTTTTGTTTTTGTGCCGACATCTGCCACTAAGCGACCAAATGCTTGTTGAAAATTTGAACTCGCATTATCCATGGTGTTGGCTTGTTGTAAGTCACCCAATAACAACATATTTCGGTTATCACCAGTTCCATTTGTATTATAAGCAACATTAAACGTATCACCTGGCTGTGGACTTCCGGAAATGGATATTTCATAACCATAATTCAGTCCAGCGAGTGCTAACATGTCGTTGCTTTGATCGGGAACAAATCCTCCAACGGGTCCTGTAATGATTGCGTTGGTATTCGCATCACGCACATTAAAGGTCGTCGCATTCGTGAACTCAAAAACTAAAGGCGGATCCAGATCATTGGCTACATTGGTAAATTGTGGTGTCGTCGTATCGGTTACCGAAACACCTGCAATCGATCCACTTCCGATATTTGCACTACTGGTCGAGGCATTCACTGGCAGAGCAGCTGCAATTTGCGATGGGTTCGTTAATTGCATTTGAATATCGGCACCGGCTGTTCTTGTGGGGAAAACAGAAAAGCGATCACCGGCTGCTGCCGCACCAGAGTTTAAGACAACACTAAAACCTTCCGAAGGGATTGATACCGTTGCTGGAGTTGCTCCGGGCGGTGGAAAGGATGCAACTGTCGCATTGGTTGTTGTATTGGTTAAAATATAATTTCCACCTTGAAATCGGAGTTCATAATTAGCATCGGTTAACAAATTAGGGTCGTCAATTTGGATACCTAAACTCGCAGTTCCTGTATTACTCGAATCATTAATAACTCGACGCTGCATCAAGGTTGCATCATTTATGTCGGTAAAAAATAACCCGCCTAGATCATTATTTAAATCCATGCCCAATTGATGTTGTCGATTTATTTCATCGGAAACCGCAAGCGCGACTCGCCCAATCACATTAAAACCCGGCTCAAGGATTTCGTCTCTAAATCTTAAATATCCACCAAGTTTTCCACCTGACACAGTTTCTGTAATTGGCACATTACCAGCGCCGGTTTGCAAAACAAGATCAACATTTTTAGGATCATTGGTGTCACGCTGCGCAACCACTTGACTGGCTGTTGCTCCCACTACCAATGCCTGGCCGTTACCGATAAATACGTTGATACTGCCATCATCTTGTTGCAGTGTTTTAATATCAACTAATTCTGCAAGTTGTGTTATTTGTCGATCACGTTGATCAAGTAAATCGTTAGGTTGCCCTAAACCTCCGCCCGTTGCCGCAGCAATTTTTATATTAAGATCGGCAATACTTTGCCCCAAAGCGGTAATTTCTTTCGCGGATGCCTCAATACCGCTATTGACAGCACGTCGCTGCGACTCCAATTGTTCCGTTAATGTATTGAATCGACCCGCCAGTAACCCACCTTGACTCAGTAACACTTGTCGAGCGGCAATTGACGTTGGCTCATCAGCTACAGTTTGAACGGCCGAGAAAAAAGCCTGCAAACCTTCATTTAAACCCGTTGAGGCATCAGCGACTAAATTATCAACTCGAGATGCCTGATCAAGATAAACTTCTAACTCATTGAAATTACTTATATTTGACTGAAGCTCTAATAAAGTAGTGGCATCAAAAACACGACTTATCGCCCCCACTTCGGCACCCGTTCCTATGTAAATGCCACCAAGAAATTGTGGATTACGAGTGTCGATTTGCGTTATCTGTCGGTTATACCCTTCAGTGTTTGCATTGGCGATATTATGAGAAACGGTATTAATGGCCGATTGTGTCGACAATAAACCGGAAACGCCGATATTTAAAAAATTACCCGACATACAGACTCCCTACTCGCCGTGAAATCGGTTATTACTTAAACAGAGAATTTGCAAAATGTGTGCCTAATCTGTTAATTGAAATAACGACTCACGAACAAATATTCCATGAATTTTTTCGGCGTAATTAGGGTCGGTAGCGTAACCAGAGGTTTGGATATTTTCAAGATAGGCTTTGGGATCGGAACTACTTTCAACAGCTTTTTGGTACCTCGGATTTTCCGTTATTAAGTCCACATAATCAGTAAAGCTTTGCTCTAATGAATCATAAGCTTTAAAAGTTTGCTTTAACTTTTCTGGCAACCCTTTAACAAACTCAATGGTCATAGTTCGAGAAACCTTACCATCCCATTGTGCATTCGACTTAATACCAAATAGGTTTAAAGAAGACGAACCATCTTCCGCTTTTGATAAAAATTTTCCCCACCCGGTTTCTAAGGCGGCCTGAGCAATTAATACTCCAGGATGGACACCAATTTTCGAAGCGGCTTTCTTGGCAAGAGGAACTAACCTTTCAATGAAATCTTTTTTTGTTTCAAACTTTGAATCAGCAGGCGCAGCACTCTGCATAGGATTTACATTATTATTTGAATTATCACCTGGACCAAAAACCTTCAGGTCTAGATGTTTCAGAAAATCAATATTGGCTGTAGTTGTTTTCGATTTATTGTCAATTACAAAATTTGTTTTAGGTTGGTAATCAAATTTAGTATTCGCTAGCTCATCTGCAGCACTCTTAGATGTTGAGTTTAATAAAGACGATTGCTCATTAGTATTTGACCGTGTGCGTATATAGTCTTTGATTGAGAAATTTTGATTGTTTTCAGATTGACCATCTTTACTGCTATCGTTTGGTAAAGCAGCAGCTAGTTGGTTAAACAACATATCGCCAATACCGAACTTACTTGAACGAGATAATTCAACTGCAAGCTGTTGATCATGCATTTCATTATAAAACGAAACATCATCATTAGTGAGCGGACTGTCTTCACCAATCAGTTTATTGGCAGAACGCATATTTTTTAACATTAAATTTAAAAAATAAGCTTCAAATTCTTTTACAGCAGCGCGTAACGTTTCTCGTTGATCAGTCTTGGCCGACTCTCTTAATTGATTAAGCGATGATAAGTCATGAAAAACGGACTTTGCGGCGATATCTGGTTTATTAAATTCCATAATCGTTTTACCAGACTAAATGACGATCAATTCGCCCTGAATCGCACCAGCTTGTTTTAGCGCTTCTAAAATCGCCATAAGATCACCCGGCGCAGCGCCAACAGCATTAACCGCTCGAACCAATTCATCTAAAGAAACACCGGGATTAAAACGAAACATTTTTCCTTCTTGCTGAGTTAAGGTGACGTTTGAATCTTCTGTTACTTCGGTTGTTCCTAATGCTAATGGATTGGGTTGGCTAACTCTTTGATTTTCATTAATCGAGACGATTAACGATCCATGTGCAACTGCCGCTTCTTTTAAGCGAACATTTTTTCCGACGACAATAGTGCCGGTTCGAGAATTAATAATAATACGTGAGTTAATATCGGCAGGTTCCACTTCAACATTTTCAAGTGCTGACATAAAAGCAACACGATGAGATATATCTCTTGGCGCACTAACTTGAACTGACGTTGCATCGAGTGGTTTTGCTGTATTAGGCCCAACAAACTCGTTGATCGCTTTTGCTAAACGTCGAGCAGTTGTAAAGTCAGACTGATGCAAATTAAAGACGAAATGATCACCTTCGCCAAAACTTGAGTTAACCATACGCTCAACAGTTGCACCATTTGGAATTCTACCTGCAGTTGGAATATTCACTGTCACTCTTGAGCCATCAGCACCCTCCGCGCCAAATCCACCCACCACTAAATTGCCCTGTGCCAAAGCGTATATTTGACCATCGACTGCTTTCATTGGGGTCAACAGTAATGCACCACCGCGTAAACTTTTTGCATTACCTAGACTGGATACGGTTATATCAATATTTTGACCAGGCTTGGCAAACGCTGGTAACTCAGCGTGTACGGCAACTGCGGCAACATTTTTCATTTTAGGTGTTAAACCAGGCGGCAAAGTTATGCCGAAACGGCTTAGCATTGTTTTAAAGGCTTGTGCTGTGTAGGCGGTTTGTTCGCCTGTACCATCAAGCCCCACTACCAAGCCATAGCCTACCAGGTGATTACTTCTAACACCTTGAATTGACGCAATATCTTTCACTCGATCTGCATTGCAATAGGTTGTGAAAAACACCGAAATCAGCAGCAGTAACTTGGTTAATTTATACATCTTCAATACTCGTAATTTAGAAAGGCCACCAAGGACTATTAAAGAATCGTGCCAACCAGCCTTGAGCATTAACATCGGCAACGGCACCTTTGCCACTGTACTGAATACGAGCATTCGCAAGCCGCGAAGATGGTGCGGTATTTTGTGAAGAAATATCATCAGGACGTAAAATACCAGAGAGTCGAATAAACTCGTCACCTTGATTAAGCGTGATCCACTTTTCCCCTCTGACAATTAAGTTTCCGTTAGGTAATACACTTTGTACGGTAACGGATATCGTTCCGTTTAAACTGTTACTTTGTTTTGACTCAGCCTCACCTCGAAATTCATTTTCTGATTCAATGTCCGTCTCAAAGCTCGCCTGGCCTGAATTGAAAACATAGTTGCGTCCTGCTAACAAAGGATTCGCTAAGGAAACATCGGATTCTTTCTTGGTTTTTGTATCCGCTTTCTTCGAAGCGTCTGTAACCTCTGTCAACTCAATCGTAATGATGTCGCCAATTTGATTGGCTTTTTTATCTTGATACAACAATAAATCATTCGAAGTTGAAAACAAGGAACCACCACTGACCATTTGCTTTTGTTCAGGTAGAGGGTACTTAGGTGCAAAATAAGGATCATCGGGCGATGGAGGAACAAATGACTGGCATCCGCTTAGAACGACAATCATTCCAAACAAAGCACTTACAAATCGTATCGACTTCACGTCATCACTCCTTCACTAAAGCGTCTGGTTAACATATTGAAGCATTTGATCAACGCCCGAAATAACCTTTGCATTAATTTCGTAAGCACGCTGGGTTTCAATAAGACCAATAAGTTCTTCAACTACCGATACGTTACTCGCTTCTAATTGACCTCCACGTAAGTTGCCTAATCCGTTCTCTGAAGGATTTCCAACAATTGGAGCGCCGCTCGCACCAGTTTCAAGAAATAAATTTTGACCAATAGGCTGTAAGCCACCAGTATTGATAAAGTCTGCGGTTTGAATTTGCCCAATATTCACCGGTGCTGCCGTACCAGGAACACGCACAGTCACTATGCCATCAATACTCACATCTAAACTTTGCGCATCTTGTGGAACCGTAAGACCTGGCTGTAAAACATAACCAGAACCGGAAGTCACAATTTGTCCTGTATCATCCAACGCAAAGTTACCCGCACGGGTATACGCTGTCTGTCCATCGGGTAACAACACTTGAAAAAATCCTGGGCCTTCAAGCGCCATATCCAATTGATTTTGAGTCAATTGAAATGAACCTTGAGTAAAATCTTTTTGAGTAGCCACCGTTTTAACACCGGTACCCAACATTAAGCCGGATGGTAATGTTGTGTTTTGCGACGATTGACTGCCAGGCGCTCTTACTGTTTGATAGAACAAGTCTTCAAAAACAGCGCGACTTTTCTTGTACCCAACAGTGCTCGCGTTTGCCAAGTTGTTCGACGTAATTTGTAAGTCGGTGCTTTGCGCATCGAGACCAGTTTTACTGATCCATAAAGCCGGATGCATGATGTACTCCTATTAACGTTTGTTAATTCTCAAGCAAATTAGTCGTATTAAGAAACACGAACCAACTGTTCAAGAGATTGATCATTTTGCTCTGCGGTTTTCATCATCTTGACTTGCAACTCAAACTGACGAGACAAACTAATCATATTCACCATCTCTTCGATAGCGTTGACATTACTTCCCTCAAGAGCTCCACTGGTTAATGAAATGGCTGCGTCAGGAGGTTCAATTCCGCCATCTTTTCGCTCGAAAAGACCGAATTCGTTTTTTGTAAGGTCGGCATTGTTTGGGTTAACCAATTTTATTCGATCAAGAATAAGTGTTTCATTCGCCGCACCACCTTGTGGACGAATGGTAATAGTGCCGTCATTACCAATATCTATTTTTTCAAACGGAGGAATTGCAATTGGACCACCATTTCCAAGTACTAAATGACCAGCTCCATTTTCCAATAAACCGTTTGCATTTATTTTTAAATCACCGCGTCGAGTGTAGCTTTCAGAACCGGTTGGACCTTGCACGGCAATCCAACCTTTTTCAGTTAATGCAACATCAAAGTCATTGCCAGTTGTCATAATCGTTCCAGCATCAAACCTGTAGCCTGGACGTTCTGACATGGAAAAAACTCGTGACGGAAGACCGTCGCCAAACGCTTGCATTGCACGCGCCTGTTGCAAGTCGGCCTTAAAACCCAAGGTGCTAACGTTTGCTAAATTATTTGCTGATTTAGCTTGTGCCAGCATATTTTCTTTCGCGCCGGTCATTGCTAAATACACCATTTTATCCATTCGATTTCACCTTAAACTGCTTTTAATTAACTTCTTAATTACTTGCCTACACTCAACGAAATGTTAGCGATTACCGAATCTGAATAATGGTTTGAGTCACCTGATTATTCGTTTCAATTGTTCTCGCGTTAGCCTGGAAGTTTCTTTGCGCCGTTATTAGATTGACTAACTCTGACGTCAAATCAACATTGGAAGTTTCCAATGCGCCAGAACGTATTTGCCCAAAACTTGATGTTAACGCTTCGCCTGCTAATGGTTGACCAGAATCAATGGTGTCGCCCCAAGAGTTGTTACCCAACTGAGACAAACCTTGTGGATTTGGAAAGCGAACCAATGCGATTTTTCCAATTGAGTTGGATTGTCCATTGGTAAAGTTTGCTCGAACAACACCGGTTTCGCTAATTTCTATCCCAGCTAGTCGACCAATGGTTGCGCCATTTTGATCAAGAGTATTTACCGTAAACGGTGAAGCAAATTGAGTCGGCGCATTATTTACGTAATCGATAGCGATGGTTTGACCAGGATTTGAACCATTAGTAAAACCAAGCGCCTGAGTTGTTGGGTTTGCTGGATTAGTTTGCTGGAAAGTACCAGCCGCATCAAATTCTACAGTGTGATACAACTGTCCGTTTGCTCCCGCAGTACCACCAGTAATGTCAAGTGGGTTGCCGTCGACATAGTAATAGGATGCCCATGTATTGGGTGCCGATGCATCTTTTACATAGTAGATCGTTGCAATGTGACTTTCACCAAGCGAATCAAAAATAGTCGATGAAGTTGATGCACTGTAGGTTGATGGAGACGTTGGATCGAACAAGTTAACATCTAGTCCAGTAGCGTTAGCTGGCAAGTTCACGCCAATATCAATTTCAGTCGTTGCTGTCGGAGAGCCTGCCGACTGTGGAATTTGCAAAGCAACTGTACTTGAAAGAGCCGTTGCAGTTACCGTTCCATCAGTATTGGTCGGAAAAACCTGTAACCTTGCTCCCGAACTGTTGACCACAAATCCGTTTGAATCAACACCAAACTCACCTGCTCGAGTGAAAATTTGATTCTCATTATTTTGACTCGGCTCTAGCACAAAAAAACCTTGACCAGAAACAGCAAGGTCAAGCGAGTTAGAAGTAAACTCAAGATTACCCTGGTTAAACTGTTGTGCAACATTGCTCAAAATAACACCGTTACCAATCGCTGTTTTTGAGCTACCCAATGTTGAAGTCGCAAAGATGTCTCCAAACTCAGCACGAGAAAACTTAAAGCCGGTTGTTGAAACATTTGCAATGTTATTACTGGTGACATTTAAGTCAGCTTGCGCTGCGTTCAAACCACTCAGTGCCGTGTTGAAAGACATATTGACTACTCCTACCGCTTGTCGTTAAAACTAAATACCAATTTCACTAATATCGCTTAAATTAACCGAACCAAGTCCAGTTAAATTTAAAACCACCTGGCCATTAGCACCGGCCAAATTGACACTGTTGACCTGTGCTTTCATAACCGTACCAATTTGTTCAGTTGTGCCACCGACCTGACCGTAAATATTTATTGAGTAAGCACCTTCAGGCATGCGCTCACCATTTTCACCTAAACCATCCCAACTAAACTCAAGATCACCGGAGCTGTAACTGCCTAACTCGAAACGTCGAACTACTTGACCCGAAGCGTCTTTCACTTCGCCCCAAACATTTTGTGT
Source organism: Gammaproteobacteria bacterium (assembly GCA_013373375.1). GTDB lineage: Bacteria > Pseudomonadota > Gammaproteobacteria > Enterobacterales > Kangiellaceae > Pleionea. The sequence continues at coordinate 178,051 of JABXHY010000023.1, forward strand.
TGATTGGTTTAAAGTCACTCGACCTTCCACTTCACCGGTTTCCCCTAAATAGCCAATGCTGGTAGGAACCATTACTGAGCGTCCTACTAATGCAGAAGCTTGCAGTGCTTGATTAGAAGTGAGTGATGTCGCCAATGCGTTAAAGTTTTGATTCAACTCTTGCATGCCAGACAAACTCGAAAATTCAGCCATTTGTGAAATAAATTCTTTATTGTCCATTGGATCAAATGGATCTTGATTGGCTAATTGCGTCGTTAACAACGCAAGAAAATCCGATTGCCCAAGGGACTCTTTACGACCATTGTCTAAAGTCTCTTGTTGGCTTAACCCTAAGTCGCCATAAATGCTTGATTGATCGTTATTAATGGTCGTCATCTTAATGTCCAAACTTAATATTTAAATGTCTACGGATTAAATTACTGCCCCAAACTAAGTGTGCGTTGCATGAGTGTTTTTGCGGTATTAGCAATTTGCACATTAGCTTGATAGTTTCTTGAAGCCGAAATCATATTTGCCATTTCTTCAACAATATTTATATTGGGTAAATACACATTACCTTGCTCGTCTGCTAACGGATTTTCGGGTTGATATTTCACTCTGGGAGCGGCTTCACTTTCCACTACACCTAAAACATTCACACCAGCTCCACCAAACTGACTGCCTCTTAACCCTTGATACACAGCGCTAAAAACCGGGTGTCTCGCCTTGTAGGTTTCGTCATAATTACTGGAAGCACTTTCTGCATTCGCCATGTTACTTGCTGTCGTGTTCAAGCGAACACTTTGAGCGCTCATAGCAGAACCCGAAATATCGAAAATGTTATACAAACTCATGGTTATTCACCCTTCAAGGCTTTACGAATGCCTTTAAATTTGTTACTTAAAAACTGCAGTGTTGTTTGATATTCAAGCGCATTACGTCCGTAAGCAGCCATTTCTTTTTGAGCATCAACCGTATTACCATCGCCAGTGTCTGGTTGCGTCGGTATTTGATACTTCACATCACCAGAGCTGAGACCATCACTGTTATTTCTATAATGCTTCTCATGCGTTGTGCGAAGATTAAATCCATTACCACTGAGCGCATTGCTCAACGCTTTATCAAAATCCAACGACTTTGCTTTAAATCCAGGGGTATCTGCATTGGCGAGATTATTGGCAATGATTTCTGCACGCTTGGCACGAAGCTCAAGTGTCTGCTCCTGAATCCCGAGTGCTTTATCAAAATTAATCGCCATGTCCGAACCTGTTAGTTACAAAATTTATTCAGATGTAAAAATAGCAAGCGGCGTGCCAATAATGGAAACACTGGATATTTTTCATTCAGTCGAAGATGAATCAAGGCCTGAAGTGCCTTAGAAAAGGTTTTCAAGAGAGCTTTTAGCGGTAGCAGAATTAGTCAGTCAGGAGAAAAGCGGCAACTCACTACCGCACATGCGGCAATGCTTATTAAGGTCGTTTACGGTAAACAAGTCCAGGATTACAGCGAACCATTTCAAATCGCTCAATACTCGAAGGCATTGATTCAGAGGCGCCCAAAAAAAGATAGCCTCCTGGCTTTAAACAGTCTGCAATACTATTAATGACTTTAATTTTTAAATCGCTGGCAAAATAAATTAAAACGTTCCGACAAAATACAACATCATACTGACCACCTAACCGATAAGGCGTCTGCATTAGATTTAATGTCGAAAACCGAACGTTCTTTTTTAAATGCGGTTTTAGCTGATAAGTGCCATCCGCTTGTAGGTCAAAATGAGCGGATTGCCGTTGCGGGGTTAAACCTCTGGTTATTTCGAGCGACTGATACTCAGCGTTTCTTGCCTGCTCTAATATTCGACTGGAAATATCGGTTGCCACAATATCAACAGACATTGGCATTTTATGGCGATTCGCCGAGCGACTCGCTTCATCCAAAGCAATGGTTATCGAATAGGGTTCTTGTCCAGAGGAACAAGCTGCACACCATATATTAATATTGTTTTTATTATTCGCCTTCTGTTCTGGAAGAATCGTATTAATTAGAAAGTCGAATGGAAAGCCATCTCTAAACCACAAAGTTTCGTTAGTGGTCATACGGTCGATAACCTGTTGCAATAATTTATCATTGCCGGGGCGAGTTAAAGCCTTTAGTAAGGCAGAAAGATCAGTTAGGTTTTGTTCTTTTAAAAAACTCGATAACCTGCTCGAAACCAGATACTGCTTATTCTCACCCAGCAAAATACCGGATTTTTCGTGCAGCAACTTTTGAAAGGCCTGATAGTCATCGGCTGAAATCACCATAGTGTTTTAACCTAAGACCTAATTAATGTTCAGCTTCGATACGTTTTTGTACGGCTTGAGCCAACTCGTCGGGATTAAACTTAGGAATGAAGTCATTCGCCCCAACCTTTTGCACCATCGCCTGATTAAACACGCCACTCAAAGAGGTGTGCAGTAACACCCACAAAGGTTTAAGGCTTTCATTCGCCCTAATTTCTGCGGTCAGGGTATAGCCATCCATTTCAGGCATTTCAATATCCGAAATAAGCATTAAAACCTCATCTGCGACTGATTTTCCATCGTCAACTAACCCTTTCAAATAGTCCAAAGCTTCTCGACCATCTTTTGTGGTTACCACTTTCATTCCGAGTTGCTCAACTGTTCGCTTAATCTGATTTCGTGCGACTGTCGAATCGTCGGCAACCAGCACCAGCTTGTCCTCAGGCTCTTTTCCAGCAGATTTTTGTAATACTTCTGCGCTAACGGTTTCATTGGTCGGAGTAATTTCTGCGAGAATTTTTTCAACATCGATAATTTCGACCAATTGCTTATCAATTTCAGTCACCGCTGTTAAATAATGATCTCTCCCGCTACCTTTGGGCGGTGGATGAATGTCTCCCCAATTCATATTAACAATACGTTCAACAGACCTTACTAAAAAGCCCTGAACCGCACGATTGTATTCCGCAATAATAACGAAACATTTACTAATGTCTTCCAGAGCGGGCCCACCAGTCGCCAGACTTAAGTCCATTACTGAGATAGTTTGACCACGAATATGAGCAACGCCTCTTACTACCGCGTGTCGTCTTGGCAATTCGGTTAACTCTGGACACTGAAGCACTTCTCGAACTTTAAAAACATTAATTCCATAAACTTGCTTGCCACGTAATTTAAACAACAAAAGCTCCAGCCGGTTCTGGCCGACCATTTGTGTCCGTTGATTTACGCTGTCTAAAATACTCGACATCTAGCTCTCCTACTCAGAGTATGTCTTTTGCTCTTTAATTTAATGCTGCTATTTCGTGTCATTACCAATTCTGATTTAACGCATTTCTGTGCGCACCTCAATAACTCAACTCTCTGTTCAAAATTAGTCGGCACACTGCTTGCATATTTCAAAGTATTCGATGGTTTGGAAGATTCAATAGCACTAAAACTATCTTCCTGACACTTTATATTTAAAAGAATAGTTCATTTTGATTGATTTGCAGCAATTTAATGCGACAACTTGAAAACATGGTAAATAGTACAACCCTATGAATTTACGAAATATTTTTAAAATTATTGTCTTCTCTCTAGCCTCTGCCTATGCTTTACATAGCGCGGCGGCAACTCAAAGTGTGCAAGAGATAAAAGCAACGGCAAAATCTTTCCTCAACAATCATTTTGCCAACTCAGATTCGAGAGTGAAGATCACCATTGGTGGTATTGATCCCAGACTGCGTTTAAAGCCTTGTGATAACAATTTGTCAGCATTTATACCCCAAGGCAGTAACTTGAGTGGCAATACCGTCGTCGGTATAAGGTGTGTCGGCGAACAGTCCTGGCATATATACGTTCCAGTAAAAATTGCTATTTATCAAGAAGTCGTGGTGTTCAAAAAGAACATGGTTAAAGGTGAGGTAATTTCTGCTAAAGATCTGGAAGTGAAGCCGATAGAGATAAGTAGTGTCCGGATTAATCCGATCACAGCAAAAGAGCAATTACTGGGCTCGGTAATGAAGCAAAATGCTATGGCAGGTGACCCAGCGGCAAGAAAAGTAGCTTGCATGGTATGTAAAGGTGACAAGTTAACGGTGCTTGCTGGAAACGAGCAATTTACTGTCACGATTGAAGGTGAAGCAATGGAAGACGGCCATTATGGCGAGCAAGTGGCGATTAAAAACCCCTCTTCCAGCCGTGTCGTTTCTGGAACGGTAATTGCGAGTAAAAGAGTGTCAGTAGGACTCCAATAATGATTCGGAACCTCGACATAGGCATTGCGAACGTTAACAGAACTCAATAGAGACTAAATCCTATGGCAATTGATATTAAAAATGTCAGCTCAGGAAAAATTTCAACCGGCGCTACCAGCAGTAGCAAAAAAATTAAAAATAGTTCCATTGCTGACAGCGATTCAGACGGTGACAGTTCAACTGACTCAGTAGAACTTACTGGAAAAGCGGCTCAAATCGGATCATTAATTCAAAAAATGATGGCTATGCCTGCAGTAGACTACAGCAGAGTCGAGCCTGTAAAAGAAAAAGTAGATAATGGCAGTTACGAAGTTGAAGCAGAACGTGTAGCAGACAAAATGCTCGACTTTGAAGCCGGTTACAGTAGAGTGAGATAACTTATGGAAGCGAATGTTAAAAGTTTTTTATTAACGGCGTTGAATAACGAGATCAATATCACAGGGCAATTATTTGAGCTCATGTCAGAAGAACAAAGTTGTTACGAAAGACAAGACGTTGATCACCTTCAGGTAATATTGAAAGATAAAAATGATCTACTGAACCAAATCGAAAGTTCGGCGAATAACCGCCTGAGTTTGTTCAATATCCGTCCCATTCAAAAAAATCATCATCAGCTATTTGAACAACAGATAAGTGGACAAGCGGAGCTGCTAGCGCGATGGAATGAATTGAAAGAGCGCATGGAAAAGTGTCGTACACAAAACGAAATTAACGGCAAAATAATTTCTCTTTCTCAAAGAAGCTTGGAACGCACGCTCAATTTATTTAAACAAGCTATGCGTCCAGACTCACTAACCACATATACACAAAAGGGAATGGCAAACCGTACGTCTTTATCAATGAGCAGTGCGAAGGCTTAACTGTTACCCCCACACATTTACCTTAAGCTTATCATTATCGAGCTCATGATTAATAAAATGAGCTCGAACTAACTTTCTCCTTTTGTTAAATGTAAGAACACTCCAAGTGCAATCAATAATAAAGCCGTACTGGCAATAATCGCGACCGGATAGTAGAGGTTTCCTGCCAACTCTAACTGACTATACTTAATAACCATTATTAGCCCCTCTAGAGAGAGAGCAATACAAACTGTTCCGATAAACCTAGGGATTGTACGCCTTAAGTTTTTAACCGCATCTTCACTCTCTGTTATTTCTGAATATTCCCTATTTATTACAAGCGCTAATTCAAACACCGCTAATGCAATAATGCCGGTGTTTATTCCACCTAAAAACATCTGCATAATATCTTCGCCATTAAATAGGCCGGTAAAGAATGATTTTCCCAAGGAAAAAATCATAGCTAGTGCTAATGCAAAAAATATAACCGTGAACATTTTTGCAATAACAAATCTTAATATATGGCTAAAATCTTTGTTCATATAATGGCCCGTATACACTTAAGTGGTTTGTACTCAGATAGTATTTAAGCGAAAATTTAAAACTGTATCTACTCAAAATGTGATCTTAAGAGTAGTATAGTTAATCAATCTAGCGACCTGTAAAAGCTAAATTGAATCAAGAATTGGTACTTATGTTTATTCTAAGTTCTTTACACTTACTCAGTCAAAGCCCGGTATTTTAAATAACCAATATTTTCTTAAAAATGAGAACGATTTAATAAAACCAAAACTAACGTCGGTACTTAAAGAACAGATAGGTACCTCGAACTAACACATATGGAATAATAAGAATAATTAATTCCATACCTTGTGATAGTTGGTTAACAAACTTTTTATCTTGATAAATTACCGTTTGCGAAACAAACATAAACCAAAGTCCAATAACAAGACTTATTATCGATATTACTTTAACTGTATGTGACAGTAGTTGAAATGGCATATTATCAAATAAAAATGGACTCAGTAGAGCGCTAGGAATTACGATGCATAACAAAAGAGCAATTAGGTAACAAATACGTCTGTAGCGATGCTTTGTTTGAATAAAACGGTTATCGTTTCTCATGAGAGTTCAGATGCACATTACACTTTAATAATTCTAAACCCAACGACGCACTTGAGATAGATAATTTTCGTACTCAAGTGGAAATACTTGTAACAAGTGCTTTTCTTCTTCTATGGCCTGACTATTGAGAGTATATAAACCAATAAGCAAGCAAACTAAAGTAAACATAGAAGGTACTGCTAGAAAGAAACCGACCTGGGAGATAGCGACAAAAACAAACATTGGATTACGCGAAAATCGATAAAGTCCATTTGTGATAATCGTTTTTGGTCCATCAGGATCTATCCCGGAGCGCCATTCTCTTCCAAGCTTAAAGTTAATCATTACTGTTAAGAAGAAGCCAACGGTTAACAAAAGATTGCCGAATATAATCAGCCAAGTATTTTGCATAAGATTTATCATAACTAGATATTGATCGATTGAAGGAAAAATCCAGCGAAACAAACACACCATCCATATCGCGACTCTAAAAATCCTAAACGTCAAATGATTCCACCAAGATTTACAAAATCGCTCTCCTGGAAATATAAGCTCCTTCGATATTTTCCGCTTCATGAATATAACGCGAGAACTGTAAAATAATGCAACTAATGAATAAAACACGGCTAAGTAGATGCGTGTAAATTCGATTATTTCCTGCGTAGTTATGGCTATGATCATGAATTATATACAGATTATCAGGAGCAACCTGTTATTAGTCTTATTGGTTGTACACCCACATTAGAGAGGTCTAAATAAATAGTCAAGCGACAGATGAAACTGCCTAACTAATCGACGATGTTTGACTCAGAATAAATCGCAAGGGAATTTAACAATATTAATCGGCCAGTTTCATTAACCTTTTATTTCAGCGTTACCAATATTATAAAAAGATCGTATGCGCTTTATTTTATTGTCTTCAATTTCATACCATTCGCATACCGTCATCTCAAGACCTGTATTTTTATTTTTCTGTTCAAACTGAACACACACATCACCCTCTTGTTTAATTTGCTTGGTCACTTTAAGTGAATTACCAAGAAAGTCTTTTTTATTCTTATTAACAATCTCCAAATAACGCAACTTTGTCTTTATCGTGCCAAAAGGACTGGTATGCTCAAAATCGTCGCTTATCGGAAGATCGTCTGTATCCCCTCTTTCCCAACAGGCAAACCATTTAGCTACCACTGGATCAATATTTTCTATCATAACTGACTCAATAAGGTGTTTTCAAAAAAGACTTCTTGGGTATTAACATTAGTCCCCGATAGCTTTCTTTAAAACTGATAAAAACAACTTTAAATTTAATCTAATTCATATCCCAGGCTTCTTTATCCAAATTTAACTCTGGATGATCTTTTGCATTGAAAACCGGGGTATCTTTGCCACTGGCAATCTGGTTATCATAATCACGTAACACGGCAAATCCCTTTTTCGCTAAAAACGCTAATGCAATTAAATTACTCAATGCAAGTAAACCGACTGCAAGATCACCTAAGGCGAAAATTTCGTTTAGCTCCTGACCCGATCCCCAAATAATTTGCACAATGACAACAATACGAAAAATATTAAAAAGCCATTTATTCTCGTTGCTAAAAAAGTTTAACGCATTCTCACCGAGATAATACAAATATAAAATCGTTGTAAATGCAAATAAGGTTAATGCTACTGTCACAAATACGCCTGACCAATCACCAATATGCTCCGATAAAGCTAACTGCGTCAGTGTTACGCCTCCCATTTCCGGATCCGACGTAACACCCGAAAGCAATATAATTAATGCGGTAACCGTACATAAAATCATAGTGTCGACAAATACACTAAACGACTGAACGATCCCCTGCTCTGCTGGATGCTTTACATAAGCAACCGCTGCAACATTAGCAGCATGTCCGAGCCCTGCTTCATTAGAAAACAAACCTCGTTGTGCTCCAACTAAGATTGCCGTTCCCAAGCCACCACCAATAGCTTGTTCAATTCCAAAAGCGCTTTTCACAATGTGCCAAAGTGCACTCGGTACATTTTCGATATTCATACCAATAACAATTAAACCAAGCAAGCAATAACCAAGCGCCATAAATGGAACAACCCACTCAGCAACCTCTGCAATTCGCTTAATACCACCAAAAATTATCACTCCGGTTACAACGGCTAATGTTATTCCAGTATACAAAGGATCAATTTCAAAGCTTTGAGTAAACGAAGACGCAACGGTAAAGGACTGGAGTGCAATTAACGCAATGCCGACACTCACCACCAACAAACCTGAATAAACAAATCCCATCCATTTTTGGTTATTCCCTTTGTCCATATAGTAGGCAGGACCGCCACGGAAAGTGCCTTCTGGTTCGGAGCGCTTGTAAACTTGAGCCAATGAGCATTCAAAGAAACTGGTTGCCATACCGATTAGTGCAATCACCCACATCCAAAATATCGCGCCTGCGCCGCCTAAAGTAATTGCTACTGCAACACCTGCAATATTTCCTGCACCAACCCGGCCTGCAACTGTCACTGCCAGTGCCTGAAATGAACTGACTCGATTTTTTTGATGGTGCATGCCTTTGCGAATTAGACCAAACATTCGACCAAAATATCGAAATTGAACAAAGCGAGATGCTACGGTAAACCACACTCCAACAAGAATGAGCAATCCGACTAATAGCTTTCCCCACAAAAAACCGTTCAACATATCGACCATGACTTCTTCCTAATTTTATTTTTTTAGACGTCTAGAAGTGTTTAATTTACAGCAGTTGTATACGTCATTCCAGAGGTAATATTGTGGTTTATGATGCGATGTTGATAACAAGTTATTCTAACTTGCTACAAAGATAGGAATAAGTTTTTTGACCTTAAAAAATAAAGGGCTTTTGAAAAGCCCTTTATTTGATTGATGCACAATAATTCTACATATTGAAATCGATATTAATCACTAAGGTGTATAGTAAGTTTCAGCACCTGGTCCAACCGGCATACCTAATAAAAACACCCAAATGTAGAACAGCAATGTCCAGATAACGAAAAAGATCATCGAATAAGGAAGCATCATAGCAATCAGAGTTCCCATCCCCAGATTTTTTTGGTACCGAGCAGCAATTGCTAAGATAAGCCCAAAATAGCTCATCATGGGCGTAATAACATTCGAGACAGAATCCCCTATTCGATAAGCAGCCTGAATTACTTCTGGTGCGAATCCGATAAGCATTAACATGGGTACAAAAATAGGCGCAGTTACTGCCCATTGAGCCGATGCACTGCCCAGACTTAGGTTTATCATCGCACACATAATAATGAAGAGTATAAATACTTCTGGACCATCCAGTCCTAAAAACTGCAACAAGGCTGCGCCTTTAACAGCTAAAACAGTTCCTAAATTAGTCCATTTAAAAAAGGCCACAAACTGAGCAGCAAAGAAAACAAGCGTAATGTACAAACCTAAGCTACCGATGCTCTTCGCCATGGCATCAATAACATCACGATCATTTTTCATTGTTCCCGCCACTCGGCCATAAACAAAACCGGTTAACGCAAATGAAATAAAAATAAAAACGACAATTCCTTTCAAAAATGGCGAGCCAGATACTTCACCCGTGTCTGGATTTAATAAAATGCCGAAGCCAGGAAGATCGACATCGGGAATAATCGTAATGGCTAAAACGCCAATGACTAAAAGAAAAGTTAATCCAGCGGCTTTAAGTGCTTTCATTTCTTGATCGGTTGGCTTATCCATGGACTGCTCGCCCAAATCAATTGAAGCTTCATCGTTGCTGTAGGTTCCGAGTCTTGGTTCAACAATCTTCTCAGTAACGAATGCGCCAGCGGTTGCTATTACAAAGGTACTGATAAACATGAAGTACCAGTTAA
>JABXHY010000085.1 GCA_013373375.1 Gammaproteobacteria bacterium
AATGCGAGAGCACTCAATCTCATCTCTAGTTGTATTAAACGACAACAACTCTATCGTTGGACTTATCCAAATTTTTAATCTGTAAATGAAAGAACTTCGTCAAGCTCTAAGAGTCCAGGGGCGGGTTCTGTACGCCCTTATTTTACGTGAGGCGCTAGCAAAATATGGCAAAAGTAAGATCGGTTATTTGTGGGCAGTGGTGGAACCGCTCGCACAAGTATTGATATTGGTTGCGATATTCTCTTCTTTGGGGCGTCAGTCTCCAGTGGGCGGCGAACTGGCGGTGTTCTTTACTACTGGAATTGTACCTTGGCTAATCTATAGTTCCATTTCTTCACGGTTATCAGGCGCGCTAGGTGCCAACCAGGCGTTGCTCTCTTATCCACATGTCACCCCTTTTGATGTTCTGGTGGGTCGAGCCTTGCTGGAAGCAACGACATTGTTGGTGGTTTTTGCCCTTATCGTTGTTTCATTGCAACTGATGGGCAAAGCGATGGCTGTGCACGATCCTTTCCATGTACTGATGGGGCTATTGGTGCTGATAATTTTTTCCTGTGGAGTGGGCATGGCCAACTCCGCAATTAGGATCTACTTCGATAGTTGGGAAAAACTGTTTAACGCCTTAAACCGTCCGCTCTATTTTATGTCTGGCATTTTCTTTACTGCGGCGAGTTTGCCACCGCAAGCGCGCGAGTATTTGCAATGGAACCCGATTTTTCAGTGTGTTGAGTGGGTGCGTAGCGGTTTCTTTTCTACCTATCAGAACACCTATATAAATTATAGCTACGCCGTAGCCTGCGCCACTGCGACGTTTCTGAGCGGTCTTGCATTGACTCAATACACCCGACACAAAGCACGCAATTTATGATTGAGCTAGTTAACGTATCGAAAATATATCGTACCGCTAATGGCAAAAAGCAGGTGTTAAAGCCTTGCAGTTTGAACTTTCCTAAAGGGCGCAACATAGGCTTGTTGGGTGTAAATGGTGCGGGTAAATCGACACTGCTGCGTATGATCGCAGGCTCTGAAGCGCCGACAACAGGGCTGATTAAACGCAACGTCAAAATGTCGTGGCCACTAGGTTTTTCTGGTGGTTTTAATGGCTCAATGACCGGTGCAGAAAACCTCCGTTTTGTCAGCCGAATCTACGGTGCCGACATCAAACAAGTCACAGAGTTTGTCAAAGAGTTCTCTGAACTTGGTGATTACCTCGATATGCCGATCCGCAGTTACAGTTCTGGTATGAAAGCAAGGCTGGCCTTTGGGCTTTCCATGGCGATTGATTTTGATTGCTATTTGGTGGATGAAATCACTGGGGTGGGCGACCGACGTTTTCAAGAAAAGTGCCGAGATGCGTTTAAAGCGCGCAGTGAAACCTCAAGTTTGATTATGGTGTCGCACAGCATGCCGACATTAAAAGAACATTGCGATATGGGGCTGGTACTGTCCGGCGGTGAGTTAACGTTTTTTGAAGATATCAATGACGCAATCGATAAATATTTGACACTTTCCAAATGAAATTAAACAAAAAATACAAGCTACTGCTGAATAAGATGTGGAAAAACCGCAACAACAAGCAACGTAGCTTTTTACTGATGGTTATTTTACCAACCTTATTGGCGACATTTTATTACACCTTTATCGCTGCGGGTCTCTATGTGGTGGAAACTCGCTTTGCGGTAAAAGGCAATGAAATGCAACAAATTGACTTGTTGAGTGGTCTGGCGGGCATGCCTGCGCAAGGGGGTAGCGCCACCGATTCATACATTGTTCAAGACTATGTACAGTCACGAGATATTGTGCGTGCCATTAGCCAAGATGTGGATCTTGTATCAATGTTCAACCATCCTGACGCGGATTGGTTGTCTTCGTTGGGGTATGAACTAAGTCAAGAGGAACAATTGCGCTATTGGCGCAAACGAGTGACCGTTTCTTATGATCCAACTACAACAATCATCACGTTGAAAGTGCGTGCATTCAGTGCTGATGATGCCAAGTTACTGGCTGAAGCTGTGTTGAAGCAAAGCGAACTTTTGGTCAACGACCTCTCTGAGGTGGCGCGGGTCGATGATCTTGCCTTTGCCGAAAATGAAGTAGCAAGGGCAGAAACTCGCGTTACCTCTGTCCGTATTGCAATGAATGATTTTCGTAACGAAGTGAAAGATCTCGATCCAACCCAAACTGCCAGCGCCAAAATGATGCTGATTGGCGAGTTAGAAGTTCAGCTCGCCAAAGCACATGCGGAATTGAACGGGTTAACAAGTTACATGGACGATCGCGCCCCGGCGGTGGTGAACCTGACCCGCCGAGTACAGGCGCTCACCCAGCAGATTCAGCATGAGAAGCAGAATATTACCGGAGACAGCAAAACCCAGCCAGCCTTGAGCGGGGTGTTTGCCGATTACGAACCTTTGTTGGTGGAACGTACCTTCGCCGAAAAGGCCTATACCTCGGCGCTGGCTTCCCTTGAATCAGCCCGAATTGAAGCGGCGCGCAAGCACCGTTATTTGGCGACCTTTGTAGCGCCAATCCATCCTGATGAGGCCATCGAGCCACAACGATTGAAGTCGGTTGTTACTGTATTGATTGCCAGTTTGATGAGTTGGGCAATTGGCCTGTTGGGGTTGGGAATTATTAGAGAGCACGTTGGTTGGGTGTGACCGTATTATAGAAGGAGTCAAGAGTTGTATTATATTGCGAGTCCATTTTCGAATAAAAATAATGGGATTTCAAATTACTGTTTATACGCAAAGTCTTTGCTCATAAATAATGGGGTAGATTGTAAAATAATTTACAATGATGACTCGGCTAATGTACGTCAATTTGAGAGAAAAATAATTGATACTGTAGACATCAATGATCTTGTTGAAATTCCAGATGCATGGGGGTTGTTTTCGAATAGGGAACCATCTTTTAGAGTGCACTGTAGATTGCATGCACCATCAGCGATGCTTCAAAAAATTAATGGTGTGACAGTCAATCATGCTAGATATCAAAGAGAAATAAAAACCGCCGAAAGGGCATCATATTTAAGTTCGCCTAGTTATGAAAATTATTTGGCATATGATGAACTTCAAAGTAACAAATGCAGTGTCTTCCCAAATCCAATATTTGGTGAAGTGTGTTTTGAGTCAAGTAACAAAGATATCGATTACATTTTTATTGGGAGAAATGAAAGTGTTAAAGGTGTAGACTATCTTCTTGAAATACTATTCCGGCTTCCAGAAGGACGAAAAGTAGCAATTGTCGGTGTGGATGAAAGTCTAAAAGAAAAATATCGAGAATTTATAGAGCATCTAGATGTTGATTTTTTTACATGGCTAGATAATGACAAAAAAGATGAATTGTTAAAGCGTTCAAAGGTTTGTTTGATATTAAGTAGGTTCGAAAGCTATAGTTATGTTTCAACTGAGGCAATAAAATATGGATGCAAAGTGGTTTCTTGGGGAGTTGGTGGTCTAAAAGAGTGCTTTCCTAAAGAACTGGTATACCTTTGTGAATATGGAAACACGCTTCAGTTTACTGCCACAGCAGAGCAAACAAGACTAAATGAATTTGATGCTAACTCAGCTACTAGATTTATAACGAAGAATAACGAAGAATATATCCTAGGTGTCAAAGCACTGATTAATAATAACTCATTCAACGCAGCAGGATATGACAACAAAATATATTATCCAAGCAGGGAAATGATGGATAATATCAGGCGTGATACAGTAAGAAGATTTTTCAATAAAGAAAGACTGAAAGTATTAGGCTATTCGATGATGAATGAGCACTCAGAACAAATGTGGGGTGGTGTTCAGAAATTATATTGTGACTATAAATTCATATCGAGAAAACCTCTTGGGTATAATAATGTATTTGATTTTAATTTTCCAATAGATAATGAAAAGTTCAAAGTTTATGATTGGCGATTCAATAATGAACAACTAGTTAAAGATGTCGAGGATTTTGCACCAAGCGTGATTTTTATTTTTAATGGTAATACTGAATATTTTAGAACCTCAGTAGATAAAATTAAGAGTTTAAACGGTAGGTATCCTTATGTTTATAGCGAACTTGGTTGGTTGCCACAAAAAGGACATATATATTTTGATGCAAAAGGAGCAAATCACGCCAGTTATTTAGCTCAAAGCTCTTTAAAAGGCTTGGTTGGCGAGTTGAGTGACGAGAAACATTCAAGACCGTTATCTAGAAAAAGTAAAGTATTACTAGCTCTTCAACTACCTGGTGATACAACATTATCTCCGGAATCTTATCCTTTGCAGTATGGGCATCAGGAATTAATCGAATATGTTAGAGGTTCAATTCCAAATAATGTTGAGTTAATAATTAGAAAACACCCTAGAGATAAAAATGAATATGATATATCTAAGCTTCGTAAGGTTAAATTTGATAGAGGCGAAAGTATTTCCGATGTTCTAAATGTTGTTGATTCGATAATATCTGTAAACTCTACAGTTGTATTAGAGGCAATGAAACATGATATTAATATATACACATTTGGTATCGGTATCTTTAGTAATAAAAAACTGACAATTGATTGCTCTAGTATTTGTTTGTCTGAAGTTTGGTTGAATAAGGTTGAATATAACAAAAGTCATCGACAAGAGTTTCTAGATTATTTGTCTAAACTTCAGTTGAACGTAAAGGATATTTATGGTAGTGAAAATGTTGAAGGTTTTGAAGTGTCTCTTTATCCAATAGTACAAAGTGTTCTTTCTGTAAGAGCTGAGAGAACACTAATTAAAGAAGAACTGGTGAAAGTTTCGAATGACACAGTCAACCTTAAACCGTTGGAAAAAAAAGTTAGTAAAAAGGTTGAAATGAAACGAATTTCTAGAAAGGTGCTGATTAATCTTTATTCTAAAAAGAAAACAAGAATAATCGCAGGAAAAATAATTTCTAATAGGCTCGTTAGAAGTAAATTGTTTGGGCATTATCTAAATAATAGCCTTAAGCGTAAAAAGTTCAATCAGGAATTAGACAAAGAGTTTGAAAGTCTAAAGCCATTAAGTGACGTATTGGTTAATAAATCCTTTGTATATTACAGAATGAAATGGATATACACAGGCATCAATAAAGATATTGTTAAGTTTGCAAGTCGCAACGACTTCCATAATTTTGACATTGGTCAATTATTCGATATGGCAAGTATGTTATGTGAAGCAGGTAAATACCAGAGCGCGCTTGAAAAAGTAACGTACTGCTTAAAGAAGAAACCATCTTTATTCCGTAGTAAGCAATATCTAAGACTTAGCAATCTAGTGGATAATCATAAATTACTGTTTGACTTCCTTCCAATTAGTGAAGTTGAATATATTGAAAAGCTATCCGCTGCATTTGTTAAAATTTCCAAAGATCAGAAAGAAATTGTAGCTCTGTTAAAGAAAAATAAGTCAAACTTTTGTATTGTTGGAAATTCTCCTGACTCTCGAGGAGCAAAGAAAGGTAAATATATAAACGGCAAAGGTTTGGTGGTGCGTTTTAATTCTTATAATACGTCCTTACATAGAAGAGCTGATGTCGGTTTCAAAACTGATATTTGGGTTAAAAGTCCAACGTTCGAAGAAGTTTCTCGAAAGGATTTTAGCTTTGATGGTTATAAAGCAGTTATTATTACTGGAACAAATCATTTAGATCGTTCGCCAAATGCTTACGACTTTTTCTACGACTTTGTACAAAATGACGACGTTCTTTGTGGTATTACACCTCCTGAAATTTACAAAAATGTAGCATTAGATATTTCTTCTCCACCAAGCGGTGGAATTCAAATTTTAAAATGGTTTACTGAAATTGGTGGTCGTATTAGGAATGACGACATGGTAGGGTTTAGTTTCTCCAAGAAATCAGCGCTTTCTGGTCCAAATGGAGAATATAACCAGAAACAAAAATATTCTCATGATTGGAATAAAGAAATAGAATTAATTGAAAGGGATATTTTGAAAAAATAATGGATAACTACTTTGTATCATATTCAAAAAAGAGAGCCTTTATTATTTTTTCTGCTTTGAATACGCCTAGTTCGAAATTTAACCTATATAAAAAGTTTGATAAATACGGAGTGATTTCACTACATTTCAATGACAACAACTCTTGGTATCACAACGGTTTTGAGTTTGGCGATGCTACGATTATGGATAATGTGAAATTCATTCAAAGTAAGTTGGATGAACACGACATTGATGAGTTGATAGTAGTTGGATCTTCAATGGGGGGATATGCTGCGCTATTATATGGAACACTGTTGAATGCTAATCATGTATTTTCATTTGGTAGTGAAGTATGCCTAAATATAGACTTTAGCAGGAGCAAGCTTCATTTAACTAGAGAACCTGTAGATGACTACTCTAATATCAGTGGACTTGTTTCTTCCGGTGTTGAAAAACGAGTTAAGTACCATGTATTTCTTGGCTCATCTGATATAATAGATTTATATAATACTTCTATGATTGATTTCGATGGGATAAATATTTATATATTGAATAACATGGATCACTTTATAACACCATATATTAATAAAATTAAGCCAATTGAAGATTTGGTGTTATCAATCGTAGTTGACGGATTTCTCCCCAAAGTAATTGAAGACGAACTGACAGATGGAAATAAGAAAGAACGATTGTTGAAAGTCTCAAAAAATCTTTATTTTGCCTACGTTGCCATTCGGAATAGGAAGTTTGATACTGCAAGTTCAGAGCTTGACAAAATAAATGTTAAAGACATAAAAGACATAGATTTGTTTTATCTATTTAAAGGAATGGTATATTCAAGAAATATGAATTATATTGAGGCGGAAGAGATGTTAAATATGGCCTACAATATAAACAGTAATAGTAGAGATGTTTGCTTTGAACTTGCGATCGTGTCAAGAATAAATGGTGATATCGATAGAGCGATAAGTCTTTATAGCAAAGTGGTAGATATTGATGATTCGTATCACTCAGCCTATTATCACCTTGCTCTTTGCTATGAGTTGATGAATAACCTTCCGATGGCAATGATGAACATAGTTAAGGCTATTGAAATCAAAGATCTTGATAAATATTCAACGTTTTTTAATAAATTAATATCTTGTGCGAAACGATAATATTGCGGTTTGCTTTTCAATTGGAATAAAGCAAATCAAAAATATATCTTTATTTTTGGGTTGTGTACTTAAAAAATATCCTACAAATCGGAAACTAAATGCCTCTGTTATAGGCTGGGGCTTTAAATCCACAGCCAAGCGTGCGCGAGATTATGCTGCTAAGCACAAAATGCCGTATGTCGCGTTGGAAGATGGTTTTTTACGTTCCATCGGTTTGGGGGTTGCTGGCGTGCAACCCCTAAGTCTGGTCGTCGATGAGGTGGGTATCTATTATGATGCCCGCCAAGCCTCTAGGCTTGAACAGCTTATTGCTTCAAATGAAGATTTGTCTGCTGACGGTCTGGAACGCAGTCACCGTTGTATCTCCGCTATTCGTGAACTTCGTTTGTCGAAGTACAATCAGAATCAGAGTGATGCTGCATTGCGTTCGGCCAAACCCAAGGTTGTGGTGATTGACCAGACTCAAGGTGATGCGTCTGTTGTCGGGGCGATGGCGGATGAGCAAACCTTTGTTCAAATGCTACGTAATGCGATAGACAATCATCCAAACGAAACGGTATGGGTGAAGGTTCATCCGGATGTTGTGCAGGGCAAAAAGAAGGGTTTTCTCTTTCCGCTGCCTTTTGAACACCCGAATGTGAAACTGTATGCCGAGCCTGTTAACCCTTGGGACTTCCTCGACACTACGACGCATGTGTATACCGTTTCTAGCTTGATGGGCTTTGAAGCACTGATGGCTGG